>NZ_CAURVN010000019.1:0-25069 GCF_963528195.1 uncultured Granulicatella sp.
CCAAATTTTGTTTCTGTCATGAGTAAGACGGTGAAACCGTCTTGGAGTTTTCCTGCGCTAGAAGCCGGTTGGCTTCTAGTGCCCATACTACAATGGGAAGTCTTCTTTTCTATTCTTTGGAATGACATGAATGCGTAAAAAAAACAAGACTACCAGGAATTGTAGTATTAGGACGCCAGTAGCCACCAGTGGTGTCTCTTGGCTAAAATTTGAGCCTGGGTCTCAAATTTTCCTGCGCTAGAAGCCAGTTGGCTTCTAGTGCTCATACTACAATGGGAAGTCTTTTTTCTTTTCTTAGGAATGATATGGGTACGTAAGAAACGAGACTTCATTTTTCTATATTAAAAAATATTTTTTTCATCTTTTCTTACCTCAAAATAATCACTAAATTTAATTTCAAAATCAAAAACTATACTCTCTAATTTTTTATGAGAAACGACAATAATAGTCTTATCAGAAAAGTTTTTTATAAAAACTTTCCAAATTTTACTGAATGTAACGGGATCTATTGCACTAAAGGACTCATCAAAAATTAATATGTCAAATTCTACAGCCCTGACTAACAGTCTTGCAAATTCAATTAATTGTCTTTCACCACCAGAAAGAGTATTAAAATTTACCTCTTCGTATAAACGATTACAAATTGTTTTAGGGAAATGATGGAGATTCAATAATTCTATTATTTTTTGATCTGAAATATTCTGATTTAATCGTATATTGTTTATAATTGTATCGGAAAAAATAATTGGGCTTGTTTGGCTGTACCAAATTTTATTAAAATACTCTTCCTGCCATCTTACGAAGTTAGATAGAAACGAACTTTTTCCAATTCCTACTGCACCTGTGAATAGATATATTTTCCCTTTTTTTAATATTATATTTTTATCCAGCTTAGAATTACCATAAGAGCCACTCATTATTTCAAAATAGTCTTTTTTCTGTAAAAGTGATGGTTTATGCTTGTGTTTTATCTCTTTTTCATTTACTAGTTCTTCGAGTGTATCGACTTTGATATTAATACTACTAAATTTTACAGAAAGTTGAATCAAGAGTGTCATTGCTGGTATCATCCAGATACTTATTTGATAAATAGAAACTATACTACCAATGCTTCCTCTGCCAATAAGGTACGATCCCAAACAAAAAATAATTACAACCATAGAACTGTTGATAAATTTAATAATTGAGGTTATAAAATGCTCCAATATATTGCTTTTCCTAGATAAAGCAATTATCTCATCATTAACTTTATTTATTTCATGTATCAATTTATAATTTAATTTTTCATTATAAAACGATTTTATGCCTAAATTATCCAGATTCTGGGAAAGTGATTGTAAATGAATCAGTTTATTTATTCTCATATCTTCAACTACTATCATTTTTTTGTAAAATATACTAAATAAAAAATACACGCTAAGAAATATTATAACTATAACTAAAAAAATTATGATATTCTCTATTAATATGTAAATCATTCCTAATCCAATAGTAGCAAGACACCACAATAAGCTACCAATATCTCGATAAAAGAAATAACTAATTTCATTTACACCTTTCGAAATATAATATAAATATGCACTGTCATTTTTTGTCGTAGTCAATGATTTGTTTACAAGTCTATCTATAAGACTTAAACTATTGTCCAATATAAAACTTGAAATTTTCAGGTCTAAAGATATTAAATAATTGGTAAAAAAAGGAATAATAGCAACCATTCCCCCTAAGAAAAATAATGAAAACACATCAAACTTAGGAATGCTATAATTTATTGCATATTTTATAAGTATTGCTGGAAATAATAACACTATTGATCTTAGTAAGACAATCAATGAAATGAATAATAGCTTAAATATATTACTTTTCAATAAAATCTTCGATATTTCTTTCATACTAAACCTCTATGATGTCTGTAATTATTCTTGATGGAACTATCCCTTTTTCTAAATGAGTAACCTCAAAAATGCATCTATCAGAAAAATACTCAAGAAAAAATTCTTCAATGAGCCTTCTGACATTTTCGTCAACATTAGCACCTAACTCATCAATTATTATAACTTTCGCCTCAAAATTGGTTTGACGAATAAGATTGATAATTGCTTTCTGTCCCGTTGATAAATCGCTTTCTTCGCTTAAATTTGTACTTAATTCTGGAATAATACTTAATAACTTAGAAAATTTAGATAGATCGTCTCTCATTAAATTTTCCTCAACAGTACCTTTTATAAATGTAAAGTCTTGCGGAACAAACATTTTATATTCTTGTTTTAAATATAAATCATTAAAATATAATTCTTTACAAAGTGTTGATTTCCCCGCACCATTTTTACCCCTTATAAGAAAGTATCCATGTACATTATTGTTTAATAGATTAATGAACTGATAAAATTTTAATGTTTTTTCTCGGTTGCGTTCCTCTTTTAGTAGTTTTATCAAATTATATACTTTAGAATATGACATTAAAATTTCTTGAATAGATGAAATAAAAGCCATAGTATATTTAAAAGGAGAACTAAAATAACTTAAATAAGTTATGACTGATACTAATTCACCAATTGAAATTTCTCCAGAGATAACTTTCATACCTCCTAAAATTATAATAAGTCCTGGTCCAATAGAATCAATGGTTCTAGGTAATAACTTAGTTTGATTAGCAGATAAATTAATTTTAACAGTTAACTCATTGATTTTATCTGATAGAGAATAAACTTGTTTTTGTATATAACTTCCAGAATAAAGAAAATATAATTTCTCTTTATTGGTTAAATATTCTTGTGTAAAAATTTTTAGAATTTTCTTTTTTTCTCTCTGTTTAATGTGTAACATTTTTTGTTTCTTTACGAGTTTGCTAAATGGTAAGAAATATATTGAATACAATATGGATAAGGTCAAAAATAATATTGGAGAAATTAAGTAAATATTTATCGCTGCAATTACAAATCCAATGACCGTGACTAATATTTCTACAAATGACTCAATTGTGAAATTTTCAATATTTTGTAAATCATCATTAATAATTTGTGTAAACTCACCTTTTTTAATGTCATCGATTTTTTATAGTTCTTATAATTCCAAAAAGAATATAAATAAGTTCTTAAAGCACCTACAGCGGATACAGTAAGTAATTTTATTCCAATCAAACCTATTCTACTACAAATAAAAGCTATTAAAATTAGCAATAAAATACCACTAAATGTACTATACACTGATACATCAGACTGAATTAAATCAATTCCGCGTCCAATTTCCTTAGGAACTATCCCTTCTAAAATAGAACCAATTATTAAAAGGACAAAGGCTAGTATAAAACTCCCAATTTTTCTCACACTAAACATTCTAATTTCTCCATGAAATAAATTTTTTTAATGATTCTGGTAATTTTGATAACTCATCATTGAATCTAGTTAAATTATTTTTTTCTGTAGTGATCATACTATAATTTCTCACTAATCACTCGTTCGATAGCTTTAATGACACCATTATTTTCGTTTGTGTCTGTTACCATTTTACTTAAACCTTTTACTTCTTCAGTGGCATTTCCCATTGCGATTGGTAATCCTGCGTATTGAAGCATTTCGATATCATTTGCGGCATCTCCGATAGCGGCAATTTCGTTTCGGTTAATATTGAGTCTTTGAACTAATTTTTCTAGTCCGTATGCTTTATTGACGCCTTTTTTTAGTACTTCAATTAAATATTTTTGGCTACGAACTACATAGAATTTTTCTCTCCAAGCATCTGGAATGACTGTTTCGAATTTGTTTAATTGTTCTTCGTCTCCAAGTAGTAAAATTTTATAAAAATCTGTTGTGAGAGATTCTTCTGTTGTAATGCATTTGATTTCTCCATTAATGATTTTTACATCATATTCCATCCATTCTGTAGGTTCTTGGTCAAAGGAGTAGTAGTAATTAACTCCGCCTCCCATCACACTAATGCCATGTTCTTTTCCAAGTTGAATCCATTTTTGAATAGCAGATGAATCTACAAAGGCATCCATGATGCGATTTCCTGTTTGGCTTTCGTAAATATTAGCACCATTTTGACTAATAATATAATGGTTTTCTTCAAGATAACCTAAGTCTTTTAAGTAAGGGCGAATTCCTGTTTCAGGTCTGCCTGTACATAGGACCAATAATGTGTCAGTATCTTTGTGATGAAATTCTTTGAAATATAGTTTTGTTTCTTCCAGTAATTGTTTTTTAGCATTTAGTAGCGTGCCATCCATGTCGATGGCAATTAGTTTAATCATTTGAAATCTCCTTTAGTGTTCTATGAGTCTATTGTAACATAAAGAAGAGTTTTAGATACATCAACCTTCCGAAAGCCAATCAAAAATAACATCATTTGTATCAAAGGCAGCGCCGTTTTGGCAATGAAGATCACTGTAGTCATTTTCTTTGTCGAAAATTTTCATCTTTTTATTTTGAACGTCTAGTTGTTCAAAATATTGTGTTGCTAATTCAGAAGGATAATAGTTATCATTTTTTGCAACACAAAGAAGAACTGGATTTTTGACTGGAAGTTCTGAAAAATCTCGGCATCGAGTAATGAGTTGGTTGAGTGACTCGCATCCGAAAACCCATTTTGCATGTTCAATTTGCCAGTTTAAAAAGGGGACATGAGCAATATATCCTTCAATCATTTTTTCTAAAAAAGGTGGAAATTGACTTTTTAAATATGGATGAAGGATTTTCGGGATATTTGTTTTAAAGGAATTCAACATATTTGGAAAATAATTATATAAAACAATTTTATCGAATAAATGCTCATTTAATGCGGAAGCTCTTGCGATTAATAATCCACCTAAGGATAGTCCAATTCCAATTTTGGGTAAGACAATTTCTTCTTGGTAAGCCTGAAGGATAGCTTTTACAACTAAATCCCAACGTGGGGTAAAGTTTTTCTGATACGTTCGAATCGCCCGAGATTGTCCAGGGCCTTCAAATAAAATGACATGATACCCTTCCTCTAAAGATGCTTTTACATTTGTAAAATAAAGTTCTTCTAATAATGCATCGAATCCACCACAAATGAATAAGGTTCCTTTAGGAGGTTGAGTAGTTTTAAAAAATAATGTTCGTAAGGAATAATCTTCATATGGTACTTCCTTTAGTTCATAAGGAATCGATAATAAATCTAGTCCTTTATAAAAATAATCGACGGAAAGTTCATAGCAATTTAGTTTTCTATCGTCTTTAGGAGATAAGAAAAATTCAGCTGCTTGAAAATATCGACTAGCTCTTAAATAGGCTTTCCCTTTAGAAATAGAACTGTTAAAGTTTTTTTGTGTTAATTTAGTACTGAGTTTATACCATTCTGCATACCAGGATTCATAATTTTTTTCTTTTATCTTTTCTGTAGTCGATTGAACTTCTGCAAAATCACTTCCGCCATAGGGGCAATACCACATTAATCGTCTTGTTTCAAATTCGAATTCAAAAGTTTTAAAAAACATCGAAACACTCCTTTATAGCAATCATATCTAGTTATGGGTATAATAATAATCAGATTAAGTTTGTTAGAAAAGAAGTTACTTTGAGGTGCCTATGGAAAAAGACAGATGTTTACGAGAGTTAGCGTTACCATTACTTGGGAAATGGAGCATATTTATTGTATTAACATTAGCTGAAGAGGAAATGTATTTCGCACAATTAGAGCGTGAAATTGGAATAGTTTCAAGAAAGATGTTATCGCAAACGTTAAATGATTTGATAGAAATTCATATTGTTTATAAAAAAGGAGAATCCTCTACAGGACAAAAGACGTATTATGGATTAACTCCTTTAGGGAAGAGTTTATTGCCACATATTTATGGACTCAAAAATTGGATGATGGAGAATGAGGTATTTTTACGTAAAAAATAAAAGCACAAAATCACGGCAAAGCGCCATCGATTTTTTGCTTTTTAGTATTTTCAATAATTATTCATTTTCTAAACGTTCAAATGCGTCGTGAATGACTTGTTTTAAGGCAGATGCTGATAAGTCCATTTTTTCTTGTTCAGAGTCTGCTAGTGGGATTTCGATAATTTGACGAATACCATCTCGTCCAATAACGGCTGGAGCGCCGATATATACATCTTCTTGTCCATATTGTCCTTCAAGATAAACAGATAGTGGGAAGATAGCTCTTTCGTTATTTAAAATTGCTTTAGTAATTCTTGCTAAAGTAGCTCCGATACCATAGTAAGTAGCACCTTTTTTCGCAATAATTTCATAAGCAGCATCTCTTACTTGGAAGAATACTTCTACTAATTTTTGTTCATCTGTTTCAGGATTTTGGCGAACCCATTCATAAATTTGTAATCCACCGACATTAGCATGTGACCAAACAGGGAATTCAGTATCTCCGTGTTCACCTAAAATATATCCGTGAACGTTACGTGCATCAACGTCGATTAATTCAGCAATTGCTTGACGGAAACGAGCACTATCTAATGCTGTACCAGAACCAATTACTCGATTTTTTGGTAATCCAGAAAATTTCCAAGTAGCATAAGTTAAAATGTCTACAGGGTTTGATGCAACTAGGAAAATTCCATCAAATCCACTAGCCATGATAGGATCAATAATTCCTTTTAAGATTTTTAAGTTTTTGTGTACTAAGTCAATACGAGTTTCTCCTGGTTTTTGAGCAGCACCTGCTGTAATGCAAATAACGTCTGCATCATGGCAGTCTTCATAGCTTGCTGCATAGATTTTTTTAGGAGAGTTAAATGCTAGAGCGTGTGATAAGTCTAAAGCATCTCCTTCTGTTTTTTCTTTTGCAATATCAATAATTCCAAGTTCTTCAGCAATTCCTTGAAGTACAAGTGCGTATGCATAACTAGAACCTACAGCACCGTCTCCGACTAAAATCACTTTGTTACTAGCTTTAATTGTTTTTTCCATTGTATTACCTCCTTATTCCTTCGTGGAATAACTATCCATAGTATAGCACGATTTGATTTGTGATACTTAATCTAAAGTTTTGAAAAAATGAACTTTTTTCAAATGTTGATGTTTTCGTTTTCATATCTTTTCATTTTCGGTCAAACGCTAATTTTCATAATTTCAAAAAAGTAAAAAATATAAAAAATTATATGTGAAGAACTTATCACAGGTCTGTTAGTTTATTAATTTTTCGATTTTTGAACAGTTTGTGATATACTAGAAAGGACTCAACAGAGAAATGGGTGTGAACGTATGAAATTAATTATTGGATTAGGAAATCCAGGGGCGAAATATAAAGGAACTCGTCATAACATTGGATTTATTACCGTTGACGAATTTGCCTATCAAGAAAATTTAGAATTTAATCAAGCATTATTTGATGCAACCTTTACTCAAACGCATATTGATGGAGAAAAAGTAATATTGATGAAGCCATTGACGTATATGAATTTATCCGGTCAGGCGGTTCGTCCATTAATGAATTATTTTAAAATTGGAATTGAAGATATTGTGGTACTGTATGATGATATGGATCTTCCAGTCGGAAAAATTAGGTTGCGTCAAAAAGGTAGTGCCGGTGGACATAATGGGATTAAGAGTATCATTAGTTGTTTAGGCAGTGACCAATTTAATCGTATTAAAATTGGGGTAGGACGACCTGCTCCAGGTAGAAGTGTAGTTAATCATGTATTAGCTAATTTTGAAAAAGAAGAACAAGAAGAAATTTTAGCTTCTGTGGATAAAAGCGTAGAAGCGTTAAGAGATTGGATAAAAGGCGATAACTTTATTCAAACGATGAATCGTTATAATTAAATAAATTTGAGAAAAGGCTGGAGCGAAAGTTTCAACCTTTTTAGTGCCTATATCAAAAGAAAGGAAAAGATATGTTACCGTTAGGAATTAGTAAAAAACAAATCCATAGTTTTAAAGAATGGATAGAAAACCTTCCGATGATGCAAAGTCAGTTAGTTTTAGGATTAACTGGAGCAGCAAAGCATTTAGCTGTAGCAAATGCATATGAAAATTGGAAGGGCCCAGTAGTTGTTGTAACGCCAACAATGTTACAAGCGACTCAATTATATGAAGAATTAGTACAGTGGTATGAAGACGAAGTATATTTATTTACAGTAGAGGAATCTTTAGCTGCAGAATATTCTATTCACTCTCCTGAAGTGGTGAGTAATCGAATTCGAACATTACAGTTTTTAACAACTGGAGAAAAAGGAATCGTAGTTGTTCCATTATCAGGAATTCAAAAGCCATTAGTACCTTTAGAAGTTTGGAAGAAAAGTACCATTGAATTAGTCGTTGGAGAAACTCAGTTAGAGGTAGAAGATTTAGTCACCCAATTAGGACGGATGGGTTATCGTAGAGAAGCAATGGTAGCTACTCCAGGAGATTTTTCTGTTCGTG
Organism: uncultured Granulicatella sp.; assembly: GCF_963528195.1. Classification (GTDB taxonomy): domain Bacteria; phylum Bacillota; class Bacilli; order Lactobacillales; family Aerococcaceae; genus Granulicatella. The sequence goes on from NZ_CAURVN010000019.1 coordinate 8,349, forward strand.
GAGGAATTGTTGATATTTATCCGTTGGATCAAGAACATCCGATTCGGTTAGATTTTTTTGATGATGAATTAGATTCATTACGGTATTTCGATGCAGAAACGCAACGCTCACTTGAAATGGTAGAAAATATCATTCTTTTACCGGCAACAGATATTCCATTTGAATATGAAGTGGTATTTGAGGCAAAAGCTAAGATTCAAAAAGCTTATGAAAAAGATATAAAGAGTAGTGAATCAGATGAACGTACTCAATTATTAACGAATCAAATGAATCACTTATTAGCACAATTAGAAGAAGGAGAAATTCCTCCTAAAATTTCTTATTGGCTCGAACTATTTTATAAAGATAAAACGACTATTTTAGATTATGTGTCTAAAAAAGGATATTTATTAGTAGATGATTATGCTCGAATTCAAGAAAAACAACGTTCACTTCATGAAGAAGCAGGATTATGGAAAATTCATCAATTAGAATTAGGAATGATTGCTAGTTCGATTGATATGATTTTTGAAGGAAAGAAAGTGTTAAAAGATTCGACGCTACCAAGAACGTATTTCTCATTATTCCAAAAAGGATTGGGCCGATTAACGTTTGAAGCCATTCATAATATTCAAGAACGTTCAATGACACAATTCTTCTCACAAATGCCAATGGTAAAAGTAGAAGCAGATCGTTGGGCGAAACAAAAGGCTACGGTTATCGTAGTGGTGGATCAGTTAACGAGAGCTGCGAAAGTAGAACAAACTTTCCATGATTTTGATATTCCAGCGATTATTACAAAAGAAGTACAAGAAGGAATTCTTCAAATTATGGTAGGAACTTTTAGCCATGGATTTGAATTACCACAAGATAAGTTTGTAGTCGTTACAGAAAAGGAACTATTTAATAAATTAACGAAACGTGCCCCAAGAACTCAAAAAATTTCCAATGCGGAAAGATTGAAGAGTTATACAGAATTAGCAGTTGGAGACTATGTTGTTCATGTCAATCATGGGGTGGGTGTGTATCAAGGGATGGAAACATTAGAAATTAATGGTGTCCATCAAGATTATATGTCAATTCATTATCAAGATGGAGGGCATTTGTTTGTTCCTGTTCATCAAATTAAATTAGTTCAAAAATATGTTTCTTCGGATGCAAAAGTTCCTAAATTAAATAAATTAGGAAGTAGCGAATGGGCAAAAACAAAGCGCAAAGTTGAAAATAAAATAGAAGATATTGCGGATGAATTAATTGAATTATATGCAAAGCGTGATACAGAAAAAGGATATGCCTTCAGTAAGGATACTGTTGAGCAGAAAGAATTCGAAGATGCCTTCCCTTATTCAGAAACTCAAGACCAATTAAGAAGTATTGAGGAAATTAAAGCAGATATGCAAAAAGATAAACCAATGGATCGCTTACTAGTAGGAGACGTTGGTTATGGGAAAACAGAAGTAGCGATGCGTGCAGTTTTCAAAGCGTTAATGGACGGAAAACAAGCAGCAGTATTAGTACCAACAACGATTTTAGCAGAACAACATTATGAAAATTTTGTTCAAAGATTTGCAGATTATCCGTTCAAAATAGGATTGTTAAGTAGATTTAGAACGAAGAAAGAACAACAAGAAACAATTGAAGGATTACAAAAGGGTCAAGTAGATGTCGTGATTGGAACGCATCGTATTTTATCAAAAGATGTGAATTTCTTAGATTTAGGGTTATTAGTAGTCGATGAAGAACAACGATTTGGTGTCAAACATAAAGAACGCTTGAAACAATTGAAATCCCAAGTCGATGTTTTAACACTAACAGCAACGCCAATTCCTAGAACATTGCATATGTCGATGTTAGGAGTACGTGATTTATCCGTTATTGAAACACCACCTTCAAACCGTTATCCTGTCCAAACTTTTGTAATGGAGCAACAAGGGATTACAATTAAAGATGGAATTGAACGGGAATTAGCTCGTGGAGGACAAGTCTTCTATTTATACAATCGTGTGGAAACCATTGAGAAGAAAGCAGATGAATTACGTCAATTAGTTCCTGAAGCAAGAGTTGGAGTCATTCATGGACAAATGAGTGAAACGACATTAGAAAATATTTTATATCAATTTATTGAAGGAGAATATGATGTTTTAGTAACAACGACGATTATTGAAACAGGGGTAGATATTCCAAATGTAAATACCTTATTCATTGAAAATGCGGATCATATGGGATTGTCACAGTTATATCAATTACGAGGAAGAGTGGGACGTTCCAACCGTATTGCGTATGCGTATTTAATGTATCAACCAGATAAAACTTTAACAGAAGTTGGAGAAAAACGTCTGCAAGCGATGCGTGACTTTACAGAATTAGGTTCTGGATTCAAAATTGCGATGCGAGATTTATCGATTCGTGGTGCAGGGAATTTATTAGGAAAACAACAGCATGGATTTATTGATTCTGTTGGATTTGATTTATATTCTCAAATGTTGAGTGAAGCAGTATTGAAAAAACAAGGAAAAGCTGTCCCAACAATGGAAGATTCTGTTGAAATTGATTTACAAGTAGATGCTTATATTCCAGCCACTTATATTCAAGATGAACGTCAAAAAATTGAAATGTATAAACGAATTCGTTCTATTGATAGTATGGAAACGTATCATGAATTATTAGATGATTTTATTGATCGCTTTGGAGAATTCCCTGATGAAGTGAGCTATTTATTAGAAGTTGGAATGCTAAAATATTTTGCAGAGCAATTATCGATTACTTCGATTAAGAAAAAACAACATTCAATCATTGTATCCATTGCTCAACCGGTAGCTCAACAATTAGAAGGAGTTGCTATTTTCGAAGCCCTTGGGCCAGTGAAATTACCTGCTCAAGTCACTAAAAAAGGTACAACTTTACAAGTGTTGCTCAATGTAACGAATCAACCAACAGATTTATGGTTAGAACAAATCAAAATTTTTTTAGAAAAATGTTGTGAAGTTGTAGAAGCGCAAAAAGAGGAAAATGAATAAGAACAGAGAGGGGGATTCAATGGTTAAATCGAATAGACAGATGATGCAAGGAGCGTTGGTATTGTCACTAGCAGCCTTCATTGCGAAAATATTAAGTGCCGTTTATCGAGTTCCTTTCCAAAATATGGTTGGAAATACTGGTTTTTACGTTTATCAGCAAGTTTATCCTATTTATGGAATTGGAATGACCTTTGCTCTCTCTGGTTTTCCGGTATTTGTTTCAGCATTAATTGCTCAGTATCGGTCAGATTATGAATTATCTCTTCTTTTAAAACGATTATTCTGGATTTTAAGTGGAATAGGGATAGGAGTATTTTCACTTCTATATACACAGTCAGAACTCATTGCTTTATGGATGGGAGATACTTTATTATCCCCAGTCATTCAAAGTGTTTCGTGGATGTTTTTAATGATGCCATTTTTGGTAATTGCTAGAGGGTATTTCCAAGGGACGAATCGAATGGTTCCCACAGCTGTTTCTCAAGTAATGGAACAAGTCGTTCGAGTAAGTGTGATCTTATTAGCTGCCAGTTTTTATGGAAGTCTTACGAATGATTTATATGAAGTTGGAACTTGGGCAATGTCGAGTGCTGTTGTGGCTGCAGTGATGGCAACTTTTGTATTATTGTATTATAAAAAATCAGACTCATTTGAAAATTGGAATGGCAGTCGTGTCATTGAACCTCATAAGATTCAATGGGGAGTATTGCTAAAGAGATTAGTTATTGAAGGTGGAACTATATGTTTATTAAGTTCTATATTAGTATTGTTTCAATTAATGGATTCATTTACCTTGTTTAAAGGTTTAGTAGAACAGGGAATCAGTCAAGAAATTGCTAAAGATTTAAAAGGGATTTTTGATAGAGGACAACCACTGGTGCAATTAGGGATGGTTGTTGGAGTAGGATTTTCTTCAAGCTACTTACCATTACTCAGTCGTAGTTATACAAAACAATATTTAGAAGAATTTGAACAATTGAAACAGTCTCTCTTAAAGATGACAATGGTATTTTCAGTGGTAGCCACAGTAGGATTATTAGTCATTTTACCAAGAGTTAATCATATGCTGTTTGGGGATATTCAAGGCAACGATGTGCTGAGTATTTATATAATTAGTATCGTATTAGCCTCTATGATGATGGCTTACCATGGAATCTTACAAAGTACTGGAAAATATTCGATTACGCTTATGGCTTTATTTGCTGGATTAATTACCAAAGGATTTGGTAATATTGTTTTCATTCCAATGTTTCAAACTTTAGGGGCTAGTATCGCTACGATTTTAGGGTTATTCGTGATGCTAGGAATGATTTGGATTCTAAGTGGAGAGGGTAAGTCTTCTTCGAACCACCAAAAGTCAACGATGATAAAATTAGGAATTGTATCGATTGGAATGGCAATCGTTGTAGGAGGATTGAATATCCTCTTTGAACGCTATTTCCCAGCCGGAGATTCTCGAACAAAAGATACACTGCTTGTTCTATTGTTAGTGAGTGTTGGAATCATTGTATTTATAATAGGAGCGATTCGGATAAAGTTATTTACTATTCGTGAATGGTTAATGATTCCAAAAGGGAAATCACTATTAAGATTTACAAGAAAATGGAAGAAAAGAGGGGAAAAGAATGAGATTAGATAAATATTTAAAAGTCTCTCGATTAATTAAAAGAAGAAGTGTTGCAAAAGAAGTAGCCGATAAAGGAAGAATTACGGTACAAGATAAAGTGGCAAAATCTTCAACGGATGTAAAAGTAGGAGATATTATTACCATTCAATTTGGAAATAAGACTGTAACCGTTCGAGTAGATGCTATTTTAGACTCAACAAGAAAAGAAGATGCCAAAGAAATGTTTACGATTTTAGAAGAGAAACAAGTAGTGAAAACAGAAGAGTTTTAAAACGGAGAAGAGAGAGTTGATTTGTCAACCTCTCTTATTTTTTTAGAAAATCTTAAATAGATGATCTATTGAGAAAGAAAAATGTTTTCATTATACTATATGTGAAGAAAATAACGATTTCATATCAGAGAAAGGATGAGGAAGATGAATAAAATGAGTAAAGTCTATATGAGTGTTGCAATGGTTACTTCTGTTGTTACTTGTTTATTTGGATTGTACTTTAGTACAAAAGGAATTGTTGAAGTGACGTATGAATCGTGGAGAGCAATGGGAGTCAGTTGTTTCACTTTTCTGTTGGTATTGTTTAGTATGATGAAACTACCTTTAAAAATAAAAAAAGGAATTATCGCGCTAGAACTAATATTAATGACAGCTGTGTTTGGTCCAATGGTTATAAAGGGGACTATTCTAAATTTTCATTCATTCCCTTTTGGTGTGATTGTGGACTTAACGATTGTGTTTACTGTTCTATTAATGATTTTATTAGGATTGAGTACTAGAAAAATTCATCAGAATAAAGAATTGAAGATAGATTCCATCTTTATTAATCTTCAAATCATTATGATGATCCATACTTTTTATGATCATTTCTCATTTGGAATAGAAGTGATGGATCATGCGAGTGCGCTTCAAATTGGACAGGTCGTTAGAAGTGTGTTTCTTGGAACGATGAATCTTCAAATGTTATGGATGGCTTTTGGAATTTTGATTGTATTAGGAAGCATACTGAAGATGTTTTACGATATCTTTGTGGTGAAGAATATGAAAGATACAATTATAAGTATCTCTAAATAATGATCATCATATTTACTCCAATTCATGATGCCTAAATTGAAAGATAAGATTTCTTGACAATTATGGAAGAAAAGCATAGAATAATGGGCACGTTATCATTTTGATGACAGCACAAAAAATTCAAGATTCATGAAAGGAGCAAGTATGGTAGAAACAATTTTAAGTAGAAATTTTGATGCAATATTAGAAGTTAGACATTTAATAGCCATAATTTTAGCTTGCTTATGTGGATTGGCTATTGGATATGAACGGAAATCAAGAAATAAACAAGCGGGTATAAAAACGCATGTAATCGTAGCTTTGACTTCAGCGTTAATGATGCTAATTTCTAAAGAAGCATTTTTAGATACATCAAAATTTGATACAGCTCGTGTAGCTGCGCAAGTTGTTAGTGGTATCAGCTTTATCGGTGGTGGTATTATCTTTATGAGAGATAAGAAAATCAGCGGGATTACAACAGCTTCAGGAATTTGGGCAACAGCTGGGATTGGTTTAGCAATTGGTGGTGGTATGTGGATTTTCGGAGTTGTTTGTGCAGCAGTAGTCGTTATTATTCAATTATTGACACATGAATCTCCATTAAAGGCACAAAATCGTCAAGTAAGTATTCATTGTTTAGTTCCAGATGTAACGATTATGCAAAAGGTGTATGATTTTTGTCATTTAGAAGATTATCAAGCTGTTCAAGTGGAAGCTAAGGAATTAGATGAGGGACAATTTGAATTAATTTTACGAGTGGAACATGATGAAGAAATTGTTATCGAGAAGATTCAAGAGTATATGGAAGAACAACACTCTGATTTAGAAGTCAAGAAGATTAAGTTTAAAACAGAAGAATATTAGTGAGTAAGACTTATCTGATATAGCAAACAGGATGTTCGTGGAGAAGTGGTATAAGCCAGCAGTGTGGCTTATACCACTTTTTTTATAAAATTTTCCTAAAAGCATAGACTAGTTATCATATTCTTGTTATACTCGTCATATAATCATTAAAGGAGTCAGTGTAGTGAGTAAACAGCAACAAGAAAACAGCAAAATAATTGCGTTTGAATCAAAAAAGAAAAAATTGCATACAAATGTTCATTTACCAAAAATGCCTGTTTTTAGAACAGTAGCTGTTGTTCATTCATTACTAATGGCAGCTGTTATAGCGATGATTGGTACATTAACAATACAAATCGTCAAACAATTAAATCATGCTAGTAAAATTGAGGCCCAAATTGTAGAAGCGAAGAAAGAAGAAGCAAGAGTACAAGGACAACAAAAAACTTTGCTTCAACAAGTTGAGTTATTACAACAAGATGATTATGTTGCAAAACTTGCACGTAGTGAATATTACTTAAGTAAATCAGGAGAGATTATTTTTAATACACCTGATGATGCTGCGCAAAATAAAATTCAACAAGCAAAAGATAATCAATCTCGTCATTAATTTTAGCAGGTGCTATGAAATGGTGGAAATAATCTTTTATACTCGTCAAGCGTGTGTGTAAAAGGGGAAATTTGAAGGAGGAACGCTTTTTATATGTCAATTGAGGTAGGGAATATTTTACCTGGTAAAGTAACTGGTATTACAAATTTTGGTGCTTTTGTGGATTTAGGAAACCGTAAAACAGGTTTAGTTCACATTAGTGAAGTATCTAATTCTTATATTAAAGATATTAAAGATGTCTTAACAGTTGGAGACGAAGTACAAGTAAAAGTAATGGAAATTTCTGGAGATGGAAAGGTAAGTTTATCGATTCGTCGTGCAAGTGCTGATTCTTCAGAAGAAAATGTTGAAGAAAAACCAAAATTCCAAAAATCAGCTCCACGTAATCAAGAAGGTCAAGGATTTAAAAAACCTTATGCAGCTAAATCAGCACCATCATTTGAGAAAAAATCTCCATCACAAGCAAAAGTGAATGATTTCGATGCAATGATGAGTTCCTTCTTAAAAGATTCTGAAGATCGTTTAACTTCATTAAAACGTAATACAGAAGGTAAACGTGGCGGACGTGGTGGACGTCGTTCATAATAAATTATTATAATGAGGCTGGAAATATCCAGTCTCTTTTTGTCATTGTAAATAGTCTTTGAAAGGGAGGTGTTTGAATGAAGGGACTAGAATTATTTTTTAATCAATATGTTCCCAATTGGCAACAGGAATCTTTTTTATTAGCGGTTTCTGGAGGCGTGGATTCAATGGTCTTATTAGAAAGTTTTTTTCAGCTAAAAAAGAAGATTGAAACAATACATTTTTCTGTTGTTCATATTCATCATCATCTTCGAAAAGAATCCGATGAAGAAGAAGAGATGGTTAGAAATTTTTGTGGTGAAAGAAATATTTCTATAGAAGTATATCATTGGGAACAAGGGTTTGAACAGACAGCAGGGATTGAAGAAAAAGCAAGAAAGTTTCGATATCAAAAACTGAAAGATTCTATGAAAAAAAATAATGCTCGCTATGTTGTAGTGGCTCATCATGCAGATGATCAAGCAGAAACGGTTTTAATGAAATTAACAAGAGGCAGTACAATTGAGGGGGTTGCTGGAATGAAGTCCATTCGTCCCTTTAGTGAAGGCTATCTTATTCGTCCTTTTTTAACAGTTGATAAAGAAGATTTATACGAATATGCTTCGATTCATCAAATACCTTTTAAAGAAGATTTAACGAATCAAAGTTTAGAATATACGAGAAATCGATTTAGAAAGGAAATTATTCCACTTTTTAAACTGGAAAATTCGAAATTTAATCAGAAAATCCACGAATTTACGAAAACTTTACAAGAACAGCAAGAAGTAATTTTAATATTGGCGAACCAATGGATGGAACAGGAACTATTAGATTTACACAATGGTTGGTCTTGGAATAAGGAAAGGTATATCAAGCAACCAGTAGGACTCCAAAAGGTTATTTTGGTTGAATTATCTAAAAAACTTGGAGGTTTATTGAGTGCTAAAAATGTGTTAGATATTCAAGAGGCAATTATATCTGACACTTCTCAAATGAGTTTGAATTTACCAAAAGGATGGATTTTCCAAAAAAGATATGATCAATTATCGATTATAAAAGAACTGAAAAAAGAAAGTATTTATCAAGAAATAATAGTAGAGGGATTTGAATCAGCAGATATTGTATTATCAGAAGATGAAAGTATATCATTTAAAGCTGAACAAGGATGGGAAATGTTTGTTTCTATGGAAGATTTTCCATTAACTATACGTAGAAGAAAGCAAAATGATCGTTTTCTTTTAACAGAAAATCAGCATCAAAGTATTAGAAGATGGTGTATTAATCAGAAAATTCCTAAAGAAGAAAGGGAAAAATTGTGGATTGTAGAAAATTCTTCAAAAGAAATAATCGCAATATTAGGATTTCGCAAAACACAATCATTGTCCAAAAGGAAAGAAACTGATAGAATAAGAATAGTCTATAGAAAAAAAGAAGAGGTGCTATCATGTTAGATAATTATATTGCAGAAGTAGTTGTTAGTAAGAAAGAATTAGAAGAAACAATTGAAAGATTAGGGAAAACATTAACAGCAGAGTATCAAGATAAAAATCCATTAGTGATTTGTATTTTAAAGGGAGCTATTTTCTTTATGGCAGACCTTGTTCGTGCGATGGACTGCGATTTAGAAGTGGATTTTATGGATGTATCTAGTTATGGTGATGCATTTGAATCAAGTGGTGAAGTTCGTATTTTGAAAGACTTAGATCAAAGTGTAAAAGGTCGCCATGTATTAATTGTGGAAGATATTATTGATACAGGCCGTACTTTAGCTCATATTGTTGAATTATTAAAACATCGTCAAGCAGCAAGCGTTAAAATCGTAACATTATTAGATAAAAAAGAACGTCGTGTTATCGCAATTGATGCAGATTATGTTGGAGTAGAAGTTCCAAATAAATTTGTAGTTGGCTATGGGCTAGATTACAAACAAGGATTAAGAAACTTACCATATATTGGAGTATTAAAACCAGAAGTGTATGAATGATAAGATTTAGTTAAGTTAATTATCAAAAATGGTCAAAGACCTTTAAGTGTGATACACTGTTTTATACAACCATTTATGAATTGTAGGAGGCAAAATGAATACAAATAATAATCGTCAAATATTTCGTAGTGGACTAATGTATATTATGATTTTTGTAGCAATTGTTGGGTTAGTTTCTTGGTTTAATCAAGGTTCTAATGGACAAACGACAGAAGTTAGTTATACACAATTCGTTCAAGAATTGAAAAAAGGTGACATTAAAGAAATTAAAATGCAATATGCAAACTCCGTATATACGATTACTGGAGAATACAAAGAAGCAAAAGAAAATACAAATACATCCTCTAAAGGATTAGCTATATTTGATAAGAGATCTTCTAAAACTTCTAATTTCAAAACAACAGTTTTACCAAATGATGGAACTGTAACAGAGATTAACAATGCTGCACAGCAAGCAGGCACTCAAATTACAACTCTTCCTGAAAGTCAATCAGGAATTTGGTTATCACTTTTCTTACAATTAGTTGTGCCATTAGGAATTTTTGGATTCTTAATGTATAACTTATTATCAAGTCAAATGGGGCAAGGTGGTCCACGTGGCGTGATGAATTTTGGTCGATCTAAAGCGACAGATCAAAATAAACAAAAAGTAAAAGTTCGTTTTTCTGATGTAGCAGGTGCGGAAGAAGAAAAACAAGAATTAGTAGAAGTAGTAGAATTCTTAAAAGATCCTCGTAAATTTACAGCTCTAGGAGCTCGTATTCCAGCAGGTGTGTTATTAGAAGGCCCTCCAGGGACAGGTAAAACTTTATTAGCAAAAGCTGTTGCGGGTGAAGCGAATGTTCCGTTCTTCTCAATTTCAGGTTCTGAATTTGTTGAGATGTTCGTTGGGGTAGGGGCAAGTCGTGTTCGTGATTTATTTGAAAATGCGAAGAAAAATGCTCCAGCTATTATCTTTATTGATGAAATTGATGCTGTTGGTCGTCAACGTGGTGCAGGTATGGGTGGAGGTCACGATGAACGTGAACAAACTCTGAACCAATTATTAGTTGAAATGGATGGTTTTGAAGGAACAGAAGGCGTTATCGTGATTGCTGCAACAAACCGTTCTGATGTATTAGATCCTGCATTATTACGTCCGGGACGTTTTGACCGTCAAATTTTAGTAGGTCGTCCAGATGTTAAAGGACGTGAAGCAATTCTAAAAGTTCATGCTAGAAATAAAAAATTAGCAAAAGAAGTGGACTTAAAAGTGATTGCTCAACAAACTCCAGGTTTCTCTGGTGCTGAATTAGAAAACTTATTAAATGAAGCTGCTTTAGTAGCTGCAAGAAGAGATAAAACAGCGATTGACAAGTTAGATGTGGATGAAGCACATGACCGTGTCATTGCGGGTCCAGCGAAAAAAGATCGTGCAATTAGTGAAAAAGAACGTAAAATGGTTGCTTTCCACGAAGCTGGTCATACAATCGTAGGAATGGTATTAAGTGATGCACGTGTCGTTCATAAAGTGACGATTGTTCCTCGTGGACGTGCAGGCGGATATGCAATTATGCTTCCAAAAGAAGATCGTTTCTTAATGACTAAAAAAGAATTGTTCGAGCAAGTAGTTGGATTACTTGGTGGACGTGCTGCTGAGGAGTTTATCTTTAATGAGAAAACGACAGGAGCAAGTAATGATTTCGAGCAAGCAACAGGAATTGTTCGTAGTATGATTACTGAATATGGAATGTATGATGAATTAGGAACTGTTCAATATGAAGGAAATCATCAAGTCTTTATTGGACGTGATTACGGACAAACGAAAGCTTATTCTGATCAAGTAGCATTTGAAATCGATAATGCAGTTCGCTCTATTATGAAAGAAGCTTATGCACAAGCTTTACAAATTTTAGAAGAACATAAAGATCAATTAACTCTAATTGCTGAAAAATTACTAGAATTAGAAACTCTTGATGAACGTACAATTAAAGCTTTATTCGAAACTGGAGAAATGCCAACAGAAGATGTTGAAGAAGAGTATCCAAGTGAAGTAGAAGCAGCAAGTTTTGAAGATTCTAAAATGGCTTTAGCAAAACGTGAAGCAGCAAAACAAGATGATAATGAAGAAGAATCTGATTCAAAAGATGATTTAGAATAATGAAAAGAAAGTGAGAAGGGAAAGTCAAAGCTTTTCTTTCCCACTTTTCTTTTATGGATGAAAGAAGGAATGAAGAATGAAAGATCATTTATTAAAAGTATTAGCTTTTAATGATGAAGTTAAAGCAGTTGCCATTGTAGCGACTGAAGCAGTATCACAGGCACAAAAACGTCATGATACTTGGAGTGCAGCTACAGCAGCATTAGGTCGTACGATGATTGGAACTCAATTATTAGCGACTAGTTTAAAAGGAAAAGAAAAAATTACGGTTCAAGTTAATGGAGATGGCCCTGGTGGAAAAATCATGGCAGAAGCGAATGGTTTAGGTCAAATGAGAGGTTATATTTCAAATCCACATGTAAGCTTACCTTTAAATGAAAAGGGAAAGTTAGATGTACGTGGCGTTGTGGGTACAAACGGAACGATTACTGTTATAAAGGATTTACAAATGAAGGAACCATTTTCTGGACAAATTCCAATTGTTGATGGTGAATTAGGAATGGATTTCACTTATTATTTAGCTGTTTCCGAGCAAATTAATGGGGCAGTTGGTGTTTCTGTTTTAGTAAATCCAGATGAATCCGTTCGTGCTGCAGGTGGATTTATGATTCAATTACTTCCTGGAGCTAGTGAAGAAACCATTGTAGAAATTGAACGACGTATTAGTGAAATGCCTCTTGTTTCAAAATTGATTGACCAACAAGAAGAGCCAATTGATTTATTAAACCGTTTATTAGGTAAAGAAAATATTAAAGTATTGGAAGAATTACCTGTAGAATTTCATTGTCCTTGTACTAGAGAAAGATTTAGTGCTGGATTATTATCGATTGGTGTAGAGGATTTACAACATTTAATTGATGAAGATCATGGAGCAGAAATTGTTTGCCATTTCTGTGGTGAAAAATATCAATTTAGTGAAGATGATTTAAATGACTTAATCACAGAAATTAAGTCTCAAAAATAATGATTAAAAAACTTTCTTTAGAGCAAAAAACACTATAGAATTTAGAAATTTTACAAGTGATGCTGCAAAGGAAAGTTTTTTCTTTTTACATTTAAAATTTATCATTGCAAAAATGTTCAAACAAGGCTACAATAACGATGAAAACGATTAAAAAAAGGAGAGGTTTTTAATGAAACAATCAATTGGTGTTGATATTGGGGGTACAAAAGTAGCGGTTGCTATTATTAATGAAAAGGGAGAAATTGTGAGTCGCAGGCAAGCACCTAGTGAAGTCGAAAGTGCTGAAACATTATTTGAACAAGTTGTTCGATTAATAAATGAAGAGTTAAATGAACATCCATTTTCAATTCAAGAGATGGAAGGTATTGGAATTGGTTTGCCAGGGAAAGTAGATGTAGAAAATGGAATAGCAGTTTTCCAAAATAATATTCCATGGCCAAATTTTCCGATTGTTAAAAGATTACAAGAAGTTTATGGAAATATTCCAGTGAAAATTGATAATGATGTAAAAGTCGCTGCCTATGCAGAATATCGCCTTCAAAATTTAACAGAAAAAGAAATGTTTGCGTATGTCACTTTATCAACTGGAATTGCAGCAACAAATATTGTTCATAATGAAATTCTTCGTGGAGCAGGTTTCTCAGGTGAAATTGGATTTATTCCGGTTCATTACTTTGGTCAATGGATGAGTTTAGAAGAAGCTTGTTCAGGGGTAGGGATTCAAAAGAAAGCTCAAGAATTATACAAAGATGATTCTGTGACAACTAAAGATGTATTTGAAAAATGGCGTCAAGGAGATGCCATTGCAACAGATATTATTCGTCAAGCGGCGAGTGGAATCGCTAGTAGTTTACACGCGATGGTTTGTTTACTAGATCCACATGTCATTGTATTTGGAGGAAGTGTATCCAATTATAATCCGGACTATATTGAGTTAGTAAAAGAAATTTTAGAAACTAGATTACATGCTGAACAAAAACATGTGTTACAGAGAATAGTTACTTCAACTATTAAAGGAGATAATGGAATTATCGGTGCAGGTTTATTAGTTTTATAAAGGATTGAAGGTTGGAAGGGACTGACCCCAAAAAGTGAGAATTTAATAAAAACACCCTAGGACTACCTGTCTCCGGTATTCAACCGGAGACAGGTAGTCCAATTTTTGTTGGATTCTTTTTTCATTAGAATATTTGATATAATTTTCTACAATTTGAATTACATAGATTGTAGTATTCAGCAGAAGTATAAACGCTGCCTTGATCTCTATGTAGTAGACATCCTTAGGTAAATCAATTTGATTTAATGTATCCAATACAAACTTAGTATCCTGTTTTGAGGAAATTGTGTAAGCAATGATTTCTCCATTATGTAAATCCATAATGGAAGATAAATATAATCGTTTAAGACCGAAAGGCAAATATGTGATATCTGTAGTCAATTTTTGCATAGGTTTGTCTGCTGAAAAATTTCTATTATTAAAAAGACTTGACATAATTCGTTTACAATAGTAAACTTACTTTGAATATGTTTGTTCACATCTGTAGACGAATAGAGGGGAAGGAGAATGAGCACAATGGAATTTAATACTTATATCACAGATGCAGAATGGGAAGTCATGCGTGTAGTTTGGGCAAATGATCGAGTAACTAGTAAAAAAGTCATTTCCGTATTGCAAGAAAAAATGGACTGGACACAATCCACTATCAAAACGATCTTAGGTCGATTAGTTGGAAAAGGCGTACTAAATACAGAGCATGAAGGTAGAAAGTTTATTTACACTGCTAATATTGAAGAGAAAGAAGCCGTAAGGGATTATGCAGAAGATATTTTTAACCGTATTTGCAATAAGAAAGTCGGAAATGTAATAGGAAGCATCATTGAAAATCATGTTTTAAGCTTCGATGATATAGATCGACTAGAAAAAATATTAGAGATAAAAAAATCTTTCGCAGTAGAAGAAGTGGATTGCAATTGTCCAGAAGGACAATGCGAGTGTCATTTACATCATCATTAACATAAGGAGGAATAAAAATGAGTAAGAATAAACATATGTTATTAGGTATTGGACTTACAGTCGTATTAACTGCAGTTGGATATATTACATTTTTAGAACCAATGATTAGTTATTTTAAAATAAACCAGAGTGCAGTTAATATAGATATTCAAACAAGTAAAACAAAAAGTACGCTTCCTATACCACCACTATTAGAGGATAAAAATCCAGATCCTAATATTGCGGATTTTACTTTAGAACCTCAAGAAGGAGAAACTTCATTTTTACCAAATACCAAGACACGAACTATGGGTTACAACGGAAGCTTCTTAGGCCCTGTCATCAGAGTAAGTAAAGGTGAGCAAGTAAATATGCACGTAAATAACAAGCTCAAAGAAGCAACTACAGTTCACTGGCATGGACTAGAGGTAGAAGGAGAAAAGGATGGGGGCCCTCATCAAGGAATTGAACCAGGAACAACTTGGGGGCCTAGTTTTACAGTAAATCAACAGGCTGCAACATTGTGGTATCATCCGCACTTTGGAGGAAATACTGCTACCCAAGTTTATAAAGGTTTAGCAGGACTATTCTATGTGGATGATGAAGTATCAAAAAGCTTAAATATTCCTAAGGAATATGGAGTAAATGATATACCTTTAGTAATTCAAGATAGAAGCTTTGGCAAGGACGGCAGTTTTATTTATAATACAAATATGATGGATGGAGCAACAGGGGATACTATCATAGTTAACGGAGCTATTAAACCTAATTTAGAGGTTAATAGAGTCAAGATGAGATTTAGAATAGTTAATGGTGCTAATGCAAGTAACTTTAATTTGAAGTTAGATAATAGAGATGGATTCTATCAAATAGCATCTGATGGTGGATTTTTAGAAAAACCGGTTAGCAAGAGAAATATTATGTTATCACCTGGGGAAAGAGCAGAGATAATAGTGGACTTTTCAAAGTATGAAAAGGGAACGCAGCTATCACTTATGAGTAATAAGGAAGCCATTATGACCTTTAATGTTAAAGGCGATGGGAAAGATGATACTGAAGTACCTAGCACTTTAACGAATATAGAAAGAATGTCAGAAGCACAAGCTACTAAGATAAGAAGCTTTGAGCTTCAAGGTATGGGTCACATGGTATCAATAAACGGTAAAAAGTTTGATATGAATAGAATTGATGAAACAGTGAAGCTTGGAGATACAGAGATTTGGGAAATTACAAACCCAGGATCTATGATGCATGAAATGGGGCACCCATTCCATATTCATGGCACACAGGTTCAAATTCTATCAAGAAACGGTAATGCGCCTTCTCCAGAGGAGAGCGGATGGAAAGATACTGTATATATTGAGCCTAACGAAAAAGTAAGACTTATAGTTAAGTTTAATAAGAAGGGTACTTATATGTACCACTGTCACATTCTTGAACATGAAGAAGCAGGTATGATGGGACAAATTAAAGTAGAATAATAAATAATATTTTATATCTTCATAATGCTCCCACAATTTAAGTGTAAGATTCTAATATAGAAATTACGAGGAGAGGATAAGGATATGAGAATATTAAAAATGTTGTTCAGTAAAAAAATTAAAGAAGAATATTCAAAAAAAATTCAGTCTGTATTTTACCAGTTTGATAGAGATTAACGAACGATTGTTTGAAATCCTCGTCGTAACGTTTAAAACCTGACATAAAAATCCTTTCATTTTGTGTCTTAATAGACAGATTATAACACACAATTTTCTGTCCACTTTTATAGTATAGTATAGCTCCAGTTTCGACTCTTCTCAAAATTTCAGACACATACTGCGCGGTAAGTGTCTAGAGTTTTGAGAAATAAGAAAAATACTCAATAAATTTAAGAGAACGAGAAATCGTTCTCTTTTTGTTATGTGACTTTCAGTCCGTCACGCTCCGTAGGTGCGTGACAAATAAACCACCCG
>NZ_CAURVN010000020.1:0-24227 GCF_963528195.1 uncultured Granulicatella sp.
TGTTTCAGAATTTTATAGTGCTTTCTTCTATTTTCGAGACTTTTTGCCCAGTCTCAAAAGGAAACTTTGAGACCTTAGGCTCAAAGTTTAGCCATGAAACCGCAGGTTTGCTGGCGTCCTTTGCTACTTTTGAAAAATTCATGGCTCACCCCTAAACAAAAAACTCGACTCAATGCATTTCACTGAGTCGAGAAAAAACGTGGGCTTATTTAACTGGTTCGTTTGCAGTTAATTGCAATTTAATCATAGAAGATTCATCGTGGTTTGAACCGATTTTTTTATCGTAGTATTTCACACGTTTATTAACAGCAGTTACACTTTCCCCAGTAAGTGTTGGGAAGATAAACGCTTGATCGTGTACATATTTTTGCCATTCTTTATAGAATTGAATATTTTTAGCATCATCAAATGCTTCATTTGAAGAAATTTTCTCAATTAAAGCATTTCCTTCAGGACTTGTGTAACGTTGCATATTGAATTTAGCATCTTCACCGAATAATCCTGATGGATTTGGATCGTATCCAGTTGCCCATCCGGCAGCAAACATATCAATTTCAGGATCATCTGCTTCAACTTTATCATAGAAATTGTTCACTTCTAGTGTACGTCCAGTATATAATTGAACATCCAATCCAACTTCTTTCCACCATAATAGATATTGTTGGATTAATGATTCATTCGCATCATCACGTGTACGAGCTGCAAAATTGATTTTTAGTTTAGAACCATCTTTGTTTTCACGTAAACCATCACCATCTACATCTTTGTAGCCAGCATCATCTAGAAGTTTTTTAGCTTTTTCTGGGTTATAAGCGAATCCTTCTTGATCTTTGTTATAAATATCTTTAAAGAATGGAATGATAATTGAGTTTGTTCCATGTTGTAATCCATTATACAAGTTTTTACCTGCTGTATCTGGATCAATCGCATAAGCAATTGCTTGACGTAAAGCTACATCACTCATTTTAGCATTTGGATCAACAATATTTTTACCTTGTTCTTTATCCCATTTACCAAGTTTGAATCCAATATATTCATATTGTGATTGTAAAGAACTTACAAAAGTTACATTTGTTAAATCTTTAAATGAATCGTATTGAGCTGATGGCATACTTGCAATATCATATTTACCAGCTTTCATTTCTGAAACGATACTATCAGGAGAAACAACTTCCATTACAACTTTATCAAGATTTGAACGACCTTTATAATAGTTAGAGTTTGGTACAAATGTTACTGATTCACCAGGTACCATTGATTCAATTGTATACGCCCCTAGACCAACGTTAGATTTACCACGAACTGCATCACTTTGTTCCCATTCAGCTACAGGAATTTTAGAGAATACATGTTTTGGCATCACATAGCTACTTACTGAACCACCTGCTAATTGCATTGAAGGTGTCATTTCTTTATAGTGGATTTTCACTGTGTAATCATCTAATTTTTCTAAACCAGAGATTGTTGAAGCTTTACCTTTGTGGTATTCATCCATTCCTTCAATGTTTTTGAAATCCCCATCATAACGTACACCAGTGTAGTCTTTGTGACCAATTCCTTCATATGTGAAGATATAGTCATCGATTGTAAATTTTTCTCCATCTGACCATTTATAGTCTTGAGAGTTTAATTTAACAGTTGCTGTTTTTCCTTCTACATCAAATGAAATAGATGCTAAACCTGTATTTACTAATTTACGATTATCATCATATTCAAACATTGATTCGTCAATCATTCCTGCTACAGATGAATCTGTTGTATCAGAAGCTAATTCATCAATGAATAGTCCATTAATAGGTGAAGCTGAAACAATCGCATATTTTAATGTTCCACCTTTAATTGGTTCACCATCATGAGTTACTTCAGAAACAAATTTTGTTTTGTCTGCTCCCTCAGTTGTTGTTTTAGTTGTTGTTGTTTTTGAACCACAAGCTGCCATTGTCAGAGCTACTGCAGCCGTTGGTAACCAAAGCCATTTTCTTTTCATCATTTCCATCTCTCCTTAATCAAATCTTCTTTAAAAATTCATTTTTTAATTAAGATGTTATTATATTAACATAAAATTTGGATTTTGCAAGCATTTTTTAATCTTTTTTTAATTTATTTTCATTTTATCTCATTTTTAACTAAAAAAGACTTTTCTCACGGGCATATCCATAAGAAAAGTCTTCATAAAAATTTTACTATTTAACTTGAGTATCTGATACTACTTCTAATTGATACAATGCTGATTTTGAATTGCTTGTTCCAATCTTCGTATCATAATATTTCACACGTTTATTAACGGCAGTTACTAAGTCCCCTACTAATGTTGGGAAAATAAATGCTTCATCATGAACGTATTGTTGCCATTCTTTGTAGAATTCAACATTTTTAGCATCATCAAATGCTTCTGTTGAACTAATGTTATTAATGATGCTATTTCCTTTTTCACTTACAAAACGAGCAAAGTTAAATTTAGCTGTTTCACCGAATAAGTTTGCTGGGTTTGGATCGAACCCTGTTCCCCATCCAGCTGCAAACATATCAATTTCTGGATCATCTGTTTGAACTTTTTCATAGAAGTTATTCGATTCAATGGTACGTCCAGTATATAATTGAACATCTAATCCAATTTCTTTCCACCATAATAAGTATTGTTGAATTAATGATTCATTTGCATCATCACGAGTACGTGCCGCAAATGTAATACTTAATGGAGACCCATCTTTATTTTCACGAATTCCATCACCATCAACATCTTTATATCCAGCTTCTTCTAACATTTGTTTTGCTTTTTCTGGATTATATTTAAATCCTTCTTGTTCTGCATTATATACATCTTTGAAGAATGGAATAATAATCGAATTTGTTCCACGTTGTAAGCCATGGTAAAGTGTTTCACCTACTGTATCCATATCTAATGCATAAGCAATTGCTTGACGTAATACTGGATCACTCATTTTTGCATTTGGATCAGTGATGTTTTTACCGCTTGCTTTGTCAAATTTTCCTAAATGGAAAGCTACATATTCAAATGAAGATTTAAACGTACTTACTAAGTTTACGTTTGTTAAATCTTTATAAGATTCATATTGTGCATTTGGCATCTCAGCAATATCATATTTACCTGCTTTCATTTCTGAAACAATATTATCTGGAGATACAATTTCCATCACTACTTTATCTAATTTTGCACGGCCTTTGTAGTAATGTTCATTTGGAACTAAAGTTACAGATTCACCTGGAATAATTGATTCTAACTTAAATGCTCCTAAACCAACAAATTTAGTTCCGCGAACATATTCACTCTTATCCCATTCAGCTACAGGAATTGTAGAGAAAATATGTTTAGGCATAATATACGCACTTAATGCTCCACCTGCCAATTTCATAGAAGGACGCATTTCTTTGAAGTGGATTTTTACAGAATAGTCATCAATTTTTTCTAATCCTGATACTGAATCTGCTTTTCCTGCATGGAATTCTTTCATTCCTTCTACATTTTCATATTTACTATTATAACGAGAACCTGTGTAATCTTTATGACCGATTGATTGATAAGTGAAGATATAGTCATCAATCGTTACTGGTTGACCGTCTGACCATTTATAATCTTTAGAATTTAATGTAACGGTTACTGTTTTACCTTCAACATCATAATCAATACTTGCTAAACCAGTATTTGTTAACTGTCTATTCTCATCAAATTCAAAAATACTTGAGTCAATTTGTGAACTAATCGTTGAATCTAACGAATCTTGTGCTAATTCATCAATGAATACACCTTTAAAACCAGAAGATGCTACTAGAGCATATTTTAATGTTCCACCTTTAATAGCTTCTGCATCATTGACTGATTCTGTTGCGAATTTCGTTTGTGTTCCTAATGGTGTTTTAGAAGCTGTTGTTTCTTTATTAGAACTACATGCTGCTAAAGCTAATACTGTTGCTGCTGTTGTTACATATAACCAATTCTTTTTCTTCATCTCATTCCTCCAAATATTTCTTATTCCACATAAAGTTCTCATCTCTCTATGTCGAAATCATTCTATCATAAATTAGAAAAAAAGCAATTTTTTTAATCTTTCTCACTTTATTTACTCATAAATAAATACAAAAAAATAGACTTCCCACAGTAGCTTAGCCATGAGCTTCACTTCGCGAAGCTCATGGCCTCCCTTACTACTTATAGGGAAGTCATATTAAAAATAATGTGTTTTTAATTATTTAGTAGCTGTTTCAGATACTACTTCAAGTTGGTATAAAGCAGATTTAGAATCTTTATTACCAATTTCTGAGTTCATGAATTTCACACGTTTGTTCACGGCAGTTACAGAATCACCAATTAAAGTTGGGAAGATGAACGCTTGATCGTGAACATATTTTTGCCATTGTTTGAAGAATTCTACATTCTTAGCTTCATCAAACGCTTCAGTTGAACTAATTTTAGCCATGATATCGTTACCTTCTTGGCTTACGAAACGAGCAAAGTTGAACTTAGCAGATTCACCGAATAAGTTAGATGGGTTTGGATCATAACCTGTTCCCCATCCACCAGCGAACATATCAATTTCTGGATCATCAGCTTGAACTTTTTCATAGAATACATTTGATTCAAGAGTACGGCCAGTGTAAAGTTTTACATCTAAACCGATTTCTTTCCACCATAATAAATATTGTTGGATTAATGATTCGTTTGCATCGTCACGAGTACGTGCTGCAAAGTTAATAGATAATTTAGAACCATCTTTGTTTTCACGTAATCCATCTCCATCAGTATCTTTATATCCAGCTTCATCTAACATTTGTTTAGCTTTTTCTGGGTTATAATCAAATCCTTCTTGATTTGCATTGTAAATATCTTTGAAGAATGGGATGATGATTGAGTTTGTTCCACGTTGTAAACCATGGTACATACTTTCACCAGCTGCATTAATATCTAATGCATAAGCTAATGCTTGACGTAAAACTGGATCTTTCATTTTAGCATTTGGATCAGTGATATTTTTACCTTGTTCTTTATCGTATTTACCTAAGTGGAATGCGATATATTCATATTGAGAAGCAAATGAACTAATGAATGAAACGTTTGTTAAATCTTTGTATGCTTCATATTGCGCACTTGGCATTGAAGCAACATCATAGTTACCAGCTTTCATTTGAGAAACAATTGTATCTGGAGAAACAACTTCCATTACAACTTTATCTAATTTAGCACGACCTTTGTAGTAATGTTCGTTTGGTACTAATGTTACAGATTCACCAGGTGTAATTGATTCAATCTTGAATGGTCCAAGGCCTACACCTTTATTTCCACGTACATAGTCACTCTTTTCCCATTCAGCAACTGGAATAGTTGAGAAGATATGTTTTGGCATTACATAGTAAGGTAAAGCACCACCTGCTAATTGCATTGATGGACGCATTTGTTTGAAGTGAATTTTCACTGAGTAGTCATCTAATTTTTCTACCCCAGAAATTGAGCTAGCTTCACCACTGTGGAATTTATCCATTCCTTCAATATTTTGGTAGTTTGCATTATAACGAACACCTGTATAATCTTTATTACCGATAGCTTCAATTGCAAAAATATAGTCATCAATTGTTAAAGGTTGTCCATCTGACCATTTATAGTCTTTTGAATTTAATTTAATTGTTGCAGTTTTACCTTCAACGTCAAATTCAATAGAACCCAAACCTGTATTTGTTAATTTACGGTTTTCATCGTATTCAAATAATGTAGTATCAATTTGAGATGTAATAGATGAATCTGTTGAATCAGATGCTAATTCATCCATGAATAATCCTTTAAATGGAGATGCTGAAACTAATGCATATTTTAATGTTCCACCTTTAATTGGTGTACCTTCGTGAGTTACTTCAGATGCATATTTAGTTTTTGGTTGTGGAGTTCCACCTGTTGTTGTAGAATCACTTGATTGTCCTTTTCCACCACAAGCTGCTAATGTTAAAGCTACAGCTGCAGTTGAGAAAAATAATAGTCCTTTTTTCTTCATATTTCCTCCTGACTGTCAGACCTATATCAGAATTGTCTGACAATTAAATTAGCTTCCTATACTTTAACAGTTTCTTAACAAAAAAGCAATCATTTTTTCTTAATTTTTTTCATTTTTTTTTATGAAAATTTTATCATCTGTTATTTATCCTTTAGTACATCTATGTTTAAACATAAAAAAAGAGACGAAAAACTCGTCTCTTCTAGTACTATTCTTATTTATTTAATGGAGTTAAAGCAATAAATGCTTCAATAGACTCTGCTACTTCTGCTAATGCTTTCTTCCAGAATTCTGGAGTACTTACATCTACTCCTAAAACTTTAGCAGTATCTTCTACACTTGATACAGTTGTTGCACGAAGTAATTCTTGATATTTTTCAACAAATCCTTCTGGTTGTTCTTGATAGATTGCATATAATCCTTTAGAGAATAATCCACCAAATGCATATGGGAAGTTATAGAAACTTAATCCAGTGCTATAGTAATGTGGTTTACATGCCCACATATATGGATGTAAGTAATCTTGATCTAATCCATCACCGTATGCTTCTTTTTGTGCAGATAACATCATTTCTTCTAAATCTTTAGAGAACATAAATGATTGTTCTCGATTTTCAAAAACAGCTGATTCAAATAGGTAACGAGAATAAATATCTACAATAATTTGAGTTGTATCTTGTAATTGAGATTCGATTAATGCGATTTTTTCTTCATCACTTGCTTCTTTAATCGCTGTATTCATAATGATATTTTCATTAAATGTTGAAGCTGTTTCTGCAACTGGCATTGAATAATCTTGGTTTAATGGACGGTGATTTTCAATGTGTAAACCGTGATATGCATGTCCTAATTCGTGTGCTAATGTTACAACGTCACTTAATGATCCTGTGAAGTTTGTTAACACACGTGATTGTTTAATCATTGGTAGATTAGCACAGAATGCTCCCCCAACTTTTCCTTTACGTGGGTAGAAATCAATATAATGTTTATCAAAGAATTCTTCTGTCATTTCTGCTAAATCAGCTGAGAATGTTTTGAAGTTTTCAATTAAGTAATCTTTAGATTCTTCTACTGTAAATGTACGGCTGCTGTTTCCAACAGGTGCAAATAAATCATAGAATGGTAATCCATTTTCATGACCTAATAAAGCTGCTTTATGACGTAAATATTTTCTAAAGTTTGGTAAATATTCACGGATTGCTTCTAATAATGCATCTAAAGTTTCACGACTCATACGAGAAGCTTCTAAAGTATGTGCTAATGGAGATTCATATCCACGTAATTGTGAAGTTGTCAATACTTCTTTTTTAATATGGTTTAATGAGAACGCAATTGGTTCTTTAATCGCATCATACATTTTCAACTCTGCTTCATACGCTGACTTACGAACTTCTGCATCGCTATCATATGCTTTACCACGAATTTCACTTAAAGTCACTACTTCGCCTTTATATTCGCCTTGAGCACTTGACCACATGAAGTCGAATAATTGAGACCAAGCTTTTCCGCCACTAATAGACATTTTTGCTAATACTTCTTCTAACTCATCACTTAATAAGTGAGTTGCATCTTTTTTAGCTTCCTCAAAATAATAACGATATTCTGCTAAGAAAGGATCTGTTGTAATATCTGTTTGAATTGTTCCTAAGAATTTTGAAACTTTTGCATAAGTCGCTTGTAAATCAGCTGAAACTCCTGCTAATTGTACTTCTACTTGTGTTGCTGTTTCATGCGTTGTATCTGTCGCTAATGTTAAATGAATATAATTATATAAACGACCTGTTAAAACTGTTGATTCTTCTAATAATTTTACAACTTGTGTAATTCCTTCAATCGAATCTTCTAGTGTTAAACTTTCAAATTTTCCTTTTAAAGCTTTATAAGCTTCTACATCTTGTTTAAATTCTTGACTTTCAAATGATGGGTATAAATCTTCTAATGTCCATTCATACATCTTTCATTCCTCCTCTTTTTTCCGTATCTTTTATTATACTGCAACAATTCTAATTTTTCCATGACTGGATTAATTTTTCAATGATTGTACTGGAGCTGGAATACGTCCTCCACGGTTGACGAATAAATCACAATTCCCTTCTTTAACAGGCATAATTGGAGCATAACCTAGTAAACCACCAAATTCTACAGAATCTCCTACTTTTCCACCAGGAACAGGAATAATACGTACCGCAGTTGTTTTTGTATTAATCATTCCAATCGCGGCTTCATCCGCAATAATCCCTGAAATAGTAGTAGCAGAAGTATCTCCTGGAACAGCAATCATATCTAACCCTACTGAACATACGGCTGTCATTGCTTCTAATTTATCCAATGTTAAAACACTATTAGTAGCAGCTTCAATCATTCCTTCGTCTTCAGAAACTGGAATAAATGCTCCACTTAATCCACCAACAGCAGAACTAGCCATCATACCGCCCTTTTTCACAGCATCATTTAATAAGGCTAAGGCAGCTGTTGTACCATGAGTTCCTGTAACAGATAATCCCATTTCTTCTAAAATACGAGCGACTGAATCCCCTACTGCAGGAGTTGGTGCTAGAGATAAATCTAAAATTCCAAATGGAATTCCTAACATTTGACTAGCTTTTTGACCAATTAATTCTCCGACACGAGTAATTTTAAACGCTGTTTTCTTAACAATCTCTGCAATTTCTGTTAATGTTTCAGCTTCATGGTTTTCAAGGGCAGCTTTAACAACCCCAGGGCCAGAAACTCCAACATTAATCACGGCATCTGCTTCTCCACTTCCATGGAAAGCTCCCGCCATAAATGGATTATCTTCTACTGCATTACAGAAAATCACAACTTTAGCACAGCCAAATCCTTCTGGAGTACTTTCAGCTGTTTCTTTAATGATTTCTCCAACTAATTTTACAGCATCCATATTAATTCCGGCTTTTGTAGAACCAATATTGACAGAGCTACATACAATGTCGGTAACCTTCATGGCTTCAGGAATGGAACGAATTAACACTTCATCTGATGGACTCATTCCTTTTTGAACTAAGGCAGAAAATCCACCAATAAAAGATACGCCAATCGCTTTAGCTGCTCGATCCAATGTTTGAGCAATAGATACATAGCTATCTGCTTTAGTAGCTGCTGCAATTTGCGCAATCGGTGTAACGGAAATTCGTTGATTTACAATTGGTACACCATATTGCAGAGATAATTCGTGAGCAGTTTTCACTAAATCTTTTCCGATACGAGTAATCTTGTTATAAATATTTTGATTTAACACATCGATATCCGGATGAATACAATCATGTAAATCAATTCCGATAGTAATGGTACGAACATCAAAGTTTTGTTCTTTGACCATTGAAATTGTTTCTAAAATTTCGCTATGTTGAACCATTCCTTCACCTAACCAATCCGATGCATCGCTTCAAAAATTTCATGATTTTGAATGCGAATATCTAGTGCTAAATTTTTTCCTTGTTCATGAATATAAGGAGCCAATTCCACAAATGGCATTTTACTTGTAGAAACATCTACTAAAATCAACATTGTAAAATATTCATCCATAATTTCTTGAGAGATGTTTACAATATCAATATTTTGTTCTGCTAATAATTTTGATACTTCATAAACAATACCGACACGATCTTTGCCGACAACTGTTACGACTGCTTTCATTTTCTCACTCCTCTAATAAAGTTGCTTCTATTGTATCGAATTTTCTAAAAAAATCCTAGTCAAAACTAATATTTTCATTTTCTTCTTTTTCTTTCCATGCTCTTTTAGTGTATACTACAAGAGAAGAATGAAAAGGAGACAGTTATGAAATACGAAGAATGGTTACAATTATTTCCAAATTCTAAAATGATTCATCACATTCCTGAAGATACAAGAGATTATGTGATTCCATTAGATGAAAATACTTATTTACAAATTCCTTATGAACAATTAACGAATCGTGAATTAGCTTTATTAGAAAACTTCAAGAAATCTCCTACAAAAATAACAACTCAACTTTCACCATGGCAACAGTATTTAGAAAAAGGTGGTCAATGCCCTATTCAGTTGGAGAATATTCAATTCATTCATGTTTGTTTAATTCAAAAAAATCAGGATTTTAATGAGCAAGAATGGTTGGAAATGATGCAAGAAATTTTCGGAGATGTATTAACAAGTTTTTCTTGTTTTCCAAAGCATTATACGATTGTTCGAAAAGCGGATGTTGAGACTGTTTCGACTCAGGATTTACAAGCCATTCATGCAACAGTTGAGGAAGATTTTGCGATTTCGATGAAGATTTTCATTGGAAATGTTTGGAAAATGTCAGAATCTATTCCAGGGATTTATCAAGCTGAGAAAGCTTTATTTGTAACGTATTTGCATGAGTCGAATAAGCAAACTTGTTTGGCTTTTGCGCCGATGGTTTTATGGGGATTTGCACAGAAAAAGTTAGATTTTTCACCGATTCCTGAGACTTTGTATCAGCAGATGGTTCAAGATGAATTTCCTGATTTGATTGAGGCGTTATGGCAAGAGCGTGGGACTTTAACGAAGGCGGCGACTCGTTTGTTTATTCATCGTAATACGTTGCAGTATCGGATTGATCGGTTTGGGCATTTGACGGGATTGGCGCTGAAAAATATGGACGATCTGACTCTCTGTCATTTTCTTTTGATGCAACAGGAATATTAAAAAATAAAACCCTCCACCATTCCTTTGATAGTGAGGTCGCAAGCAGCCACCTTCGGTGTCTCATTGCTAAAAATCAAGCCTCGGTCTTGATTTTTCCCTGTAATATTAGCCTTTCATAGCTAATATTACTTTCACTATAAAGAAATGGTGGAGTATTTTTTATATTCATATTGTATCGGGGCGTTTTTATTAAGGGAATTACGTACATAGTGTAGACACCAGCAGCTTCGCTATGCGAATCTCATGGCTAAACTTCGAGCCTTGGTCTCGAAATTTCCCACAAAAAAGACGACCGAAGTCGTCTTTTTATCTCTCATTAACGATTATTGCGCTATACCGTTTGCGTTAACATAGTATCCATCAGGAGTTGTTGTGTTTCTTAAAATAGCTCCTGATTTACCAGCATAGAACCAATACCCCTCTGCTTCAAACCATTCGTTTTCTGACATCTCTCCAGATGCATTGAAATGATAAACTTCATCTTGATATGTAATAAATACATTCGTAAGAATTGTACCTTTTCCAGATGCAACATACCATTTATTCCCTACTTGGAACCATTCATCAACTTTTAATGCACCTGATTTATCAGCGTAATACCAACCTTCTTCTTGTTGGAACCATTGATTTTCTTTCATTGCACCTGATTCATCAAAGTAATACCAAGTTTTGTTTAACTTAATGAATCCTTTTTGCATAAAGGCAATACCTTTAGATTCACCTTCTAATTCTTTTAAATAATACCAAGTTCCGTTATCATTCACCCATCCCGTTTGAACTTCACCTGATTGATTTAAATAAGTCCATAATTTTGTTGTTTTTTTATCATCAGTATTCACATTAATTAATTGCCATCCTGATAATTTTTTACCATTTTCATGATAATAGACTTTATCATTTTGACGAATAAATCCTGTATTGTTTTGTTCTGCAGCTTGTACATTTGAACTTGTTGCTAAAAATCCAGCACCTAAAACTGCTAAACTAGCTAACATTAATTTATGTTTTTTCATTAAAAAACTCCCCTTTGTCATTACTATTGATATTTCGATCATTAATCAATTTCCACTTTAACACTTCATTCTCTGGGAAGTCAAATTATTAGGAGACTAACTCTTGAATTTTTATACGAAAAGTAAAAAACAGTTGAAGCGTAATTACTTCAACTGTTTTTTCATTAAATTGTTTTATGTTTGTAGAAACTAAATCCTAATGAACTTACTAAAGCTAGAATCGCTAGAACTGTCATAACAATATTCTCTTTTGAACCAGTATTTGGTAAGTGATTATTTTTCTTAGGTTTTGGTTCTTCCGAAGTTTTTTCCTCTTCCTTCTTTGGTTCTTCCAAAACTTTAAGCTCTTCTTTAGGAATACGAGGTTTTTCTTCTTGTGGTTTAGAATTTTCTGGGATTTTTGGTTTTTCTTCCTTAGGTTTTGGATTCTCTGGAATTTTCAACTCTGGTTTATCATGAATAGGAGGGTCGTTTGGAATAAATCCATCCTTAATCTCAAGTTTCAATTCGAATGTTTTAGGTTTAGCAATACGGTTCACTTGCATTGGCTGGTTCCCGTATTTTGAATAATATTCAACTGTTTCACCAATATATTCTGGTCTAATAAGTGACATGCTTGCTAAATCATACTCTCCTGGAGCTGTTTCTCTAGGAACCTTCACAACAATATCATTATTATCAATGTAAACTACAAAATTCTCATTGAATGTAAAAGTTCCATTTTTAAATCCTTCAATTAATTGTTTCGTATAATCGTCTTTTCCAGACAATCTAATTACTCGTTCATGTTGAGCATATTTCAGAACAATTTTATTACCATCTTCTAACGTAGCTTTACCTTCGCTTGTTAATTGGTAATCCGGTTGTTGTTCTGATTTATATAGAGCAATTAAAGCATCTAGTCTTTCATTGAAATTTTGAATTTGAGCTTTTTCTTCCTCCGTTAACTGTCTAAGATTATCATTAGAATATTGACCATCTTCACTCTTATCACGCTCAATAATATAAGGAGACAGTGGAAATTGTGTACCTAATAACTTCCATAAACGTTGTTGCTCAGTAGAAGCGTTTAACGGTGTAACTTCATGACCTGCGTAACCAATACCGAAGTTTTGAATTAATGCAGCATCTAAATTTTCTTCAATCACACGTTTTTCATATTTATCTAAATGATTCGAAGGTAATTTTGGATCAAAGCACCATACTAATACTTGATCTTCACTAATGGTGTAATAGCCAAATGTTGTTGCAAAATTCGTTGTTTGTGCAGCACTTTGTTTAATGAAATTTCCATCCTTATCGGTTGCATCTGGATAGTTAATTTGCCAGTTTTTACCATTTTCATCATACTCTTCAACATTTAGAGTGTAAGTCCCTTCCTGTTTAACTTTCGTTATATCTGGTTTCTTTGTGAAGAAAATTTGATAAATTAATTTCTGACTATACATTCCACCATTTTCAATAAGAGTTATACTAGCTTCATCAAACCCTTGTCTTGAAACTGCATATTTACCTTGCAATGTAGCTGGAATAGATATCGAAGCAAATACTCCTTGGTCCCCCTCTAATTGAATAGGATCGGCTAAAACAGTATTTGTTCCATCTTCTAAAAATTGAACTTCCAGTTTAATTTTGGGACTAGTTCCAGACTCTGCTTCTGCAATATTTCCATTCGTTAGCTTAAATGCCAAAAACACCGTTAGAAGCAATGTAAATACTGCTATTATTTTTTTCATATAATTCCCTTCTTCCTCTTTTGTAATATTTACACATAAATAATTCAGCAAATTTCTTCATTAAATCCAATTATTTACATGAGGTTAAAGATAATATACATCAGTTATATATATTTTCATAGAAAGATTTCCTTACAAATATTTAAAAGAAAATTACAAAAAAACTAAATTTGAAATATTTGTAAAAATTTTTGAAACAAAAAAATAGCCTCGCTTTCGCGAGGCTATCTTCTATCAGTTATATATGAATGTTCCATTACACAAGGGCAGGAGTTTTTACAGTTTTTTCTTTTTTCTCTTTCCCTTTAATTGTAATTTTCCCTTTTGTGGCTCCAATAGTAACTTGTTGTCCGAAGCGAATTTCTCCACTTAACAATGCTTCACTTAATGGATCTTCAATTTTCTTTTGAATAGCACGGCGAATTGGTCTTGCTCCATATTCTGGATCAAATCCTTCTTCTGCTAGTACATCTAATACTGCAGAAGTAATTTTCACTGTAATATTCAATTCTTGTAGTCTTGAAGTAATTTCTTTTGCCATAATCCCAACAATTTGTCTTAGTTCTTCTTTTTGAAGTTTATGGAAGACAATCGTTTCATCAATACGGTTTAATAATTCTGGTCTAAATGAATTTTTCAATTCTTCACGAATTCGTTTTTCCATCG
The DNA here is from genome assembly GCF_963528195.1 of uncultured Granulicatella sp. Classification (GTDB taxonomy): domain Bacteria; phylum Bacillota; class Bacilli; order Lactobacillales; family Aerococcaceae; genus Granulicatella. The sequence continues at coordinate 14,086 of NZ_CAURVN010000020.1, forward strand.
CATCATGGTTTTGTTGAACCGTTTTTGCACCAAATCCTACAGATTTTTCTTCACGAAGAGCTACAGCACCAAGGTTTGATGTCATAATAATAACAGTATTTCTGAAGTCCACTTTTCTTCCTTTTGAATCGGTCAAATGTCCATCATCTAATACTTGTAATAAAATGTTAAATACATCTGGATGAGCTTTTTCAATTTCGTCTAGTAAAATCACAGCATAAGGACGTTGACGAATTTTTTCAGTTAATTGACCACCTTCATCAAAACCAACATATCCTGGAGGTGACCCTACTAAACGGCTAACGGAATGTTTTTCCATATATTCAGACATATCAATTCTGACTAGCGCATCTTGTTCTCCGAACATTGCCTCTGCTAAAGTTTTCGCTAATTCTGTTTTACCAACACCAGTTGGACCTAAGAATAAGAATGAACCAATTGGTCGGCGTGGATCTTTTAATCCACTTCTTGCACGACGAATCGAACGAGCAATAGCACTTACAGCTTCTGATTGTCCAATCACACGTTTGTGTAACACTGATTCTAAGTTGATTAAACGTTCACTTTCTTTTTTCTCCATTTGTTGAAGAGGAATTCCTGTCCATTGAGAAACAACTTCTGCAATATCCCCTTCTCCAATCGAAGCAACATAATCTGTTTTTGGTGAAGTTTCTAATTTTTCAATTAATTTTTCTAATTTAGCTCTCTTTGCTAATTCTTTTTTACGGAATTTAGCTGCTTCATCGAAGTTTTGGTGTTGAATCGCTTGATTTTTCAATTGTTCAAAATGTAAAATTTCTTCTTCTAATAAGACGATTGGAGAAACTTTTGTAGTTACATCTAAGCGAGCTTTTGCAGCTGTTTCATCCATTAAGTCAATCGCTTTATCCGGAAGACGTCTTGAAGTAATGTAACGAACAGATAATTGTACGGCTGCTTGAATTGCTTCATCTGTGATTTCTACATGATGATGCGCTTCATAGTGTTTTCTCAACCCTTTTAAAATTTGAATACTATCTTCAGCAGTTGGTTCTTCTACATGAATAGAAGCAAAACGACGTTCTAGGGCAGCATCTTTTTCGATATATTTTTGATACTCATCTAAAGTAGTTGCACCAATCACTTGTAATTCACCACGAGCTAAGGCAGGTTTTAGGATATTCGAAGCATCAATCGCTCCTTCTGCGCCACCTGCACCAATAAGTGTGTGTAATTCATCGATAAATAAAATTACATCTTGTTGTGTATAAATTTCTTCGATGATTTTTTTCATTCGTTCTTCAAATTCACCACGATATTTTGTTCCTGCTACTAATGCACCCATATCTAACATCATTAAACGTTTGCTGGCAATTTCTTCAGGAACTTCACCATTAACCATACGTTGTGCTAATCCTTCAACAATAGCAGTTTTACCAACACCAGGCTCCCCAACTAATACAGGATTATTTTTTGTACGACGGCTAATGACTTGAATCATACGACGAACTTCTTCATTTCTTCCGATTACTGGGTCTAATTTCCCTTGCCTTGCTAAGGCTGTTAAATCTCTTGATAAGCTATCCAATGTTGGTGTTTTGTCTTTTGCACTGTTACCAGATACTTGACCTTTTGTTGAACGAGCTTTTGAAGGTTGAATTCCAATTTTTTCATAGATCGTCTTCATTAATTCTTCTAATGAAATATGATTGTCACGCATAATTTTTGTCGCTAATACTTCTTCTTGAAGTAAGCCTAATAATAGATGTTCCGTTCCTACTTGTGGAATTTTCAAACGTTTCGCTTCTTCAGTTGCTGCAACAACTACTTTTTTAGCTCTTGGCGAATATGGCATTAAATATGGATCGATTTCTTTACGATTGCTTCCGTATCCAGTTAATGCTTCAATTTCTTGACGAACAATTTCTGCTGTTAATCCTCTTTCTCTTAATAAAATTCCAGCAATTCCTTCTTGTTCAATGACTAGACCTAATAATAAGTGTTCAGTACCCACTGCTTGATGTCTAAAAGAAATTGCTTCTCTAGCAGCTAATACCATTGCACTACGTGCTTTTTCTGTAAACATTTCACTCATTCACATCACCCCTACTTATACTTTAAACTGGTTAATATATTTTTCATCATATTACTACGAAGTTGATCACTACATTGCTCTGCATCTGTTAACGATTCTTTCGACATTGCAATAGACAATAATTGTGCTTCTCGTTTTGAGAGGAGCTCATTATCATACAGATTTTGTAAAATATGATTGGCTTGTTTCATCGATAATTCTTCTGGAACAACTTCTAATAAGGCATCAATAATATCCATATCATCAACTAAATTCACTTTCATAATACGAATATAACCACCACCACCACGTTTACTTTCAACGACATATCCTTGTTGAACCGTAAAACGAGTATTAATCACATAATTAATTTGCGATGGAACACAATTAAAACGATCCGCAATTTCACTACGGCGAATCTCAACTTTCTCTTGCGCTAATAAGACGTTTTTTAAATATTCTTCTATAATATCCGACATATTTGACGGTTGCATACGAACTCTCCTCCCTTTTGACTTTCTTTGACTTTAATTATACAAAATAAATTTCTCTTTGCCAATAAAAAGAACTTAATCTCAGTAGAATTTCTTAAATTTATCCAAAAATTTAGTTGATTAGTTTTAAAAACAAAATTGATTGAAGAACAAAAAAAACACCACGCCTAAACTCGTGGTGTATTCTTAACTTTAAAACTGATGTCCAACTTCTCTCAAAGCATGAATAATAGACAAAATCATTTCAGAATCAACATGATTCTTCTTTAAATATTTTTCCAATTCTTTCAAAGATGATTTAGGATGTTTATTCATAAATTCTAACGCAAATGGCAAAGCTCTTTGAAACGCTTCTAATTGAACATCAACGAACGTATCCTTTTCCTCTTTAGTTGCTTCCTTGAACATTTTTCGACTATCATTTGATACACTAAAATCATCAAAATCCTCATCAAACTCATCGTCAAATTCATCGAGTTCATCCTCAAAATCTAGATAAGGATTATCAGATGTCATTAAGTGAAATAAATGTTCAAATGTATACGTATCAATCACAGATTCTTCAGAACCGATATGAAATAGAATTTTAAAAATATCCATCATTGGTGCTAAACTATCTTTTAAGAACTGTGCAAAAATCCCTCTTGTAATCCATTGAACTGGAATAAATTGTAAATCTGTATACAATCCCATTAATGTATGCTGTAGATGTTCTGGATCTAACTCATCCATTGGTTCAATCATAATAATTTCTTCATCTGAAGCAACGACTAATACATATTGTGGTCCTTTTTTCTCTTCTTTCCCATAAAAATGAGTTGGAGATAACATGAATCGCATTTCAAATGTTACAGGAACCGTAAATTGAATGGCTTTTTTCAAACGAAAAACAGATAACTCTGGAATATACAATTTTGGTTTTTCACCTTTATATCCAATAAATTCTTCATAAGAGAGGTCTTCAAACTGAATAATATCTCCTTCATTATAGAAACTTCCCTTACTCTTCTGATTATATGTAATCTTTGGTAAAATATTATTCTTCATCGGAATGTTAACTGATGCAAGTAACTCAAGATTTCCCTCTTTTGTTAACCAGTCAATTACTTTTTGGCATAATTTCACCTCTGCCCCTTTAACATCTCTTTTTAAAAGTTTGGCATCATTTAAACTCCAAATTAATGGATAAAGTTTTTTTCTTTTACGAGTGATACCCAATTCTCTCATTTTTTCTTTTTGACTATTAGGAATAAATTTTAAAGGAACAAAAATCATTTGAATCCCTTGACGTAATCCTTCAATTTCATCTAAATCTTCTTCTGTTTCAGCCATTTTTACTATATATTCTTCTGCTTTAACTCTTTGTTGATATTCTCGAATATCTTTATGGAAAAATGCTGCAAATTGACCTTCCTTATTATGCATTAATTCTACAATAAATTGAACCTTACCAGATTGATTACAAACTGCTGCTGCCATTACTTCTTGTTTAAATTGTGTTAACGCTTCTTGAACTTGATATAAACCACTATAAATTTCTTCCATTTCATCACTCCCCAATTCTTCATTCATCCTTATTTTACTATGGTTTCAATGAAAAGACTATATATACCTTAGTATTTGATACTCAAAAGTACCTTATCCTCTATTTTATGATTCTATTCTTCTTAAAATATATAAAAAAGAAGTACCTAGAATTTTTTCTAAGTACTTCTTGTAAAAATTATTTAATCACAATACTTCTAACTTCTCCATGTGCAGTTACTTGCATTTCTACTTGTTGTTCTTTTTGTACAAATGGTAAACGATTTTGAATCGTAGCAGGAGCACGATAGACTTTTTCATCTACCAATAGGTAGTAAATCGTATTTCCATTGATAACAACACCTTGAATATCTTGGACTTTACCTGTCACACTTGTTAAATGATCATCGCTGTCTGTTCCAACTTGTTCCGTTGGTGCAGATTGTTCATATTTTTGAATTAAACGACTCACACTTGTTTCGACATAAACATTTTGATAATTTTCTACATCGATTAACGCATATTTTTTAATCAGTCCTGAACTATCTTTTAAAGATAGAATATACATTGGTTTACCATTTAAACTGATTAGTAGTGGGAACGTTGCTTTATAGCCTGTTTCTTGAACACTACCTTCTGCCGAACTCATTGCTGAGAACTCTTCTGCTGCTGATACTGGATACATTTTCGCTTCTTTTGTACGAGTATTGACTAATACGAATCCAATATTTGAATTATCTGAAGCTACCGAAGTAATTCCTGTATATAGGTAAATATCATCATTCATCGGTAAGTAATTATACCCTTTTGTAGGAACTGTCACTCCTTTTTTAGAGAAAATCGTATTCCAGAATCCTAATTTATATTTTCCATTCATTTCCAACTGATGTAAAATTAATTCCGCACTATACACACGATCTACCCAATGAGGAATTTCTTGTAAATTATAATGCTTACTTTCACCTGTTAAAGCATTCACCGTAATTAAACCATTCACTTCAGGTTCTCTTAAGAAAAAATTACGACTATAAGTTGAAGCAATATAATATGGTGTCCCTTCATCATCAACTTCAAAACTTGGACTACCAAATAAAGTAAATGGATGATGGAAACGTAAGTGACGATGAATATTACGGTTGAAATACTCTGCTTCACTATAACGAATTGGTTGACTTGGTTTCTTCACTTCTACATCTCCAGTAACCATATCTACTTGCATATAATTTGGAATTCCATCTTGATGATTAGAGAACCATTTCCAAAATCCTGCATATTTTAATGGAGAGACACGATACGGATGATTTTGAATATTAATTTGCGTATAATCTTCTGCCACTTCGAATTGAGAAACTAGGTCTGTCAAAGCCCCGATTCTACGATTACCTAATCTTGAAGCTGTGTCACGATCAATTAATGGAATTTGTGTCACATCTGTCTTAGGAAAATCTGTCGCAAAGTCTGCATTTTGAACTTGAATCATTTTAGAATAAGATTCAGCAAAAAATAATGGAGACAAAATAAAATGACTTGCCACAGCAATAACGATTAAAACTCCAACTATTGATAATACAATTTTAGAAACTAAGTGACTTTTAGACTGGCTCACTTGCTCCCAAGAAAACTTACTAGTGCTAGTTTTAAAAGCAATACTAGCTCCTGTCACCCATTCAATGGCTCCAACTAATACTAAAATCAAGGCTAAAAACACCCAGAAAGCAGGTGAAGCATAATGAATTGGTGGTAAGTTTTTATAATAGTAAAGTGCAATGATAATTACTGCAATAACATATAAAATTGATTTTGAAAAATTTAATCGAAAACTCTTTCCTTGTTGATTTCTTGCACTTCGATTAGCACTATTGGTTACATCTTTCATTTGTATTCCCCCTTTTGTTGTCTTCATTATATGTTTATCTTATAAAACTGTCCATACAACTTTTGGATGATTTTATTATATAGCGTGAATTGGATGATGATTCTTGATAAATAGCGATTTATCCATAAAAAATACCGTCTCCCAAAATGATCTTTAGAAAACGGTATTTTATAACTTTGACAGGTTAGCGATGTTATGAGTGCATAATACAAAATTTTTTTTCAAACGTCAAACGATATGATTTTTTACACAGTTTGCTATTATTTTCGTTTCATTTATGGTACACTCTCACCGTAGAAAGTTTTAAAGCGGTGGCAATCTCTATAAAGGTAGGTGATGCTTATGAGCATCTTCATTAAATCTATCGAAAGGAGGTTGCACTTTGTCAGTCTATGAAGCGTTGACATTGGTGTGTTCTTTTGCGACTTTACTAGTTGCGTTAGTAGCACGGGTTGTCAAACTAATAGAAATTAAGACAAAAAAATAACACCGCTCATGACTTTGACTAGTTGAGTGGTGTTATAAACACTATAAAAATTAGCCACCGTCTTTTCAACGGTCTACATCAGAGTCGAGTTCCAGCTCGGCTCTTTTTGTATCTTTATTATATCAAAAACAAAATGAATTGCAAATTTCTGTAATTCCAAGGCTTCGTTTACAATCAAAAATATGTAATTCTATCTCATTAAGCACATATTGCAAACACAGACAATTCTGTCTCATTAAAACACAAGCTTTTCTCTCATAACAATCCTACCTGTGACTAGCTACCACCCTCACTCCACAAAAATAGTCGCCTCATTCCTCAGAAATCGGCGACTCCAATCTATCTACTATTGTAAATCTTTTGAGTTTGTCATAATCGCATCAATTAAACCATATTCCAAAGCTTCTTGAGCTGTCATATAGTTATCACGATCTGTATCTTTCTCAATTGTTTTAATTTTTTGTCCCGTTTGTTTTGCTAAAATCGCATTTAAACGTTCACGTGTTTTTAAAATTTGACGAGCAACGATTTCGATTTCTGTTGCTTGACCTTGAGCTCCACCTAATGGTTGGTGAATTAAAATCTCAGCATTTGGTAATGCATAACGTTTGCCTTTTGTACCAGCTGTTAATAAGAATGAACCCATTGAAGCAGCTAATCCCATCGCAATTGTTTGGACATCTGCTTTAATAAAATTCATTGTGTCATAGATTGCTAAACCTGCAGTAACACTTCCTCCTGGAGAGTTAATATACATATAAATATCTTTCTCAGGATCTTGCGCATCTAGGAATAATAATTGCGCAATAATCGCATTTGCCATATCATCGTGAATTGGTCCACTTACCATAATAATACGATCTTTTAATAATCTTGAATAAATATCATACGCACGTTCACCACGTGATGATTGTTCAATAACTGTAGGAATTAAATTCATGTTGAATCCTCCACTCTCTTTTAAATTTCAATATTAGTGTAACGGATTTGTCAATAAAGGTCAAAAGAATTGCCTATCGAACAAAATCAAAAATTTTCTGCCAAAGCTCACCAGAAAATACTGAAAACGGATTTCCACCACTACCAAGTAGACTGTAACCAATCATAAGCCCTAGTATAAATAACAAAAAAGCCAATCCTAAAAATAGAGCTATACGAATGAGAACAATCATTAAAAATGGTTTACTATTGTAAAAATATTCTAATCTTTTAAACATGTTCTCACCTCTGATTAATAATGAAGTACATCATCATCAAATACATTCGCAGTAGGATTCATGACTACTCGTTTTGAAGAGAATAATCGTTTAAATCCATCAAACAAACCACGTTCTCTCTTAATACGGTCTAGTAAAATACCTGTACCAATGGCTACACTTTCTAATGGATTGTCTGCTAAAAACACTGGAACTTGTAATCGATCAGATAACATACGATCAATACCATGAATTAAGGCTCCACCACCAGTTACTACAATTCCTCGTTCAATAATATCTCCTGCTAATTCTGGAGGAGTATCTTCTAAAACTAAACGAGTTTCTTCGCAAATAGTATCTAAAATTTCTTTTAAGCAATGATAAATTTCATTCGTATAAATGGTTACCGTCTTCGGAAGTCCAGTTGTCATATCACGACCTTTTACAATCATGTCCGACTGAGTTTCTACTTCGATAGCTGAACCTAAATCCATCTTAATCGCTTCTGCTGTTCTCTCTCCAATAATTAGCTGATATTTTTCTTTAATATAGTCCATAATTTGATGATCCATATCATCCCCAGCTAACTTAATCGAACGGCTAGATACAGTCGCTCCCATAGAAAGCACTGCAATATCACTTGTTCCACCACCAATATCGACAATCATATTGCCCGAAGGAGAGAAAATATCCAATCCTACTCCAACAGCAGCAACTTTAGGTTCTTCTTCTAAATAAATCGAATGTCCCCCACATTTAATTGCAGCTTGAATGATAGCCTTTTGTTCCACTGTTGTCACATTTGTTGGCGTACAAATTAAAATATCCGGTTTTTGGAAAAATGTATTCAAATGTAATTTATGAATAAACATCTCTAATAATTGTTCCGTTACGGCAATATCTGCAATAACCCCACCCTTTAGTGGATGAACAATGGAAATATCTCTTGGCGTTCTACCTAACATACGGTAGGCTTTCTCACCCACTGCAATTACTGTATTTGTTTTATCATCAACAGCAACTAGTGATGGTTCATTTAAGATGATTCCACGGTCTTTTAAATAAATTAAAATATTCGCAGTCCCTAAATCAATTCCAATATCTCTTGCCATAGGTCTCCCTTTCTTATTCTAGTCATTATATTTTATATTCTGTCTTATCATCTATGCCTAAATCTGTCCGTAGACATTCATCCATAGTTACTTAGCATTATAGCATACTTTTGATGGATGGACTATTTTTGTGGTGTGAATAGATAAAAATTTGTTTCTGTTTAAAGTAAATAATAAAAAGGAGAATGCGGTTTAAACTACATTCTCCTGAAAATGAATTTATTCATATAATGACTTCAAGGTATTTATAATTATTTTGAAATTAATTTATTTTCTGTTTTCGAAAAAACATTGTTAAATTAAAGCTCATGATTTATAGAGACTATGTTTTCAATATTAATATGTTATCTCCTCCTTTTTTCTATTGTAATATTTTTAGGATATATTCAATCTATAAAAACCAATTCTACTCCACCACAAGTTTGCCTTCGTCATCTAGTTTAACGAACACTGGATTATATAACTTAGGTTTTTTCGCTAATTTCTCTAATCTCTCCATATGATTCTGAATAATCTGATCGTAATCCACTTTTGAAACTACAAACTTTTTCTCTTTTACAGCAATAATCTTACTATTTTCAACCAGTTTACTAGGATATTGATTAGCGAGCATTGTTATTAAATTTATATCTGCATCATTAAAATCATCCCAGTGTAACTCTGCCATTTTTCTTTCATGTTTAAAAATTTCACTTTCTTTTGCTTTCCAAATATTTAGCCTCTTTGTGAAACTTGACCATTCTTCTTCTGTTCGTGTTTGAACAATGAAAGCACATCTTCTTGCTCTATCATCATTCACTTCTATGATTTTTTCTTCATAAGTACTTTTAGAATATCGATGAAATCTATCACATATTTTACTATAGTCCATCAACACCGCCCCATAAACAGGCCCTTTTTCTAATCCAAATAAATGCCGTAAATCCCATTCATCGTTTTCTATTTTAGAAATAAATTCATATAACAATAAAAAGATCTGCAATTGATAGGGTCTATCGTATACCTTTCTTTCATGTACTTGTAGCCAACCACTAAGAGTAAATTTTCTATCATCAGAAAACATCATGGCTATCATCCTCCTTAAACATTCAAAATGACTGTTAATCGTAATATCTATCCTTATTATAAGTCTTATAGGAAATATTGACAAAGATATTTTGTCAGCTGATTTTATAAAGAAGTGGTCTTTTACTAAATACATCCTCCCTGCTTCTCTAGTTTTTAATAACTTAAAAAGCAAAATTTTTTTGAGTGTCAAACAGTTTTTGTCGAACAAAAGTGATTATTCCCTCATTAAATCAGTTGACATACATCTAATATTTTAATAGAATGAGCTTAAAAAAGTGGTGATACTCCACCATTAAGTGAGTGATAAAAAAGCGGTGATACTCCACCATTAA
>NZ_CAURVN010000021.1:0-23973 GCF_963528195.1 uncultured Granulicatella sp.
TGTTTCAGAATTTTATAGTGCTTTCTTCTATTTTCGAGACTTTTTGCCCAGTCTCTTTATTACTTTTACTACTACGTGGAAGTCAATTCCTACTTTTTGTATAAGTGGGAGTACGTAAAGAAAAGGGACTTCCATATGTAGTAGTCAGGGAAAATCTTACTGTAAGTGGGTCTATCTTTCATCAAAATTACAGATTTCACAAAATGTAAGCGCTAAGTTGTCATAAATTAAAAAACAATTAAAAAAAGTTTAAGAAAATTCAAAAAAATTTAAAAAAACAATTGCACGAATTGTCAGAATATTATATAATCTTCTCATCACTTAAAAAAAAAACACGAAATGAGGGATTATGATGAATTTAAAAAAATTTGGATTAGGATTGGTATCAGCAGCTATTTTAGCAGGATGTAGCGCAGGTGGCGCATCAAATGGTAACACAGTAAAACTTGGTGGTAACTTTGAGTTAACAGGTAATGTTGCTGCTTATGGTTCAGCTATGGATAACGCTGTTAAATTAGCCGTTGAACAAAAAGGTAAGTTATTAGATAAGGAATTAAAATATGTTTCTTATGATAATAAATCAGAAAAAACAGAAGTAGCTTCTGTAGCTAAAAAATTAGTTTCTGAAAAAGTTGTTGGGGTTGTTGGACCTGCTACAACAGGAGATGCTCAAGTTTCAATTCCAATCATGGAACAAGCGAAAATTCCAGCAGTATTCCCAGCAACAACAGGGGACGGAATTACATTAAAAGATGCGAAAAACCCAGAATCAGTATATGACTACATCTTCCGTGTATGTTTCTCTGATAATTATCAAGGAGTTGTTGGTGCAGGATTTGTAAGCCAAAAATTCCCAAATGCTAAAGTGGCAGTATTACAAGACTCTGCAAGTGATTACTCTAAAGGTTTAGCAGAAGCATTCGAAAAAACTTATACAGATGCTAAAATTGGTGGACAAATTGTTGCAAAAGAAACTTATCAATCAAAAGATACAGATTTCCAAGCAGTATTAACTTCATTAAAATCAAAATCATTTGATGTATTATACATCCCAGGATACTATGAAGAAGTTGGTTTAATCATTAAACAAGCTCGTGAATTAGGAATCACTCAACCAATCGTTGGTGGAGATGGATTATCAAGTGAAAAATTAGTAGAACTAGCTGGTAGCAAAGCAAACTTAACAAATGTATTCTATACAGCTCACTTCTCAGCTAAGAGTACAGATGCAGATGTTCAAGCATTCATCAAAGCTTATAAAGAAAAATATAATACAACACCAGATTCATTCTCAGCTTTAGCTTATGATGCAGCACAATTATTAATGAAAGCTATTGAAAAAGCAGGTTCAACTGATGCTCAAGCAATCAAAAAAGCTTTAGCAGAATCTGCAGATTTTGACGGTGTTACTGGTACATTCACAATGGGTAAAGATCACACTCCTCTTAAATCAGCAGTTGTTATCGAATTCCAAAATGGTGAAGAAGTAAGTGCAAAAGAATATTCAGCACAATAATAGATAAAATATTGAGGAAAGAGAGGCAGTTGGGGAAACCCGCCTCTTTTTTCACATGATAGGCAAATTAACAACAATATCAGAAAAATTCGGTTTTAAAGAGAAAGGAGCTTAAAATGGAGCTATTGATACAACAATTAGTCAATGGGATTGCGCTAGGTAGTATTTATGCCTTAATTGCACTTGGCTATACAATGGTTTATGGAACAATTAAATTAATCAACTTTGCTCATGGTGATGTTTATATGATGGGTGCATTTGTTGGTTTTTATGCAATGAATGGATTGGGGTTAAATATTTTCTTATCTCTTCTATTAGCAATGGTTAGCTGTGCTGTTTTAGGAGTTGTTATTGAGAGAGTAGCGTACAAACCTTTAAGACGTTCAACTCGTGTTGCTGCTTTGATTACAGCAATTGGGGTTTCATTTTTACTTGAAAATGTAATGAGTTATCTATTCGGAGCAGAAATTCGTCCATTCCCATCTGATTTTGGAACAACAAACTACACTTTATTTGGTAATATTACGATTAATGGAAAGCAAATCTTAATTTTTGCTACAACAGTCATTTTAATGGCATTATTACAATTTATCGTTCATTACACAAAAATGGGGAAAGCCATGCGTGCAGTTGCAGTGGATGAAGATGCAGCTCAATTAATGGGGATTGATGTGGATCAAGTAATCTCATTTACATTTGCATTAGGTTCAAGTCTTGCAGGGATTGCAGGGGTATTAGTAGCTTTATACTATAATACATTCTCTGCAACAATGGGGATTGTACCAGGGTTGAAAGCTTTCGTAGCTGCGGTATTAGGTGGAATTGGAAGTATTCCAGGTGCCATGATTGGTGGCTATGTCATTGGTTTATTAGAAACATTCGTTAGTTATTTAGGATTCTCTCCATACAAAGATGGAGTAGTTTACTTCCTATTATTTGTTATTTTATTAGTATTACCAGCGGGCTTGTTTGGTAAAAATGTTAAAGAGAAAGTGTAGGTGAGAAACATGCAACGATTTCATCAGAAAAATCTTATTTGGTTAGCTTCTGCAGTAGTAGTGTATTTATTACTTCAAGTGTTAGTTCAAGTAGGAGTCATTAATTTCTATTATGAAAGTACCTTTATTAGCATTATGATTAATATCATTTTTGCTGTTGGGTTAAATTTAATCTTGGGAGTTGCAGGTCAATTCTCACTTGGTCATGCTGGATTTATTGCGATTGGTGCTTATAGTGCTGCTATTATTGGGAAAGCGGTTAGTGGTTTAGCTGGTTTATTTGCGGGTATGGCAGTGGGTGTAGTCATTTCAATCGTGATTGCTTATTTAGTTGGTTTACCAACACTTCGTTTAAAAGGGGACTATTTAGCCATTGCAACTTTAGGGGTTGCGGAAATTATTCGTGTAGCATTAAATAATATGAAAATTACTAATGGTGCTGCAGGGATTAGTGGGATTCCATTAACAACAACATGGACAATTGTTTATATTGCTTTAGTTTTAACGACTATTTTAGTATTAAACTATGCCAATAGTAGTGCAGGTCGTGCGACTTATGCTGTATTACAAGATGAAATTGCAGCAGAATCAATGGGGGTAAATGTTACTCGTTATAAAATGCTAGCTTTCATTATTGGAGCAGCTACAGCAAGTATTGGTGGAACATTAACAGCAACTTATTTAGGAACTGTAACGCCAAGTGACTTTACATTTATGAAATCAATCGATGTATTAATCATTGTTGTATTTGGAGGAATCGGTAGTTTTACAGGTTCATTTGTTGCAGCGATTTTACTTGGAATTATTAATACATTCTTACAACCATTTGGACAATTACGTATGATTATTTATGCAGTAGCGTTAATCTTAATTATGATTTTCCGTCCAGGTGGATTATTAGGAACTTGGGAATTCCGTTTTGGAACATTCTTAAGTAATAAATTGAAGAAAAAAGAGAAAGGAGAAACAGAATGAGTTTATTAGAAGTAAAAGGTTTAACAAAAAATTTCGGTGGATTATCAGCTGTTTCAAATGTTTCTCTTAAAGCTGAAAAAGGAGAATTAATTGGATTAATTGGACCAAATGGTGCCGGTAAAACAACATTCTTCAACCTTTTAACAGGGGTATACGTTCCAACAGAAGGAACCATTGAATTAGAAACTGAAAATGGTAAAACATTATTAAATGGAATTGCACCTAATAAAATTACAGAATTAGGATTAGCACGTACCTTCCAAAATATTCGTTTATTTAAAGATTTAACAGTATTAGAAAATGTAATGGTAGCGATGCATGCGCATAAAGGAAATTCATTGTTCTCAAGTTTATTTAGAACAAAAGCTTATTATGAAACAGAAAAAATGATGAAAGAAGAAGCTTTAGAATTATTAAAAATCTTCAACTTAGAATCATTTGCTCAAGATAAGGCAAAAAACTTAGCATATGGACAACAACGTGAATTAGAAATCGTTCGTGCCTTAGCAACAAAACCAAAAATTTTATTTTTAGATGAACCTGCTGCAGGGATGAACCCACAAGAAACAGCAAATCTAACAAGATTGATTGCGCAAATCCAAGAACAATTCGGATTAACAGTGGTACTAATTGAACACGATATGTCATTAGTGATGGAAATTTGCCAACGTTTATATGTATTAGAATATGGAAGATTATTAGCACATGGAACACCAGAAGAAATCAAGAAAAACCCTGATGTTATTCGTGCTTACTTAGGAGGAGAGTAATCATGTTAGAAGTAAAAGATTTAAGTGTACATTATGGCATGATTCAAGCCGTTAAAGATGTAAGCTTTACTGTTAACGAAGGAGAAATTGTTTCTCTAATCGGTGCTAATGGTGCTGGAAAATCAACAATTTTAAAAACTTTATCAGGTTTAGTACGTCCAAGTGCTGGAACGATTGAATATTTAGGTCAAGATATTACGAAATTACCTGCGAAAAAAATTGTATCACTTGGTTTAGCACAAGTTCCAGAAGGTCGTCACGTATTTAGAGGACTTTCAGTAAAAGAAAACCTTGATTTAGGAGCATTTTTAAGAAATGATAAAGAGGAAATTCAAAAAGATATGAAAGCCATCTTTGAGAGATTCCCAATTTTAGAAGAACGTAAAAATCAAGATGCTGCAACATTATCCGGTGGGGAACAACAAATGTTAGCAATGGGACGTGCATTAATGACTCGTCCAAAATTATTGTTATTAGATGAGCCATCAATGGGATTAGCACCAATTTTCATTAAAGAAATCTTCAATATCATTCAAGAAATTCAAAAACAAGGAACTACTGTTTTACTTATTGAGCAAAATGCGAAAATGGCATTATCAATTGCTTCAAGAGGGTATGTATTAGAAACAGGATCTGTGGTATTATCAGGTACAGGTAAGGAATTACTTGAAAGTGAAGATGTTCAAAAAGCATATTTAGGGGGATAATCATGGAAGTAAAAGATTATATGTCAACAAACTTAATAACGGTTGAACCAAATACAACGGTTATGAAAGCATTAGATTTAATGAAAGAACATGATGTGCATCGTCTTCCAGTTGTTGAAGGAGACAAATTAGTAGGATTATTAACAGCTGAATTAGTCGCTCAAAACTCACCTTCAATGGCAACAAGTTTAAGTGTGCATGAATTAAATTATCTATTAAATAAAACGACTGCTAAAGATATTATGTTGAAACAAGTCATTACTGTAAAACCAACGGCTGTCTTAGAAGAAGCTGCTTCTATTATGAGACAACAAGGAATTGGCGTTTTACCAGTTCTTGAATCAAGAGGAAACTTAGTAGGAATTATTACTGACAAAGATATTATGGATGCGTTCATTGATATTTCAGGTTATAACACTCCAGGTTCTCGTTTATTTATTGAAATTAATGAAGATAAACCTGGTCCTTTAGAAGATATCTCAAATGTTTTACGTGATAATAATGTCAATGTTGATACAATTTCTGTATACCACCGTGAAGGAAAAGTACAAGTAGTACTTCACGTGGATTCTGAAAATCCAGATGAAGTAGCAGACTTTATCGCACAAAGAGGATATCGTATCATTTCATCAATGAAAAAATAGACAACGAATCATAGACTTTTCCAAGAGGCTAAGGCTTTTCTTATTGGAAAAGTCTATTTCTTTGTTTCATATAAGATAGTAGCTTTTCTTTGTTCAATGGAAGATTTCTGCTATACTAGTACTACTACACCAGAGGGTTAAAGGAGAAATATCATGAAGTATGATTTTACAACAGAAATAAACCGTCATGGAAAAGATGCGATGGCTGTTGACGGATTAGGATTGATTCCAGGAAAAGCACCAAACCCACCTAAGGAAGGGTTCGATGTGATTCCAATGTGGATTGCAGATATGAATTTTGCGACAGTTCCAACAGTGATTCAAGCAATGACAGAACGTTTAGAACATCCGATTTTTGGATATTTCATGCAACCAAAAGAATATTATAATGCCATTATTCATTGGCACCAATTTCATCATCAAGTCGAAGGATTAACTGCAAAACATATTGGTTATCACAATAGTGTGTTAGGAGGAGTTGTTTCAGCATTAACTTCTTTTGCAACGCCTGGAGATTCCATTTTAGTGCATAGTCCAACTTATGGAGGATTTACAGAAGTTTTAAAAAATAACGGATTTAATATTGTACTAAGTCCACTAGTAAAAGATGAAGAAGGAGTTTACCGTATCGACTATAAAGATATGGAAGCAAAAATTCGCAAAAATCATATTCATGTATCTATTTTCTGTTCACCACATAATCCAACAGGTCGTGTTTGGAATCGTGAAGAATTGGAAAAAGTGATGACCATTTATCAAAAATATGATGTAACGGTTATTTCTGATGAGATTTGGTCGGACTTAGTCATGCCAGGAGTGAAACATATTCCAACTCAAAGTGTATCTGAAGATGCTAAGAATCGTACGATTGCATTTTATGCACCAAGTAAGACATTTAACTTAGCTGGTTTAGTAGCTGCTTATCATATTATTTATAGTGATTTATTAAGAGATAGAGTGAATGCAAAAGGTAGTAAGTCTCATTATAATGTGATGAATGTATTATCAATGCATGCTTTAATGGGCGCTTATCAACCAGAAGGTTATGAGTGGCTGGAAGAATTAAGACAAGTATTGTATCAAAATATGACCTATGTTTGTGACTTCATTCGGGATCATTTCGAAGGAGTATCTGTGACAAATACAGAAGGAACCTATGTGATTTTTATCGATTGTCAGGAGTATTTAGAAAAAAATGACATTACGATTGATGAATTACAAAAACGAGGATCAGATGTGGGAGTGGCTTGGCAAGATGGAAGAATTTTTAATGGCCCAACTCATATTCGGTTAAATGTAGCATTACCATTTACAAGAATTCAAGAAGCTTGTGAGAGAATGAAAAAATATGTATTTATTTAAAGGAGAGAAACATGAAAAAAATTATTCATACAGATAAAGCACCAGCAGCAATTGGACCGTATTCTCAAGGAGTATTATGTTCAGGAAATTTCTTATATGTTTCAGGACAATTACCAATTGTTCCAGAAACAGGAGTATTTGCAGGAGAAGATATTGTTAGCCAAACACATCAATCATTGAAAAATATTCAAGTGATTTTAGAACAAGCCGGTATGGGATTAGAAAATGTAGTAAGTACAACCATTTATTTAAGTGATATTGCTCATTTCCAACAAATGAATGAAGTTTATGCGACTTATTTTAAAGAAAATTGCCCAGCACGTGCTGCTTTCCAAGTAGCAGCATTACCAAAAAATGCACTAGTAGAAATCCAAGCAGTCGCTTGTCAATAAAGGAAAAAACAGCAGATAATTCTGCTGTTTTTTTATATGAATATTATTTCAAAAAGAACGAACTAGCTAATACGATAATCCCTAGAATAATACGATACCAACCAAATGCTTGGAAATCGTTTCGTTTTAAATAGCTCAATAAGAATTTGATTACAATTAGTGAAACAAAGAATGATACTACTGATCCTACTAATAAAATAATTAATTCTGCACTTGTATAGTGGAATCCAAATTTTAATAATTTAAGTCCACTAGCTCCAAACATAATTGGAATACTCATAAAGAAAGAAAATTCTGTAGCTACGAAACGATTCGTTCCAACTAATAATCCCCCTAAAATGGTAGAACCAGAACGAGAAGTTCCTGGGATTAAAGCTAGAGTTTGGAATAAACCAATTTTAATAGCTGTTATATAATCTAGTTCTTCAAATGAATGAATACGAGGTTCAACGGTTTTATGACGACGCTCGATGACAATAAATGCAATCCCGTAAACAATTAAAGTTGTTGCAATGACAATTGCTTTATTAAAGTATTCATCCATAAAGTCATTTAATAATAATCCTCCAACGATAGCAGGAATACAACCGATAATAACTTTTTTCCATAGTTCAATGGTCGCTAAAAATTCTTTGCGAGTTTTTTTACCTTCAAATGGATTTAACTTGTTAAAGTATAAAATCACAACGGCAAAAATAGCACCAAGTTGGATGACTACATTAAACATATCTTGAAACTTTGGACTAACATCCAATTTTAAAATTTCATTTGCTAAAATTAAATGTCCTGTACTACTAATTGGTAACCATTCAGTTACCCCTTCAATAATTCCTAAAATTATTGTTTTAATGATTTCAATTATCGTAATCAAAAAATCACTCCTTTATAATGTCTGAATGTAAGTATAAAGGTTTATGAGTAAAATTTCTATAAAAAATTTAAAAAATATAAAAGAGATAAGGTTATTATTCAAAAAAAATTCAAAAATATGATATACTAGCGATAAATAAGTAGAGAGGATGATTAGATGTTCGGATTTTTCAAAAAGAAAGCAAAAAAAGAAGTAACCCCTGAATTAGAATTATTTGCAGTTGCTGAAGGAGAAGTAGTAGCCATTACAGAAATTAATGACCCAGTATTTTCTCAAAAATTCATGGGAGATGGATATGCTGTATTACCAACGAATGGTGTGATTACTTCACCTGTAGTAGGGGAAGTAATTAATGTTTTCCCAACAAAACATGCTGTAGGAATTAAAACAGATAATGGTGTTGAAGTATTATTACATATGGGAATCGATACAGTGGAATTACAAGGGGCTCCTTTTGATACAGTTGTAACTGTGGGGCAACGTGTAGATCAAAACACCGTGATTTCTACTGTAGATTTAGAAGCAGTAAAAGCAGCTGGTAAAGATACTCCTATGATTGTAGCTTTAACAAATATGGATAAAATTGCAAATTTTTCAATTACAACAGGAAGCACATCAGCATCTTCTAAAATTGGTGAAGCGACAGTAAACTTATAATCAGTAATTCGAAAGACTTTCCTAATGTAGCAAAGGACGGCAGCAGCCTCGCAAAAATGCGAGTCTCATGGTACATAGAAAAGTCTTTCTAATTTTTATAATTCATGAACAATTTTACAAGAAACTCCCCTGAGATTTTCAGGGGAGTTATATTTTTGTTTAAAACGGAATCACGCAAACAACTTCTGGTGCGAAGAAGTCTTTTTGACAAAGGGTTAATGTTCCCGTTTCAATATTACGTTCGTAAAGCGTTAAGTTGTCGGATTCTTGATGTCCAATTACGACAAAGCGTTCATCCTTATTTAAGTGGAAATCACGTGGTACACTTCCAAAAGTATCATAATCAGCTACCAATGTTAATGAGCCTGTTTCTTCGTGCACTTGGAAAACATAAATACGATCATAACCACGATTACTAGCGTACAGGAATTTCCCATTTTTTGTCAGATGAATAGCTCCACCCCATGCTTGTTGTTCCGATGTTGTTAATAAGTGCTGTTCAATAAAAGAAAAGCTTCCATTTTCAGCATCATACGCTAACACTTCAATACTAGCATTCAATTCGCAAATTAAATATGCAATCGGTAGACTTGGGTGGAAAGCTAAATGACGAGGTCCTGCTCCTTTTCTACTGTTATATGTAGAAACACGTTGAAGTTTTTCACCGTCTTGTTGATAAGTAGCTACAATATCACTTCCTAAATCACAAACTACAATCCATTTTTCATCCGGAGTATAGTCAGTATAATGAACATGAGGTTGCTTATCTTCAAAAGAAGGATGAATGATGCGATCTTCTAATGTTACTGCTGCATCAAATTTGTAAGAAGAAACATGTCCTTCATGATAATTAGCTGCCAATAAATGATCAGATTCTTTGTTAAATGCAATATAACAAGGAACGGCTGTTGTATCATGGCAGTGAGAAACCTTTGTTAAAGTTTCTGCTTGTTGTGTATTAAACACTGTAATTCCACCAATTTCTTCTTTTGAAACAGCTGCTAGTAATGAATGGTCAGCATTCAATGCTAGATAAGTAGGATTTTCAATTTCAGCTTCTAATGTTAGATTTGAGAATTGTTTTTTTTCAGTATCTAATTGTACAGAATAAATGCCTTTACTGACACGTTTTGTATAAGTTCCTAGAAAGAACTTTTCAGTCATATCAATCAACTCCTTCAAATATCGTTTAGAATATAGTAGCACGGTTCTTAAAAAAAATAAAAAATTTCTTCTCAAAATTTTTTATTTAGTTGAAAATATGATACACTAGAGCTAAATTTTAGAAAACGAGGTGCCTTGAATGGAAGAATTCGAACATACAACTTCATCAAAAACATGGTTTTGGAAATGGTTTTTGAATAATCGATTAGTGAATACATTGTTAGTGATTTTACTCCTTTTAATTAATATTTTTGTTTTTACTAAAATCTCTTACATTTTTTCTCCATTAAAAGGATTTTTCTCCATTATTGGATTTCCAATGGTAGGTGCTGGAATTTTATTTTATATGGTTAAACCAATTCAAGATTTTCTAGTGGATAAGGGCGTTCATAAATCTGTGGCAATACTATTGAATTTTATTTTATTGATTGTCCTATTATTAGCAGCTATTTTTAGTTTTATTCCGATTGTAGAAAAACAGTTAAGAGAATTAGTGACTCAATTGCCAACTTATTATCAAATTATTAGTCAACAAGTCGAACGTGTTGTACAAAGTAATACTTTTTCAGCAGTACAAGAACAATTAAATGGAATTAATATGGATTTTATACAATCATTAGGAACAAGAGTGAATAGCCTATTGAATGTTACATTTAGTGGGATTGGAAATGTTGTTGGAGCTGTTGGAGAATTTATGATTGGAATTATTACAATGCCAATTCTGTTATTCTACTTATTACAAGATGGAGAGAAAATTTTACCTGCAGTACTCCAGGTTTTCCCAACTCGTTCTCGTAAACGAATGAGCATCGTATTAATAGAAATGAATCAACAAATTAGTTCTTATATTCGAGGACAATTAACCGTAGCGATTGCGGTAGCGATTATGTTCTCAATTGGATATGCGATTATTGGTTTGCCTTATGGTGTGACTATTGCGATTTTAGCAGGTGCATTAAATGTTATTCCATATGTTGGTTCATTCTTTGGGATTTTACCTGCATTAGTAGTAGGCTTTGTCATCTCACCGTGGATGTTTGTTCAAGTGTTCATTGTATTTGTGATTGAGCAAACATTAGAAGGAAGAATTGTTTCTCCATTAATTTTAGGAAATTCATTACAAATGCATCCAGTGACAATTTTAGTCGTGTTACTTTCAACTGGTAAAATTTTTGGTTTAGTTGGACTGTTATTAGGAGTTCCTGGTTATGCTGTTTTAAAAGTTATTATTAGTCATATTTTTGATTGGTATAAAGAATATTCTGGTTTGTATGTAGAAGAACCAAAAACAGAAGAAAATTTAGTGAAAGAATAAAAATAAAAAACACTTTTTTCGAAAAAAAGCATAGTTATAAGTAGAGAGTTTATAACGGATAGCTAAATCGAAAGGAGTGTTTTTTTATGTGGTTTATAAGTTTTATAGTGGGATCTTGTGTCGGAAGTTTTTTGAATGTAGTGGCTTTAAGATTGCAAAGGGAAGAAGATTTTATTCGAGGACATTCTCATTGTGAAACGTGTTTACATGAATTAAATTGGAAAGATTTGATTCCTGTCCTTTCATGGATCGGGTTAAAAGGGAAATGTCGTTATTGTGGAAGAAATATTTCACCTCGTTATTGGATGGTAGAAGTTGTATCGGGAGGAATGTTTCTTTTAATGACGGGAATATGGAATGGAAGAGCATGGACGGGATTGTTGGATTTGTGGTTGTTAGTAAGTTTAGCCATTTTTTGTAGTTTAACGGATTTACAAGAACAAGTGATTTATCCGAAAGGTTTAGTGATAGGTGGATTACTGCATATTACAATAAAAATTTTTAGTACGCTTGGAAACTTACACTTGCAATCTGTGTTAGTTGCTGGAGTATTCTATGGGGGTATTTATGCTTTAGGTTATTTACTATGGAAGGAAGAAGTGTTTGGATTAGGAGATTGTTATTATTTAGCGACAGTTGCATTGTGGTATTCTGTAAAAGAAATTATACTCATTGGTTTACTTTCATTTGTCGTGGGTGGAGCAATATTTGGATTCTTTTTTGTCTGGAAAAAAGAGCGAATAGAAAGAGTAGCATTTGTTCCATTTATTGTGATAGCCCAAGTTTTAGTGATGAGTTTAGGTGTGCAATGGTTTGGGTGGTGAAGATGAAGTGGGAGGATGTGTGTACTAAAGTATTTAAATTTTACTAATAAAGGAAAGAATAATTGAATTGCGAAATCTTACTAGAATATTGTTGCTATCACTTGAAAGATTAAATGATACAAGTTTTGAAAAAAACATTTACATAAAGTCATAAAACCGATATCTTAACGATAAGAGAACAATAAAAAACTAGGAGTGAAGTACATGAAGAAACTACGTAATCAATTTCCTTTTTTACTAATCATTGTGTTAGCTTTTTATGGCTTACCTTTTATCGATCGAGAAAGTGGAATGTTAATATTATTAATACTATTTCCTCTCGTGTGTTTTCTTGTCGCTCTTGTATATGGTTTAAAACATTCATTTAATTTAGTGTATTCCATTTTAGTAATGGCACTATTTATTCCAACGATTTTTATATTTTATAATGAAACAGCTAGTTTTTATATAGGAGCCTATGGACTGATTTCTATCATAGGAAATTTATTAGGAAATCTAATAAGAAAGATAATTAATAGAAGTACAGAAGTTTAAAATGGTAAAGACGATAGATCAAATAGGCTATCGTCTTTTTGATTTTATTTAGGTGGAAACAATATGTATAGAAGCTAATGATAAAAATACTTAATCGAACCGGAATAGTAAATGAAACAATAACATTAACAAACGATTATAAACATTAAAATGTAATTAGGGAAAATAAGAATTTTCAAAAATAAAAAACTTAATATACGATATAGAAAAAATTTTCTAAAAACGAAAGTGTTTTCTTGTGAAATTTTTATTTTTCAAAATATTTCTTTTATTAGTAAAAGGCTTACATAATCATAAGAGTTTAGGGAATGAAATGAAAGAAAATAAAAAAAGAAAGAGAATGCTTTGATTTCGATTCAAATGATGAAATAAATATATTAAAAATTATTTTAACTAAAAACTAACTTGAAAACGAATACATTTAGGAGTAAGATAGATTCGTAAGGAAATAGACTGAAAAAATAAGTCTGATCAACTTATGTTTCTGTTTCCTAAGCTATGAATTCATAACTGTTCAAATTTTAATTAGGATGGTGGCTATTATGTCAAACCCAATTCATGTGTTTTCTGAAATTGGACGTTTAAAGAAAGTTTGTTTGCATCGACCAGGTAAAGAGTTAGAAAATTTGATGCCAGACTATCTAGAACGTTTATTATTCGATGATATTCCATATTTAGAAGATGCTCAAAAAGAACATGATGCATTTGCAGAAACTCTTCGTAACGCTGGAGTAGAAGTTTTATACTTAGAAAAATTAGCAGCTGAAGCAATTGATGCTGCAGGCGTTCGTGAAGAATTCGTAGATGAATGGTTATCAGAAAGTGGAGTAGCAAGTGTTGCATCTCAAAAAGCAATTAAAGAACACTTATTATCACTACCAACATTTGATTTGGTATTGAAATCAATGGAAGGTTTCCGTAAAACTGAAGTTCAAGCAGAAGCTACAACTTTAGCAGGTATGTACGAAACAGATTATCCATTTGTAGTAGATCCAATGCCAAACTTATACTTCACTCGTGATCCATTTGCTACAATGGCAAACGGTGTTTCATTAAACCATATGTATGCAGATACACGTAATCGTGAAACAATTTACGGTAAATATATTTTCACTTATCACCCAGTATACGGAAATGGAAAAGTTCCATTCTTCTATGATCGTACAGAAGATACTCGTATCGAAGGTGGAGATGAGTTAGTTCTTTCTAAAGAAGTATTAGCTGTAGGTATTTCTCAACGTACAGATGCTCGTTCAATTGAAAAAATTGCTCATAAATTATTTGCAGAAACTGATTTCAAACAAGTATTAGCATTTGTAATTGGTGAAAACCGTAAATTCATGCATTTAGATACTGTATTTACACATATCGACTATGATAAATTTACTATCCATCCAGAAATTCAAGGCGGATTAAAAGTATTCTCTATTACAAAAGGAGAAAATGGTGCGCTTAACATTGAATTAACTGAAGATAAATTAGAAAATGTATTAGCAAAAGCATTAGGTTTACCTTCTGTAACATTAATCCCATGTGGTGGCGGAGATCCAGTTGAAGCTGCTCGTGAACAATGGAACGACGGTTCTAATACATTAACAATTGCACCAGGGGAAGTAGTTGTATATGACCGTAACGTTGTTACAAATGCAATCCTTGAACAATATGGTATTAAATTACACAAGATTCGCGGTAGTGAATTAGTTCGTGGTCGTGGTGGCCCACGTTGTATGTCAATGCCATTTGAACGTGAAGATTTATAATTAAAATCAAGTTTATGAAGATATAATAAAAATAGAATTACAATTTTGAAAGGAGTCATTCCACATATGACACAAGTATTCCAAGGCCGTAGCTTTTTAAAAGAAAAAGATTTCACTCGTGCAGAAATCGAATATTTAATCGACTTCTCAGCACACGTTAAAGATTTGAAAAAACGTGGTGTTCCACATAAATTCTTAGAAGGCAAAAACATTGCTTTATTATTTGAAAAAACATCTACTCGTACTCGTGCAGCTTTCACAACTGCAGCAATCGATTTAGGTGCTCACCCAGAATATTTAGGTAAAAACGATATTCAGTTAGGTAAAAAAGAATCAGTGGAAGATACTGCTAAAGTTTTAGGCCGTATGTTTGATGGAATTGAATTCCGTGGATTCAGCCAACAAGTCTGTGAAGATTTAGCGAAATATGCTGGTGTTCCTGTATGGAATGGTTTAACAGATGCATGGCATCCAACACAAATGATTGCTGACTACTTAACTGTTAAAGAAAACTTCGGTAAATTAGAAGGATTAACATTAGTTTACTGTGGTGACGGTCGTAACAACGTTGCAAACAGCTTATTAGTAACAGGTGCAATCTTAGGTGTGAACGTTCATATCTTCTCACCAAAAGAATTATTCCCAGAAGAAGAAGTAGTTGCATTAGCTGAAGAATATGCTAAAGAAAGCGGCGCTCATATATTAATTACTGACGACGCTGAAAAAGCTGTTAAAGGTGCAGATGTATTATACACTGACGTATGGGTATCAATGGGTGAAGAAGACAAATTCGCTGAACGTGTAAACTTATTACAACCTTACCAAGTTAATATGGATTTAGTTCGTAAAGCTGAAAACGAAGATTTAATCGTTTTACACTGCTTACCAGCATTCCATGATACTGAAACAGAATACGGTAAAAACATTGCTGAAGAATTCGGCGTTAAAGAAATGGAAATTACTGATGAAGTATTCCGTAGTAAATATGCTCGTCAATTCGATCAAGCTGAAAACCGTATGCACTCAATTAAAGCAATTATGGCTTTAACTGCAGGTAACTTATTTGTAAACAAAGTTTAATAACAAAAAGTAATATAAAAAGCCATTCTGGTTCTGATGTTGAATCAGAATTAGAATGGTCTTTTTATAGATAAACGGAGGATATTATTATGGCTGAACAAGTAGCTGAAAAAAAAGGTTTTAAAATGCCTTCTTCATATACTGTTTTATTCATTATCATTGCAATTATGGCTTTATTTACTTGGATTATTCCAGCAGGACAATACGATAAAACAGAAGATGGAAATTTAATCGCTGGTACTTACCAACAAGTTGATTCAAACCCTCAAGGTTTTTACGATGTTGTAATGTCTCCAGTATACGGTATGTTAGGACGCGAACATAAATTAAACGAAGGTGAACCTAATGAAATCATATTAAAAACTGAAGGTGCGATTCAAGTTTCATTCTTTATTTTAATGGTTGGTGGATTCTTAGGAGTTGTTACTGAAACAGGAGCTCTAGACGTAGGGATTGCATCTATTGTTCGTAAATATAAAGGCCGTGAAAAAGCTTTAATTCCTGTGTTAATGTTATTATTTGCATTAGGTGGAACAACTTATGGTATGGGTGAAGAAACAATGGCGTTCTACCCATTAATCGTTCCTGTAATGTTAGCAGTAGGTTTTGATACAATTACTGGGGTAGCAATTGTATTAATTGGGTCTCAAATTGGATGTTTAGCTTCAACAGTTAACCCATTTGCAACAGGTGTTGCTTCAGATGCGGCTGGTATTAGTGTTGCAGAAGGTATTGGATTACGTTTTATCTTCTTCGTTGTAATGTGGGCAATTTCTGCATTCTATGTATACAACTATGCAAGCAAAGTAGAAAAAGATCATTCTAAATCTTATACATTTGCTACACGTGAAGCTGATTTATCATACTTCAACGTTGAACAAACAGATGCTGAATTAAGTGGTAAACAAAAAGCTGTATTAACAGTATTCCTATTCACGTTCATTATCATGATTTTAAGTTTAATTCCATGGGCTAAATTTAATATTCATGTATTCGAAAAAATTAATGAAGTTATCATTGGTATTCCATTTATCGGCCAAGTATTCGGTCAATCATTACCTTTAGGTGAATGGTACTTCCCTGAAATTACAATGTTATTCTTAATGATGGCTGTATTAGTAGGTATTACTTACAGAATGAAAGAAGAAAAATTCGTTCAAGTATTTATGACAGGTGCTGCAGACTTATTAGGTGTTGCTTTAATCTGTGCATTAGCTCGTGGTATCCAAGTAATTATGAACGATGGTATGATTACAGCTACAATCTTGAACTTCGGTGAACATGCATTATCAGGTTTATCAGCTCAAGTGTTTATCGTATTAACATACATCTTCTACTTACCATTGTCATTCTTAATTCCTTCTTCTTCAGGTTTAGCAGGTGCTACAATTGGTATCTTAGCTCCTTTAGGAGAATTCGTAAATGTATCTCAAGCATTAGTAATTACTGCTTTCCAATCAGCAAATGGGGTACTAAACTTACTATCACCAACTTCAGGTATCGTAATGGGTGCATTAGCATTAGGACGTATCGAAATTACAACTTGGTGGAAATTTGTTGCTAAATTAGTAGGTATTGTAATGGGCGTTTCAATCCTATTATTAATCTTAGGAACATTTATCAATATTTAATGAATTAGTTTAATAAATATTTTAAGAACTCCCCTCATTTTAAGGGGGGATTTCTTATTCTTAAGGAGGATACGATGAGCACATTTATTACAGAAAAACATAAAGAAGAATGTATTGAATCGATTAAACGATTGGTTCGTATTCCTTCTGTCCTAAATGAAGGTGAAGGAGACACTCCTTTTGGAAAAGATATTCAATTTGCATTAGAAGATGCATTGGCCTTATGTCGTGAACTAGGCTTTAGTACTTACATTGATCCTAAAGGATATTATGGTTATGCTGAAGTGGGAAGTGGAGAAGAGTCATTAGCTATTCTATGCCACTTGGATGTTGTTCCAGCAGGAGATTTGAATAATTGGGATACTCCTCCATTTGAAGCTGTTCTAAAAGATGGTTTCTTATATGGAAGAGGGACTCAAGATGATAAAGGACCTTCAATGGCAGCCTTATATGCAGTAAAAGCATTAATGGATGCAGGAGTAGAATTTGATAAAAGAATTCGATTCATTTTTGGGACTGATGAAGAAACATTATGGCGTTGTTTAGCTCGTTATGGAGAGTTAGAAGAAGTTGCAACAATGGGATTCGCACCTGATGCAGAGTTTCCGTTAACATATGCTGAAAAAGGTTTATTACAAGTAAAATTACATGGACCAGGAAGCAATGTTTTAAACTTTCATTCAGGAGATGCTTTCAATGTAGTACCAGGTAAAGCATCTTATAAAGGAGAGTATTTCTCTCAAGTAGTAGAGAAATTATCTTCATTAAAATTTGAATATGAAACACATGAAGATGAAGTGACTGTTCTAGGAGTTTCTAAACACGCAAAAGATGCACCACTTGGTGTGAATGCATTAGTGCGCTTAGTAAAAGGACTTCATTCAGCTGTTGAACATTCAGCCTTAGCATTTATTTCAGAAGTAGTTGGAGAAGATGCTACAGGAAGTAGTATTTTAGGGAAAATTGAAGATGAGCCATCAGGTGGTTTAACATTCAATGTAGCAGGTGTGACAATTACACCAGAAAAATCAGAAATTCGTATTGATATTCGTATTCCAGTATTAGCAGATAAAGATGCAATTGTCAAAACTCTATCTGAAAAAGCAAAAGAATTTGGATTAGAGTATGAAGAATATGATTATTTAGGACCTTTGTATGTTCCATTAGATAGTGTTCTAGTAGATACATTAATGGCTGTATATCAAGAAAAAACTGGTGATACAACTCATTTACCACAATCTTCAGGAGGAGCAACTTTTGCTCGTACGATGAAAAATTGTGTTGCTTATGGAGCAGTATTTCCAGATTCACCAATTACATTCCATATGGAAAATGAAAAAATGTCGCTAAGAGATATATTTGATTCAATGGATATTTATGCAGAAGCAGTATATCGACTAGCAGGTAAAAAATAGTATAGGATTAAGTTTTAATCATAAAGGAGTTTATAAATATGTCACGTAAAATCGTAGTAGCGTTAGGCGGTAACGCAATTTTATCATCAGATGCTTCAGCAAAAGCACAACAAGAAGCATTAATTCAAACAGCAAAATACTTAGTACAATTCATTGAAAATGGCGACGAATTAGTTGTTACTCACGGTAATGGACCACAAGTGGGTAACTTATTATTACAACAAGCAGCAGCTGATTCAGAAAAAAATCCAGCAATGCCATTAGATACATGTGTTGCGATGACAGAAGGATCAATCGGATTCTGGTTACAAAATGCATTAGTTAATGAATTACAAGCACGTGGCATTAAAAAAGATGTAGCTGCAGTAGTAACACAAGTAATCGTTTCAAAAGACGATCCAGCATTCTCAAATCCAACTAAACCAATTGGACCATTCTTAACTGAAGAAGAAGCTAAAGAACAAGCAGCAGCTACTGGTGCAACATTTAAAGAAGATGCAGGCCGTGGTTACCGTAAAGTAGTTCCTTCACCAAAACCAGTTGGCATTAAAGAAGTAAATACAGTTAAAAACTTAATTGCTACTGGTACTGTTGTCATTACAGCAGGTGGGGGAGGTATCCCAGTTGTTGAAGACCCAGAAACTAAATTCTTAACAGGTGTTGAAGCAGTTATCGATAAAGACTTTGCAAGTCAAACATTATCTGAATTAGTTGGAGCAGACTTATTCATCGTGTTAACAGGTGTTGACAATGTTTATGTAAACTTCAATAAACCAGATCAACAAAAATTAGAAACTGTAACAACAAGTGAATTGAAAAAATATATTGGAGAAAATCAATTTGCACCTGGTTCAATGTTACCAAAAGTTGAAGCAGCTATTGCTTTCGTTGAAAACTATCCACAAGGTAAAGCTATCATTACTTCATTAGAAAATATCGCTGAAGTATTAAAAGGTGATGGCGGTACACAAGTTGTTGCTGGTTAATTAATTTTAAAAGATAAACTAAAAGGTTGACGGATGAAAATTCGCCAGCCTTTTTTGTATGGTTAGTAACAATTTTAAATTTATATGGGATAAGCGTGTAAAAATTCACTTGCAAAAAATCTTATTTAGGTGTACGATGAGTGTGTTAAGCAAAAGTGTTTAACAAATAATATGAAGGAGGTAGTTGTAATGAACAACTTAAATGGAAAACATCAACAATTGAACAAAACAACTAAAATCTCCTTACAGAATATGACAATGTATTAATATACTCACTTTAATTATTTTTGGTTTTGCGAAATGAGGCTAACTGTCTGCTGTGGTAGGTGGTTAGCTTTTTTTCATAGATAAAAGTGGAGGGACTAGTTGTGTATATATGTATACGGAACTAGTCTTTTTTTGTCAAATTCTGTGGGAGTAAGGAGGATATATGAAAGTCATTGTAAAACACTTAGGAGTTTATTTTAAAAAGCACTGGGTGAGATATGTCATTATTGTATGTAGTGCAATTTTAAATAGTTATTTATTAGTTGTTCCTGCAAAAATATTAGGACAAATTGTCAATGCGATTGTGGATCAATCGTTGACGCAAGAACAACTTTTAGGATATATGGGATTCTTTTTCTTATCATTAGTAGGAGTTTATATATTAGACTCTGCATTAATGTATTGGATATGGTTTGGACGTTTTGACTATATTACCAATTTAAGATTAGGGACGATGAAGCAATTATTTTGGAAAAAAGCACCTTTTTATACAAAGTTTAGAGTTGGAGATATTGTAACTCGTTCAAGTGAAGACCTTGAAACAATTGGGAATTTAGTAGGATTTGGAGTGTATGCTTTTCTGAATGCATTCTTTATTACTTTATCGGTGTTGTCAAATATGGTGATAAATGTTTGGTGGGAGTTGACTCTAATTTCCGTTTTACCAATGCCGGTATTAGCCTATGCACTGTATCGATTAACGGATAAAATTGAAATAGTATTTGGGGAAGCTCAAAAGGCTATTTCTGATATGAATGCAGAAGTATTAGAAATGATTGATGGAACTTATGTCATTCGAGCTTATGGGCAGGAAGAGAGAATGAGTCAAATTTTCCAGCAGAAAACAGAAGATTCTCTACAAAAAAATATTGCAGTAGCTAAATTGGGAATGTTATTTATTCCATTAGCACAAGTTGTTGTAGGAATTTGTATGTTGATTGGTTTGATTTATGGTGGTGGACTTGTTCAAGAAGGGAAAATTTTATTAGGAAGCTTAGTTTCGTTTCCAATTTATATCGGTTTATTAGTCTTCCCACTGTATTTAATTGGTGACCTTGTGGTAATGGTTCAACAGGGAAAAGTTTCGTTTGAGAGAATTTTTGAATTATTCGAAACAAGCGATGATTTAGAAGAAGATGGACAGGAAGACTTAGGGCAATTCGAAGAAATTCGTTTTGAAAATTTCTCCTTTACTTATCCTGGTGAAGAAAGTCCAACATTGAAAAATATTTCAGTCAGTATTAAAAAGGGACAAACGATTGGAATTGTTGGAAAAACGGGTTCAGGGAAAACGACCTTTCTAAAACAGTTCTTACATCAATATCCTTACCATCATGAAACAGTTTTACTGAATCAGAAGGAATTGATTCATTGGAAACGTCAATCAGTGGATGCATTAATGGCATATGTGCCACAAGAACATGTGTTATTTTCAAAAAGTATTTTAGAAAACTTAAAACTTGCTAATAAGGAAGTAACAGAGCCGGTTGTGTGGGATGTGTTAGAACAAGCTGCCATTGCGGAAGATATTCGTCGCATGCCAGAACAATTGGAAACAATAATTGGCGAAAAAGGGATTACTTTAAGTGGTGGGCAAAAACAACGTTTATCCATTGCCCGTGCATTACTAAGAAATGCTGAAATTTTATTACTTGATGATGCTTTATCAGCGGTTGATGCAAAGACAGAAAAACAAATTGTAGGTCATCTGAAATCAGAAAGACTTGCTCAAACCAATATTATTACAGCACACCGTTTATCTTCAATTCGACATGCAGACTGTATTTTAGTATTTGAAGAGGGTCAGATTGTTGCAAGGGGAACTCATGAAGAGTTACTGGAACAAAAAGGTTGGTATTATGAACAATACTTGAAACAAGAATTAGAAGAAGGAGAGGTGAGCGAAGAATGCTAAAAACAATTTTTTGGTTATTAAGCTATATTCGTTATGAAAAACGTTCCTTTTTCATTGGACTTATTTTATTATTACTCGCTTCAGCTTCAGGAGTGTATGCTCCAATTGTTGCGAAACAATTTATTGATTTGGTCATTACACCATCAGAAAATTCAGGTGTAATTAATTGGGGGCAGATTACTCAATTTGCAGCAGTATATTTTGGCTTATTGCTCATTTCAGCGTTATCGGCTTATTTTGGACGCTTTATCTTAAGTGTAATGTCGAATCGTTTAACAAAACGTTTAAGAGATGAATTATTTGATAAAATTCAACATTTACCGATTCGTTATTTTGATTCTTTACCAGCAGGCAAAGTTGTGTCAAAAATTACGAATGATACGGAAGTTGTTCGTCAAAATTTCTTTGTTGCAGCAACCGCTAATGTTTTAAATAGCATTATCATTATTGTTGGAATTTATGTCGTCATTTTTTCTCTTAATATTCGATTAGGAGCTGCTTTATTATTAGTCATTCCAGCTATTCTTTTATGGCAAGTAGTATTTAGTAAAAAGGCAGGAGCTTTTACAGGGCCTCTTCGTGAGAGTTTTAGTAATATGAATGGAAAATTAAATGAAATCATTCAAGGAATGTCTATTATTCAAGTGTTTCAACAAGAAAAACTAGTGAATAAAGAGTATGAAGAGATTGTTCAAGAGTGGAAAGGAATTGGTCTTGAAGAATTAAAAGTAGAGTCTTTCTTAGCTTGGAGTGTTGTCGGATTCCTAAGAAATGTTACTTTAATGTTTGCCGTTTTATATTTAAGTGTGAAATATTTAGGAGGAACATTAGGATTAACAGCTGGATTTATTTATGCGATTGTGGACTATATTAATCGTCTCTATGATCCGATTGATAATTTAGTACAAATTTTTGCGGGATTGCAACATGCTTTTGCAGCAGGTGGCCGAGTGATTGAATTAATGGAAACACCAATCGAGAAATCAGGAGATGCTGATTTTGTGATGGAAGATGGAAAAGTCGAATTTAAAAAGGTATCCTTTTCTTATGATGGAAAAACTCCTGTTTTGAAAAATATTTCCTTTACGATTGAAGCGGGTGAAACAGTAGCTTTTGTAGGCCATACTGGTTCTGGGAAGTCTACAATTATGAATTTGTTATTTAGATTTTATGATCCAACGGATGGAGAAATCTGGATTGATCATCAAAATATTGCGTTATCGAATCAGCGAAAAGTGCGTGAGAAGATGGGAATTGTATTGCAAGATCCATATTTATTTGCTGGAACTTTAGGAAGCAATATTGGGTTGGAGAATCCATCTATCACCAATGAAATGATGGAAAATGCGTTAATTCAAGTGGGTGGTCAGCATATTTTAGAGCGTTCAGAAGAAGGGTTAGATAAACTGATTCAAGATAAAGGGGCTGAGTATTCATCTGGGGAACGTCAGTTAATTTCTTTTGCGCGAGCGTTAGCGTTTAATCCAACGATTTTAGTGTTGGATGAAGCGACTTCTCATGTGGATACGCAAACGGAAGGGATGATTCAGCAGGCGATGGAAGTTCTGTCGAAGGGTCGTACAACAGTTATGATTGCGCATCGTTTATCTACGATTGTTCATGCGGATAAAATTTTCGTATTGGATAAGGGTGAAATTATTGAACAAGGGAATCATGCTGAGTTAGTCGAGCAAGACGGAGTGTACGCTCAGATGTACCGCCTGCAGACGGAAAAGAATTAGACTTTGTCTGATGTAGCGTTGGACGCCAGTAGCCCCTTCGGGTCTCTTGGCTAAAATTCGAGCCTAAGGTCTCGAATTTTCCAGTACTAGAAGCCAATTGTTGGCTTCTAGTACATTCGCTACTTCGAAAAGTCTATTCTTTTCTGGCGGAGGAAGATGAGAGAACGTTTAAAATTAGACTTCCTTTACAGTAGCTATGGACGCCCTGAGCCTTGGTCTCAATTTTTCCAGTACTATCAGCCAATGTGGCTGATAGTACTCGAGCTACTGTAGGAAGTCTATTCTTTTCTTGACGGAAGAATCTAAGAGAACGTTTAGAATAACGTGGAAGGGAATAGAAATAGATTTTTCTGAAGTAATGAAGGTATAAGAAGCCAGAATATGGCTTCTTATACTGGAAAACTCCAAGACGGTTTCACCGTCTTACTCATGACAGAAACAAAATTTG
>NZ_CAURVN010000022.1:0-22287 GCF_963528195.1 uncultured Granulicatella sp.
TTCACTATGGATTTTAGCTGCATCTACTTCAGGACCTAAGGTAGAAATTTTTTCATCTAACCATGAGTCTGAATTTTTTACATAATTTAAGGCTCCATCACTCGATAATGTTGCATCTAAGAAGTAGTGAGGATCTCCCGTTGGTAATGTTAATGCTGAAGCTAATGCAATATCATAATCTAATTGATTTAATCCATCGACTTTTTCTTGAATATCAATTTTCAAATCAATCCCTAATTGTTTGAATTGTTGTTGCAGTGCTGTCGCAATTTTTTCATTTGCTAATCTCTTATAGGTTTTTAGAACAATTTGTAAAGGTTCATTTTGTGCATTCACCAAAATTCCATCTGAGTTTTTAGTTTTATATCCACTTTCTTCTAATAATTTGGTTGTCATTTCAGGTTGGTATTGTTTATTAGCAAATGTACCACTTGAATAAATACTAGAATCTAAAAAGGCACCGTCTGCAGGTGTTACATGACCTTTTAAGAAGTCTTGTGTCAATTCTTGTTTATTAATTGCATGTAAAATCGCTTGACGTACTTTTTTATCTTGTAATCTGGCTTTATTCAATTCTAAATGATACGTTCTTGTACTTGGTTGATTATAGACTTGAACAGAAGAATCTTTCATTAATGAATCGGCTACGTCATCATTTAAATCTAATCCACCATCTACTTCTTTAGATTTTATCGCTAATTCCAATGTTTTTTGATCTGGAATTAATTGGTAATGAACTTCCTTGATTGAAGCATTTCCAGCCCAATAATGAGTGGAAGCTGTTAATGAAATCGAATCATTTGGTTTAAATTCCATCACTTCATAAGGTCCTGTCCCTATAATTTTATCAGTACTTGTTACATCGACAATCGCAGTTTTAGCATCCACTAATTCATGAATGAATTGAGGAGTTGGTTTTTCAGTATGAACTGTAAACGTTAATGCATCATTAGCGGTATAAGTAGCTGTTTTGAAAAGTTTACCGGACTTATGGTTTTCCCCAACTCTTTGAAGACTTGCAATGACAGCGTCACTATTAACAGCATTTCCATTTGAAAATGTAAGGTTTTCTTTTAAATGAATTTCCAATGTTTGATCAT
Source organism: uncultured Granulicatella sp. (assembly GCF_963528195.1). GTDB lineage: Bacteria > Bacillota > Bacilli > Lactobacillales > Aerococcaceae > Granulicatella. Next base: position 1,101 of record NZ_CAURVN010000022.1, read on the forward strand.
CAATTTTCTTATAAGAGGATGCTAACCATGGTTCTACATCAAATTCGTTTGTTAAACGGAATAATGTTTCTCCAATTCCAAAACGAATGGTATACCAACCTTCCCAATCTTTTGCTGGATCAATGCCTGCTGTAAATTGAGAATAACCAATTTTAAAAGTTGAATTTTGAGAACTTTCTTGTTGTTGAGATGCTGGCTGTACGGGTGCACATCCAACTAATACTGCTACTGCAATGGTTAATAACATATTTTTTAATTTCATTATTTTCTCCCTTTCTGTTGAATCCAATAGTGGATTCCGTTAAATATAATAATCGTTAAAGTTATCGCAAGTCCTGGCGCAATCATTAACCATGGTGCTTGTTCAAACGATAATCTACCCTCATTTAACATCGCTCCCCATTCTGGTTGAGGAACTTTTACTCCTATTCCTAAAAAAGATAATGTTGCTAAACTTAAAATAGTCCCAGAAATATTGACAATCATATACGTCACTAATGGTAATTGAATATTTTTTAAAATCGTAACCATCCTATACCATAATGGAGCTCCTTGCATATACATCACTGTGACATATTCTCGAACTTTAAGTTTACGAATTTCTCCTCTTGTTAATTTTGCATAATAAGGAAAATAACTAATAACTAGCGCAATAACGCCATTTCTTAACCCTCCACCTAATACACCAGCTATCGTAATCGCTATGAGTAGACTTGGAATGGCTAATAAAATATCTACGATGTTCGTAATGATTCTATCAACCCATCCACCAAATATCCCTGCTAATCCACCTATAAGAATTCCTGCTAAATAAGATAAAGCAACGATTAAAACAGAAGCTCCAATCGAATATCTAGCTCCTACTATCACTCGAATAAAAACATCTCGACCAAAATCATCCGTCCCAAACAAATGACGAGCATTTGGTGGAATTAAGATTTCACTTGCATTCATTGTTTCATAGTTAGGGAACACTGTACTCCACAATAGTAATATACATCCTATTAAGATGAGTGACATAACCCATTTTCTCTTATTTTTCATGACAACTCACCGCCTTTAATACGGATATCTGTTCGATTTTGTAATTCATCCGAAATTTGAGTGAGTACTATATATAAAAAGCTAATACATACAACTATCATCTGTACGACTGGATAATCTCTTGAACTAATGCTATCCATTAATAACTTCCCAATTCCTGGCCAATAGAAAATCGTTTCTACTACAACGACACCAGCCATTAAAGAACCAAATGATAGTAAAATAATCGTCACCATTGTAGGAAATATATTTTTCAATAAATGTCGTTGAAAAATTTTTGACTCTTCCATCCCACGATAATAAAGCACTTTAACATATTCCTGTTGTAATTCTTGTTCTAACAATGCTGAAAATTGTTGAATAAATTTTGCACTTACAGGAATCACAATCGTAATAATCGGCAATATTAATCCAATCCCACCTTGATTGGCTAATAATGGAACCCATTTTAATTGAACGCTAAATACATACATTAAGAAATAACCAATGACAAAAGACGGTAATGACATCTTAAAAAATAAGATTAATTGAAAAAGTAATTTTACAATTCTGTTTTGACATCGTACAAAAAATATCGACAATGGAATTGAGATTCCTAGTGAAACCACTAAAGTAATCACGGCCAATTGAATTGAATTCATAGCTGCAGGAATGATTAATGTCTCAACCTTGATATCAGACATTAAACTCTTACCAAAATCACCATGAAGAAATTTAAAAAGCCAATTTCCATATTGTACAAGTAATGGTTGGTTTAGTCCCATTTCCTCACGCATAAGTGCAAGAGCTTCTGAAGAGACACGTCCAGTCCCAGCAGACATTTTAATAGAAGCAGGATCACTAGGTGCTAGATGAATGAGTAAAAATACAAAAAATGAAATACCAACAAATAAGATAGATATGGTTAAAATTCTTTTCAATCCTTTAAACATTCACTACAACTCCTTACTTCTTAGCACATAGTAAGAACAAAGGTGTAGGATTATAAAATTCATCTTTTTCTAGATAAATTCTATGGCTAATCGTTCGATCAATTTGAAGAGAGTCAACTTCTTGGTTTAATAAATATTGCACATCCCATTGAGGTCTTACTTCGCTAGAAATAGATAAACTTCTTTGAATCAGTTCGCATTCTGATAAAGTATCTTGACTTAAATGATGATGCGCATGATGCTGTGGTAAATGACTCGTATCCGTCATACTCGAAGCACCATAATTTCCATCAATATTGATGAGTAAGCCACCTTTTTTTAATACTCGAAGCCATTCGTCATAAGCTTTAGGTACATCTGGTAATGTCCAAGTCACGTTTCTTGCAATGACGATATCAAAACTTTCATTTTTAAACTCAAGATTTTGAGCATCCATCACTAAAAATTGCGCATCAAACTTTTCCTGTTTCGCAAAAACAGTCGCTAAATGAATCATTTCTTTTGTTAAGTCAATTCCAATGACTTCATGCCCCAATTGACTTAAAATACCTGTAAAGAAACCTGTTCCGCAACCAATATCTAAAATTTTTAATGTTTGATTTTGTGGTAAATATTTTTCAAACTCTGTAACCCAACGAGCCTTCAATGGACTATGAAATTCTCTTGTTCGTTGCTCTAAAAAAGAAGAGCTTCGATTTGTCCAATAATTTTCAACTCGTTCATGGATAGTTTGTTCTTGTGTCATTACTTATCCTCCTTTACAACTTTGATACAAAACATAGGTGTTGCACCATAATTTAATTGTTCTTCATAATCCCACACTAAATCTCCAAAATTTTCTTCCGTTTCTACTGAAATTCCTTCCTGTGAAGAAAAATAATCGATATCCCATTGTGGTCTTTGTTGATAGGTCAAAGGTAATTGTTGAACAATCCAGTCCATTTTTTCTTCATCAACTCCTTCGCCTTGCCAATAATCTTCTAGCTTTTCTTCTATCGCTTTTTGACGCTTTGCTTCAAATTCTTTTTCTAGTGATTCATTTTGAAGAAATGCATACCAATTCGCATCGAAAATGAATAAAGATCCATTGGGTTTCAATACTCTTAACCATTCTGAATAAGCTTGTTGAGGTTTTTCTAAATTCCACGTTAAATTTCGACTAACAATGATATCAAAACTTTCTGGCTGAAACTCTAAATTTTGAGCATCCATTTGCATGAGTTGAATACTTGAATTTTCCTTACCATATGTTTGTATATTCTCTTTGGCAACTTCAAGCATTTTATATGAGTAATCAACACCAGTGATATTGCTATATCCCAATTCTTCTAAAATAATTGTAAAAAATCCAGGGCCAGTTCCTATATCTAGAACTTTCAGATTTTGATTTGTTGGTAACAATCGTTTGAATTGTTCTTTCCATCTTTCTCTTTGAATGCCCTCTAATTCTTTTTGATTCACTTTGGAATATCCTGAGTAACGATGATTCCAATAATGTTGTATTTCTTCTAACAGGTTCACATTTGTTACTCCCTTTTTATCTTACTTTTCCAATTTCTGTTACAAGTTTATCAAACAGTTTTCAAATTAATGTTAACAAATAATCACATCAGAATACTATTTTTCATTTTAATGGATGTTAACAAAAAAAGAATTCCAGATTAAATCTGAAATTCCTCTTAATTCATCACTTTTATCGTAATTTTTCTTCTTCCAAAATCCATTGCTTGTTGTACTTCCGGATAATGTAAATCAATTCGATTTCCTTTAATGTCTCCACCAGTATCACCAGCAATCGCAATTCCATATCCTGGTACTTCCACTAAAGTACCTAATGGAATTTGCGAAGGATCTACTGCAATAACATTAGGATTCGATCTTAAATCAATCCCCATTGCTGTAAAATTACTTAACCCAGGTTGTTTATAAGAATATGCTGTTGCTTCTGCTGCGAATTCTTTCCCACTCGATGTAGATTTTACTTCATTTGAAACTACTTGACTCTTAGAAGAAGTCTCAGTAGTCCCTTTAGACTCACTAATATTTTCAGCTGTTGAGGCTTTGACTTCAGTGGAACTAAATTGTTTTGTTTCTTGAACTACTTCTTCTTTTTTCTTCTCCTCCGGAGCATGATGAGTTGTTGGTTCTGTATTTTCACTTAATTGTTGAACCTTACTTTCTTGTTCATGGATTGCAAACAATGCTTCTTTATTATTCGCAAGATTTTGTTTCAACACTTGAATACTATCCGCATAAAGTGTAGATTCTTTTTGTAAATCTTCTTGTTTTTTTAATAAAGTCTCTTCTGTATCTCTTAATTCCTTTTGCGAATTTACTAATGTTTGAACTTCTTTATGATAATTTTGAATCGTTAATATATCCGATTTGAATAACTCTTGAATCACGATTAATCGATGAAAAAAATCCGAAATACTTGTTGCTTGAAGCAGTTGAACAAATCGTTGATAAATCACTCCACTTGATTGTAAAGCGACCATTCTTTCTTTTACGACCGTTTCTTTTTCTGATAATTTCTCTTCTTGTTCATATATTTGAAGTTCTAATTCTTTTTGATTGGATTTCAATTCGTTTAAGTCTTGTTTCAAACTTTCAACTTGTCGATATTTCTCATTTGCAAAATTTAATTTTTGAGAAATTTCTTGTTCTAATTGTTGAATCGATTCTTGAGAAATTTCTTGCGCATGAATGGACATTGGATAACTAGCCCATAATAAACAAGCCATTCCACTGATAATCATGCTTTTTCTTAATCGTTTATCCAGTATCCTTCACCACACTTTCTCCATCGTATTCTCCATTATATAATTTGGATATAAAAAAAACGTAACAACCGTATTACAGTGTTGTTACGTTTCTTGAATTTAAGCCATAATATAAGCAGGTAAAGCTTCTAGTAATTCTTGCGTACTTGAGAAGACTTCCCCTCTTAATTTAATGAGACCTACTGTATATAAATTTGCATATGGGAATTGAGATTCAGCAACTTCTTGTAATGCTACTAATTTTTCTGCATTTTCAGCCCCATATTGACGACTATCACTATATAAAGCCAAAATTGGAATACCAGCTTGATACGCAATTCCAATCTCACTAGCAACACCTGCATCAATAATCGCACCATCTAAAATGGCAATAACTAAATCTGCATCTAGTAAAGCATCTGTATCATATCTAGCAATCATCGTTGAATCTGCAAAAGAATTTTTATCATTAATCGCCATTTGTTCTTGAGGAAGATAAACCTCCAATTGCGGATATTCTTCTCGAATTCGTTTAACAAAACTTTCGTTAAAAGCTAATTCCATTTCTGAAAATAATGGACTGGCAAAATAAATTTTTTTCATAGCGCTTCTCTCCTATAGCAAATTAAAGTCGATCTTATTGATATAAAGCATCTACACGTGCTTGAACTTCGTCATTTTCTAAGAATTCATCATATGTTGATTCTAAACGATCCACGACACCTTTTGGTCCGATTTCAATAATACGGTTCGCTGTTGTTTGAATAAACTCATGGTCATGACTTGAGAATAATAATGAACCTTTGAAGGCAATTAATCCATCATTTAATGCTGTAATAGATTCTAAGTCTAGGTGGTTTGTTGGGTCATCTAATAATAAGACATTCGCTTTTGATAACATTAATTTAGATAACATACAACGTACTTTTTCTCCCCCTGAAAGAACTGTTACTTGTTTCATAACATCGTCTCCAGAGAATAACATACGACCTAAGAAGCTACGTAAGAATGTATTATCTTGTTCTTCAACCGGTGCATATTGACGTAACCATTCTAAAATATTTAATTGTGGATTTGAGAATTCTTCCGTCATATCTTTTGGTAAGTAAGCTTGACTAGTTGTTACTCCCCATTTGAATGTACCGCTATCTGCTTCCATTTCCCCTGTTAAAATTTTGAATAATGTTGTAATCGCAATATCTGAACGACTTAAGAAAGCAACTTTATCATCTTTTTTCAATTGGAAGCTTACATTTTCAAAAATCACTTCGCCATCAATAGTTTTTGATAATCCTTCAACCATTAATAAATCATTTCCGATTTCTCTTGCAGGAGTAAATCCAACGAATGGATATTTACGGCTTGATGGTTGAATATCGTCTAGTGTAATTTTATCTAACATTTTCTTACGAGATGTCGCTTGTTTTGATTTAGAAGCGTTCGCAGAGAAACGTGCGATAAATTCTTGTAATTCTTTAATTTTTTCTTCTTTTTTAGCATTTTGGTCAGCCATTAATTTAGCTGCTAATTGACTTGAATGTAACCAGAAATCATAGTTCCCTACGAATAATTTAATTTTACCAAAGTCAACGTCAGCCATATGTGTACATACTTTATTTAAGAAATGACGGTCATGGGAAACAACGATAACCGTATTTTCAAAATTAATTAAAAATTCTTCTAACCATGCGATTGATTTAGCATCTAAACCGTTTGTTGGCTCGTCTAGTAATAGTACATCAGGTTTACCAAATAATGCTTGAGCTAATAATACTTTTACTTTTTCAGCTTCCACTAATTCACTCATTAATTTATAGTGTAAGTCTTCTGCAATTCCTAAACCTTGTAATAATTGTGAAGCATCACTTTCCGCTTCCCAACCATTTAATTCTGCGAACTCTCCTTCAAGTTCTGCAGCACGAATTCCATCTTCATCAGAAAAATCTTCTTTCATGTAGATGGCATCTTTTTCTTTCATAATATCAAATAATTGTTTATGCCCCATAATAACAGTATCAATAACACGTTCATCTTCAAAAGCAAAGTGGTCTTGTTTTAGGACTGTTAAACGTTCATGAGGATCTAAAATAACTTCCCCTGTTGTTGGTTGTAATTCACCAGACAAGATTTTTAAAAATGTAGATTTACCCGCACCATTTGCACCGATAACTCCATAACAGTTACCAGGTGTGAATGTAATATTTACTTCATCAAATAATTTACGATCTGAAAATAATAAACTTACGTTTGAAACTTTTAACATGAAATTCTCCTTTTATAACATTTTTATCCTTATTGATTGTACTATAATTATCTATAAATAACAATTAATCACTAAAAAAGATGACACCAAATGGCATCATCTTTCACTAGTTTTATTCAGTTACAACTACTGGACGTCCTAATCTTTGAACCGTCTCACCAATATTTCTAAAGTGGTCACTAATACGTTCTAAGTTACTTAATAAATCCATGACAAAAATACCAGATTCAGCACTTGCAATGCCTTTATTCATACGTTTCATGTACTTATCACGAATTTCAATTTTCAATCGGTCGATTTCTCGCTCAATTGTAATCACTTCTTTAACTTTCACTAAATTACCCGTTGATAAAGTATCAATTGACATCGCAAATCCTTTTTGAACTAATTCAAATACATGTTCTAATTCTGATAAAGTCTTTTCATCTAATACAATATCACGTTCTAATACAGCTTTCGCAAAGTCAGCAATATTTTCAGCATGGTCACTAATACGTTCCACGTCATTAGCTGTACTAAATAATTCATCAATCGTTTCTTGGTCAGTTGTTGAAACATTTTGTTGAGAAATTTCAACTAAATATTCCACAATTGCTTTTTGGAATTGATTCACTTGTTGTTCACTAGCAAATGCTTTTTCAATCTTCTCTTGACTTCTTAAACGAATCGCATCAATCGCATAGGTTAATGTTTGATCAGCAGCATGAGACATGGCAGCAAATTCATACATTGTATTTTGTAACGCAATCGATGGTGTTACTAAAATACGTTTGTCTAAATAACTTGTTGGTTTCTCTTCCACTTCGATTAATTCTACTTTTGGTTCTGGAACAATAAAATCTGCTAATTTCAATAATAAATTAGCAAATGGGAATAACACAATTACATTTACAATATTAAAAATTGTATGAGCGTTCGCAATTTGTCTTGCGACATCAGTAGCATCCATTGATGTTACAATATTTGTTAAAATACCAGTTAAAAACATCATGAAGTAAATAGTACCAATAATGTTAATACTCAAATGAATCACAGCTACTTGTTTACCACGTCTTGAAGTCCCTAAACTACTAATTAACGCTGTGGTACATGTACCAATGTTATCTCCAAAAATAATGTATAGAGCAGTCGTAAATGGTAAAACTCCTTGAGAAGCTAACGCAATTAAAACCCCAATCGTTGCAGAAGAACTTTGAAGAGCAAGTGTCATAATAAATCCAAGTGCTACTCCAAATAATGGATGATGTCCATAATTAACAATCCATTCCGTAAAGGCTGGTAAATCTTTTAGCGGCGCTAAAGCGTCTTTTAAATAGTTCATACCAATGAACAAAATTCCGAACCCTACTAAGATTTCCGCTAATTCTTTCATCTTAGGATTCTTCACAATTGCTCCCATTAAAATTCCTGTACCAATTGCTATAGGCGCCCATTGAGACAGATTGAAGGAAACCATTTGACCAGTAATTGTTGTACCAATATTAGCCCCAAAAATTACACCAACTGCTTGTTGAATCGTCATAATTCCAGCATTTACAAAGCCGACTACCATTACAGAAGTAGCACTTGAACTTTGAATAACCATTGTTACGAACATCCCAACTAAAACAGCCATCAAACGATTTTTTGTTAAAGTACGAACGATACTTTTTAGCTTATCTCCTGCAAATTTTTGCAATCCATCCGCCATTAATTTCATCCCATACAAGAACAAACTTAATCCAGCAACTGCACCTAAAAACATCTCTAAATACATGGTGTTTTTAACTCCTTTGTTGTCTATTAAATTTTAAATTGTTTATATGATATAAACACCACGATTGTAACATAGCCACTAGCACTTGAAAAGAGAATTTTATGTAAAAATACAAATAACTCCAATCTCTCAATAGACAGAATCTATCAATAAATTGGAGTTGTTCAATTGAATCGTTACTATAAATCTTTTATCAGTTTCTCTAAATTGCTTGAAGCATGAAACACTCTAAGTATAGTAACTGTATTATTCTCATATTTATAAAACACAGCATAGTTATTGACGTTAAGTCTTCTAATTCTAATTCCTAGTTTAATAAATTCTTTAACTATAGGACATCTCTCAGGAAATAAATTTAAACTATTTATCGAGGACGCTAATTGATTGAAGTATTTTAATGCAGTTTGTGGAGATTTCAAGTCATTTAAAATATACTCATAGATTGACATCATATCTTTTTCAGCATTCTTAGTAATTGTTACTTTTATTTTATCCATCAATTTTCATCCTAAACTCATTAAAAAATTCATCAACTGGACGAACATTATCCCCTTCAGCATTCTGATATTCTTGAATCATCATTTTACCGAATTCTTCAGAAGTCATATTTTCAATACTATCTGTATAAGGAGACAAAGGTAAAGAAATATTAAATGGTATACTCTTTGTTAACGAAACTTGCTTTAACAGTAAAGTAACTAGTGTAGACATTGGCATACCTAGTTGATTTAACACAAACTCTGCAGATTTTTTATCATCCTCATCTACTCTTACATTAATTGTAGCAGTTTTTCCCATCATTACACCTCCTTAAAATGTAATGCAATTGTACTGTAATTTACTACAAAAGTCAAATTTTATCGTATCCTTTCCTAACTACATAATTAGGGTGCAAATATAAGGAGATTTCCTTCTGGCATCATTCTTCCATCAATCCTATCTTATATCTACAAATTTTTTGAGTAGATAATTCATAACGTAAAAAGTTAACAGCATACAAATACTCAACATTAAAAATCCTATAGTAACAGACTGATTATTTTGAATCAGCGGTAACACTATCATCATCCCAAATGGAGTGTTAAATAGACAAAAAATAGTACAAGTAGCAATTAAAGTGAGAAGACAAATAATCGACAATATTTCATCTTTAAAAAGGAACACAAGAATTTTTTCAAAAATATAACAAATATAAGTTGACACTACTGGATAAAAGATTGATATAAACAACAAATGATAAGCTGAATAGATTCTTGGACCATTTAACGTTGTCATTAAAAATGGATAGTTAAAAAAATTAATATTAAAAGCTATACAATATAAAAAAATTCCAATCATAACGATTATTACCGGTAAGAAATAAAACAATCCCAGCGTATAAAACCATTCATCTATATTTAGACGTACAACCGAAATAGGTAACGCTTTGAGTAAACTTTTATGGGATAATTTTCGCTTATGAAAATTAGAAACCATGAGTATATAAAGAAATAAAAACCCACCAAAAGCTGAAAAATAAAGAATAAGTTTTATGACTACATAAGTAGTTTTATAGTGCAAATAATCCTGATTACTATCACTTAAATATTCTAATATGAGCTTTTCATCTTCCAATTTACTAATATCAGGCAACTTATCACTATAATTAGGCAACAAGACTTTAAGAGTATTTAATAGCTTAATACGTTCTGTATAAATAGACAACAATTTTTTGGAAGTAACGGACTTTTTATAACTAAAATTTTCTTCAGACAAGTTTTGATATATTTGAGCTATTTGCATTTCCGACTCTTCTCGAACATCAGTAGCTATACTGTAGTCTTTAGCCAGTAATGCCTTTAAGTCATCCATAAGCATAAATTGAGAATTTAATACCTTTTGCGGAGTTTCTGTAGGAACCCATTTGTTATAACCTATCAATAATACAAAAATTACAAATAGAATGACAGGAAGCTTAATAAAGTAACCAGTTGAAACTAAATATTTATAATCTAATTTAATTGAAGAAAATTTTTTCATAACGCTCCCTCTTTTCCTTCAAAGTCATTATTACAATTGAAAATATAAAACAAATTACACTAGTAACGACAAGTACTAATACTCCTTGAAACATTGAAAAGCGTCCATTTAAATAGAACTCATTTTTAACACCATAGATCACTGATCCAAAACTAAAATAAGACGAAGGTAAAAAACCAATATAAGGAATTTCAATATTTAAAACTTTCATGACCGTTTCTAAAAATATAACGATTATTCCAAAAAGAAATGTAAAGATTTGATTACTAAATAGTAAGTTTAATAAACTACATAAGCTTACAATCAATAAATTCAATAACATTACAAAGCATACGATAATAAGAAACAGACTGAAATAAGAAATATTTAAAGTCTTATCATTTTCAAATATCACAGTGTTTAAAGTAAAATCTCCTATTCCATTTTTTATTGAAATCATTCCAAAATAAATTAAATATGCTACAAGTTGTACAAAGCAAATAACGAACCATTTACTCATGATTTTATGAATAATGTATCTAAAATTACTAATTGGTTTCACATTCAATAAACTTCTATGCTTAGAATCAGATAAAAATATAGAATTAGACATCACTAGCGTAAATAAGAAAAGGAATGGTAAGAAAAAAATATTTGGAATTTTAAAATCCAATAATGGTAAGAAAGACTGAACAGCAGTTATACCTATCAATTCATTCATTACATTCTTATCATCAAAATTTTTGTCTTCTAATTGTTGATAATGCAACATTGACTGTTGTGTTTGCTTTTTAAATAATATTCCATTTTTAGATGCAGTAGATCCTAAAGTATTTTTATTTGTAATCATAATCCTATACTTTTCACGAATAGAGTCTTCTAATTCCCAAGTTTTAATCATTAATTGAATATATTTTTTATAATCTCTATTCTGAAAAGCATTTCCAGCATCTATATATGCATTATCAATCTCAACGAAAAATTTTTCATCTTCATGTAACTCTCGTTGTGACATTTTACTATCCATTAACAGACTATTTTTTGATTGTTCATGGATTTTTATATTTGTAAGAGTATATTCATTCATTATTTGATACTGATGATTTAGCTCATAGAGACGTAAAATTGAAAAAATAAAAACAATGGAGAGGAAAATGATTACCTGAATTCTTACCAATCGATTCGTCAATACCATGATAATCTGGCTTTTCATATTACTCTCTCCCTTCATCATCTGAATGAAATAGTTCTTGATAAATGATTTCGCAACCTTTTATTCCATAAGTCAAACTGGAAATAGCCTTCAAATTTGATTGAATCCACAAAAATACGGAATCTAGTTCATTCAAATCTTTAATGCTAATGGTCAATTCTGAGGGATTAGATAACATATTCATATTCATAAATTGTTTAATAAATTCTTTATACCTATCCTCTGATGAAAATTGTATTTCAATTGATTGATTACACTCATCTTCAAGATTATATTTTAAAGCAATCTTCTTATCTTTTAAGAAAAACACCTCATCAGCAATAATATTTAGATTATTCAACAAATGTGACGCAATGATAATTATTTTACCTTCATTTTTTAAACTTTGAAGTACTTTAGATATTAATTGCACATTATCTGGATCCAATCCATTCATCACTTCATCTAATAGCATAACTTCACAATTCGTTACAACAACTAACGCAAAACAAAGTCTCTGTTTCATTCCTAACGAATAACTAGAAATTTTATTTGAAATATATTCAGTCATTTGTAATTTTGAAACAACTTCATCCACAAATGATGGTTTAATTTTCCACATTTCAGCATAAAATTGTAAATGTTGTAAACCTGTCAAATCAGAATATAAATCATCTTGATTACACATTCTCACAATTTTTCGTTTCATTTCCAAATAATGGTTCTTATAATTTTTATCGTCCAACAAAACACTTACATCTCTATTATTGAGATTACCAGCAATAATTTCTATTAGTGTAGATTTTCCAGTTCCATTTGGTGCCACTAATCCAATAATTTTAGGCTTGTCAATTTGAATATAAATATCTTTTAAAACATCTTTTTTCCCATATGAAAACTTAGATATACTAATATTTAACATTCTACTCCTCCTCATTTTACCCACCTATTTAAATAATTGTTAACTCTTCAGTTACAATCACAAAAAATTTATCCCCTATAAAACATTTGATGCTCATGTAATCACAAACAAATTTCCAAATTTCTAATGTTTTTTTAAGTATATTCTTCCTCTCAGTTAATGTAAAGGCTTTATTTACAAAAAAAGAACCTTCCGAATCATTCGGAAAGCTCTATTTAATTATTTTTTTATAAGAAAGTTTCTTTTTCAATGACTTCCTCTAAAAAGTCACTTAATTTCAAGACAACTCTCGTTTCAGAGGTTTACTTTCAAAATTCTTCACGTATGGTGCAATATTTTGTACATATTCTAAAACGCCCATATACTCTCCTTGAGCATTTCGTACGGCATGATACGTTACGTGAATCATTTTATCTTCTTTTTTAAACCACATTTCTTCTTTTTCTTTTTGCCTGGATCGTAATTGTTCAAATAATTTCGTTACGATGGCGTGGCTTTTTGGCGGATGACAATTAATAACATCTCTACCAATCGCACTCTTTGTACGTTTGAAGATTTTTTCTTCTCCGTTGCCTTCGTTGTAATATTTAACGATATTATCTTTATCGACAAACGAAAGTTCCATTGGAAGTAGATTCAATAATAAGTCTAATTGTTCTAAGGATAAGGAGCCAGTTGATAATGGGATATCTCCTGTTTCTTGAATTTCTTCTTTAGATTGAATCGTAGAGGGTTTCTTTTCTACTTTCCATTCTGCTTCAGGAGTAACAATGCAATAGCCATATTGTGGAGTATCTTGTGCCATCTTTTCCCAATCATCCACATGAAAAGCTTGCGCAACCATTGGAATCAAAATATTTTCCTCTTTAAAAATCATTTCTAGCAATTCTTCTTTAGCTACTAGAAACTGTTCCATGACATCATCCGTTTGGTTATGAAAAGCTTGTTTGAAATTTTTATAAATTTCTCTAATTTCATCATGAACTCCCCACATCACTTTCGGAGGAGCGATAATTCCTTTTGATTCCATAATTGGAAATAGGGCATATTCTTTTCTTAAATAATGATTTTCAAATTGATCGAGTAAGCTAATTTGACGTTTTAGTCCTTTTAATAGTTCTTCATCTTTTGAAGATACATAAGCCTGTAACAAACGTTCAATTCGGTCAATCGCTCCTCTGAGAGCTAAATTCTCCTTTTTTAGAACCATTACTGGATGTCCTTCTTTTTCAAAATCAGGCATCCCTTCTCCAGCTTCTACTTTTGCACTCATTAATGAAGCATGAATCTTACAAAGACGCATAATTTCTTCATAAGTAATTCCTTCTTGCATTAAGTTTCGTTCCATTACTTGAATTTCATAAGGGGAAACGGAATCAAAATGTTTGTTAAATTCTTCTTGAATAATTTCTTCTTTTTCCCCTTGATGTAATCGGAGCATTAATTCTTTTAATTTTTCTTGACGTTCTAATGGTGTCATGGCATCATTACTCATCGCTCTCCCTGCTTTCTTTTACAATATATCCATTCAATTCTAATTGACGAATAATTGTATCAAGTGGGATTTTAGCAATTTTAGAACCTTTTTTTAAGCTTGTAATTCTTCCAACAGTTTGAACCATCTGCGGCTGAGATAATGGAGTAAATCCTAACTCAATCAATAAATCTTTTACCTCAGGATGATTTTGTAAAGTTGTATATACTGAATCTTCTAAATAAATGGTATTCATCGAATCTCTCCCATCTTATAATCGTTGTAACCCTAATAGACCAACTAATAAACAAATAACAACATAAATCCAAAATCTCAATGTTGTAAAGACAACAGGATAAGTCCCTTTTGGAGTTCTATTTGCTTTAATATATGAAATGATTTCCTTACGGTAAAGGAAAAAGAAAATCACAGATACACTACCAGTAATCACTAATAGCATCGTTGTCACTGTATCTGCCAATTCTGGTCCTAAAAGTAAAGGCAAACCACTTTCAACTAGAAAACTAAATCCAAAATTGTTTAAAATATGGAAAAATACTGCCCATAAGAAGCTATATTCAAGTGCAATATAGGCAAATAAAATACCGACAAAGAAAGCAAAAAATCCTTGGATTAAGTTCATATGGAATAAACCGAAGATTACTGCTGATAACAATATACTGAAAATCTTCCCATAATTCTTTAAACGATAGACAACTCCGCCTCGAACTAGTAATTCTTCAACAAATGGTCCAACAAGCGCTGCATAAATGACTAACATAAAGGAATCATCTCCACTTGTTGCAGCTTCTATCGCACCCTTAGTACTTAAACCAATTTGATTTAAGAAGAATTCGAATAAATTAGCACTTTGAGTAAAAATAAACTGACATCCAAATAGTATGATTGCAAAGACTGCAAAATATTCTAATGTCATCTTTTTTTGACGATAAAATACGGTCTGGAAAAAACTAATTTTTTGAGTTTTATAAAAAATGGTAATACCAACAATCACTGCAACGATATAACCAAAATCTGAAAAATTTTGAAGTTGAGAAACCGTTAAATCTGGCATGAAACTTGGACTCAATGATTTAATCATTTTTACAAGTTCACTAGCTATTACAAAAACTATAATTATTCCAGTAAAAATACCCAAATAAATTAACAAATGTTTAAACATATCTTTTATGGACTGTTTTAAAGGTGACTCTGGTTTATTTACTACATTTTCTTCCTGAATTTTGACTACTTCTATTGATTCATTTTCCATGTACTAATCCCCTTTTATCAAATTTCTTTTGAACACTTCTTAATCGTAGCATTAATAAGAAACAGTTTGACATTAAACCTGCAATTAATGCGATCCAATAAGCATAAGGCCCTAAATCTGTCATCCAGTCCAAAATTATCCCTACTGGAAGACCAATCACCCAAAATCCTAATAAGCATAAAATAAACGGCATTTTTGCATCCTTATATCCTCGTAGTATTCCTTGAATCGGTGCTGCAATCGCATCAAACATTTGGAATAATAAACTATAGGATAAGAACACCATTGTTAATTGAATAAAACTTTCTGAAGTTCCATATAGACCAGCAATCATTGGACGGTTGAAATATAACCACACTAATGTTAGAAGTGCAATGATGACAGAAGTAGAAATACCTAATCGAATATATTCTTTTGCAGATTGTTGATTATTTTGACCGATTTCATACGATACAATAATCGTTAAAGCATTCGAAATACTCATTGGAAAAGCATATGCTAAATAAGAAAAATTCATCGCTGCTTGGTGTGAAGCAATCACATGTGAGCCAAATTTAGCCATTAATAAACCAACAAGTGCAAAAATTGCGACTTCACCAAATACATTAAATCCAATTGGTAACCCTAATGCAAAAGGCTCTTTCCATAATGCTAAATGAGGAGTTTCAAACCTTAATACATCATAAGGTTTCAATTTCGGATGCATTTTAAGAACGACAATCGCTACGATTAATAACACCCAATATGCCATTGCTGTTCCAAGACCTGCTCCGGGGCCTCCTAATTCCGGTAATCCGAATTTTCCATAAATTAAGGAGTAATTAAAAAATATATTTAATGGAACTAGTAAAATCATTAAAAACATAGAGACTCTTGTTAATCCTAATGCATCAATGAATGATCGAATCACACTAAAGAGTAAAAATGGAATAAATCCAATTGATAAGAGTAATAAATATTCTCTAGCAATGGTGGATACTTCAGCTTCTAAATGCATTTGATTTAATGCTGGATTTAATCCAATTAAACCGATACAAAATAAAATAATTGCTAATAAAATTCCAATATACATGAACTGGAATACAATTTTTTGAATACCTTTTTTATCATTCTTTCCTAGTAATTGACCTACAATTGGAATCAGTGCTGCCACAATCCCATTTAACAACGTGAAAAATGGATTGTATAAACTTCCTGCAATTGATACTCCTGCTAAATGAGTTTCATGATATTGTCCAGTCATTACAGTATCAATAAACTGAGCAGAAAAATTGGCTAATTGATAAATTAATACTGGAATTAAAATTTTAAATAATAATTTCAAACGTTCACTTGTATGATTTGTTTCGTACATATTCACTCTCCTTTTATATAATCTAATAATTGTTCTACAGAATCTAACACTAAAACGGATTCTTCTTTCATTTTTTTAACATCACTCCCGCTTGTTAAAACAGCAATTCCTCCACCACAATGTTTGGCATATTCCATATCTAAATAAGAATCTCCAACATAAAAAATTTCATTCACTGGGATACTTAGTTGTTGACTCGCACCTATGAGTGAATCTGCGACCGGTTTAGCAGCATAATCATCTGGAGTAGCTACAAAATCAAATAAATGCCAAACATTTAAGATTTCAAAAATTGTTTTTGTAGGGACATAACTATCATTTGTGACAACTCCAACTTTGATTCCTTTATTTTTTAATTCAGAAATTAAAAAAGCTACATCGCCAATTGGAACAATCATATCTGGATGTGCTAATAAATAATTTCTAAAATCTTTCAATACTTCATCATATAAAGCAGTTTTATCAATTGGAAAATATTTTCCAATCTCTTCTAACATATCTTCAACTGTCCCAGAAGCAATGACGCTATTGGGTACAATCTCACCTTCTACAATTCCTAATAACTCTAGCATTTGTTCAATTGTAACAGTTGAATCTTCTTTTATATGCTGCTTTAAAATTTTACGGATGACCATTTCTGTTGGCTCAATCCACAAATTGTCTATATTAGTTAAAGTGCCATCCTTATCAAAAAGAATGGCCTTTACTTCAAGATTTCCTTTATTCGTTTGTAATTTCATTTGAATTCCTACTCTACATTTTGTAATTCAACACCAATAATATTATCCATTTTTTCTAATTTTTTTAAAATCACAGATAGATCAGTCGTTGATTCAGAAATATCTAACATTAATTGAACGATTGCTACACTATGAATTGCTAATCCTTGGAATATTGTTAATACATTCATATTATAACTTGCAAATAAATCTAATGTTTTGGATAATGTTCCTTTTTCATTTTTCATATGAATATTTAACGAAGCTTTCCGTCCATAAGTTACTGATGAGAATCCTTGAACTTTTCGATAATATTTATAATATACACTACGTGAAATTCCTACTAATTTTACTGCTTCTGTAACGTCCTTTGCTTGGTTAGTTGCTAATAATTCTTTTGCTTTTAGTACTTTAGAAAACACAGGAGGTACAGCATCTGCTGATACTAAAAAATGTTTTTGGTTTTCCATATTTTCACCTCGAAACTATTGTATACAATATAAAGACAAAATACTAGGTACCCGCTTCATTTTTTATAAAAAATGTTATAAAAAAACACTTATTTCACTAACAGATAACCAATCGTTATTACGTGAAATAAGTGTTTCTTATATCACTCTAAAATTTCTTAAAAACTAACTTTTAACTCTATATTATTTTGATTTTGACATGAAGTCATATGGCGTCAATTCTTCCATTCCAATCATAGGGTCAATACTATAAGAATCAATTAATTCCATTGTTAAAACAAAAGGTTTATTTTTTGCTATTGTTTGACTCTCTGAAGGGACTTGAAATTCTTCAACTGTTTCTTCTACTTTTAATGCTACTGTTTTCTCTTCAGAATACTGTTTGGTATCACTTATTGGTTGAGAAACTTGTTCTGTAGTATCTTCAGACTTATCATCAGTTTGCGGATTCTCTTCAATCGCTGTTGGATTTTCTTCTTCAATGGTTAAGCTATCAAAGCTATTTCCTTGTAACAAATCTTTTAAGCACGTTTGACGTCTTGCACTTTGACGATTTGCTGCTTCTTGGAATGCTTCATATTGCCCACACATAATTAAGAATTTTTTACTTCTTGTTACAGCTGTATACAATAAGTTTCGTTCTAACATCCGTTGATATTGACCAACCATTGGTAAAATCACCATTTGGAATTCACTACCTTGAGATTTATGAATCGAACAACAATAAGCATGCGTCAATTGAATAAAATCATTTCGTTTATATTCTACCTCTACATTATCAAAAGCAACATATAACTTATCGACTTGATCTTCATTTTCTTTGGCAAATATAATCGCAGTTACTTCTCCAATATCCCCATTATAAATATTTTCTTCTGCGACATTGACTAACTGTAATACTTTATCCCCTACACGGAAAACACGATCAAATGATTCAATTTCTCGAACGGAATTTCCAATTTTTGGATTTAAAATATTTTGCATCATTTTATTAATTTCATGAATACCAGCTTCACCTTTATACATTGGAGCAAGTACTTGAATATCTTTTTTCTGATACCCTTTTTTTATCGCCTTCACGACAATTTGTTCAATCACATCTAAAATCTGAGTCGAACGGCACGGAATAAACGTTCTATCTGGTTGATTTTGAGTAAAATCCATTGGTAAATGCCCGTCTTTAATCGAGTGCGCTAATGTCACAATACTTGAAGAATCCTTTTGTCGATGAATTTGCGTTAATTCAATCGATGGAATCTTATTCGATAATAGAAAATCTGTTAATACTTGACCTGGGCCAACCGAAGGTAATTGATTTTTATCTCCTACAAATAAAATCTTCGTTTTTCCTGGAGTTGCACGAAGCAATCGATTCATTAACCAAGTATCAACCATCGACATCTCATCAATAATTAAGAAGTCACAACTTAATGAACGAGTATCATCAGAATCGTCACTTTCTAATTCAACATTTTCTTCTGCGGAAATACCTAACATTCGATGAATCGTAGACGCAGAAATTCCTGTTAACTCATTCATACGTTTTGCAGCTCTTCCTGTTGGAGCTGCTAATTGAATCGCATCAGAATCTACATCAATCTCTTCTAAATAGCGATACATTTCTACCACACCATTAATAATGGTCGTTTTCCCTGTCCCGGGCCCTCCTGTTAAAATGAACAAGGATTCTTGCATAATTTTAATAAGCGCTTGTTTTTGAGATTCATCATAAATGATGCCAAATTTCTTTTGCACATGCTGAATCGCTTCTTCGATATCTTCTTCTGAATACAAAGATTTCTTAGACAATTCCAAACGATGATTAATCGCATTCACAATTCCAATTTCTGCATAATATAAAGAAGCTAATGATAAATGATTTTCTTCTGAAATAATGATTCCTTCTCGAATTAATTCATTTAATGCATTCACGATTTGATCTGGTTCAATTAAAAACGAACGAGTTTGCTCTAATAATTTTTGAGCTCCTAGAACGACTTCTTTATCAATTAAATATGTATGTCCTTCTTGATAAGATAAATCTCTTACTACTACATAAACAGCACCTTTGATCCGGTACAAATTATCTGGAGCGATTTCTAATTGTTGCGCAATGGCATCAATTCTTCTAAACCCCAGTCCTTCAATGGTTTGCAATAAGATATATGGATCTTCTTTTATGATTTCCATTGTTTTCTCTTTATAAAGCACCATAATTTTCTGTGCAAATAAAGGAGTAAAACCCATATTCGTCAATTCGAATAAAATACGTTCTGTTCCTTGATTTTCAATAATGATGCTGCGAATACTCTCACATTTCTTTGTCGATAATCCTGGAACATTTTTTAAACAATCTTCATCTTGAATAATTTGCTCAATCGCATTTTCACCTAAACAGTCTACAATTTTTTCGGCTGTTTTTTCTCCTATTCCTGGAAAACGTCCACTAGAAAAATAAGCTATTAGTCCTTTTTTCCCAGTAGGTTGATGTTGTTGATAACTTAAGACAGAAAACTGTTGCCCATATTTTGGATGCGAAACTACTTTTCCATTAAAACGATAAGGGGAATTATCATGAATCGTGCCAATAATTCCTGTCACAACAATCTCATCAGAGTCTAGTTGCACACTACTTTCTTGCACTCGAATTAATAATACTTTGTAAAAATTTTGCGGATTTTCAAAAAATGTCGCTAAAACTTCACCTACAACGTATTGTTCACTCATGACTTCCCCTCTTTTCTATCTATTTTTAAACGTATTGACGTTCGTTTCCTTCCATATAAGCTTTATCGATAATACCTCCGCCTAAGCAGATTTCTCCATCATAAAAGACAACTGCTTGTCCAGGTGTAATTGCACGGACTGGCTCATCAAAGTATACCATAGCTTTTGTCTTGTCGTCTTCTTGGAATACAACACGAACTTTTGTATCTTGTTGACGATATCTAAATTTCGCCGTACATTCAAATTCATTTGGTTTTTCTTCATCTGTATTAAATTGCAAATCAGTCGCAAATAATGAATC
>NZ_CAURVN010000023.1:0-22094 GCF_963528195.1 uncultured Granulicatella sp.
ATAATTAAAAAGTAATTCCTGTTTCGACGATACAAGTTCATGGAACGCAAAATGTTGAAAATGTATTAGCGGCAGTTGCAATTGCAAAATTAGCAGGAGCTACAAATGAAGGTATTGAAAAAGCTGTTCAAAATTTCCACGGGGTAAAACACCGTACTCAATTCATAAAAGAAGTGAATAAAAGACGTTTCTACAATGATTCCAAAGCGACGAATATTATTGCCACTCAAACAGCGTTACGTAGCTTTATAAATCAATCTGTTATTTTAATTGCGGGTGGTTTAGATAGAAAAAATGGTTTTGATGAATTAGTTCCCGATTTAACATCTGTATCAGGAATTGTTTTGTATGGTGAAACAAAAGAAAAATTACAAGAAGCTGCGAAAGTTGCAGGTGTTCCTGTTATTGAAGTCGTGAATACATTAGAAGAAGCGACTAAAAAAGCTTATGAAATTAGTAAAGAAGAAGATATTATTTTATTATCACCAGCTTGCGCGAGTTGGGATCAATTTAAGAATTTTGAAATTCGTGGGGATGAATTTATTAGAGTTGTAGAGAATTTATAAGAAAGAGGAAAGTATTCATGAGAGTTGTCGTATCTGGCGGAGGTACAGGAGGTCATATTTATCCTGCCCTTGCATTTATGAGATATTTAGAAAAACAAGAGAATGTAGAATATTTATATATTGGAACAAAACGTGGATTAGAAAGTAAAATTGTTCCTCAAGCAGGGTATGCATTTGAATCTATTAAAATCGAAGGGTTAAAACGTTCGCTTTCATTAGAGAATTTAAAAACAGCATACTATATGGTAACAAGTGTCATAAAAGCAAGAAAAATTTTAAAAGAATTTAAACCAGATGTTGTCATTGGTACAGGTGGGTATGTTTGTGCGCCCGTATTATTCGCAGCTAGTTTGTTAAAAATTCCAACTATTATTCATGAACAAAATAGTGTTGCAGGAGTAACAAATAAATTTTTAGCAAAATGGGTGAATAAAATTGCGATTTGCTTTGATGATGTGAAAAAAGATTTTGCATCATATAGTGACAAGGTCGTATTGACTGGAAATCCAAGGGGACAAGAAGTTGTCGAAATTAAGAAAAACCCTGAATATTTAGCTTCAATTGGAGTTCAGACAGATTTACCAATTGTCGTTATTTTTGGTGGAAGTCGTGGGTCTGAGAGAATGAATGAAGTGTTCGTTGAGGCTTTAGAAGAATTTGCGGATAAAAATTATCATGTCATAATGGTTACAGGAGAAGTACATTATGACAAAATCAACAATCAGATTACAAATTTAGAAAAATCATTGCCAAATGTTTCTGTTTTTCCGTATATTAAAGATATGCCACAACTATTCCAAAATGTGGATTTAGTCGTTTGTCGTAGTGGCGCAACAACTTTAACAGAATTAACAGCATTAGGATTAGCAAGTGTTTTAATTCCAAGTCCATATGTGACGAATAATCATCAAGAAGCCAATGCTCGTTCGTTAGTCGATCAAGGTGCAGCATCGATGATTTTAGAAAAAGAATTGAATGCTCAAACAATGTTAGCTGAAATTAATCACATTTTATTAGATTCTCATAAAAAAGAAGCAATGGCTGCTTCAGCTAAGAAAATGGGAATTGTAGATGCAAGTTCAAGATTAACAAGTATGATACATGAAATGATGTAGAAAGAAAAAGGAGGAGCCATATGAAATTTTTTAAAAAAGCTTCAACTTCTTCGCCTCCTCCTACACAAATAAACGAGGAGATTCCGAAAAAAAATCTTTTTCAGCTAATCAAACAATTTTTTCATTTTAATCGATTAGAAATGAAATTTTTATGGTGGATTTTCCTAGCTAGTATGTTCTGGAGTGTGTATTTGATTTCTCCTTTATCAAAACCAAAGGCTATATACGTATATGGGAATCGGCAAGTAGAAGTCGAAACTATAAGAGAACAAGCTGGAATTAAAAAAGGAAAAACTATATGGGGTATCTTGTCTGAACACGAAACGATTCAACAAAGATTAACAAAAAGAAATCCTAAAATTAAGGATGCTTCTGTTACTTTATCTGGTTTAAATACCATTCAATTAACTATTTTAGAAAATCCTGCAATTGGGTATTATTACGAAGATGGTAAATATAAGGAATTATTAGAGGATGCTCAAACGATTCAAACAGAAGAACCAGTTAATAAAGAAGGGTATCCTGAATTAGTAAATTTTGATGAAGAATCACGAACTCAATTAGCTAATCAGTTGAAAAAAACTTCGCCTAGTGTGATTAGTATGATTCGTCAAATTCAATATGTAGATCCAGAAAAGAAACCCTTAAAACTTCATATTCGTATGAAAGATGGAATGAAAGTTATTGGAACACTAAAAGATATTGGAGAAAAACTGAATTATTATCCAAGTATTTATAATGAATTAAAAATGAAATCTGGAACAATCGATATGGAAGTTGGCATCTTCTATACACCAGATATTAATGCTCAATAGAAAAGAAAATTGTAAAAATTATTCAAATATTTTCTTAACTAGAAAGAAATATGGTAGAATAGAAAATGTATAGTTATTTATAAAATGTGAATGAAAAAAATATTAGTAGGAGGTTTCAATAAACGTGAAAAATCAAGGAATTTATGTGAGTTTAGATATTGGAACCACTTCAATTAAAGTTGTTGTTGCTGAATATATTCGTGGACAATTAAACATTATTGGAGTCGGCAATGAAAAATCTCAAGGACTAAGTCGGGGAGTAATTGTAGATATCGATGAAACGGTCGAATCTATTAAAAAAGCCGTTAAACAAGCAGAACAAAAATCAAATATTGAAATTAAAGATGTTATCGTAGGAATCCCAAGTAATCAAATTTCGATTGAACCATGCCATGGCATGATTGCCGTTTCAAGCGAAAATCGTGAAATTACAGATGTGGATGTTCATAATGTGATTTCAGCAGCAAAAGTTCGTTCAGTTGCTCCTGAAAGAGAAATTATTTCAGTAATTCCCGAAGAATTTATCGTTGATGGATTTGATGGTATTAAAGATCCTAGAGGGATGATTGGAGTTCGATTGGAATTATATGCAAGTATGATTACTGGACCGAAAACAATTGTTCATAATATCAAACGTTGTATTGATAAAGCAGGATTAAATATTGAAGAAATGGTCATTCAACCTCTTGCTATTAGTCAAGTAGCAATGTCAGCAGGTGAACGTGAGTTTGGTACAATCCTAATTGATATGGGTGGCGGACAAACTAGTGCGTCAGTAATGCATGATCATCAATTAAAATTCTCTTATGTAGACCAAGAAGGTGGAGATTTCGTAACAAAAGATATTTCAGTTATTTTAAATGCAAGCTATGAAAATGCAGAACGTATTAAACGTGAGTATGGCTATGCTATTTCTACTGAAACTTCTGATGAAGAATTCTTCCCAGTTGAAACAATTGGGAAAAAAGATCCTGTTAAAGTGGATGAACATTATTTATCAGAAATTATTGAAGCAAGAGAAGTTCAAATTTTTGAAACAATCAAACGTGCTTTAGATCAAGTAGATGCTTTAAACTTACCTGGAGGAATTGTTTTAACAGGTGGAGCATCTTCTATGGCAGGAGTACTTGAATTAGCCCAAGAAATTTTTGGAGTAAATGTGAAAACATATATTCCAGAACAAATGGGGATGAGAAATCCAATTTATGCAACAAGCATGGGATTAATTCAATATGCAGCATCATTAGATGATGTTCATCGTATTGCACAAAAAGGCAAGTTAACGACTGAAACAAGAGTAACACCTTTATCTAGCCCTAGCCGTCCAGTTGCAGAAACTGCTCCACAACCAGTTGAAAAACCAAAAACTGAAGTGGAAGCAACACAAGAAACTGAATCAGAAAATTTTGGAGATAAAGTGAAAAACTTCTTCAAAATGTTTATAGACTAGTACGAATCTAAGGAGGAAACAGAATGGAATTCGAATTTGATACAAATTTAGAAGGCGCAGTAATTAAAGTCATTGGTGTAGGGGGCGCAGGTAATAATGCTGTAAACCGTATGATTGCTGAAGGCGTTCAAGGCGTTGAATTTATTGTTGCCAATACAGATACACAAGCTTTAGCAAATTCAAAAGCAGAAACTAAAATTCAATTAGGGCCTAAATTAACAAAAGGTTTAGGTGCAGGTTCATTACCTGATATCGGTTTAAAAGCAGCTGAAGAAAGTGAAGAACGTATTCGTGAAGCTTTATCAGGAGCGGATTTAATTTTCGTTACAGCTGGTATGGGTGGAGGAACTGGTACTGGTGCAGCACCAATCGTAGCTCGTATTGCAAAAGAATTAGGAGCATTAACTGTTGGGGTTGTGACTCGTCCATTTAGTTTCGAAGGACCAAAACGTGGTCGTTATGCAGCAGAAGGTGTTGCACAAATGAAAGCTAATGTGGATACATTAGTAACAATTTCAAATAACCGTTTATTAGAAATCGTGGATAAAAAGACTCCTATGTTAGAAGCTTTCCGTGAAGCAGATAATGTATTACGTCAAGGGGTTCAAGGTATTTCTGATTTAATTATCGCACCTGGTTATGTAAACTTAGACTTTGCTGACGTTAAAACAGTGATGAAAGATCAAGGTTCTGCATTAATGGGTATTGGGGTTGCTAGTGGTGAAAACCGTACAGCAGAAGCTACTAAAAAAGCTATCTCTTCTCCATTATTAGAAGTATCAATTGATGGAGCAGAACAAATCTTATTAAATATTACTGGGGGATCTGATTTAACATTATTTGAAGCACAAGATGCTTCTGATATCGTAGCAGCAGCTGCAACAAATGATGTAAACATTATCTTTGGAACATCTATTAATGAAAATCTTGGAGATGAAGTAATTGTAACAGTTATTGCGA
Organism: uncultured Granulicatella sp.; assembly: GCF_963528195.1. GTDB lineage: Bacteria > Bacillota > Bacilli > Lactobacillales > Aerococcaceae > Granulicatella. The sequence continues at coordinate 4,907 of NZ_CAURVN010000023.1, forward strand.
CTGGTATTGATGAAGAACACAAAGGTACAAAAAAGTCAGTAGCTCGTTCTAGCCGTCCAACATTAACACCTACAACACCTGCTTCAACAAAAGAAATTGGAAATAATCCTCAAACATTCCAAGAAAAACAAGTAACACCAAAGAAAAAAGCAGTAGTTGAAGAAAAACAACCTGAGAAAGATATTTTTGGAGATTGGGATATTCGTCGTGAAGCAACTGTTCGTGAAACTACAACAGAAACAGATTCTCCATTTTCTCAAAAGAGTTTCGTAGAAGCTCCAGTTGAAACAAAATATGAATCTGATGATACTTTAGACACACCACCATTCTTCAGAAGAAGAAACAGAAACTAATGACCATGATTAAAAGTAATGCAGAACAAATTGTAACTCGCATTCAACAATCATGCGACAAAGTTTCTAGAGATGTACAAGAAGTATGTCCCATTATAGTAACTAAAAATCGTATGAATGAAGAAATCCAAGAAGTTTATTCTCTTGGATTTCGGCATTTTGCGGAGAATCGTGTTGAAAAGCTATTAGAACGACAAAAGGCTTTTTCACAAGAAGATATTGTTTGGCATTTAATTGGCCCTTTACAAAAAAGAAAAGTAAAACAGATTGTGAATCAAATTCAATATTTTCACGCGATTGACCGTTTATCAATTATGGAAGAAATTGATAAGCGATTGGATTCACCATTGAAATGTTTTTTAGAAGTCAATGTTTCAGGAGAAGAATCTAAGCATGGCTTTAAAACTTCAGAAGTTTTTGAAGCATATGAAGTTGCAAAACAATATTCAAATATTCAGATAATAGGCTTAATGACAATGGCTCCTTTTGAAGCAAATGATGAAGCAATTCGTAACTATTTTAGGGAATTAAAAGAAGTTTCAAAAAAACTACAAAGTACATCTACGCTAAAATTAAGCATGGGGATGAGTCAAGATTATCCCATTGCAATTGAAGAAGGATCACACTTTATTAGAATTGGTACTGCTTGGTTTGAATAGGAGGAGTAGTATGGGTTTTTGGAATCAATTTAAAACATTTTTAGATCCAGATGATGGCTATCATGAGGTAGAAGAAGAAATGTATGAAGAAGGAAATGATTCATCCGATGTTCAAGAATATCGAAGAACACCTTCAAATGTTGTTTCTTTTCAACAAGCTCAACAAAATAAAAAAGTATCAAAAATTTTTGTCATAGAGCCTTCTGTTTATACGGAAGCAGAAAGAATTGCGGATGCTTTATTAAAAGGTGAAGCAGTTATCGTTAATTTTAGAAAAATGGAAGTTGCAGATGCTAAAAGAGTCATTGATTTTGTAGTGGGAGTGACTTATGCCATTAATGGAGATGTCCAACAAATTAGAGAGGATATTTATATCTGTTCTCCTCCAAATTATCAAGTGCAAGGTTCTTTTGTTGAGAATGAGGATTCTTCTTATTAATTTAATGGAAATATATTTATGTTAAGGAGAAAGATATGTTATTATTTCAATTAATCCGTTTATTATTACGGGCAATTGATCTTTATATATTGTTAATTACAATTTATATTGTATTAACTTGGTTACCACAAGCGCAAAATACTAAATTAGCAAGATGGCTTCAAGCGTTGTGTGAACCATATTTATCTTATTTTGATAAAATAAGAATTGGAATGTTTGGTTTTTCAGCTATCTTTGGAATTTTATTTTTACAGTTTGTAAAACTAGGCATTATTCAAATTGTTAAATTTATATTTTAATAGGTGATAGTTATGGATACGTCTATATTTCAACATTTTAGAAAAGAAGAACAAGATTTTATTCGAAAAGTAGAATCTTGGCTCGTTTCTTGTCAAGAACAGTATGCACCAATATTGACACCCTTTTTAGATCCACGTCAACAATTTATTGTTGAAGCGATTGTTGGTCAATATGATGACATTAAATTTCAGTTTGAAGGTGGATACATCGCTGCTGAGAGAAAAAGATGTATGATTTATCCAGATTTTTATACACCAACAACAGAAGAGTTCGATGTTGAATTGATAGAAATTCATTATCCAATTAAATTTTCTTCAATTAGTCATGGACAAATCCTTGGTTCTTTGGTAGGCTTAGGGATAGACCGTGACCAATTAGGAGATATTATATCTGATGGGGTTCGTTGGCAATTATTGCTCACGAAGCAAATGTTACCTTATTTGAAACAAAATTTTCAAAAAGTTGGAAAAATTAGTATTCGAATAGATGAAAAAGAATATACAGAATTAATTTTACCGATTGATCATTGGACATATACAACTGCAATTGTATCTTCATTACGATTGGATACATTAATTGCATCTATTTTTCATATTTCTAGACAGCGTTCGAAGGAATTAGTAGAGAGTAATAAAGTAAAAGTTAACTGGGCTGAAGAAATTCGTCCTGATTTTATGATAGAATTACTTGATATTATTTCCATAAGAGGGTATGGTAGAATACAGATAAAAAATATTGAGGGACGGACAAAAAAGGATAAAATAAAACTTGAAATAGGTCTGCTCGAGAAAAACAAATAAGAGGAGTTGGAATTATGTTAACACCAATCGAAATTCATAATAAGGAATTTCCTACAAAATTTAAAGGATATGACCCTGAAGAAGTAAATGATTATTTAGATGAAGTCATTCGTACGGTTGAACAATTAATTCGTGAAAATAAAGATTTAGAAAAACGTGTAAAATTCAATGAAGAAAAAGTTTCATACTTCAATTCAATTCAAGAAACATTAAACAAATCAATTATCGTAGCTCAAGAAGCTGCAGATCGTTTGAAAGAAAATGCACGTAAAGATGCAGAAATCATTATTTTTGAAGCTGAGAAAGAAGCTGAAAGATTATTAAAAGAAGCTGCAGAAAAAGCAACTGAAATTAATCGTGAAACAGATGCATTGAAGAAAGAAACACGTATGTTCCGTCAAAGATTACAAATTATGGTGGAATCTCAATTAGAAATGATTAAAAATGAAGAATGGGATTTATTATTAAATACTCACTCAAAAATTGAAGTGTCTGCACCATCAATTGATTCAATTTTAGCTGGACGTGCTAAGAAAAATGAACAATTAATTACACCAGATGTAACTCCAGAAGTTGTACCAACTTTTGAAGAACCAAATTCAAATCAACAAGAAATTATTCTTCCAACAGATGAAGTTATTACTGTAGGTGGATTTGAATAAGCAAAAAACGTGATACTAAGAAGGTATCACGTTTTTTTTGTATGTTTTTTCCATATAGAGTGAAGTCTAAATAGAGAATCTACTGTAAAAATTGCTAATGCAATCATACCTGCTACAGCGATTGTACTTGATAAATAATAATGAGCTTTAACGGAATCACCTGTTAAGAATGCATATGCCGTACGATACATTCCAGCTCCTGGTACTAGAGGGAAAAATCCTGGAATGAAAAATACTGTGACAGGAGCTTTGAAAAATCTTGCTGCTATGTGTGAAAGAAAAGCTACAGTTAGACCACTATAATATGTAGAAAGCTCCATTCCTGCACTCTCTAAAAACAAGAGATAAATCCACCATCCTAGTCCACCGATTAGGGCGGTATATTTGATTAAACGTTTAGGAACTTCGAATACAATACTACTGAAATAAACAGCAATGACTGAACTAATGACTTGAAACATCATAATGGATTCACACCTCCTCCAATTAATAGACCAATTGCTACAGCAATGGAAATGGATAGAGCAGTGACTGCAGCTTCTACAGCACGAGCTGTTCCGGAATTATAATCTCCACGTAAAGTATCACGAATGGCATTTGTAATAGCTGTTCCAGGAACTGCTGGCATAATTGCTCCAATAATAGGAATTCCAATATGAATAGATGGAAAGACATTAGCTTGTAAAAAGCAAATGATAATGACTATTGGAATAATAGAAATTAAGTTAGTAATAAACATACCAAGTCCAAGTTTGGCATCAAGTTTATAAACAAAAGGTAAAACAATTGCAGCAATACCTGCAACAAACATTTCTAATAAAGTTGCTCCATAAAGTGCTGCATAACATCCACACATCAGTAATAATCCGACATCTTTTAACCATGTAGGATAATCTGATTCTTTTAAATTTTGAAATTTTTCATAAGCAGTATCAATATCAATTTCACCACTGACTAATTGACGTGAAATTGTATTTACTTTATAAATTCGATTTAAATTTGTATCTCGATTTGGAACACGACGGATTTCAGTAATACAATCAATACAGTCATCGTCTAGTGTTGCAAAAATTCCTGTTGCATTTGCGAAGGCTTCACAAGTTGCAAAATGCGAAGTAGATAAAATATAATTCATCGTTTCTTCTACACGATAACTCTCTGCATTGCATTCTAACATAATTTGACCTGCAAGCATGGCAGTATCCATCAATTTTTTAGCGTATTCTCGCATGATGAATCTCCTTTAAAACTTAATAAGTTTAGTATACCATAACTTTATGAGGTGTAAATAAGTCTTTCTTTTCAACTGTGTTAATCGTTAGACTATAACAGATATGAAAATTTGAAGAATATTCTCTTAATATTCAACTTAGTACTGTTTTTTAGAAGGAATTTGTTGTATCATAGTGATAGAAAATAATTGGAGGGATAGTTGTGGAACTATTTGAAGAATTGTCAGGAAAAATTAAAGGGAAAGGCTTAAAAGTTGTATTCCCTGAAGGAAGTGAACCTCGTATTTTGGGTGCAGTTGTTCGTTTAAAAGCGGATGAATTATGTGAACCTATTTTATTAGGAGATAGAGCTGAAATTGAAGAAGTAGCTCAAAAACGTGGATTTAGTTTGAACGGAATTACAATTATTAATCCAGAAACGTATGAAGACTTTGAAGCAGTTGTGGAAAGTTTCGTAGAACGTCGTAAAGGAAAAGCAACTCCAGAAGCTGCTCGTGAATTATTAAAAGATGTTACTTATTTTGGAACAATGATGGTGTATATGGGCTTAGCTGATGGTTTAGTATCTGGCGCAGTTCACTCTACAGGAGATACTGTACGTCCAGCTTTACAAATTATTAAAACTAAACCTGGTGTATCACGTACTAGTGGTGCATTTATCATGATCAATAGTGATAAATCTAAGAAATATTTATTCTCTGATTGTGCTATTAATATTAATCCAAATGCGCAAGAATTAGCTGAAATTGCTGTTGAATCTGCTAAAACTGCGGAATTATTTGGGATTGAACCAAATGTTGCTTTATTAAGTTTCTCAACTAAAGGTTCTGCAAAATCTGAGGAAGCTTTAAAAGTAGTTGAAGCTGCTCGTATTGCAAAAGAATTAGCACCAAACTACAATATTGATGGTGAATTACAATTTGACGCTGCACTAGTACCAAGTGTTGGTAAGCAAAAAGCACCAGATTCACCAGTTGCAGGGGAAGCTACTGTATTTGTATTCCCTGAAATTCAATCAGGAAATATTGGTTATAAAATTGCACAACGTTTCGGTAACTTTGAAGCAATTGGACCAATCTTACAAGGATTAAACAAACCAATTTCTGATTTATCTCGTGGATGTAATGAAGAAGATGTTTATAAATTAGCGATCATTACAGCAAACCAAGCTTTAATGGAAGCATAATCTAAAAAATAACGAAAGCATGGAACAATCGTTTCTGATTGTTTCATGCTTTTTCGTATACAGAAACCCTAGACTAAACTTTTCAAATGTAGCAACGGCGCAAGCAGCCTCGCTATTGCGAGTCTCATTGCTAAAATTTGAGCCTAGGGTCTCAAATTTTCCGGTAACAGAATCTGGCTTGCCAGTTTCTGTTACTACTGCTACGGGAAAAGTTGAGTGTAGGTTTTCTGTTATGATTGTTACGTTTATTAATTTCTTTCTAAGTTTTAGACGTAGACATAAACTTTAGCCATGACTTTTCATTTTTACATGCTGTCACTAAAAGAGCATCAAAATCATATAAAAGCAAGAAACAAAAATATTTTATGTAGTGAAAAAAACGTTCATCACATATAAAAAGCAAGAAGCAAAATTTTTTTGTAGCGAAAGTAATAGAAGCCTGTGATGGCTTCTATTACAGGCAAAATTTGAGACCGAGGCTCAAATTTTAGCCAAGAGACTCGCAGAGGCTACTGGCAGCCACGCACACAAAAGAAATTTTGCTTCTTGCTTTTATTACGCATAGGCTATCAATGCAAATTTTTATAAAAATATGGTACACTGAAAATAACATTGTGAAGAATTGAGGAGCCTATCGTGAAACAAAAATTATTACTAGTAGATGGCAGCAGTTTAGCCTTTCGTGCCTTTTATTCCATCTTAGATCTAAACCGATTTAAAAACCAAAACGGATTATATACAAATGCATTGTATTCATTCCACCGAATGTTCAAAACAATATTAGAACAAGAAAATCCTACCCATGTATTAGTAGCGTGGGATGCAGGGAAAACAACTTTCCGTACAAAAATGTATGCAGAATACAAAGGTGGCAGAGCAAAAACACCATCAGAATTCAAAGAACAAATGCCATACTTCAACGTCTTATTAGATGCATGGGGAATCCCACATTATCGATTAAACCAATACGAAGCCGACGACATTATTGGAACATTAGCTCACCAAGCATCTAAAGAAGGATTTGAAGTAGTCGTCTTATCTGGAGACAAAGACTTAATACAATTAGCAACTCCAGAAATTACCGTTAAAATAACTACAAAAGGAGTAAGCGAATTAGTCGAATACACTCCAGCTTTTATCAACGAAAAATTTGGACTAACACCAGAACAAATTATCGACATGAAAGGACTAATGGGCGACTCATCAGATAATTACCCAGGCGTAACAAAAGTGGGTGAAAAAACCGCTATTAAATTACTTCAAGAATACGGAAGTGTAGAAGGAATTTATGAACATGTCGAAGAAATGAAAAAAAGTAAACTAAAAGACAATTTAATTCAAGACAAAGAATTAGCCTTTTTAAGTAAAACATTAGCAAGAATCGACATCAATTCTCCATTAGAAATTACCGTAGCAGATACTCTTCGAAAAGAAGAAAATGTCGAAGAACTACTAGCCTTTTATAAAGAAATGAGTTTCCAATCATTCCAAAAAGATTTGCTCAATAAAAAAGGTGGGCAAGTTGTTCAGGAAGAAAGTATTGATAGTCTAAACGTTCAATGGATTGATACTATTTCAGAAAAAGAATTGCAAGATGCAACTACAGTTCATTTTGAATCATTTGATAACAACTATCATATTGCTCCAGTCTTGGCAGTAGCATTCGGAACGGAAAAACAAGTGTATGTCACTTCTATTGAATCAGCTGTTCAGTCTGAAGCGTTTAAACAATGGTTAGCAGATGAAACCATTGAGAAAACGATGTTTGATACGAAAGCAATGAAAGTATTCGCAAACCGTTTTGGTCTAACAGTAGCAGGAGCAACATATGATGTTTCTCTATTAGCTTATCTAGTGGATGCCAATGAAATAGTAAATGAAATTTATGATGTAGCGAAACGATTCGGCGTTTCTCTATTGAAGACAGATGAAGAAGTATATGGAAAAGGCGTTAAAACAAAAGTTCCAGAAGAAAAAGAAGTATTTTGGAATCATTTAGCCACTAAAATTTATGTACTAGCAACTTCACCAAAACGTTTATTAAAACAATTGGATGAAAATGAACAGATTCATTTATATTGGGAAATGGAATTACCATTGAGTGATATTTTAGCTCGTATGGAAATTGAAGGAATTCGAGTCAATCAAAATCGATTAATTGAAATGGGCGAACAGTTTGAAGAACGTCTCAAAGAAATCGAACAAACGATTTATGAATTTGCCGGAGAAGAATTTAATATTAATTCTCCAAAACAATTAGCCGTGATTTTGTTTGAAAAAATGAAATTACCAGTCATTAAGAAAACTAAAACGGGTTATTCAACAGCGGTTGATGTATTAGAAAAATTAGCGAACCAATCTCCAATGGTTGAGTCTCTATTAGAATATCGTCAATTAAAGAAATTAACGACTACTTATATCGATGGTTTACAAACATATATTAGAGAAGATGGCAAAATTCATACGCGTTTTGTACAAAACTTAACGCAAACAGGACGTCTAAGTTCTCAAGATCCAAACTTACAAAATATTCCAATTCGTACTGAAGAAGGGCGACAAGTTCGTTCAGCATTTTTACCAAGTAAAGCAGATTGGAAGATTTTATCAAGCGACTATTCTCAAATTGAATTACGTGTATTAGCGCATATGGCAAATGATGTTCATATGATTGAAGCGTTTAAAAATAATATTGATATTCACACGAATACAGCGATGCGTGTATTTGGAATTCAAAATCCTGAAGAAGTGACAAGTAGTATGAGAAGACAGGCGAAGGCTGTTAACTTTGGAATTGTGTATGGAATTAGTGATTATGGGCTCTCTCAAAATCTGAATATTCCACGTAAAAAAGCCAAAGAATTTATTGATCGCTATTTAGAAGAATTCCAAGGAGTCAAAGACTATATGGAAACTATTGTAGCGGAAGCACGTCAAAAAGATTATGTAGAAACATTGTTCCATCGTCGCCGTTATTTACCAGAAATTCATTCGAGCAATTTTAATATTCGTTCATTTGCAGAAAGAACAGCGATGAATTCTCCAATACAAGGAACAGCTGCGGATATTTTAAAAGTAGCTATGATTGAGTTAGATAGAGAGTTGAAAGAACGAAATTTCCAAGCAAAATTATTATTACAAGTACACGATGAATTAATTTTTGAAGTACCAGCTGAAGAAGTTGAAAGTTTACAAAGCTTAGTAGAAGAAGTCATGGAAAATGCGGTAAGCTTATCCGTGCCATTAAAAGCAGATAGTAATATTGGTAATAACTGGTATGAAGCAAAATAAAGTTGATGGGAGGAGAAACTATGAAGTATAAAAGAATTGTTTTCAAAGTAGGAACAAGTTCATTAACGAATCCGGATGGAAGCTTGTCACGTGCAAAAGTTAAAGCTATTACGCAACAACTGGCTACTTTACATGATGAAGGACATGAATTAATTTTAGTTTCTTCTGGGGCAATTGCTGCAGGGTTCTCTTCGTTAGGATTTAAAAAACGTCCGACAAAGATTGCAGATAAACAAGCTTCTGCTGCAGTTGGGCAAGGTTTATTATTAGAAGAATATACATCTAATTTATTAATGAAAGGCATTGTTTCAGCACAAATTTTATTAACACAAGATGATTTTGTCGATAAACGTCGTTACAATAATGCTCATCAAGCGTTATCTGTATTATTAACGCGTCATGCGATTCCAATTATTAATGAAAATGATACAGTTTCAATTGAGGAGTTAAAAGTTGGGGATAACGATACTTTAAGTGCGCAATTAGCAGCAATGGTCCAAGCAGATTTATTAGTCTTATTAACAGATGTTGATGGCGTGTATAATGATAATCCTTCAAAAAATCCAAGTGCAAAACGATTTGATACGATTGATGAAATTACTAAAGAATTAGTCGAAATGGCAGGGGGAGCTGGTTGTAGCAATGGAACAGGTGGGATGTTTACGAAAATTAAAGCAGCAACGATTGCGACAATGGCAGGTGTTCCTGTTTATATTTGTTCATCCTTAAAAGAACAGGCACTGATTGAAGCAGCTCACCAAACTGTTGATGGCACATATTTTACAGCGCAAGAAAAAGTGATGAAAACTCATAAACAATGGCTTGCTTTATATGCGAAAAGTAAAGGGAAATTAGTCGTTGATACTGGAGCAAAACAGGCTCTACAAGAAGAAGGTAAGAGCTTATTAATCTCGGGTGTGAAAGCTGTTGAGGGAGAGTTTTATGAATCCGAAATCGTGACCGTTGTAGATGAACATTATCAAGTGATTGGAAAAGGACAAACTCGCTTAAGTAAATACGCTATTGCACAACAATTATCGAAAAACAATCGAAAAGGAATTGTGATTCATCGAGATGATTGGATGACTATTTCTGGAGAGTTAGAGCTATTAGAACAAGAATTTTAAGGAGGCATGCATATTGACTACCCAACAATTGTTAGAAACTGTGAATCAATTTAAAAAAGAAATCAATATTGCTTCAACAAAGTCCAAAAATGAAGCATTAGAAGCAATGGCTTTAGCTTTATTAGAAGATACAGATGCTATTTTAAAAGCAAATGCATTAGACTTAGAAAAAGCTAAGGGACATATCACTGACGTAATGCTGGATCGTTTGAGATTGGATGAATCAAGAATACAAGCAATGGCTGAAGGTATTCGACAAGTAGCTCAATTACCCGATCCAGTTGGAGAAGTCATTGAAGAAACAGTTGGCGCACAAAATATTCAAATTAAGAAAAAGAGAGTGCCATTTGGTGTGATTGGAATTATTTATGAGAGCAGACCGAATGTTACGTCAGATGCAGTAGCTTTATCGATTAAGAGTGGAAATGCGGTTGTATTAAGAGGTGGGAAGGAAGCATATCAAAGTGCTTTTGCCATTGTGACAGCCTTGAAAAAAGGATTAGCCAAAACTAGTATTTCTCCAGAATGTATTCAATTAGTCAGTGATACGAGTCGAGAAAGTGCGATGGCATTAATGAAAGCAAAAGGCTATATCGATGTATTAATTCCTCGAGGTGGAGCTGGATTAATTCGTGCAGTTATTGAAAATGCGATTGTCCCAGTTATTGAAACAGGCACAGGAATTGTGCATATTTATATTGATAAAGATGCCGATTTAGAAAAAGCGATGAAGATTGTCGAAAATGCTAAAATGAGTCGTCCATCTGTATGTAATGCGATGGAAGTTTGTGTGGTTCATGAAGCTATTGCACCTCAATTTTTACCATTACTAAAAACAACTTTAGTGGATAATCATACTCCAGCGGTTGAGTTAAGAGTTGATGAAAAAGCAGCTCAATACATTTCAGGAGTGAAAGCTCAAAAAGAAGATTTTGATACGGAGTTTTCTGACTATATTATGGCTGTAAAAGTTGTAAGTTCGATTGAAGAAGCAGTGGGTCATATTGAAACGCATAGTACTCATCATTCTGATGCGATTATTTCAGAATCAGATGATGCGATTGAATTCTTTACAACAAGAGTGGATAGTGCTGCGGTTTATGTGAATGCTTCTACTCGATTTACTGATGGTGGAGAATTTGGCCTAGGATGTGAAATGGGAATTTCCACTCAAAAATTACATGCAAGAGGGCCAATGGGGTTAAAAGAAATGACAACTTATAAATACATTGTGTATGGAGAAGGTCAGGTGAGATAAGATGAAAACGATTGGAATCATCGGTTTAGGAAATATGGGAAGCATCATTGCGACAATTGCGGCTAAACATGACACTTATCCAGTATTACTTGCTAACCGTACTCATGAAAAGGCAGTAAATTTAGCAGAAGAATTAAACGCTACAGCAGTTACTAATAGACAAGTTTTTGAACAAGCAAACGTAATTTTTTTAGGAGTAAAACCAAATCAAATTCAAGAGTTATTAGAAGAAAACAAAAATATCTTAGAGCAACGAGAGTCTATCCTATTGATTAGTATGGCTGCTGGAGTGACTTTAGAACAGTTAGAGTCAATGACAGATACGCGTCATCGTTGGATTCGTATGATGCCAAATACACCACTACAAGTAGCAGAAGGTGTGATTAGTTTTTCTCTTGGGAAAAATGTGACTACATCGTATAAAGAGGAATTTGTTCGTTTGCTTCAAAGTGCAGGTCTATTAATAGAATTGCCGGAAGCTCAAATAGATGCTGCTACAGCATTAGCAGGTTGTGGCCCAGCTTTTGTTTATATCTTTATTGAAGCATTAGCACAAGCAGGAGTGGGTATGGGCTTATCTAGAGAAGTTGCGCTACAATTAGCGACTCAAACAGTAAAAGGATCCGCAAGTATGGTTGGTGAAACGAAGGAGCATCCAGCTATTTTAAAAGAAAAAGTTTGCAGCCCAGGAGGATCAACAATCGCTGGAGTGATTTCATTAGAACAAACAGGATTTAGATCAAGTGTCATCGAAGCGACTAGATGTGCTAAACAAAGAACAGAAGAATTAGGTAAGTAAAGAAATTAAAATGAAATCAATTCTTACTCGATGTGAAAAAAATATTACAAATCTATATGTTAAATAATCATATGAATTGAGTTTGTGAGATTTTTGTAGTATAATTTCTGAGTTGAAAAGAGGTTTGAGTGATGGAAATTCCCTTTTTAAGCGTATTCCATCACTTTCATTTTGTTACAAATTGGAGGAAAACATGAAATTAAGAAATGATATTCGTAATATTGCCATTATCGCTCACGTTGACCATGGTAAAACAACATTAGTAGACGAATTATTAAAACAATCAGAAACATTAGATGCACGTACAGAATTATCAGAACGTGCAATGGACTCAAACGATATTGAACGTGAACGTGGTATTACGATTTTAGCAAAAAATACTGCTGTTCAATATAAAGGTACTCGTATTAACATTATGGATACACCTGGACACGCGGACTTCGGTGGAGAAGTAGAACGTATCATGAAAATGGTAGACGGTGTAGTTTTAGTTGTAGATGCTTATGAAGGAACAATGCCTCAAACACGTTTCGTGTTGAAAAAAGCATTGGAACAACATTTAACACCAATCGTAGTAGTTAATAAAATCGACCGTGACGCTGCTCGTCCAGAAGAAGTGGTTGATGAAGTATTAGAATTATTTATCGAATTAGGAGCAGATGATGATCAATTAGAATTCCCTGTAGTTTATGCTTCAGCATTAAATGGAACTTCTAGTATGTCAGATAATCCTGCAGACCAAGAACCAACAATGGATTATTTATTTGATACAATTATCGAACATATTCCAGCACCAATTGATAATTCAGATGAGCCTTTACAATTCCAAGTGTCATTATTAGATTATAACGAATATGTTGGACGTATCGGTATCGGACGTGTATTCCGTGGAACTGTAAAAGTTGGTGACCAAGTATCTCTATTAAAATTAGATGGAACTAAGAAAAACTTCCGTGTTACAAAATTATTTGGTTTCTTCGGATTAAATCGTTTAGAAATCAATGAAGCAAAAGCAGGAGACTTAATCGCTGTTTCAGGGATGGAAGATATCTTCGTTGGGGAAACTGTAACACCAGTAGATGCACAAGAATCATTACCAGTTTTACACATTGATGAACCAACATTACAAATGACATTCTTGACAAATAACTCACCATTTGCAGGACGTGAAGGTAAATATGTAACAGCACGTAAAATCGAAGAACGTTTAATGCGTGAATTACAAACAGACGTATCTCTAAAAGTAGAACCAACGGATTCACCAGATGCATGGATTGTATCAGGACGTGGAGAATTACACTTATCAATCTTAATCGAAAATATGCGTCGTGAAGGATATGAATTACAAGTATCTCGTCCAGAAGTAATTATTAAAGAAATTGATGGCGTAAAATGTGAACCATTTGAACGTGTACAAATTGATACTCCAGAAGAATACATGGGTTCAATTATTGAATCATTAAGTAACCGTAAAGGTGAAATGCAAGATATGCAACATAGTGAAAATGGACAAGTTCGTATCGTATTCTTAGTGCCAGCTCGTGGATTATTAGGATATACAACTGAGTTCTTATCAATGACTCGTGGATACGGAATTATGAACCACACATTCGATCAATATTTACCATATATTGCTGCAAATATTGGTGGACGTAGAAATGGTGCATTAGTATCTACAGATACTGGTAAATCAACAACTTACGGAATTATGGGTGTTGAAGATCGTGGGGTAATCTTTACTGAACCAGGTACAGAAATTTATGAAGGAATGATTGTTGGGGAACACTCTCGTGAAAATGACTTAGCAGTTAATATTACGAAAGCAAAACAACAAACTAATATTCGTTCAGCAACGAAAGACCAAACTTCTGTGATTAAAACACCGAAGAAATTATCATTAGAAGAATCATTAGAATTCTTATCAGATGATGAATATTGCGAAATCACACCAGAAACTATTCGTTTAAGAAAACAAATCTTAAACAAAGGTGAGCGTGAAAAAGCAAATAAACGTAAAAAACAAGCGGAAGCTGAGAATAATTAATATTTATACTTTATAGAAATTGACTTTGCTAATAGCAGTTACGGCGCAAGCAGCCTTCTTGATATGAGGCTCATTGCTAAAATTTGAGCCTAAGATCTCAAATTTTCCGGTGATAAAATCCTTTAATGGATTTTATCACTAGAGCTACTATGCAAAGTCATTTCTATTTTGAACGTGTTTTATAAGGGTACGAATATAAGTTGACTTTGCTTTATAGTAGCTACGGCGTGAGAAGCCTCGTTGAAACGAGTTTCATTGCTAAAGCTATTATGCAAAGTCGTTTTTTATTTTATCTATTTGATAAATTTAGTTAAACTTTTTTCACAATTTCAAAGCGTATAATTTGACAAATTTTCGGGGGGGGGGTATACTTATAAAAGTATATTTAGTTGTACGTTGAGTAATTTTGAGTAAAACAATTGATGATTGAATTGGAAAATCCCATGAAAAGTTCGAGAATTATTTTGCCCTGAAATTAAAAATAGTTATAGTTAGAACAGTAGTTTTCAATGGATTCTTTGTAAAGACTCCTTTTTTATTTTGTGAGAGAATACAAAGTAATAAATGGGAGAAGTCTGACAATAGTCAATTTTGATAGATTCATAATGAGAGTTTTTGGATGAGGAAATAAAATTTGTTATGAGGTTAATAAATAGAATAGGAGAAAATAAAAGTGTTTAATAGAAAAGATTATAAAGAAAAACAATTACGTTATTCAATTAGAAAAGTGAGTTTTGGGGCTGCATCAGTGGTGATATCAGCCTTATATTTATTAATGGGGAATGCAGCAGTTTCTGCGAGTGAAGTTCAAGCAGTAAATGGAGAACAAAACACTGTTACAAATAAAGAAGAAGCAAAGAAAAATGAAAAGCGGACAGAAGAAACAGAGAGTAAAAAGGGAGAAACTTTAGATAAAACAAGCTTAACAAAATTAATTGAAGAAATTGAAGGTAAGTTTGCTAAAGGTACTTACGCTAACAAAACAGAAGAAAGTGTGAATCAATTAAAAACAGCTTTAGATGAAGCAAAATCTGTATTAAACAATGCAAAAACACAAGCTGAATTAACACAAGCACACGCAAATTTAATTGTAGCAACAACAAAATTACAAACAAAACCTGAAGAGAAAAAAGAAGCACCAGCAGTAGATACGACAAATGGAAAAGCTACTGTAGGTAAAAAAGCAACAAACACTGAGAAAGCATCAAACTCTAACTCAATCGCAAACTCAGGTTCTAGAGATGAACGTCATGGAAAAGCATTGGATAGAAGTAATCCATTCCGTACAGATGCAACTACAACGGATACACATGCTAATAATGAAGTAGGTGTTAGTATTATAAATGGTAACTTTGAAGAAGGAACAGTTAAACCTACTGGAAATGAAAAAATTGTAACAAATGATGCGAGCAATGTTGTTGGATGGAAAGTTGTTGATTCTAAACAAACTGAAATTCCGATTGCTAATACAAGTAAAAGAGCAGCGTGGGTTACAGGTGGTTCTATTGATTGGAATCATCCTTATGGAGTTGTAATGGCTGGGTATAGAAGTCTTAAAACAGGTAATAATCCAGGGACAGATAAAGTAGACACAATCGGCAAAATTTATCAAGATATAAAAGTCGCTCCTGGTTCTGAAGTTTTAGTGAAATACCGCACAACAGGTTTTGGTAATGGATATGGTTGGTCTACTGTAAAAATGACAGTTAAGAATCCTGATACGGGGGAAGTATATTATACTGGGAGGCCAAATGAATTATCAGGTTTTTCTGATGGTCTAGCATTTATCAATGTTCCAAAAGATGTAACTAAGATTAGATTAGAATTTGAAGATGCTGATAATTTTACGCATAGTCATCAAGATTATGATGATTCTTTTATATCAAAAAATGGAACTAAATTATACCCTGGTGGTATTTTAAGCAATGTTAGGGTGAATACCGGTGCCTATGTTGTTGCTAAAGACAATCAAACGAAATATGAAGTGACGTCCAGTTCGAGAGATGTGACTACGACCAGTAAAGAGATAACGGTTAAAGTTGAAAATAAAGGGTGGGAATCTACCGACAGTGGAGTTAAATATAAAGTGGATCTTCCACAAGGAGTAACTGTAACGTATAATGGAAAAACGTATAGCGAAAAAATGGAGCTTGATTTAGGGTCAATTGGTGATAAAAAAGAGAAGACATTTAAATATACAGTTAATATTCCAGCGGGAACACCGAGTATCACGAATTTAGTGGGAAGAGTAGAATATAAAACATGGCAAAATAGTCAAGCTGTACCATATGGAGAAACGAAAACAGGAGTTGTTCCAATTCCAGATCAAAATGTGGAATTAAAAATGTTTAAAACTGAATTGGAAACAGCTGTTGCTGGAGCAGCTAATTTAAATCAGAACAAATATACTCCAGAATCATGGAAAAAATTTCAAGATGAAATTACAAAAGCAAGAGAAATTTTAAATGAAGAACAGAAAAATGTTCCTGTTAATAAACGTAAGAGCCAAAGTGAGATTAATAAACAAGTCGATTTATTGAGAGCAAAACAAAATAGTTTAACGATTGCAGCTACGACGACTGAAAAAAATAATTTATCAGCTAAAGTAGCTGAGTTAACAAAGGCATCAACAGAAAACAAAACACCAAAGAGTATTGATAAATATAATGAAGAGTTTAAAAAGTTTGAACAAGATTACAATTCGATAAAAACAGAAGTATCGAATATTATAGCTAAAGGGAATAATGCAACCAAAGCAGAGGTAGATACGGCATTAAGCAAGGTAGCCGAAATAAAAAGAAAATTAGATACAGCTGCAGGATTGTTAGTTGATAAAGGAAATAAGACAGAGTTAGAAAAAGCAGTAAGAGAAGAATCCACTGTTAAAGGAAACTTTAAGTATTATAATGCAGACAAAACGAAAAGGGATGCGTATGATTCAGCGATTACGAAAGGAAATACTGTAATAAACGATCAAAATGCGACGCAAGACCAAGTAGATGCAGCCTTAAGAGCCATCACAGAAGCTAAAGCAGCATTAA
>NZ_CAURVN010000024.1:0-19715 GCF_963528195.1 uncultured Granulicatella sp.
TTAAGAGCCATCACAGAAGCTAAAGCAGCATTAACTGGAGCCGCAACAAACAAAGAAGCATTACGAGAAGCATCAACAACAGATGCTGAAAGAACAAAAACAACGGATGCGAAGTACTACAACGAAAAAGATCCAGCGAAGAAACAAGCATATGACAACGCAGTATCAGCAGCCGCAGGAGTGCTTTCAAATAACAATGCGACACAAGACCAAGTAGATGCAGCCTTAAGAGCCATCACAGAAGCTAAAGCAGCATTAACTGGAGCCGCAACAAACAAAGCACAACTAATGAATAATAATGACGTATTAAATGATTTAATCCAAGAAGATCCAACAAACGGAAAAACTAAAGCAACAATCGATGAATATAAAAAAGTAAAAGAAGAATCAGAAAAACTTTTAAAAGAAATAAAAAAAGTTATCGATAATAAAAATGCTTCACAGATTGAAGTTAACAAAGCTTTAGAAATGGCGATTAAGGCAAAAGATTCTTTAGAAAATGCGAAAAAATCTTTATTAGATGCTGTAGAAGCTAGAGAAGTTGTTGAAACGTTAGCAAATGAAAAAATTGTTAGCATTAAAGCAGATAAAAAACTTTCTGTTCAAGAAAAAGAAAAATCAATTGACAGAGTTGAGAGATTAAAGAAAAAAGCATTAGAGGAAATCGATAAGTCTAAAAAACAAATAGAAATCGATAAAGCTTTACGCACATTCCTATACCAAATGGATCAAGATACATTAGTCTTTGATCTTCCAGAATTGAAGGTTGAAGAAGCTTTACAAGCATCTGTTACTGGAACAGTAATAGCTGAACGCGGTGAGGCGATTCGTCAAGCTGATATCATTGCTAAACTAAACTTACCAGAGAGTATTACGGTCGTTAGCATAGACTTACCTGATACAACTACAGTAGGCAGAAAGTTTGCTAAAGTAACTTTAAGATTAGCAGATGGAACAGAAGCAACAGTATTTGTCCCAGTTGAAGTTGTTGAAAGCTCTAAAGAGGATAAACAACAAAATAATACTCAAGAAGATTCAAAACCAACAGTAGTACCTTCTAATAATTCAGAACAACCTACTGTAATTCAAACTGAAGATGTAAAAGAAAATCCTTCAACTACATCTCAAGAGACAAAAGCTTCAAATCAAAAAGTATTACCAAATACTGGTACGGGTAACGAAATTTCAATCTTTGGTTCAGCAGCAATGACTGTGTTAGCAAGCCTAGGTCTTGTAACTACATCAAAGAAAAAAGAAGAAGAGTAATATTAGAATAAAAGTTCTATAACGATTCGACAAATCCTGTTGGTGAGAAATCACCGACAGGATTTTTTTATAAACATATTTGTATAACGCCTTTTCAAGAATTCCTGATAGAAGTATAATGAAAGGTATTAAAGGGGAGAAGGTTATGAATGAAGTAGATTTATATCAAACATTTGTAGAAGCTGAAAAATTTTACTATGACAAGTTTTGGCTAGGAGTTATTGGAATAGCTTTAACATTATTCTTTTTGCTGGTGATGCTTTTGTATGCGAATAAAAAGCAAAAGATTATTAGTCTTCTATTAGCAATTTTTTTAATCATTCCAACTGGAATATATTTAGGGAGAAATTTTGTAAACTACCATTCTACCATTCAGTGGATGAGCCAACTAACCCCAGCTGTGCGTGAGTATGTACGAAAGCCATTTTCAAAAGAACATTATTCTGTTGTTGAACAGGAAAGTTATCGTAGAAAAAATAATCCCAATCAATATCCTGACCAATTGTATCAAAAGACTCAACTTCAAGAAGGAGTCATTTATCTAGGGAAGGATAGAAATTTTATTTATGTTCAAATGGGGAATGATTCTTATAAACTATCGAAAAATCTATTAGAAATACGGGATACAGTTTCTTCAGCTAGTAGAATTGCTACACAGTATGTTCTAAAGGATAATAGATTTATACAAGAAGGATTTGTAGATGAATCAACTATTTTCTTAGAAAAAATTGTGATTCCAAAAGAATTAGAAAGTTTAGAAGTTGACGCTTCAATCGCTAACGCTTTAAAATCTAGTACTAAAAAGATGGGGACATGGACGATTTCATAAAGAGTAAAAAAACGAGACGATTTAATCGTCTCGTTTTCTATATAGTATTCAATTTTTCAAGTATCATTTGTCCAATTCTTTCGGTATCTCTTTGAGTAACACGTAAGTCGACGTCATCCAATACAGGCAAGTGGAAGCGCGCAGAAGATGGGCGAGCGGTTAAACAAAATTGCTTGTTAAAGTTTCGATTTCCACTACCGACTATGCCGAAGCATTTTTTGTAATTGTCATTGTAGGCAAGAAAGTCTCCAAGAGGATTGGTGAGAATTTCAGTATAGCCTGTATCTACACCATTTCCACCTTCTAAATAAGTTGGAAGAAATGCAATCGTAGGTTGTTCTAATTCAAAAAATTCTGTATGATCCCGAATAATGTCTTTAACATTGATTAATTGGATTTGTAAAGAGGATTGTTGAAATTTAAAATACTCGACTAATTTTGTGACAAAACTATGAGTATTGCCTGTTAAGCTAATATAAGCAATGGTTAATGATTGATTCATAATATCCCTCCTTGATGTAAGTATGATAGCACAAAAAAATGATAAAACCAATGGATTATAGGGTGGAATGATAAAGAATTTTAATTTCTTGAAAATGTGAAATTGCATAGGACCTTGCTTTTCAAAAACTGTAAAATCGGCTATAATACTAAAGAAACGTTTAAGAAAAAATATAGAAGTGGAGATATATACATGTCAAATCAATTAGCTGCAGAAGTTTCTTCACGTAAGACTTTTGCTATTATTTCTCACCCGGATGCGGGGAAAACAACGATTACTGAACAATTATTATTATATGGTGGAGCGATTCGTCAAGCAGGTACTGTTAAAGGGAAAAAGACTGGTAAATTCGCAAAATCGGACTGGATGGAAATTGAAAAACAACGTGGGATTTCTGTAACGAGTTCTGTGATGCAAGTAGAATATGATGGGAATCATATTAATATCGTAGATACACCAGGGCACGAGGATTTCTCTGAAGATACGTATCGTACATTAATGGCGGTAGATAGTGCAGTCATGGTTATTGACAGTGCTAAAGGGATTGAGCCTCAAACGAAGAAATTATTTGAAGTTTGTAGTATGCGTGGTATTCCAATTTTTACATTTATTAATAAATTA
This sequence comes from uncultured Granulicatella sp., assembly GCF_963528195.1. Lineage (GTDB taxonomy): Bacteria > Bacillota > Bacilli > Lactobacillales > Aerococcaceae > Granulicatella. Next base: position 3,219 of record NZ_CAURVN010000024.1, read on the forward strand.
GACCGTGATGGTCGTGAACCATTAGAGTTGATTGCAGAATTAGAAGAAGTATTAGGTATTGATGCTTATCCAATGAACTGGCCAATGGGGATGGGAAAAACATTTTTAGGGCTATACGATATTTATAATAAGCGTGTAGAATTAATGCATCCTGAAGAAAATGGGGATAATGACTTCTTACCATTAAATGAAGATGGAGAAGTTGAAGGGGATTATGCGTTCAAACAATCGACTTTATATGAACAAGCCATCGAAGATGCACAATTATTATTAGAAGCAGGAAATGATTTTAGTAAAGAAGCGATTGCGAATGGAAAATTAACACCAGTATTCTTTGGATCTGCCTTAACAGGTTTTGGTGTACAAACATTTTTAGATGCCTTTGTTGATTTTGCACCAAGTCCTTCAGCTAAGAAAACAGAATCTGGAGAAAAAGTTGAACCATTAGAAGAACAATTTAGTGGATTTATTTTCAAAATTCAAGCGAATATGAATCCGGCTCACCGAGATCGTATTGCCTTTGTCAGAATTTGTTCAGGAGAATTTACACCGGGAATGGATATTACCGTAAATCGTTCTCAAAAGAAAATGAAATTATCTCATACAACGCAATTTATGGCAGATTCTCGTGAAACCGTCAAAGCAGCAGTTGCTGGAGATATTATCGGGTTATATGATACAGGAAATTTCCAAATTGGAGATACGATTTATAGTGGTAAACAAGCAATTCAATTTGAACCACTTCCACAATTTACACCGGAATTATTCAATAAAGTGGCTGCAAAAAATGTAATGAAACAAAAATCATTCCATAAGGGAATTGAGCAATTAGTGCAAGAAGGAGCCATCCAATTATATAAAACTTATCATACAGGGGAATATATTCTTGGAGCTGTTGGTCAACTACAATTTGAAGTGTTCCAATACCGTTTAATGAATGAATATAATGCGGAAGTAGTGATGACACCAATTGGTAGTAAAATTGCTCGTTGGATTGATGAAGCCGACTTAGATCCAAATATGTCTTCAAGTCGTAACTTATTATGTCGAGATAGATTTGACCAACCAGTATTCTTATTTGAAAATCAATTTGCCTTGAATTGGTTTAAAGACAAACATCCATCGATTGAATTAAAATCATTATTTTAATGAAACTTACCGTAGAGGAAGAAATAGAATGTTTCTTTCTTTACGGTTTTCTTTCGTGTTTTCATAAGTTTAGGGAAATCTAACTGATTTTCAAGCGAAAATATGATACACTAATGCAGTAGGAGTTGGAGATTATGAAAAAGAAAGCTAATATAAAAACAAATGCCATTCGTATGGTAGAACGTCAAAAAGTTCAGTATCAAATTTTTGAATATGAATGGGACGAAGAACATTTAGATGCTGTTCATGTGAGTGAACAAATGGGCATTTCAGTGGAGCAAGTATACAAAACAATTGTATTACACGGAGATAAAACAGGTTATTTAGTAGCTTGTGTTGCAGCTGATCATGAATTGAATTTGAAGGCTTTAGCAAAAGCATCTAAAAACAAAAAAGTAGAGCTAATCCCAGTATCTCAATTAGAAAGTTTGACAGGATATATTCGAGGAGGATGTTCACCTGTGGGGATGAAGAAAAGTTTTCCAACTTATATTGACTTACGTGCTAAAGAACAAGAGATGATTCGAGTTTCAGCAGGTAAGAGAGGAATACAAATGGAATTAACACCACAAGATTTACAACAGCTAACTAGAGCAGAATGGTTTGACAATCTAGAAAATTAAGAAGAAAGGAATTTTTATGAGCGAAGTAAAAGAAGAAACAACTGTGAATGAATTAAATGAAGTTTTAGAAGAAATCGTCGCACCTCAAGAACAGGAAGTAGAACGTGTCGTATTTTGGGTAGACGAAACTCATGTGAAAATTAAAGAAGTACATTATGAAATTGTTGAAGATTATCGTGAAGGTTTTGAATTAGATGCCTTTAATGCACGTTATCAAAATATTTTTGATAAATATGAGTATATTGTTGGTGATTGGGGACATGAAAAATTACGTCTAAAAGGATTTTATGAATCAAAAAATCGATTAGCTACTCCGGATAAGGATATTACTTGTTTACAAGAGTATTTATACGAATTTTGTAATTTTGGATGTCGTTATTTTGTATTAAAGAGAGATCCAAACGTAAAACCAGTTGTTCTAGAAGATGAAGGAATTCCAAAACGTCCAAAAAATAAACAACAAAAAAGAAATAATAGACGTTTGAATAATGAACGAGTGGAAGACAAGAACTTTAAAGGAAATACGCAAAAAAATAATCGTTTTACACCTAAAAAACGTAATTTTGATATGAAAGAATCACCAAAACAAGATTTTGGGTTGAAAGAAATGACGCATAAAGAAAGTTTGCATATGGATAATAAGCAATCTTCGCCACAAACATTGAAAAATAAACGTCAAGGACGTAATTTCTCAATAAAAGAAGTGGAACAAACAAAATATCAAAAAAATACACCAATGAAACAAAAAAATAATCATCCTAATAAGAGATTTGATATTCGAGAAAAACCACAAAAAAGAGGGAAATAAGCATGTATAAAGCATATTTTATTGATTTAGACGGAACAATGTATAAAGGAAAAGAACGTATTCCGACAGCAGAAGACTTTATTCGTCGATTGCAGGAAGCCAATATTCCATTTTTATTTGTAACGAATAATGCTACCAAAACTCCACAACAAGTCGCTGATAATTTGAGAGAAAATTATGGAGTAGAAGTGACTAAAAATGAAGTCTATACAAGTGGAGTGGCAGCTATGGACTTTTTAGAAAGTCAAAACTTTGGCAAAAAATTAATGATTGTCGGAGAAGAAGCATTAAAATCTCAAGCAGTAGAAAGAGGATATGAACTTGTAGGGGAAAATCCAGATGTTGTTTTACAGTCACTAAATCGTGATACAACTTATGCTGAATTAGAAGCGGCCACTTTAGCCATTCGTGCAGGGGCAAAATTTGTTGTAACAAATATCGACTCTAATCTTCCAAGTGAAAAAGGATTTATTCCAGGATCAGGTTCTATTACAGCATTTTTAAAAATGTCTACACAACAAGAGCCAATTGTGATGGGAAAACCAAGTAGTATTATTATGGAATCCGCATTGAACTATTTAAATCAACAATATCCAGAGCAACATTTTACTAAAGAAGATATTGCAATGGTTGGAGATAACTACCAAACAGATATTCAAGCTGGAATTCAGTATGGAATGGATACATTAATGGTTTTAACAGGATTCTCTACAAGAGAAGATTTAGAAGGAGTAGTACAGCCTACGCATCTAGTCAATAATTTAAGTGAGTGGAAGGTATAAGAATGTCTACAACCATAAAAAGATGGAGTTTTTCGATTGTCTTAGCATTGTTCTTATTGAGTACAGCAATTACCTTTGTCATCTTTTTTGAGCCACTATTTCGAGGTGTCATTTTATTATTTGGCTTAGAACAGTATAGTGGAATTTCTACAGCAAAATTAATGGAAAATTATCATGTGTTAATTTCTTATTTAACAAGACCTTGGATTAAGGAATTAGTGATGCCAGATTTTCCAAGTTCTCCTCAAGGATTATTTCACTTTGAAGAAGTGAAACGTTTATTTATGATTAATTTTGTCATTGCAGTGATTTCTACGATTGTTTCATTTGTTGGGATAAAAGGATTTAAAAAAGAAAGAAAATTATTCCTATTACTTACTCCATTAAAAGGAATATTATATGCTACACTATTATTTGTCGTATGTTTAGTGAGCTTTTTTGATGTTATTTTTGTAAAATTCCATGAATTATTTTTCCATAATTCAGCATGGATATTTGATCCAAAATTAGATCCAATTATCGAAGTATTGCCAGAAGAATTTTTTATGATTTGCTTTTTAATCGTATTTCTATGGCTTGTCTTTGGAATTATGGGGATACGGAGATGGATTCGAAAACAAGAACAGATGTAAATATTTAAAGCACCTAGTTCAAAGAAGCTAGGTGCTTTTTGCGTGAAACTTCACATGAAAATGCAAGTCAACACTTGTTTGAAAGCGGTTAACGTTTTATAATATAGCAAAAGAAAGAGCTATAATCATTGAATAATAGAATAAAAGGTAGGTGTGTACAAATGAAAATTTATTCAACTGGAATTTTGTCAATGTTGGCTACTGTTGTTGCGCTTCTGGCAAATACACAATTAAGGCAGAATTTTGATATGGAATATCCTATTTTATTTATAAGTGGGCAAGTATTATGTTGGAGTTGTTTTTTAGTTCTTACAATATATATTTTTAAGAACTGGGGTAATGATTCTTCCAATTCTAAATGGAATTTATTTCGTTCAGTTATTATATGTATATGTATCTATTGTATCGCCTATACTAAATTAGATTATGCTTTTCTAATCATTCTCATTGTGGGAATAACTCATACCTATTTTGTTCGGAAAAAATTGATTAAATATAGAACCTGAAAAATCCAAAATAACTAAGTAGCAATTTGTTACTTAGTTATTTTTTATGGATTTTATTTGTTAAATACACTTTTCTCATACTCAAAAAAATTAAAACATGGTATGATAACGAGGAAGAGAATAATGACCGAGGGAGAAAGTATGAAAATATCAGTAGTGATTCCTTTTTATAATGAGGAAAGAATGATTGAAAAAATGTACAGTGAATTAGTTCATGTACTAAATCAACAAACAACAGAAGAATTTGAAATTATTTTAATTGATGATGGAAGTAAAGATAAAACTTTTGAAAAAATATTAGAAATTGCCAAAAATGATGAGAGAGTTCGCTATTTGAGTTTTAGCCGTAATTTTGGGAAAGAAGCTGGGACGATTGCTGGATTACAATACGCAACGGGCGAAGCCGTTATTTTAATGGATGGGGATTTACAGCATCCACCTGCACTTGTTCCTCAAATGATCGAAGCGTATCGAGAAGGCTATGATGTCGTCAGTGGTCGTAGAACAAGAACAGGTGAAAGCCAATTTCGTACTTTTCTAGCGAATCGTTTTTATAAATTAGCCAATCGACTAATGGATACACCTTTAACGGATGGAATTTCTGAGTTTCGCTTATTTAGTCGAAAAGCAGTACGAGCGATTTTATCATTGAATGAATATAATCGTTTTTCAAAAGGGCTTTTCTCATGGATTGGGTTCAAGGAAAAAGTCATTGAATATGAAAATCATGTTCGTGAAATAGGAGAAACAAAATACTCCTTAAAATTTTCATGGAATTATGCCATTCAAGGGATTTTATCATTTAATGATAAACCATTACGTGCGTGTATTAATTTGGGATTAGGTTGTTTATTAATATCTGTGCTATATATCGTGTGGATGTTTATTAAATATATGATTGATCCAAGTTCCTTAGTGAGTGGCTATTTTACAACGATTTTTGCAGTTGTCTTACTAGGGGGAATTCAGTTAATCTCTATTGGAGTTTTAGGAGAGTATATCGGGAAAATTTATTATGAAGTGAAAAAACGTCCTCATTATTTAGTGGATAAAACGAATTTTGAGGAGGAGAAAGATGAGTAAAAAGAAAGTAGTTTACTTAACGAGTTTCTTCCTACCAATTGGCATTATGCTTGTTTCGTGGATCATTAATGGATTTTTCCCATTTGGTGCAAAATCACTAATGGCAGTAGATTTTAATGCGCAATATATTGGATTATATGCTTATTTGAAACATTTCTTCTTAAATGGAGATTGGAATAGCTTTTTCTATTCCTTTTCAAAATCCATTGGCGGAGGAATGCTTGGTATTTGGGGATTTAATTTAATTAGTCCGTTTAATGTATTGTATTTCTTCTTTTCAGAACAAAACTTTCAATGGGCGGTAATGTTAACCATTGGTCTTCGATATGGAGTAATGGGACTTACTTGGACACATTTTTTTGTGAAGCGATATAATGGTTTAGAAAAAAATCCTGAATTTCTACCCCTTTTTGGAAGTTTATATGCTTTGAATGGATTTAATGTTAGTTATCAAATGAATCCTATTTTTTATGATGGGATGATTATGTTACCACTTGTACTAATGGGTGTAGAAGAAGTTTTGGATAGAATAGGTGCCAAACGCTATGTCCTATTGTTAGCTTTAGCTTTATTACTGCATTTTTACATGGGATATATGATTTGTATTTTTGTAGTTATCTATGCATTGTTTTATTTATTCAAATCAAAAGATAGAACGTTTAAACAAGGGTTTATTCAATTGCTTCAACTAGGCTTATATTCTATTTTAGCAGTTGGTTTAGTAGCCTTTATTATTGTTCCAATTTTAATGAGCTTAGTTTCTACTAAAGGTGGACTTGAAAGTAAATTATTATTTGAATGGAAATTACAAATTGATCCTCTAGATATTTTTTCAAAATTATTTTTAGGAGCATTTGATAATTCTTCATGGCCAGCAGGTCCAAACTTACCAAATATTTATGTAGGCTCATTAGGAATGATAGGAACAGTTTATTATTTCTTAAGTTCTAACATTCAAAAAAGAGAAAAAATGGCTTCTTTAGGTGTCTTAATTGTTTTTATTCTATCTTGTGTTCATGAATTTACAAGTAAATTATGGCATATGGGACAAAATCCTGCAGGTTTCTTCTATAGATTTTCTTGGATTATGGCATTTTTCTTCGTTTATCTAGCTTATTTATCCTTAAGAGAAGTCGAGCAATTAAATTGGAAAAAATCATTAATAGTCGCTGGAGTCATGATTTTAATTTTCATTTTAGTGATGACAAGACAGTATTCCTTCTTAATTGTTCCACAAAAAATTGCGACATTGGCATTGATTTTTGTAATGTTATCTATTTTAGTGTGGCCACAAATTCATAAAAGATGGGCCTTTTTGGCAGCAGTAACGGCAATTGAATTAATGATGAATGCAACGATTGTTCAATCGAGAGTGGGTTATACGGATGCATATAAATATCAAGATGCTGTAAAACAATTACAAACAGCAGTAGCTCCAATTCGACCAAATGAAAAAGAATTTTATCGTATTCATGGAAGCTTCCATTTAAGTAAAAATGATCCATTTATGGCGGATTATCCTGGAATGTCTGTGTTTAGTTCTAATTTGGAAAATTCAACAAGAGATTTATTTGAACAATTAGGAAATAACGGGATCAATGCGACCACTTATTATTATGGAACACCATTAAGTGATGCATTATTCAGTTTAAAATATTGGATGACGCCTAAACCGGTCTATACGAAGGATTATCCAGATACAAGTAAAATGTATGTGTTTGGAAAATATGCGACTCGTTTAGATATTACAGAAAATACTCCTGTAGTTTATGAAGAGGAGAGAACAGAAGTATTTCAAATTCCACAAACTCTTCCAATAGCATTTGGAGTGAATGAAAAATTAGCTTCATTAGAATTAAGGATGAATCAACCGATTCAAAACTATAATAAAATTACAGCAGCTCAATTAGGAGAAGATGTTAAATATTTGGAGATGTTAGCAGCAAATGAAATTACAACTGATAATTTTTTAGCAGTTGAAAGAGCAGAGACGTATCAAAGAATTGATTCTTCAAAACCAGCTAGCATAACGTACCGTTTTACTCCTCAAACAGATGAAGAGTATTGGATCACTTTACCAACACGTTTCTCAAGAAATGATAAAAATAATATTAAGATGTATCTCAATGGAGAGGAATATCACTTCTTAAATAATTATCAAGCGACTCAATTAGTGAATATTGCTTCGCAGTCCAAAGGAAAGTCTATTGAATTTAAGATTGAAGTGAATACAGATGAAGAATATACTTTTACTGGTGTTAGATTAGCAAAAACTTATCGTTCAGTTGCAAATCAATTTATTCAAGAACGCCAAAATCAAGCAATCCAATTAACTCATTGGGATAACTCTCATATTCGTGGAACAGTTACGATTACAGATGATAGTACTGTTATGTTTACTTCGATTCCATACGATAAAGGTTGGATTGTAAAAGTCGATGGAAAAGTCGTGGAAACAAGAAAAATTTGGAATAGTTTACTAGGTTTTGCGATTACGAATGGGGAACATACAATTGAATTAAGCTTTATTCCAGAAGGATGGAAGATAGGAGTAGGGATTTCTATCGTATCATTTATTGTATTACTTGCTTTAATTTATAAGAAATGGATTTAATGTTTAGATAAGACTTTAATATATGTAGCAATGGACGCCAGCAGCTTCGCAAAGCGAATCTCATGGCTAAACTTTGAGCCAAGGTCTCAAAGTTTCCAGTAAAAGAAGCCACAATGATTTGTGGCTTCTTTTACGTATGCTACTAATATAAGTCTTTTCTTTACTTAAAGAAATGCATAAGAATTAATGATGCAATCATAATACAAATCCTAATGAATAATATAATCATTTTTCCTTTTTGATTCCTATTTTTAGCGATAAGCTCTTTTTTTCTTTAATATTTATTTATGACTCTTAAAAAATTCTTTGAGGTCGTTTAGGCTGATATCGCTACTGTTTGTTAAAGTTTCTTGTAATTGACCGTCTTTAAAGACTAATAATGTAGGAATAGAATCAATATGATATTGTTCTGCAAACTTCGCTAATTCATCCGTCTTATTTTCCGTATCAATATAATAAATTGTAGCATTAATACTTCTTGAAGCCTCTTTTAATTTTGGAGCAAATTCTCTACAATACGGACAAGTTTCACGTCCAACATATACAAAACGAAGCTGTCTCTTTAGATCCTTCATATCTTCTTGAATCCTTGAATTGTCTAGTTCTACAAAATGACGTGTTGCTTGCACATATTCACTTGTTCGGTAAATCCAAGCGTTATTTTTAAAAATAAATAACGGTGGAGCGATTAAAAGAGCAACTAGGCAGAACATTATAACAGCTTTTGTTACTTTAGAAAACTTTTCACTTAGAGACGATTTAACACATAAATAATAAATCCCTGTTGCTACGGAAAATTCATAGAGAATCCAAAGTAAGGAATTTCCACTAATAAAATAATCAAATAGCGAAAAACAAATAAGAAGGATTGAAAACAATTTATCATCTTTCGTCAAAGACTTAAACTTACACATTAAAACCAACTCCTTTATTATTTTATACGTTCATTATACTATAAAATTATTTTTTTGAAAGCGGTTTTAGTGTAAGGTTACAGAAAATTGTTTACTAACGATAAAAATATTAAAGAAAAAAATTTTGTACTAGCAGTAATAAAATCTGATATATTAGATTTTATTAGAGGAAAATTTGAGACTCAGGCTCAAATTTTAGCCAAGAGACCCGTAAGGGGCTACTGGCGTCCTTGCTAGCTACAAAATTTTTTCTTTAATATTTACTTATAGCTTATTTTAATTGTTTTGTTCGACAGATTCAGTTGTTCGGTAAATCCAAGAGTTATTTTTAGAAACAAATAATGGAGGAGCGATTAAAAGAATCATTAAGCAAACAGCAATTATGTTCTTTGCTAAAGTAGAAAACTTATCACTTAGAGGTGATTTAGATACTAAATAGTAAGCTCCTGTTGCTATGACAAATTCATAGAGAATCCAAAGTAAGGAATGTCCACTAATAAAATAATGAAATAGCAAAAGACAAATAAGAAGGATTGAAAACAATTTGTCATCTTTCGTCAAAGACTTAATCTTACACATTACACCTAACTCCTTTATCATTTTATACGTTTATTATACTATAAATTTATTTTTTTGAAAGCGGTTTTATAGGAAAGTTACAGAAAATTATTTACTAATGATAAAAATACTATAGAAAAAAATTTGTACTAGTAGTAATAAAATCTGATATATTAGATTTTATTAGAGGAAAATTTGAGACCAAGGCTCAAATTTTAGCCATGAGATTCGCAATGCGAAGCTGCTGGCGTCCTTTACTAGCTACAAAATTTTTTCTATAGTATTTATTTAGAGAAATTACGAAATCATACTTTTGTCCCATTGTCGTGGGATGAGAATATGCTATAATTTTCCTAAGAGAGTTGATAAAGGAGAAGTCTTATGAAGAAACATATTATTCAAGCTATTAAGCTATTTTTCTTTGTAGCAGTCAGTTCAAGAGTTTTTGTAAGAATGCATAGTTCTGCAGAAATGTTTCTATTTATTTTATTATGCTATGGAATATTTTTCTATGTTCTATTCCGTAAAGAAATGAATCCACCAAATTGGAAAACATACTTACATAAAGAAAAAGAATTAGAGGGACCATCAGAAAAGCAACAAGAGATTTATAATAAGGCAGGTCTAACAGAAAGCGATGTAGCCTTTTTTAGAGAAAAAATGAATCGAGCAAAAACTCAAATTCAACAAATCGAAGTTTATACAAAGCAAAATAATAAATTAGAAGCGATAGCAAATCGTTATCAAATCGTGACTGTTTTAAAAGATTATTTCAAAGAAATTGTCCAACATCCGGAACGATTACACGCCGTTGATAAATTTTTAAATACGTATTTACCAGGTTTAGAAGAAATGATGGGAAAATATATTGAAATCGAACAACATATTTCTAAAACACAGGAAACTTACCAAATGTTGGATCAAACAATGGACTTCATAGATGACTGTTGTCTACAGATTGAGGCTGACTATCAAAAATTTCAAGCACAAGATTTTAGTGATTTAAATTTAGAAAAGGAATATATTCAAAAGCAATCTCAAAAAGAAGAATTTGAAGATTTTTAGGGGGAAATATACATGACAGAAAAACAAACAACAGTAGAAGATTTAATTCAAAATCCATTTGGTGAACAAGTGAGTGTAACACCATTATCAGAAGTATCTCATGATTTTCCAGCAACACAAACAGAAGCAAGTCCAAAGAAATTAATCGATACATTGGATGAAAAACATCAAGAACAAGCTCGTGCTTTAGCTAAACAAATTGATGAAACAAATTTACAAGCGATTATTAGTTATGGAGCTGCAGCTCAAAAACAATTAGGGGAATTTTCTCATCAAATGCTTTCTCATGTACAAGCAAAAGATACTGGAGAAATTGGGGATATTTTAAACGACTTAATGGAGCGTTTAAATGAAACTGACCCAAATGATTTAGTAGCTGAAAATCAAGGATTCTTCCAAAAATTCTTTGGAAAAATTAAGAAGAGTATTTATGAAATGCAAGCAAAATATCAAGAAGTGGGATCACAAGTTGATAAAATTGCGATTCGTTTAGACCATGAAAAAAATGGATTATTAAATGATAATTTATCATTGGAACAATTATATCAACGTAATAAAGATTTCTTTGATGCTTTAAATATTTATATTGCAGCTGGAGAATTAAAATTAGTTGAATTACAAGAAACATTAATTCCTGAAGCTTTAGAAAAAGCACGTGTAACAGGAGACCAAATGGATGTACAAGTTGTAAATGACTTAGAACAATTCCTAGACCGCCTAGAAAAAAGAAATCATGACTTGAAATTAACAAGACAAATGACGATTCAACAAGCACCACAAATTCGTTTAATTCAAAATACAAACCAAGCATTAGCTGAAAAAATTCAATCATCGATTACAACAACCATTCCATTATGGAAAAACCAAATTGCAATTGCGATGACATTATTACGCCAAAAAGATGCTGTAACTGCACAAAGACAAGTGTCAGAAACAACAAATCAATTAATTCAAAAAAATTCAGAAATGTTGAAAATTTCTACAATTGAAACAGCTCGTGAAAATGAACGAGGCATTATTGATTTAGAAACATTACAAAAAACTCAAAAAGATTTAATTGAAACATTAGAAGAAACATTGAAGATTCAACAAGAGGGTAGAGCAAGAAGAAGAAAAGCGGAAGTTGAATTAACGAATATGGAAGAAGATTTAAGACAAAAATTATTAGTGTTAAGTCATAAAGAAAAACAAATTCATCAAGATTAATAGAGATGCATGAAAATACAATTTTCTTATTTTATTAGGATTTATGATACAGTAGTAAAGATGTAATCTGCTTGTAATAAAATAAACTTGCGATTTTTTCAAACATTCTTTACAATAGAGGTAAATATATTTTTAATGAGGTGAGAAAATGCACGTTTGGATCGTAGTAGTAGCATTATTAGCTTTAGCTGTATTTTTCTTATTCATTTCATTGTTCTTAAAAGACAATCAATATGAAGATGAATTAGATGAATTAAGCGAAGGTTTATTAGAATTAAATCGAGAAGTGTATTCTTTAAAGAAAAAAATTCAAGAGTTAGAAGGGACACCAATTTATCGTGCTCCTGTTGAACAAACTCCACAACCTGAACCAGAATTTACATTTATTCCACAACCGGTTGTTGAGCCAGAACCAACTTTCACTCCAAGATTTGAAGTGAAAGAAGAAAAACCAGTATTTGAGCCACAGCCAACATATACTGAACCAACTATTTCACAACCAGAAGAAGAGGAAGATTTACACAGCATTACTCGTAAACATATCCTAACTTTATTTAGTCATGGCGCTTCTTATGAAGAAATTGCTGAACAATTAAATGTTCCAGTTTCAACTGTTCAATTAGTGATTGATAGCTATTTTGAATCAGGATCACATTAAGGAGGGGTAATATGAGTAAAACAAAATTTCGCTCTTTAGGTGTAGGTTTTCTTTTATCAGCAATTTTCTTAGCTTTAGCAACTGTGGCATGGCCATTTGTTCCAGAATCATTGAAAAGTCAATTAGATAGTGTTCATTTACCATTAGTAACAGATACTGTTAAAACGACTGAAGAAACAACTGCAGCTACAACGCAAGCTACACAAACAACTGAAGCAACTACTAAATCAACTGCTAAAGTTGCAGATAAACCTGTAACAATTACAGTTGAAAGTGGAGAAGTTTCAAGTGATGTTGCTCGTAAATTAAAAGAAGCAGGAGTTATCACTGATTCTAAAGCATTTGTAGATTATTTATTAGAAAATAATATTGCAGAAAATATTTTGGCAGGAACATTTGAAATTCAACCAAATAGTAGTTTTGAAGAAATTGCTCGTACAATTGGAGCTTTACGTTAATTTATAAAAATAAGAGGTAGACACTCAAAATAGTGTTTACCTCTTTTCTTGTTTTAGTTTGAAGATTTTTTCGTCCAGATTAGATAACTAAATAAGACAAAAATTAAAATCGTCAAGCTAATGAGTATTTCGACAGTAACGAATATATTCAATAGAGAATTTTGTAGCATTCCTTGAGCCATTTTTAAGGAAGTTGCTGTAACAATGGTTGGGAATGTTAAAGCTGAAAATGCAGGTTGGAATCCATGTTTTAAGATATAAGGCAAGCGACTTAAAACAAATAAGAAAAATGCCTGAGATGCGATCATCATCATGATTAATCCCCATGTTGGTAACTGTTGTCCCCATACACGTACTAACGAAGCTAGTAGTAAAGAAAACGGAGCACAATAGATCCCTTCTTGTCCTAATAATGTTGTAGGAAGTGGCTTTTGCTTTAAATCTTTATAAATACGTGGGTATAAATAAAAGGTTAAGAGAAATCCAAAAAGAATCGTTGAATAAGCTATTTGGATAATACCTACAACTGGATAGGTTAGTGCAGCAACAGCAATTCCAACATATAAAACGGTCCAAGATGGTGTTGCATAAATTTTTTCTTTTGAAGTTAATAATTGAATTGTAAAATAAGTGATTAGTCCAATATCTAATAGGAATGAGAACCACCAAAGAACTTGTGCTAAGAGAGGTACACTTGGAACTGTACGTAGTACATAAGTAGCTAAAATCATTCCTGCCATAGGGAAAGTAGCCATTCCTGATAAAACAGGTGGTTTCTTTAATTCTTGCTGGGCTTCTTTCCAATCTAGTAAATGTGTAACAAGAAAATAAATCCATAAGACTAATCCCATAATGCTAAATACATGAGATAGTTCTGGTAATGTGTCTAAAATAAGATTTCCAGCGCCAGCTAACCCAAGAAGGCAACCAGAAAAGGCTAAAGGTAACTTTTTCATAACATCCTCCAATAAACTTTTTATGAAAAGTATATCACAAAATAGAATACAGGAACATTTAAATTTGTAACTTTCATAAAAAGAGGATGATTAAAAATCTATTTTATTTCGTTAAATTATTTTAAAATCTGATAGATTTATTACTAAACCAAATCTAAATTATGCTATAATGGAGCAGTGAATATTAAAAGATGGATGTGAATACATGATTAATAAAAGAAAAAATCGTCCTTTAAAGAAAAAATCACATATTCCATTTCGATTAAATTTATTATTTTTTATCGTGTTTTTTTCATTTATGGCATTAATCGGACGATTAGCGTATGTTCAATTAGTTAAAGGGGATGATTTCATCGCCTTAGTGAAACGTACAGAAACTTCTACTGCTAAAAAAGCAGTACCAAGAGGTTCAATTTATGATAGTAAAGGTAAGGTATTAGTAGGAAACAAACCAAAATTAGCCGTCAATTTTACACGTTCTTCAGATGCGACAACAGCTAGTATGTTAGAAACAGCCAAAAAATTGACAGAGTTCATTACAGTAGATACTAGTAAATTAAGAGAACGAGATTTAAAAGATTATTGGTTTGCCACTCATCCAGAGGACGCTAGTAAATTACTAACTTCGGAAGAAAAAAAGAAAATTACAAAAGAAGGCTTATCTAATAGTCAAACATATGAAATGCAATTAGCGCATATAACAGAGGATCAAATTAATTATTCGGATAGTGAAAAACAAGCGATTGCGATTTTTACGAAGATGAATAGTGCTTATGCCTTATCAACCGTTACGATTAAAAATGATTCTGTAACAGAACAAGAAGTTGCTCGTATTAGTGAACGTCTTGGAGAGTTAAAAGGGATTGATATTGATTCAGATTGGGATCGTGAATATCCAATGGGAGATATGTTGAAGACAATTTTAGGCTCAGTATCTTCTGAAACAACCGGTTTACCTTCTGATAGAGTTCGTTCTCTATTAACACAAGGTTATTCATTAAATGACCGTGTAGGAACTAGTTATTTAGAAGAACAATATGAATCAGTTTTAAGTGGAACAAAAACAGTGGTTCAAAGCCAAACAAATAATCGTGGAGAAGTAGTCAATCATGAAGAACGTTATGGTGGAAAAGCTGGTTCTAATTTAGTAATGACAATTGATACAGATTTCCAAAAGAAATTGGAAGATATTGTTACAAAAGCTGTAGAAGGTCTATCAGATGCAACAGCTGACCGAGTGTATGTTGTAGCAATGAATCCAAAATCTGGAGATATTTTAGGGATTACTGGTAAAAAGAAAAAATATAACGAAAATTATGTGGTTACTGGAATTGAAGATGATGCTCTAGGTGCGATTAATGGATCTTTCGGGATGGGGTCTGCAGTTAAAGCAGCTACAGTTCTATCAGCTTACATGGATGGAGTTATTACACGAGAAGATAATACGATTGTCGATGAGCCAATTGAATTTGAAGCTTCTGCTCCAAAAAGTTCTGTATTTAACAGGGATGGGAAAATTCCATTAACAGATTTGGATGCAATTGAACGTTCTTCTAACGTTTATATGATTAAGTTAGCCATGCGTATGGGTGGTCAATATGAATATAAAAAAGGTGGAAAATTAAATATTAATCTTAGCGTTTTTGATAAATTACGTGAGTACTATGCTCAGTTTGGTTTAGGTGTACGTACCGGAATTGATTTACCAAATGAAGGAAAAGGTTATAATGGTGGAACAGGTGCTGCCTTCTCAGCACTGGACTTTGCGTTCGGTCAGTTTGATTTATATACACCATTACAATTAGCTCAATATATGGCTACTATTGCAAATGGTGGAACACGTATTGCCCCTCGTTTAGTAAAAGAGATCCATTCAACAGGTAAAGATGGAGGGATTGGAGTTTTAGAGACAGTTGTTCCAACAAAAATTATGAATTCTTTACAAGTGGAATCTAGTTTAATCGATCATATTAAAGAAGGATTATATCGTGTAACACATGGTCAAAACGGAACTTCAGCTTATACGTTTAGAAATTATACACCTTCTGTTTCTGGTAAAACAGGGACAGTAGAAGCGTTCTATGGTGGACCATTACCACAATTTAAACAAAAAGAAGTAGAAAATTCGACATTTGCTTCTTACGCACCTTCTGATAATCCAGAAATTGTTGTATCCGTGGTAGCTCCATATTTTTCAAATGGAATTCCTGCAGACTTTGCAGCAGGGATTACAAAACAAGTGTATGATGCATACTTCCATCAAGAAAGTTCTTCATCTACACCTTCAACACCTAATGGACAAGCCCAACAAACTAATCCTCAAGCTGGGAATCGTCAAGTACAACAAAATGCTCAAACAGCAACAGTAAGACAACAACAAAATACTGCTGTTCCTGTTGCTCCGGTAAGAAGACAAGGACAATAATGGATAATGAAGTGACCCCAAAAAGTTAGACTTTTTTTGAGACGACTTAAGTCGTCTCTT
>NZ_CAURVN010000025.1:0-19069 GCF_963528195.1 uncultured Granulicatella sp.
AAAGAGACGACTTAAGTCGTCTCAAAAAAAGTCTAACTTTTTGGGGTCACTTCATAAAGTGTCCTTTTCAATAAATATACTTTCATTCCATTTAAATTTTCTCAGTTACTTTTAACTTTCCATCTTCCAACACATAAATCTTATGATAGTCCTCTGGATGTTTCGGTATACGATGAGAAATTTCAATGAAACTAATTTGTCTGTCTTTTAATAGTTCTCGAATAAAAGTAGTAGTTTCTTCATCAACTGCAGAAGAAAATTCATCCATTAATAATACTTCATAAGAACGAAGCAATAATCGAGCTAAACATAATCGGGCTTTTTCTCCTCCAGATAAATTGTCAACTAAATTTACAGTTTCATCCAATAAATCATATCGTTCAAGTAAATAAGACAAATGCACTTCTTTTAAAACATTCTCCATCTGTTCTACAGAATACTCTTCACCAAGAGTTAGATTAAACGCTAATGAATTCATGAAAATAGTAGATTCTTGCATAAAATAGCCAATTTTAACTTTTTGAAAAGCATTATTCGTCTCAGATACCTCAACTCCTGCAAAGCTTATTTGCCCAGCTTGTGGATGGATATCTCCATAAATACAATCTAATAAAGTTGTTTTCCCACTTCCTGATGGCCCCATTAATAAAATCCGTTCTCCCTTATTCATCATAAAGTGTAACTCCTGCAAAATCGTATGTTCTTTTACTGTCAAATGAATATTTGTTAATTGAATAGGAAAAACATCTGTGACAAGCACTTCTTCTTCCTTCATCGGTTCAAACTCCAAATATTTATTCATCCGCTGAACCATTGGAATCGTTGTATTCATTTTTTGATAAAAATCCATTGCATTTAATAATGGACTAATAATACGATCACTTGCTAAATAAATTGCCATGACAACAGATAATTTCAAATCACCTTGAATAGAGAAATAAACTCCAATTGCTAAAGGAAGAAAAGAACTAATTCCGGATACTAAATTCGCTAATATTTTTGAAAGAAAACGTAAATGATTCATTTGATAATAATCTTCTTCCGTGGCACGAATTTTACTACCCAAATTCGAAATGGCAATCGATTCTACTCGAAAATTTTTAATCACACGTTTATAATCAATGAACTCATGTTGCCTTGCAATATATTGTTGATTATTCTGTGACCACTCTTGTGCCTTCACTTTAATTTTCTTCGTAAACAAATGAGGAATGAGCAAAGGTAAAATCGCAAAAGCCAAGAAAATAATTGTCATTTTCAAATCTAAAATAGTGATATAAATAAAGGTAACAAACGAAAAAGTCAGACAATAGACAAAACTAATAAACGAAACAATTCCTTGTTGCTGAATCAAATTCCATTCCGTTAATAAAATGGATTCCACTTCACTTTGTTCAAAGTCACCTGCATAATAATTCGTAATCAATTTTTCTTTCGTTTGAATCGACAATAATTTTAATAGTCGTTGTTGAAATTCATCCCAAATAAACACTCCAAAACGAACAAAACCATACCCTAATATCCCAACAATCGAAATAAGTACTAAATCCGAAACATTTTTAGAAGTTCCCACTTCGATTAAATTGGAAATAAAATAAGGAATTACAATTCCATCCAATGCCGTAATACCCATCCCAATAACAATGAGCAAAAGAATTTTCTTTGGAATCGATTGGAATAATTTTAATAAACTCAGCATATTTCATTTCTCCCTTTTTTCAGCATTATTGTTCACTATATCCCAAAGTAGAGTTTTAGTAAATAGTATTCTAAAAGAATATGCCTTTTCATAGAAAAAGGAGTAATAGAAGTCACTTTGATTTCTATCACTCCTGCCGTTCATTGCTACTATAGACAAAGTCTTTTACGCTTTAAGTACTCCACATCAAACCGTTACATCCTTCCATAACATAAGTAATGACTTTTCATAGTAGCAAAAGTATTAGAAGTCGCTCCGACTTCTAATACTGGAAACTTTGAGACCTTAGGCTCAAAGTTTAGCAATGAGACTCGCATTGAGAGGCTGCTTGCGTCCTCTTTGCTACTATCAGATAAAGTCATTTACGCTTATCTCTCTCATCACAATGCTTCCATCTTTAATTTCTAAACAATAATCAAATTGTTGCATAAATTCTTCATCATATTGGTGTGTACTATAAACGATTAATTTATTTTCTAACTGTTTCACTACTTCTTCTACTTTCAAGCGATTCTGAGCATCCAAACCAGCAGTCGGTTCATCAAATAATAAAATCTCTCTGTCAAAGAATAGTAATCTCGCCAAATCAATTCTTCTCTTTTCACCACCTGATGCAGTTGAAAGAATACTATCAAACTCCGTTGACTGATCAGCCCATTTTTCTAATCCAACTTGCTTACATAACGCTTGAAACTGACCATCTGTAATAGAATTTTGCAAGCTAATATTCTCTTTTAATGATAATTGAAATAGTGAAGTTTCTTGTCCAATATAAGATATTTGATGAGAAATTTTTTCTAATTCAGAACTATCCAATAATTTCCCATTTTCTAATTGAAATTTCAATGAATGATTTTCAACAGGAATTGAACCAATCAGCGATTTTAAAAAGGTTGATTTTCCACAACCACTTTCACCAATCAAAAGATACTTTTTCCCTTTTTCTAATTGAAGATTCAAATGTTGAAATATTAGTTTTTCATCAAAATTTACCGAAAAATCTTCAAAAATAATTTTTTGGATATTAGATTCTTCTTTTACAACTTCAATGTTTCTTTGATCAATGATTTCAAACACTTTATCTTTCACACTTTTAGCAGCGACTACTTCCGTATAACTCGCTCCAAATCCTTGAATAGGATATGCTACATATTGTGTTAATTGTTTAATTGTAAAAAATACTGCTAAAGTAACCGAATGGTTTAATACAAAATAACCTCCTAATACCCAAGAGAATACATTTACAAACATTCTCAATCCATAAGAAATTGCATAAACAAATTTATTAGTATGAGTTACGTATACCTTTGCTTCTACTAATTCACGACTTTTACTTCTTAAACGTTGATTAAATAATGGAAAAACATCATATACTTTTAAAGTTGTAAAAGAATCGAATATTTCTGTTAATAACGATAAATACTTTTCATTGATTTGAGATAAATTTAATTTTGCATTTCCTAAAATTTTTCTTGAAAAATATGGCAACGCAAATGGTAATGAACTTAATCCAATCATTAAAATAGCAAATAAAGGACTAATGACTATGGCAGATACGAATCCTAAAATAAATACCCATACATCATTGTACATACTTAACAATTCTTTAATATAATCACTTTCAATAGTTTCTAAATCTTTTGTGTACATATTTAAGTAGTAATCTCTACCTAATTTTTCAAACTCCACAATGGACTGACTTTCAATTGATTCGAGTAAATCTTCTCGAATGTGATACATTAATTCCTGCGTAAGTCTTTCATTTACAACATCTACTGCATAATCTAAATATGAATCAATCAATACATAAACAAAGGATAAAACTGCAATCCATATAAAATTTTCAAATTTACCTTCTGTGATAGTTTCTACTAATAAATTAATAATATAAGCCATAAAAACAACAGATACTGCCCCAAGCATACTAACGAAAGAAAAGGCAATAAATGGTTTCATACTTTTACGAATATAACGATACATTAAATTTCCTCCATAAAAATCTAAAATACAAACATTACTCGATTAAAAAACATGATGTTACCTCCTTCACATTAAATTTTAGAAGCTTAAACCACTTCCAATTCAGATTATAGTTTAATTAAAAAAAAACAATACGATTAGAAAATTTTTCAACAGAACTTTTACATCAGACATATTTTGACAATGGACAATGACTTTTCATAGTAGCAGCAGTATTAGAAGTCGCTTCGACTTCTAATACAGGAAACTTTGAGACCCTAGGCTCAAAGTTTAGGCATGAAACCGAAGGTTTGCTGCCGTCCTTTGCTACTATAGATAAAGTCATTTACGACAAAAAACATCTCATAAATGCTCCTCGCATTTACAAGATGTTTTTACAATTAGTTATTATTGTTGTTATTGTCTAAGAAATAAATCAAAGTTTGCAATTCATTTGTTAAGTCAACGTTTTGAACACGAATATGATCCGGTGCAGTTAAACGAAGCGGTGTAAAGTTTAAAATACCACGAACATTTGCTTCCACTAATAAATTAGCAGTTTCTTGAGCAACTTCTTGAGGAACAGTTAAAATTGCCACTTGAATTTGTTGCACACGAAGTTGTTCTACTAAATCGTTCATAGAATAAACTGGAACTCCACTCACAATTTTTCCTACCATACTTTCGTCAACTTCAAACGCAGCACTAATTCTTACATGATTACTTTGGTGGAAATTATAGTTTAATAAAGCTTGTCCTAAATTTCCCACTCCCACTAAAGCAACATTTGTTAAACGATCATGATTTAATTGTTGACTGAAGAAGTCTAATAAATACTCCACATCATAACCATAACCACGTTTTCCTAACGCTCCGAAATATGAGAAGTCACGACGGATTGTCGCACTATCTACTTTAACTGCATCACTTAATTCTGTTGATGAAATACGGCGTTTTCCTGCATCATGTAAAAATCTTAAATAACGATGATAAATTGCTAAGCGCTTTGCGGTAGCTTTTGGAATTTCAATTTTTTTCATTTTTCAGTCTCCTTTATATCAAATTTCATAAATATTCTAGCATAAGTTTCATATTTTTCACAAGCAATATGCTTGTTTTTACATAAATTTATTAGATTTATACATTTTATTCTACATATTTCTTAAAATGTTCACATTTCAAGCATATTGTGATTTTTTCTCAATCTTACATTTAGAGATAGAACATTAAAAACTTTTGTACTTACCATATGTGTGATAGAATAAATTTGAAACTGCATAGAAAGAGGATTATGACATGATTTTATTACAAGGTCAAGGGCTAGCTAGACATTTTGGCCCAGATGTACTATTTGAAAATATTTCCCTTGAAGTCCAAGAACGTTCTCGTATTGCATTAGTGGGAAGAAACGGAACAGGAAAATCAACATTATTAAAAATTTTAGCCGGAATTGAAGAACCTAGTTTAGGAATGGTCAGTAAGAAAAAAGACCTTTCCATCGGTTACTTAGATCAATATGCTTCAGTCGATTCTGAAAATACAATTTGGGAGGAAATGATTGAATTATTTAAAGGCGTTGAAGCTTTAAAACAGGAAGCTCTTTTAATAGCTGATAAATTAGGAAATCCAGACGTACTAGCCAATGAATCACTCTACCAACAAACATTAACACGTTACGATGATTTACAAGAACAATTAAATAAAATGAACGCCTATGGCTATGAAGGTGAAATTCGTTCTGTCTTACATGGATTCCAATTTTATCCTGAAGATTATGATAAGCCTATTCAACAATTATCCGGTGGACAAAGAACTCGTTTAGCCTTAGCTAAAATTTTATTAGAAAAACATGATATCTTAATTTTAGACGAACCTACGAACCATTTAGATATTGAAACATTAACATGGTTAGAAGATTACTTAAAATCTTCACCCGTATCACTACTGATTGTCAGCCATGACCAATACTTTTTAGATAAAGTCTGTCAAGAAGTATATGAAATTCATCATCACACTTGCGAATATTATAAGGGTAATTATTCATACTATGTAACTGAACGTGAAAATCGTTTCTTACTACAACAAAAAGCTTATGAAAAACAACAAGAAAAAATTCAAAAATTAGAAGAATTTGTTGCGAAAAATATTGTTCGTGCCTCTACGACGAAACGAGCACAATCCCGTAGAAAACAATTAGAAAAAATGGAACGAATTGAAAAACCACAGTCAGATTCAAGATCTGCTCGTTTTTCATTTTCTGTTCAAAAAGAATCTGGGAATCAAGTTTTAAATGTGCAAGATGCTTTTATTGGATATGACGGGCAAACGCTAGCGGGACCAATTAATTTAAATATCCGCAAACAAGAAGCAATTGCGATTGTTGGTCCAAATGGAATTGGTAAATCAACTTTATTAAAATCTCTAACACAAGAAATTCCATGGATTGCAGGAGAAAGTTCATTTGGAGCTAATGTTCAAGTCGGTTACTATGATCAAAATTTAACTGGACTAAACTCTAAAACAACTGTTTTAGAAGAACTTTGGAGCCGACATACGACGATGCCTGAAAAAGATATTCGTACAATTTTAGGAAGTTTCTTATTTTCAGGAAAAGATGTTGAAAAGTCTACTGCTCAATTAAGTGGGGGAGAAAAAGCAAGACTTGCTTTAGCAAAACTTTCATTAGAACATGATAATTTTTTATTACTCGACGAACCAACGAACCACTTAGATATCGATAGTAAGGAAGTTCTTGAACAAGCGCTCATTGAATATGATGGAACAATTTGCTTTGTTTCACACGACCGTTATTTCATTAATCAAGTGGCAACTTCTATTTTAGAAATCACTCCTGAAGGAAGTACCTTGTATTTAGGAGATTACGATTACTATATTGAAAAGAAACAAGAGCTTGATGCCTTAAAACAAGAAGAAGCCACTCCTGTCGTTCAAGCAGAAGTAGCTTTGACCGATACTAAGAAAAATTACTTAAGTTCAAAAGAAGAACAAAAACAACTTCGTACTCTAACAAGACAAGTAGAACAGTTAGAAGAAAAACTTCATCAAATCGAACAAGAAATTTCTTCCGTTCATGAAGAATTAACGTTAGAAGAAGTTTATACGAATCCTACTCGTTCTAGTGAACTTCAACAAACTTTACAAAACTTAAATGAATCATTAGAAGAAGTAATGATGGAATGGGAAGAAGCTAGCTTAGCTTTGGAAGAATTCCAAGCTTAATACTTCTCTCAAACAAAAAATCAAAAGACTTTTCCTCATAGCTTACGATATGTTCTGCTACTGAAGAAAAGTCTTTTTAAATTCTTACTCATTCATCCATTGGCTTTGATAAAGATGTTGGTAAAATCCTTGCCTTGCAATCAGTTCTTCATGTGTTCCTTGTTCTATCACTTGTCCATCTTTCAACACTAATATTTTATCTGCATTTTGAATCGTTGAAAGTCTATGAGCCACAATAAAACTTGTTTTCCCTTCCATTAATGTTTGGAAAGCTTGTTGAATTTTCAACTCTGTTCTTGTATCAATGGAAGAAGTCGCTTCATCAAGAATAAGCATTGATGGCTGGCTTAGCATTACTCTAGCAATGGACAAGAGTTGTCTCTGTCCTTGTGAGAAGTCTTCTCCTTGTCGTTGAAGAGGTGTTTCTAATCCTTGTGGTAGCTTTTCAATCATTTTATCTAATTGACATTGCATTAATACTTGTTGAATTTCTTCATCGGTTGCATTGGGATTTCCTAAAATTAAATTTTCTCGAATGGTCCCCGATTGCAACCATGTTTCTTGTAATACCATTCCAAATAATTGTCTCAATTGCTGTCTGCTCATGTCTTTTATGGGTATGCCATCAATGGTAATAGATCCTTTATCGACTTCATAAAATCGCATTAATAAGTTAATCAATGTACTCTTACCACTTCCAGTTGGTCCTACAATCGCAATTTTTTCCCCAGGATTTACCTCTAAAGAAAAATTCTCAATGAGGGATTGGTCTTTTTGATAAGAAAATGACACCTGTTCAAATTGTACTTCCCCTTTAATCATTTCTGGTAAATTGATTTCTTTTCCTTCTTCAGATTCAACAGGCTCTTCCATCAATTCAAATACACGGCTTGCACAAGCAATTGAATTTTGAAACTCAGTCATCACACCTGAAATTTCATTAAAAGGTTTTGTATACTGATTCGCATACGTTAAAAATGCTGCTAATTGCCCAATACTTAATTGAGAGTTCAATACAAAAAATGCTCCCACTAATCCTACTACTGTGTACACTAAGCTGTTCACAAAACGAGTTGCTGGATTCGTAATCGAAGAATAGAAAATAGCTTTTAAGGAACGGTCTGCTAACTTTTTGTTCATTTTATCAAAAGTTTCTAATACATTTTTTTCTTGACTATACGCTTGAACTACTTTTATTCCAGTAATCGTTTCATGTGTAAAGGCTGTTTGTTCCGCTCTTAATGTTGATTGGTCATGAAATAAATCATATGTTTTTTTAGCAATAAAGGAGGCAACAACAAATGAAATAGGCGTTAAAAGAAGGACAACGATTGTCATTGTTAGTTGAATACTAAACATCCAAAATAATGTACTGATAATCGTTAAGATTCCTGTAAATAATTGAGAAAATCCTAATAACAATCCATCTGCCATTTGTTCTGTATCCGAAATAACAATACTTTGAAGAGAACCATGGGCTTTTAAATCTAAATAACTTAAGGGCATTTTAGATAAATGAATAAAGACATCATCTCTCAATGATTTCACCATGCCATAAGCAATATGATTATGACATAAACTCATCACATATTGACTCACCATACTGATTAGTGCTAGCACAAAAATCCATAATACTCCATTTGTCACAATCGAAAATTGTACTTCTCCAACTCCTATCATAGCATCGATGGTTTGACCGATTACTTTTGGAATCCATACACTAGATAACACACTAACAATTGCTAAAAAGAGAGAAAATAGTAAGAGAACACTATAGTTTTTTAAATAAGGAAATAATTTTTTATACACTTCCATTTTTTCATGCTTCATACTACTGTTCCTCCTTTTGAAATTGTGAGGCCGTTATTTCTTGATAAATCGTATTTGTTTCTAGTAACTCTTCATGAGTTCCAATTCCTACGATTTTTCCTTTTTCCATCACAATGATTTGATGAGCTTGCATCACTGAAGCCGCTCTTTGAGAGACAATAATAGTTGTTGGTTTAAACGGAGCTTTTGAAATGGCTTTTCTTAAGGCTGCATCCGTTGCATAATCTAAAGCAGAAAAACTATCATCTAAAATTAAAATCTCTGGTCTTCTAACGATTGCTCTCGCAATCGTCAAGCGTTGTTTTTGTCCACCGGATAGATTTCTTCCTTCTTGTTCCAATACATACTCTAATTGATTTGGTTTTTGTTCAACCATTTCTTTTGCTTGGGCAATTTCTAATGCTTCATATAATTCTTGAGTTGTAGCATCTGCATTTCCCCATCTTAAATTTTCAGCAATCGTTCCTCTAAATAAAGCTGCCTTTTGTGGAACAATCCCTATTTTCTGTCTTAATTCTTCTGTTGGAATCGTTTCTATGGATTGCCCAAATATACGAATCGTTCCACTTGTTGGTCGATAAAATTTAGGAATCAATGAAATCAGTGAAGTTTTCCCACTTCCTATTCCACCAATAATGCCTAAAGTTTCTCCTTTTTTTAGAGAGAAAGTTAAGTTTTCTAGCACTTCATGACTATCTCCTTCATATTTCAGAGAAACATCTTCAAATGAAAGTACAATATCTGTCTCTTCTTTTGAAGATAAACTGTCCATCTCTAATGCAAACTCATCCTGTTGTTCAATCGTCAATATTTCTTCAATTCTCTTAGCACTAGCAACGGAACGTGTTACTTGAATGGTTAAATTTGCTAATTTAATGAGCTCTAATAATATTTGAGACATATAATTTACTAATGCGATGACTTGTCCTTTTGTTAAGATTCCTGTATTAATTTGTATAGCTCCTAATTGTAGTAATACAATAATCGCAATATTAATGATAATCATCGTTATTGGATTCGTTAAACTCGATAGATGACTGACGAATTTTTGCTGATTCGCTAATGCGTCTGTCTCCGTTTGAAACGTATGTTGTTCTATTTCCACTCGATTAAAAGCTCGAAGAACTCTCACTCCTGTTAAATTCTCCATTGTTTTTTGAGTGATACGATCCATTCCTTCTTGTACTTTTGTAAATAAAGGAATAGTTTTTAATAAAATCGTATAAATAATGAGCGCTAAAACAGGAATCGTCACAACAAATACCCAAGCTGCTTGTACATTTACAATAAACGCCATTATCATTGCCCCTAAAACTACAAAAGGTGAGCGAAGTAATAAGCGTAAAAATAAATTCCAACCTGTTTGAACTTGTTGAATATCACTTGTCATTTTTGTAATAAGTGAATCCGTTCCAAGTTGATCAATGGTTGAAAAATCTAATGTTGTAATTTTTTCTAATAAAGCATAACGTAATTTCTTAGCAAAGCCCGTAGCTGATTTAGCAGCAAAATACTGCGCAGTAATCGAAACGACTAAGCCAATAATTGCAAGAATCATTAACAAACCGCACATCGTTAGAATATAGGACGGGCGATTTTGAGCAATTCCAACATCCATTAATTGAGCCATCACCAATGGCACAAATAGTTCAAAACTGGCTTCTAATAATTTAAATAAAGGTGCTAGCAAACTTTCTTTTTTATAATAACTAGCATATTTCCATAATATTTTCAAAAACTTACTCCTTAAATTGAAATTTCTCAATTAAATTGTAACAAACTCTAATAAAATTGCAAATGAGGATACAAAAAAACTTTTCGGGTAATAGCAAATGATGCTATTTCCCGAAAAGTTATACTCTCATACGTCCCCTCATTCCAACACGCCTAAAGTAGAAAGGCTCATCGACAAATTCTGTTGGTGAATAAAATTTAACACTAAAATAAGTCTTTAATTTTAACTGAACAAGATGGAAGAAAATTAACGATTTAATCTATTTAACAATCAACCACAAACATAACTATGAACGAAATCTAGTTTTAACTTTATAATGAGCAGGGGCATGTTATCCGCGATTAGCGGTTTGGGGGCTGTGAAATTTGATATTATTTTTCGCTTCCCCCAATTCAACATGCCCATGGAGGCTCATTGTCAAGTTAAAACGACTCTATACATACTTTCTTAAATCATAATGACTTTCTATTGACCGGGGTAAAGAAACATCCTTTGATAATCTTGATTCTTAATTTCATATTCTCAAAATTTCGATATCCATATGCCACACGTTTAATCACTTTAATGAGATTTTCTTTGTTTAAATTTAACAATACGAGGAAAATCTATAGGAGCGACATCCATATATCCTTTTTTACATAACGATAAAGGGTTGAACGAGAAACCGATAGTTCGTTAGTTACGATAATATGATGTAAATGTTGACCTTTATGAATTCCTTCTGACACAATATCATTTATTTCATAGAAACTCTCCTTATTAAGCGCAATGCCTTCACGAGAGTAAGATAATTCAGCCTCATATTATCGTTGAGCATGCTAAGCGTGGTAAAATTGTTTATAATGTCCACATTTACTACGCTTAAAAGGACAATTGTTACAACAATACGGTGGCTTATTTAAACGCTCGCAAGGAGAAAGCTTTTCATGTTCATCTGGTTGTTTAACGATTAGATGTTTTTTTATTTCTTTTGAAACAGTAGAAGGATCCTTTTCAATGATTGAAGCAATCTTTCTAAATGAAAAACCTTGTGTAATACCTAATTCAATTTCAATACAATCAGATAGAGTTAAATGTTTGTGTTTCATATTTCTATACCATCATTTGTCCCATACTTAATTCTACCAAAAAATGTAGTCTCATACTAACTTCTAGTTTTGACACTTAACTAGAAGTTACTTTGAAACTTTACGATTTTAAAAAAATTCAAATCATCACTTGACAAGTGAGTATTCACTCACTAAAATAGATTTATCTTTAAAAAAGTGAGTGCTCGCTCACCTAGGAGGAAGTAAATGAAAACATTGCTACATTTACAAAATTTACAAATATCTTTTGGTCAACAACTTGTGTTAAACCACGTTAGTTTTGAATTACAGTCTGGGGAAATCATTGGTCTAATCGGTCCTTCTGGTGCTGGTAAATCAACCATGATTAAAACCATGTTAGGGATGGAAAAGGCAGATAGTGGTATCGCTTTAGTCTTGGACCAGACCATGCCCAATCGTCATATTCTGGGAGATATTGGCTATATGGCCCAGTCAGATGCTCTTTATGAGGCTTTGTCAGGACAAGAAAACTTGGAATTTTTCGGCCAGATAAAAGGGATTCCTAAAAAAGATTTGACAGCTGAAATTACCCATGTGGCTCAAGTGGTAGACTTGACAGATCATTTAAATAAGGCCGTGTCTGGTTATTCCGGAGGGATGAAACGACGCTTGTCGCTGGCTATTGCGCTTTTAGGAAACCCTCAACTCTTGATTTTGGACGAACCGACGGTTGGAATCGACCCTTCTCTTCGAAAGAAAATCTGGCGAGAGTTGAAGGCGCATAGAGACAAGGGCGTAGGGATTTTGGTCACAACTCACGTCATGGATGAGGCAGAGCTGACAGATAAGGTCGGCCTACTATTAGGTGGAAAAATCATAGCCTTTGATACACCATCCAAGCTAAAAGCATCTTATGGTGTTTCAAGTATTGAAGAAGTCTTTTTGAAAGCAGAAGGAGAATGAAATGAGAACAATTGCCATTGCAAAAAAAGTCATCAAAGAATTGCTACGTGACAAACGGACACTTGCCCTAATGTTTGTGGCACCAGTCTTTATTATGTGGCTGATGAACCTCATGTTTTCGGCTAATACAACGGTGACTGTTAAGCTAGCAATACAAGATGTGCCAAGTAGTTTGGTAAGTAGGATAGATGACTTAGAACATGTCAGTGTCAAAACATACAAAGACTTGGATCAAGCTAAAGAGGCTTTAAAAGATGAACAAGTAGATGCAGTTATCTCTTATAAGGATGGGGAATATCATGTAGCCTATGCTAATACAGATGCCTCTAAAACTTCGGTGACCCGACAAGTATTACACACCAGTATTGCCAGTGAAGACACCAATCAATTATTAGCCCGTGTGAAGCAATCCCTTCCACAATTACAACTAAATGTAAAATCTCCTGAAATTAAGGAATCTTATGAATATGGTAACGAGGACACCAACTTCTTTGCTAAAATGATTCCTATTTTGCTTGGGTTCGTCGTTTTCTTCTTTGTCTTTTTGATTTCAGGGATGGCACTCTTGAAAGAACGTACTAGTGGAACCCTAGATCGTTTGTTGGCAACCCCAGTTAAACGTTCGGAAATTGTTTACGGCTATATGTTGTCTTACGGCTTTATTGGCATACTGCAGACAGGAGTAGTCGTTCTAGCAGCCATCTGGCTGTTGAACATTGAGGTTGTCGGAAGTCTGTTAAATGTTATAATAGTTAATGTGGTACTGGCTCTGGTGGCACTAGCCTTCGGAATTCTCTTGTCTACCTTGGCAAAATCAGAATTCCAGATGATGCAATTTATTCCTCTTGTGATTATGCCGCAACTCTTTTTCTCAGGAATCATTCCACTTGATTCAATAGGAGACTGGGCAAAAACGCTAGGGAAATTCTTGCCTCTGACCTACTCAGGTGATGCGATGAGTCAGATTATTCTTTACGGACGTGGACTTGGAGAGATTTTACCAAATATTGGTGTTCTACTAGTCTTCCTTGTCGCTTTGACAGTTCTCAATATTGTCGGCTTGCGTCGTTACCGTAAAGTATAAAATATAAATATACGAGGATGAAAATGAGTGAGAGTGTATTTGAATCGTTTGAAGCTTATCTAAAGGGTGCAGACTATCCCAAGGGAAAGAAAAAAATCATGCAGGCGGCGGTCGATTTGATTTCTACTAAGGGTTACAATGGGACCTCCACCTTACAAATTGCCAAACATGCGGGACTTAGCCAAGCAACGCTCTTCAAGTATTTCAAGACTAAAGAAGATTTATTAACGGCTATTTTGCACCCTGTTGTTCCAGGACTTTTCGGTCGTTTTTTTGAAGAACTTTTATCCTTAGAAACGACTGAAGAAAAGGTGCATTATCTGGTCCAAAATCGTATGGCCTATCTCAAAACGAATCGTGCTTTGATGAAAATTATTCTTCAGGAAATTTTTTCAAATAAGAAACTGAGAAAAGAACAACTTTATATTTGGAATACTCTTCAGGATAAATTATTAGTACTCCATAAGGAATTGATAGCAGATTCACGAGTGAATCCTGAAATCACGGTTCCTCAAATGGTTCGTATTTGTATAGGTCCCTTATTGGCCTACTTTGCCCAACTCTATATTGTTAGCGACAATAGTGAAATAAGAGAAGAAGACTTAAATTTGTTGAAAAAACAGATTTTAGGTGGTTTGTGGAAATAAATGCCAACTGAAATGATATTTCTTAAAATAAAACACAAAAAGGACATGTTTCTGACTAAAGCAGATTTATGTCCTTTTTTCAGGCTCATCGACATAATTTGGCACGCTAAATCATAAGAAATATTACTATTTTTAGGAACAAGAGGGTAATCTGCAACCCAAGTTTTACAACAATCTTTACAGATAAATCGTTGTACCTTTAGATCTAAAATAGTCTTACTCCCAAATAGGTGCGGAATTCTAATTTTATGTTCCATATGAGAATGTTTAATGACATTTTTACTAGAACAATATAGACAAGAAGCACAAGTATTTGTCCAAGTTCCTTTAACTTTATGAATAATTTCGTGGTTTTCTATCACCGTTTCTAACCAATTTTTATCTGTTAATTCTAGTAAATTTCGTATACAATAATCCATGAGAGAAATCCTCCTTTGATTTGTTTTCGTCGACTTAATCATAACCTGGATTTCTCTTTTTTGCATGTAAAAAATGACTTTTCGCAGTAGCACGAGTACTAGAAGCCAACTCGGCTTCTAGTACAGGAAATTTCGAGACCTAGGCTCGAAATTTAGCAATGAGACTCGCTAATGCGAGGCTGCTTGCATCTTAGTGCTACCACAGAAAAGTCATTTTCCACGTAATTCTTTTTCTTCAATTAACTCCGCAATTTGTACTGCATTACTTGCTGCACCTTTACGAATATTATCTCCCACACACCAAATATGGAAACTATTTGGTTGAGAAATATCTCTACGAATTCTTCCAACAAACACTTCATCATGCCCAGTTGCCATTAAAGGTGTTGGATATTCATTATTAGCAGGATTATCCACAACTACAACACCAGGAGCTTTCGATAAAATTTTACGAATTTCTTCTGGAGTAGTATCTTTTTCAAAAGTAACATTTATCTCTACTGAATGTGAATTCATAACAGGCACACGCACACAAGTTGCAGTAATTGCCACTGATTCATCTAACCCTAAAATTTTACGAGTTTCTTGAATCATTTTCATTTCTTCTTTTGTATAACCATTTTCTAAGAAAACATCAATATGCGGTAATACATTATTATAAATTGGATGAGGATAATTTGTTGGCGCTAATCCTTTTTCTCCATTGACTAAATCATTAATCCCTGCTTGTCCTGAACCAGATACTGCTTGATAAGTTGTATAAGCAACTCTCTTCAAGCCAAACGCTTCATGTAGTGGTTTTAATGGCACTACTGATTGAATTGTAGAACAGTTTGGATTCGCAATAATTTTTCTTTCTAATGTTGGTGCATTACACTCTGGAACTACTAAGTCAATCTCAGGATCCATTCTCCATGCACTTGAATTATCAATGACAATTACACCATCTTTTTCTGCGATTGGAGCAAATTTTAATGAAGTTCCTCCACCAGCTGAGAAAATCGCATAATCGATATCACGTTTAAAAGAATTTTCTGTTAATTCTTCAACAACATAATCTTTTCCTCTAAATTGTAATACTTTCCCTGCTGAACGTGCAGAAGCTAATAAGTATAAATGTTCTACAGAAAGGTTACTTTCTGCTAATCTTTCAATCATTTTTGTACCTACAACACCTGTTGCACCTACAATTGCAATATTTACCATAATGAATCTCCTTTTTACTATAAGTCTATGTGATGAAAATTATATCGAATGTTTCTAAAAATGTAAAGAATTTGTCCTTCTAACAAATACATTTGTAGCTGTTTTCGATACACTCCTGTATGAATGCTTCATCCTTACAAACATTCAATGCAATCGAAATCCAATGCTTTTTATTCATGTGATACGCTTCAAATACTCCCTCTTTTTGAAGGAGAGTCTCCTTTTCTTCTGGAGAAATCTTCACATTCAAAATCAGTGCTATTTCATCACTTGTAATTCCTAATTTACTAAATGGAATTTCCATCATTAATGCATACCATTTTCCGTTTTCTTTCACATTGTATACTTTAGCTGCTGATTTTTTAAAGGGCATTGCTGAATAAGGCGTTATATGTTCCAATATCCAACGATTCCATTGTTCTTTTAGAGCTACTAAAGATGTATCTACTGAATAACACCATTGAAATACCATCTCTTCCGCTTCTTGCCTTAATTGCTCTGCAATTTTACTATTTGTAGTTGTCACATCAAATAAAGAATACCGTTCATGAAATTCATCATTTACAATAATTTCTAAACCTTTTTCAACAGAAGCACTCACAATATAAAAATAAAATCCTTCTATTTTGCTAGGAATTATTTTCCCTTCATATTCTTTTAAATCAGAAGTTAATGTCCATTTCATTTCTTTATCCTTATTCCTATAATTTATATTGTGCTCGAAGTTCTAATATCATATCTCGAAGTTGTGCCGCTTTTTCAAAGTTCAAGTCTTTAGCTGCAGCACGCATTTCTAATTCCATCACTTCAATGGCTTCTCTTCTTTGTTGAGCCGTCATTTGTTTGAAATCAGTCTTAGGTGTTTCTTCTTTTTCAACTGCATGAGTAATTGCAATTAAATCACGAATATTTTTATGAATTGTTTTTGGAGTGATGCCATGTTCTTTATTATAAGCTTCTTGAATACTTCTACGTCGATTTGTTTCATCAATGGCATATTTCATAGAATCTGTAATCTTATCAGCATACATAATCACTCGTCCATTCGCATTTCTTGCGGCACGTCCAATTGTTTGAACTAATGAACGTTCACTTCTTAAAAATCCTTCCTTATCCGCATCTAAAATGGCAACAAGGGATACTTCCGGAACATCCAATCCTTCTCTTAATAAGTTAATGCCGACTAATACATCAAATTCACCTAGACGTAAATTTCGAATAATTTCTGTTCTTTCTAATGTTTTAATATCACTATGAAGATATTTCACACGAATGCCGACTTCTTTTAAGTAATCGGTTAAATCTTCTGACATTTTCTTCGTTAATGTCGTAATAAATACTCGTTCATTCTTTTCAATTCGGTCATGAATTTCACGGATTAAGTCATCAATTTGTCCATTAATAGGTCGAACTTCAATTAACGGATCCAGTAAGCCTGTTGGCCTAATAATTTGTTCTGTAACGGTTGGAGTATGGGCCATTTCATAAGGTCCTGGAGTTGCAGAAACATAAATCATTTGTGGAATTCTTTCTTCAAATTCCTCAAATCGTAATGGACGATTATCTAAAGCACTCGGTAATCGGAATCCATATTGAATTAACTGTTCTTTACGAGCTCGGTCTCCATTAAACATTCCTCTAATTTGTGACATGGTAATATGCGACTCATCCACAACATATAATGCATCTTCAGGGAAGAAGTCTAATAAGGTATACGGAGCTTCACCTGGTTTTCTTCCGTCCATATGTCTTGAATAATTTTCAATTCCATTACAATAGCCCATTTCTAGTAACATCTCAATATCATAGTTCGTTCGTTGTTCTAATCGTTGCGCTTCTAATAATTGGTTATTTTCTCTTAACTCTTCTAAACGTTCTTTCAATTCTGCTTTAATCGTAGCAACTGCCCGGCTAATTTCATCTTCATTTGATACAAAGTGAGCGGCTGGGAAAATAGGTACATGTTCTACGGTAGCTTTCACTTCTCCTGTTAAAACATCAATTTCTTTTAAAGCTTCAATTTCATCACCGAAAAATTCCACACGAATGGCAGAAGAATCGTGACCTGGAGGGAAAATATCTACAATGTCTCCTCTTACTCGAAAACTACCTCTTCGAAAATCAATATCATTTCGCTCAAATTGCATTTCTACTAATCGAGTAAGTAACTGATTCCGTTCTACTTCCATTCCTTCTCGTAAAGATAAAACATGTTCTCTATAATTTTCAGGATTTACTAATCCATAAATGCATGAAACAGAGGCCACTACAATAACATCTCTTCTTTCAAGTAAAGCACTTGTAGCAGAATGGCGTAATTTATCAATTTCATCATTGACGCTAGATTCTTTTTCAATATACGTATCACTAGAAGGAACATAGGCTTCAGGTTGGTAATAATCATAATAAGATACAAAATATTCTACAGCATTATTCGGAAAGAATTCTTTTAATTCTCCATACAACTGCCCCGCTAATGTTTTATTGTGAGCTAATACTAAAGTAGGCTTATTCACTTCTTTAATTACATTAGCAATCGTAAAAGTTTTACCCGTTCCTGTTGCTCCTAGTAAGGTTTGTTCATGTTTTCCTTCTAAAATTCCAGAGACTAATTCTTTAATCGCTTGTGGTTGATCTCCCTGCGGTTGATAGGGAGAATGTAATTCAAAATGATCCATTCTTCCACTCCTTTTTCCATATTCCTAAATAGTATAGCATGCTCGAAGTGGAAAACAAACCAGAGTGAATTATCAAAATATCGATTCTTCATTGATAGAAAAGTCCCCCAAATCCACTTGTTTTATATACTATTTCATCGCAAGACTTGCATTTTTATAAGGACTTTTGTATAATAATTCCTGTTGGAGACAACTGATCAGTGATTATATAAATGTAAGAAAGAGGGGTGAACCCATTGCCAAATATCGCATCACAAATCAAACGTGTTCGTACAAACAAAAAGTCAACACTAGCAAACAACTCACAAACTTCTGCTATGCGTACTGCTATCAAAAAATTCGAAGCTGCAGTAGCTGAAGGTGCTGAAAATGCTGAAGAATTATTACGTGCTGCTCACAAAGCAATCGACGGAGCTGCTTCTAAAGGATTAATCCACAAAAACAAAGCTTCTCGTGATAAATCACGTCTTGCTTCAAAATTAAGCAAATAATAAAAAGCCTGAGAAATGTACTGCACCCCAAAAGTTAGACATGAAAAATCTAACTTTTGGGGTGTTTTT
>NZ_CAURVN010000026.1:0-17991 GCF_963528195.1 uncultured Granulicatella sp.
AAAATGATGTATCGTCAAGAAAAAGCTACCAAAGGAAGAATTACCGTTGGAAAATATGATTTAACGAAAATGAGAGAACGTGAAATTCCTCATTTAAGACGTTATGTAGGAGTAGTTTTCCAAGATTTTAAATTATTACCACGTTTAACCGTATATGAAAATGTTGCATATGCGATGGAAGTAATTGAAAAAGCACCAAAAGAGATTCAACGTCGAGTTGAAGAAGTATTAGCATTAGTAAACTTGAAACACCGTATGACTATGTTCCCGGATCAGTTATCAGGGGGAGAACAACAACGTGTTGCAATTGCAAGAGCGATTGTAAATACTCCAGCTGTATTAATTGCTGATGAGCCAACAGGTAACTTAGATCCAGAAACTTCTATGGAAATTATGGACATTTTAGAAAGAATTAATCAACAAGGGACAACCATTGTAATGGCAACTCATAATAGCCAGATTGTAAACGAAAAGAAACATCGAGTTTTGGCAATTGAAATGGGACGCATTGTCCGTGACCAAGAGGAAGGGGAGTACGGATATGAAGATTAGAACTATGTTGCGTCATATTCGTGATGCGGTTAAAAGCTTATTCAGAAATGGTTGGTCAACTTTTGGAGCGATTTCTGCAGTATCAATGGTATTATTATTAGTAGGAGTTTTTGTTTCGTTATTATTTAATATGAATAAAATTGCGACAGATATTGAGCAAGACGTGAATGTACGAGTTTATATTGACTTAGCAGCAGATGAAACAAAAACTGAAGAATTAAGAGCTGCAATTGAAGCTTTAGAAGCAGTTTCTACAGTAAAATTCCGTTCAAAAGATGAGGAGTTAGAGGATATTACAAAGAGTGTTGCTCAAGAATTTGAGTTGTTTAAAAATGATAGTAATCCTTTAAGAAATGCATTTGATGTAAGTACAAAAAATCCAAAGCAAACAAAAGAAGTTGCCACTACGATTGAAAAAATGGAATACGTAGCTCGTGTAAATTATGGTGGAGCTCGTGCGGATACTTTATTTAAAGTTATTGCAACAGCTCGAAATGTAGGAATAGGAGTTATTGCTGTATTAATTATTATTGCTCTGTTCTTAATTTCTAATACAATTCGTGCAACAATTCATGCCCGTAGAACTGAAATTGAAATTATGCAATTAGTTGGAGCTACCAAAGCTTATATTCGTTGGCCTTTCTTCTTAGAGGGAGGTTTCATTGGATTACTTGGATCGATAGTGCCGATTACTCTATTATGGGCGTTATATTTATGGATTTATAAAGGTGGAAGTGATTTCTTCGCAGGATCGAATTTTAGTTTACTAGCACCAAATCCGTTCTTATATCGTTTATCTTGGGCGATGGCAGGAGTTGGAGTATTAATTGGATCATTTGGGTCAATTTTCTCAATGCGTCGTTTCTTGAAAAAATAAGTGGGATAAATGCAAGGAAAATCATTTGCAAGTATTCTTAAACAATGGTAGACTATATTCCATAGAATAAAAGCATTGCACAAGAGGAGTAATACGAATTTTAGTTGATAGAGAGAGAAGGGTTGGTGAAACTTCTTAACAAATTTGTATGAAGGTAGCTTGTAAGTTGGCTAGGGGAATGATAGTAACTTAGCTCGGAGTAGACTTCGTTAACAACGTTAAAGGCATCAGTTATGATGCGAATATTAGGTGGTACCACGAAAATAATCGTCCTATGAAGTAAATCTTCATAGGATTTTTTTATTGTATCAAAATTATTTCATCAAGGAGGAAAAAGAATGGCAAAAGAAATGTCACCAAAGTTTCAACCACAAGAAGTTGAAGCAGGAAAATATCAATGGTGGGTTGAATCAGGAGTCTTCCATCCAAATGAAGATCCAAATGCAGAACCTTATTCAATCGTTATTCCACCACCAAATGTAACTGGTAAATTACACTTAGGACATGCGTGGGACGTTACATTACAAGATATGATTATTCGTCAAAAACGTATGCAAGGGTATGATACATTATGGTTACCAGGTATGGACCATGCTGGAATTGCGACTCAAGCAAAAGTAGAAGAAAAATTACGTGGAGAAGGCTTATCTCGTTATGACCTTGGACGTGAAAAATTCTTAGAACAAACATGGGAATGGAAAGAAGAATATGCCAGCCATATCCGTGAACAATGGGCAAAAATGGGGATTTCAGTTGACTATCGCCGTGAACGTTTCACATTAGACCAAGGGCTATCAGATGCTGTTAAAAAAGTATTCGTAACTTTATATGAAAAAGGCTTAATTTACCGTGGAGAATACATTATTAACTGGGATCCAAAAGCAAAAACATCATTATCAGATATCGAAGTTATTCATAAAGATGTAGAAGGTGCTTTCTACCATATGAATTATCCATTAGCAGACGGAAGTGGAGTATTAGAAGTTGCAACGACTCGTCCTGAAACGCTACTTGGAGATACTGCTGTTGCAGTTCACCCTGAAGATGAACGTTATCAAGCATTGATTGGAAAAACAGTAATCTTACCATTAGTTGGAAAAGAAATTCCAATTATTGCTGATGAGTATGTTGAACAAGATTTTGGAACAGGGGTTGTAAAAATTACACCTGCCCATGACCCAAATGACTTTGAGGTCGGTAATCGTCATAATTTACCACGTGTAAATGTCATGAATGATGATGCAACAATGAATGAATTAGCTGGAAAATACGAAGGTATGGATCGTTTTGCAGCTCGTAAAGCTATTGTTAAAGATTTAGAAGAAGCAGGTCTTCTTGTAAAAATCGAAAAACATGTTCACAGTGTGGGACATTCTGAACGTACAGATGTTGTTGTAGAACCTCGTTTATCAAAACAATGGTTTGTTAAAATGGGACCTTTAGCAGAACAAGCGATTCAAGCACAGCGTGCAGAAGAAGACAATACGGTTAATTTCTACCCACCACGTTTTAATGATGCTTACTTACGTTGGATGGAAAATATTCACGACTGGGTAATTTCTCGTCAATTATGGTGGGGACATCAAATTCCAGCATGGTATCATAATGAAACAGGTGAAGTATATGTTGGAATGGAAGCTCCAACAGATGCAGAAAACTGGACACAAGATGTGGATGTATTAGATACATGGTTCTCATCTGCATTATGGCCATTTTCAACAATGGGTTGGCCAGATGTTGAAGCTAGCGACTATAAACGTTACTATCCAACAAGTACACTTGTAACAGGTTATGATATTTTAACATTCTGGGTAAGTCGTATGATGTTCCAAGGATTAGAATTTACGGGCAAACGTCCATTTAAAAATGTATTAATTCACGGATTAATTCGTGATAGCCAAGGACGTAAAATGAGTAAATCTCTTGGTAATGGTGTAGATCCAATGGAAGTCATCGAACAATACGGAGCAGATGCATTACGTTGGTTCTTAGCAAATGGTTCAGCACCTGGACAAGACGTTCGTTATTCAACTGATAAAATGGATGCTGCATGGAACTTTATCAACAAAATTTGGAATGCTAGCCGTTATGCATTAATGAATATTGGCGATTTAACAGTGGATCAATTAGATATTACTGGTGAAAAAACATTAGCAGACAAATGGATTTTAACTCGCTTAAATCAAGTCATTGCTAAAGTAACAGAATTATTCGAGAAATTTGAATTTGGTGAAGCGGGTCGTCTATTATATCGTTTCATTTGGGATGATTTCTGCGACTGGTATATTGAAATGTCTAAAGAAACATTAGCAGGAAATGATGAAGCTGCTAAATTAACAACTCGTAGCATTTTAGTGTATGTATTAGATCAAACATTACGTTTATTACATCCAATTATGCCATTCGTAACAGAAGAAATTTGGCAATCAGTTCCTCATATTGGAGATTCATTAGTAGTTGCTCAATATCCAGTTGTACAAGAAAGTCAAATGGATGAAGCAGCAGCAGAAAAAATGGAATTCTTAATGGACTTTATTCGTTCCGTTCGTACAAGTAGAAATGAAATGAATACACCATTATCTAAACCAATTGCAATTGTTGCTAAAACTTCAAGCGCAGATATTCAAGCTATTTTATCAGAAAATGAAAGCTATATTGCTCGTTTCTGTAATCCTGAATCATTTGAATATGGTTTAGAAGTAGAAGCACCAAGCCACGCTGTAACAAGTGTGATTAGTGGAGCTGAAATTTACTTACCATTAGCAGGATTGATTAATATTGATGACGAAATTGCTCGTTTAGAAAAAGAAGCGGCTAAACTACAAGATGAAGTGAATCGTGTAGAGAAAAAATTATCAAATGAAAAATTCGTTGCGAAAGCACCAGAAGCTGTTGTAGAAGCAGAACGTGCAAAAGGTAAAGAATACGCTGATCAACGTCAAGCAGTTCTAGAACGTATTGCAACCTTAAAAACATTAGCATAAAAGAATACTGAGATAAATCAGGTGTTCGACAAATCCTGTTGGTGAGAAATCACTAGCAGGATTTTTTATTTGTTAAAGATTATTATGTCTTGCAAGTTGAAGAGGGAATTTGTATGATGAAAAATGAAAGAAGGGGAGTTCATGCAAACAGTTAGAGAGTGGATCTTAGATCGAATGAAATATAAACGAAAATACGGATTAGACAGAATGAGAGTATTAATGTCGCTTCTTGGAAATCCTCAGGAAGATTATCCGATTATTCATGTAACAGGAACAAATGGAAAAGGTTCAACAATTGCGATGTTATCGTCCTTATTTGTTCATCATGGGCAAAAGGTAGGAGCATTTGTTTCCCCTCATTTAATCGATTATACGGATCGGTTTTTAATCAATGGTAACGTAATGCCCGAAGAAGATTTTGAAATCGTTGGAAATCTCGTTCAACAAGCAGAAGTAAAATTGATAGATGAGTATGAACCATTAAGTTTCTTTGAAATCATGACGGCTATGGCGTTAGTCTATTTTTCTAGAAAAAAAGTAGAAGTTGCTTTATTAGAAGTAGGGATTGGTGGATTATTAGATACAACTAATATTGTCCATTCAACGATGAGCGTGATTACATCGATTGGGATGGATCATGAAGAAATGTTAGGAAATACGCTTGAAGAAATTGCGATTCAAAAAACGGGAATTTTTAAACAAAATCAAGAAGTCATATTGGGGAAATTACCAACAGAAGCTTTGAAAGTCGCTGAAGTAGTTGGAGAAGCTTATAATTGTGACATTCATCAGTTTGAACGACAGTTTAACATCGAACCATATGAAATGGGGCTAGTTTTTAACAATTCAGATCATAAAATAGAAATTCCTCGGTTGAATTTAAAAGGAAATTATCAATTAGAAAATGCTGCAGTAGCGTTAGAATGCTTTTTACGATTTGAAAAGAAATTCCAACTGCCAATTGAACTATCTGCCATTCAAGAAAGTTTCCAAACGGTTACTTGGCCAGGAAGAATGGAAGTAGTGCATCAAAGCCCTACAGTAATATTAGATGGAGCTCATAATATTCATGCATTAAAACGATTTGTTGAAATGGTGAAACAATATGGAGAAGACGGAGATCAACAGACGATTTTATTTTCTGCACTAAAGAGAAAACACTATATAGAAATGGTCGATTATTTACGAAAAGAGTTACCTGAAGCTCGTATAGTAGTAACAACATTTGAGTATGTAGGAGCCATTGAAAAAACGGACTCCCCTTCTAGTGAGATTGAATTTGTAGAGAATGCTCAACAATTTATCGAGAATTATATTAACAAAACGTCAGACCAAGAAATACTTTGGATTACAGGTTCTCTTTATTTTATTTCTTTTGTGAGAAAAATTTTTATAAAATAAATATTTTTAAGCCTTTTTTGCATATATATAAGTTGAAAGAACTATTGCAAAAGGGGAAAATAAAATGGAAATGGATCAACAATTATTAGAATTACCATTAGAATCTATGCCAAGGGAACGATTAGAAAAATTAGGAGCTAAAAGTTTAGAAACTTATGAATTATTAGCAATTTTGCTTCGGACAGGCTCCAGAGAATTAAATGTGTTGCAATTAGCGAAAGTTGTGTTGAATACGTTTGAAGATTTATTTACATTAAAAATGGCAACAGTAGAAGAATTAATGGCGATTCATGGAATTGGACGAACAAAAGCTATTGAATTAAAAGCTGCAATGGAATTGGGAATTCGATTAGGAACAGCGAAGCAAACAAAATTAGGACATATTACAAGCTCGCAAAAAGCGGGAGAATGTATTATGGAAGAATTAAAAGATTTATATCAAGAACATTTAATTACATTATTTTTAAATTCGAAAAATGAAGTGATTAAGAAAAAAATTATTTTTCGCGGCGGACTCAATCAAGCAGTCGTTCATCCAAGAGAAATTTTTAGAGAAGCGGTTCGTTTTTCTGCAGCAAGAATCATTATCGGGCATAATCATCCAAGTGGAAATGTTACTCCATCTCAAGCGGATATTGATTTTACAAGACGATTATCGGAATGTGGAGAAATGATGGGAATTGAATTGTTAGATCATTTTATTGTGGGGGATCATACATATTGCTCTTTAAAGGAAGAGGGGTATTTTTAAAGAGAATGTTGCCAAAAAGTTGAAATGAACAAAAATAAGCCGTAAAATACAGATAACAAGTATTATTCTTTGAGGGCAGAAAGGGTTCCTGCCGCACCTTATTGAGGTACCTGAGATGCTGGATACACCGACCAGCCAAGGAATA
The DNA here is from genome assembly GCF_963528195.1 of uncultured Granulicatella sp. GTDB lineage: Bacteria > Bacillota > Bacilli > Lactobacillales > Aerococcaceae > Granulicatella. Next base: position 6,711 of record NZ_CAURVN010000026.1, read on the forward strand.
ATCGTAAATCTGTTAAAGAGTCAAGTTCGCTTGGCTCTTTTTATATTTCTTGAAGCTACTTTGGAAAAATGTGAGTACCTTGTCAGTTTATAGTGCATTTGATATACTAGTGTATGAACTATGAAAGAAGTATCTAGATAAGATAGTTCTAGTTGGAGGATTGTTTATGAAAATTATAGTCGTTTATGGAGGCAAAAGTGCTGAACATGATATTTCAATTTTAACGGCTTTTTCAATTATTAAAGAAATCTATTTTGATTATTATGAAGTTCAACCAGTCTATATTAATCGAAAAGGAGAATGGCTTAAAGGTGAACCATTAACAGGTCCTGTAGCTTTTTCTGAAGCATTAAGATTAGAAGCAAGTCAAGAAGCTCACTTTGCAACAAGTGAAGGAGAAGTTTCGACAGGTGTACTTGTAACTCCTTATGATTTAAAAGAAGAGGAATGTGTGGTTTTCCCAGTATTACATGGACCTAATGGGGAAGATGGAACCATTCAAGGATTGTTTGAAATGATGGATGTTCCTTACGTTGGATGTGGCGTATTGGCAAGTGCTTGTGGAATGGATAAAATTACAAGCAAACAATTATTCCAACAAGCAGGATTACCACAATTACCATATGTACCATTTAATAAAACACAATGGAAACAAAATCCTGAAAGTATTTATAATAAAATTGAAGGTACATTAATTTACCCAGTATTTGTTAAACCAGCTAATATGGGATCAAGTGTAGGAATTTCAAAAGCAGAAAATCGTGAAGAACTAACAACTGCAATTGTTGAGGCATTGAAATATGATCGTAGAATTGTAGTAGAACAAGGAATTGAAGCAAGAGAAATTGAATGTGCGGTTCTAGGAAATGACGAAGCAAATACTTCTGTTGTAGGTGAAATTGTAAAAACAAGTGGATTTTATGACTACAATGAAAAATATATTAATAATACTGTCACATTAGAAATTCCAGCGCAAATTTCAGATGAAGTTTCTGCCAAAGTAAGAGAATATTCTGCAAAAGCATTCCGTGCCATTGATGGTAGTGGGTTAACAAGATGTGATTTCTTCTTAACGGAAACAAATGATATTTACATTAATGAAGTAAATACTTTACCAGGATTTACTCAATTTAGTATGTATCCACTTCTTTGGGAGAAAACAGGAATTTCTTACAAAGATTTAGTTGAAGAATTAATTCAATTAGCTTTAAAACGTTATAAAGATCGACAAAATGGATAAGAAAGGCGCCTCACAGAGGCGCTTTTTGTGAGAGAGGAAGTAAAAATATGGCAATCGGAACAGTTGCACAAATTGTAAAAGCTGTGAAAGCAATTGATTATCAAACAGATTATCGTTTTGATATGATTGAGTCAGTTTCATTTGATACAAGAAAATTATCTCAAAATAGTCTATTTATTCCTTTGAAAGGACAAACAGATGGACATGATTATATTCAACAAGCAATAGATCAGGGCGCAAAAGCTGTATTTTGGGGAAGACAAGACCAAACTCCACCAGAAGGAATTTGTGCGATTTGGGTAGATGATCCACTAGAAGCTTTCCAAGAGTTAGCCAAATGGTATTTAGAAAAAGTTCAACCAAATGTTATTGGAATTACAGGAAGTTCTGGGAAAACAACGACAAAAGATATGACAGCTGCAGTACTTGCTAGTCGTTATCGTGTCTATAAAACGCAAGGAAATTTTAATAATGATATTGGATTACCTCAAACGATTTTAGATATGCCAGAAGATACAGAACAATTAGTATTAGAAATGGGCATGAGTGATTTTGGTGAAATTGAATTTTTAAGCAAACTAGCAAAACCTTCTGTAGCAGCGATTACTCTAATTGGTGAATCCCATATGGAAAATTTAGGAAGTCGTGCAGGAATTGCAAAGGCTAAATTAGAAATCTTAAAAGGATTGCGTGAAAAAGGAAGTATCATTTTCCCAGCAAATGAACCTTTATTAGAACAACAACTAGAAGAAATGCAGGCAGAAGAACACTTTAAGGTGTTACCGTTCGGAGAAGGTAGTAGCAGTGTGATTCAGGCTGAAAATATTCAATTATTTGAAGACCATACTATTTTTGATTTAGTGAAACCTTCTAAACATTCTGTTCAACTTCCTGTATTAGGAGCTTACAATGTCAATAATGCGCTAGCTGCCCTTCAAGTAGGCTTAGAATGTGGTGTGCCATTAGAACAAGCCATTGAAGCAATTCAACAGTTTGAATTAACAAAAAATCGTACGCAATGGGTGGATGGCATTCGTGGTTCTAAAATTTTAAATGATGCTTATAATGCAAGTCCGATTGCGATGAAATCTGTAATTCAATCCTTTACATCTGTAGCAACTAAAGGACGTAAAATTGTCGTATTAGGAGATATTCGTGAATTAGGAGAACAATCAAAAGCATTACATGCTAGTATTTCTGAAGTGATGTTCCCAGAGGACATTCAAGAAGTGTATTTATACGGGAAAGAAATGAGTGCTTTATTTGAAGCATTAAAAACTCGTTTTGAAGCATCTCACTTACATTATGTTGAAAATGATAAACAGGCATTAATCCGACTGTTGGAAGAGGAATTGCGACAAAATGACCAAGTATTAGTGAAATCTAGTAATGGTACTGGATTGTTATCGGTCGTAGAGGCCTTAAAAGAAGGTTAATTTCTATTTGTTCAGTATTTCATTTGTGAAATTTAAGGCCTTTTCTTTGCAATCTAGCTTTGAACATGCTATAGTACTTGAAGAGTTGAGAAGTTTACACAAATGTAATGATATATATGATGAAGATTGAACAAGTAATATTGTATAATCTCATAATGTTCAGAAGTCTGGAGCTCAAGATGTTCCAGACTTTTATTGTGAAGGTAAAATACCTCGTGTGCTTCTCTTCAGTAGTACAAGGAGGAAAATATGAAATTTAATGAATTAGGTTTAGATTCAGCCTTATTAGAATCAATTGAAAAAATGGGATTTGAGGAAGCTACACCTATCCAATCACAAACAATTCCATTAGCCTTAGCAGGCAAAGACGTCATTGGTCAAGCGCAAACAGGTACAGGGAAAACAGCTTCTTTTGGATTACCAATGCTTCAAAAAATTAATCTTCGTAATCGTAAAGTACAAGGATTAGTCATTGCTCCAACACGTGAGTTAGCGATTCAAACTCAAGAAGAATTATATCGCTTAGGAAAAGATAAAAAAATTCATGTACAAGCAGTTTATGGTGGTGCAGATATTGGTCGTCAAATTCGCCAATTAAAAGATCAACCACATATCGTAGTAGGAACACCTGGACGTTTATTAGACCATATTTCTAGAAAAACACTTCGTTTAGATAATATTGAAACATTAGTATTAGATGAAGCGGATGAAATGTTAAACATGGGATTTTTAGAAGATATCGAATCGATTATTAAATTAGTTCCAGAAAACCGTCAAACGTTATTATTCTCTGCCACAATGCCAGATGATATTAAACGAATTGGAGTTCAGTTTATGAAAGAACCTGAACATGTTCGTATTAAATCAAGTGAAATGACAGCGACATTAATTGATCAATATTTTGTAAAATGTAAAGATTTCGAAAAATTTGATATTATGACTCGTTTATTAGATGTTCAAACGCCAGAATTAACGATTGTATTCGGTCGTACAAAACGTCGTGTGGATGAATTAGCACGTGGACTTGAAATGCGTGGTTTTCGTGCAGAAGGAATTCATGGAGATTTAAGTCAACAAAAACGTATGAGCGTTTTACGTGATTTTAAAAATAATCATTTAGATATTTTAGTAGCAACAGACGTAGCAGCACGTGGATTAGATATTTCAGGTGTAACTCATGTTTATAACTACGATATTCCACAAGATCCAGAAAGTTATGTTCACCGTATTGGACGTACAGGACGTGCGGGACAAGAAGGGATGTCAGTTACTTTTGTAACACCAAATGAAATGGATTATTTACGAGTTATTGAAGATTTAACTCGTAAGAGAATGACTGCATTACGTCCACCAACTCAAATGGAAGCCATAGAAGGACAAATGAAATCTGCCATTGAGCAAATTGATGAAAAGATGAAGTCAGTAGACACACGTCGTTTCAAAAAAGCTATTTCTTATTTATTAGATGAATATGAAGCAGAGGAATTAGCAGCATTATTAGTAAGTGGAATGATTAAAGACCCAACAGAAATACCTGTTAAAATCACTCCAGAACGTCCATTACCAAGCCGTAAACGTAGCAATAACCGTGGAAACTACAATCGCAGTGAGCGTAAAGATAACCGAGGTCGTAATGGTAAAGGAAGCTTCAAGCGTAAAGAAGATCGCCGTGGTCGTGGGTTAGATGAAGAATATACTCGCGGATATAAGAGTAAAGACTCTCGTCGTAGAAATCATAAAAAGAAATCCGACAAAGGATTTACAATCCGTCAAAAATAATCAGTGAGAAGACGACTTCGGTCGTCTTTTTTGTGTTTCTTAGAAGGTCAATGAATATAAAACAAAATATTCATTGACTTTTAAATTTGTAGCGTTATAATATCAATGAATAAAAAATAAAAAATTCATAGATTGATTTGAGAAGTTTGGAGGTTAAAAATGGCAAAGGCATTTACAGAAGAAGAAAAGATAAAAATCAAAGAAAGTATTATGGAAACTGCTCTTGATTTATTTCATGATAAAGGTACAAAATCACTTAGTATTTCAGAATTGACAAAAAGAGTAGGGATAGCACAAGGAAGTTTCTATAATTTTTGGAAAGACAAAGAATCTCTTATCATCGATTTAATGGCATATAGATCAATACAAAAATTGGAAAGCATTGAAAGAGAATTTTCAAATTCACTCACGAATCCTAAAAAATTCCTTTCAGAGGTAATTTATAAGTATTCGATAGATATGACTGAGAAAATTAAAACTCAGCCAATTTATCAAGAGGCATTCAGAATATTTGTAAGTCAAGATTCAAAGAAAGTGAATAGAGTAGAAAATCTATATGGTGATTTTTTGGATAGGTTAATAGATTATTGGTACAAAAATAATGTAGTAAAAAGTGTAGATAAGCAAGGCTTATCAAATGCCTTTGTTGGTAGCTTCGTTTTATGTTCAAATTATTTCCATTTTAATAAAGATACCTTTGAAGAAGTGCTTAATATTTATATACAAAGCATTGTTTTTAAATATATAGAAATTTAATTGTATAAATGAAGGTGATAGCAATGATTCTGGATTTTAATGAGATAAAAAAGGAAGATGTATTAGTTGCTGGAGGTAAGGGTGCTAATCTTGGAGAAATGACTTCTGCTAAAATAAATGTCCCAAGTGGATTTGTTATAACAGCAGACGCATATAGAGATTTTTTAAAAGTAAATGGGATTGATATTCTCATTGAAAATGGAATTAAAAAATCAGTAGATGATGAAAGAAAACTTCTAAATGAAGCTGAGTATTTTAGAGGAAAGATAAAGTCTGGAAAATTTCCTGAAAGGTTAGAGAATGCAATAAGAGAAAAATATTTTAATCTTGGAAATAATACAAGAGTTGCAGTGCGTTCTTCAGCAACGGCAGAAGATTTGCCAGATGCCAGTTTTGCAGGGCAACAAGAAACTTATTTAAATGTTCAAGGTTTTGAAAGTGTATTGAATGCAGTGCGTAATTGTTATGCTTCGCTTTGGGGAAATAGAGCTGTAAGTTATAGATTTTATCAAGGTTATGATCAAACTTCAGTTTCTATTGCAGTTGTTATTCAAGAAATGATAGAGAGTGAAAAATCTGGAGTTTTATTTACCGTAAATCCAGTAAACAAAAAAGAAAATGAAATGCAAATAAATGCAAGCTTTGGATTAGGAGAAAGCGTTGTAAGCGGAAGAGTTACAGCTGATAGCTACATTGTTGACAAATCAGGGAAAATAGCCCAAGTAAATATTGGAAGCAAGGAAACACAGATTATATATGGGGATAAGGAAACTGTTGAAGTAGCAGTAAGCTCTGATAAAAGAAAAACTCGTGCATTAAATGATAGAGAAATACTTGAACTTATGAAGTGTGGTTTAGAGATTGAAAAACACTATCGCATACCTATGGATATTGAATGGGCAATCAAAAATGATATTGTATATATTTTACAGGCGAGAGCGATTACCACAATAAAAAATTCTGAAAATGATATAACTGGCAATGATTTAATAGAGAAGTATACAAAGGGTAAAAAAATCAAAAAGGATACACGAGAAGTAATGTCATTCTTTTTAGAAAAAATGCCTTCTGCGCATAGAGTCCTTGATTTCGATTATTTGATGGCAATCAATGATCAGAAAGTAAACATTTTATCAGAAGGTGGGATTATTTTACCAAGAAATCCAATTATAGATGATGATGGTATACAAACTTTTTCTGATAAAGGAAAGCGAATTGGAAAGAATATTTTCAATTTTTTTAATATCTTAAAGAACATGAAAGATTTTGAGTTCTGTTATAAGAAGTGCAAAGATTTTATGAATATATATGAAACTGAAATAGAAGAAATTAAGCACTTAAATTTTGAAAATATGACATTAACGGAGTGTGGAAATTTTTTAGAAGAAAGTTATGCTTTTTTGCAAAAGCTTGCTTATGATAGATTTAAGTATGCCTTATTTCCATCAGTATTAAATAGCAAGAAATTTACCAAAATTATAAAAAAAGTAAATAGCAATTATTCATCGTTTGATTTTTATTGGGACTTAGATAATAAAACATCGGTGATTACAAATGATGTCTATTCAATGGCTTGTGAGATAAGAAAAAATGAAGTTTTAAAAAGAGCGATAATTTCCGGAGATAATTTTAAGGAATTATATATAAAGTATAATGATTTTAAGAATATAACAGATGAGTTTATGAAAGATAATGGCTTTAAATCTGATTATAACTGTTATTGTTTATCTGCAAAAACATTTCTCGAAGATCCTGATAGGCTGATAAATATATTACGACCTATATTAAATGAAAATAGTAATGAAAGTAAAGATATAAAGGATTTTTCTAAGCTTATGGAGAGTATAGAGGGAATCTATGGTAAAAAGTATCAGGATATAGAAAAACAGATAAAATATTTTAGATATTTTCATGTGGTTCGTGAAGAAAGTCAATATTTGTGGGAAACACTATTTTATTATGTCAGAAAGTGTGTTAAAAGAATTAACTTTATACTCTTGGGTGATGAAAACATAGAAATAGGAGTGGCTAATCTTTTTCATAAAGAATTACTTAAAGCTATTAACAGAGGTAATTTAAATGAATCAGATAAGGAAAAAATAAATAGAAGAAACGAAAAATTTCCTTTAGCAGTGAAAGTATGGGAAGCTTCAAAGTTATTGATTTTTAAAACGGATGGTGATGTCTTAAAAGGAGTAAGCGGAAGCACTGGTATTGCAGTTGGAAAGGTGTGCCTGATAAATAGTCCCAAAGAATTTTATAAAATGAAAAAAGGAGATATATTAGTTTGTCATCTTACAGATCCTGAATGGACTCCATTATTTAAGCTGGCAAGTGCTGTTGTGGCAGATACAGGTTCTGCTTTAAGTCATGCTGCGATTGTTGCAAGAGAATATAATATACCGGCAGTTCTTGGAGTTGGTTTTGCAACTACCAAATTCAAAGATGGAGATACCATACAAGTAGATGGTAATACCGGCGAGGTCAAAGGTTGCTGAAATGAAATCAAAAAATCAAATAGATCAAAAAGAATTGAGAAGGCAAAAGATTTTAAGTGAACCACTTTTACCTTTGATAGTAAAAATGTCTGTTCCAACAATTGTTGGTATGCTAATTATGGTTATTTATAATTTGACAGACACATTTTTTGTCGGACTTTTAAATGATAAATCGATGACAGCTGCTATTGGTGTTGTTTTTAGCTTCGTGAGTATTATTCAGGCTATTGGTTTCTGGTTTGGATATGGCAGTGGGAATATTATGTCTAAAAAAATTGGAGAACAAGATGAGGAAGAGGCAATAATTATTTCTTCAATCGGAATAGTATTTTCTATTATAAGTGGATTTTTAATAGCTATAATATCATGGATTTTTATATCTGACTTGACAAAGTTCATTGGTGGGAATGCTTCTGTTAACTTATTTAAATTTACTAATCAGTATTTAAAGGTAATTATAATAAGCGTTCCATTTAGTCTGTATTCAATTACTATTTATAATCAATTACGACTTTGTGGAAATGTAAAAGATGGAATGATAGGTTTGCTTTTAGGAATGTTTAGCAATATGATTCTTGATCCTGTATTTATGTTTATATTCAAGTTTGGGTTTGTTGGAGCTGGATATGCAACTTTGACAGGTCAAATAATTGCGTGTATTGCACTTACTATGTTGGCAAAAGGAAATGGTAATATTCCTGTTTCTTTAAAAAATGTCAAATGTAGTAAAGAACGCATATACCATATTCTTGTAGGAGGAATGCCTAACTTTTCAAGGCAAGCAATTACAAGTGTTTCTCTCATTTTATTGAATAGAGTTGCAGCAAATTTTGGGGACAGTATTATTGCAGCTTTAACCGTTAGTTCAAGAATAGTTACCATAGCTTATATGATTATGATTGGATGGGGACAAGGGTTTCAACCTATTTGTGCAATGAATTATGGTGCAAAAAAATATGGCAGAGTTAGATCAGCATTTAATTTGACAGTTGTTGTTGGAACTATATTTTTGATTATATCAGCAGTGGTACTATATATTTTTTCGGAACATTTTGTTATTGGAATGTCTAAAGATAGTGAAGTTATTTTTATAGGAGTGCAAATACTTAGAATGCAATGTATAACAATTCCGTTGTTAGCCTATTATGCGATAAGTAGTATGTTGATGCAAAACATAGGTAAATATTTTTGCTCGTTAATAATTTCGATTTCAAGGCAAGGTATTTTCTACATCCCTCTTTTATATTTACTTACTAATTTATATGGGAAGTTTGGGATATATTTATTGCAACCTATTTCTGATGTGTTGTCATTTGCTTTGGCTGTTTTTATCGTTTGTAAAATGAAATTTACTTGTTATAAGCTTCAAAAAGATAATATTTAAAGTTTACAGGATATTTATTTAGGAGGAGAAAAAATATGTAACTAAGCAATGGAGGGATAAATAATGGAAACATTAAATTCGGTTATTTATATAAGATACAGTTATCCTTTTTTATGCTTGGAATTGCTTAAACATAGCAATAATACTTTACTAGAAACAACAAAATAGAAAATTTTATAAAACATTAGTTTTTAAGCCGAGAGGACTTTTTACGCCAAAGTGTAGAAGTCCTCCTTTTTTAGTTGTTGAAGTAAATAGTTTAGACATTAGTAGAATTCTATTTCTAAAATGAGTAAAACTGCTGTAGCCATAACCGTTTCTTTTAAGTACTTTAATCTTGTTGTTAATTCCTTCAATAGGTCCATTTGAAAGAGTTGGATACTCACAAGTATTTTGTAAATACGGTAAAAACTTCTTAAATGTTTGGAGAACACGATTTAATCCATCAGACAGATGTTTCGTTTGTACACTCATCAATTCTTCTTTAAATTCAATGAAATTTCGCTCCTTAAAAGCTTCTCTTAATTGATGTACTGTTTCATATTCTGGTTTAAGTGAAGGTACTTCTTGTAATAAATAATCTACAATTCCTTGAGAATGCGTTAACCAATCGAATAATCTGTAATAGCTGTAGTGATAGGATTGAAGGTCATCTCGATTTTTTAAGAGTAGTTTCCAGTAACGTTTTAATTTATTATAAAGACGTCTGTCTTTATAACGTACATTTTTTGTGTCTTTAAATTTTATCGAGATAAAATCACTAAAGCTTTTTTGTGGAATGCATGATATAATATTGAAAACGTTATCTTGTATAGATAATGTTTCTTTATTTAAAAAGTTTTTTTTGAAACAGTATAGTGATAACTTAAAAAGGTAAGGTTTAAAAATAATGTTATGGATAAAGGAGAAGCAAATGAAAAAACATAGTAAATTAGTGAGATTTAGTTTTTGTACAGCTTTTGTGCTGAGTTTGGCTGCTTGTAGCCCAAATTCGAAACATAATGGAAGTACAAAAGAAGAAATAGAAACAACTCAACTTCAAAAAGAGCTTATCTCGTGGAATGCATCTTATTCGAATTTAAATAATCAAGTAAGTGCAGAAGAAGTAGAGTCATTATTATATGCTTATTTAGATAAAAATAGTGTAGATGAATTCTTTAACTCCGTAGATGATTATAATCATACGGTTGGAGAAACAGAATTAACAGGAGATTTTAAAACATTTACAACTACAGAATATGATGTTGAAAAAATTAGTTCGCTTTGGGGTAAGAAAAAGGGAGACTTTGTAGGAACAAATTGTAGAATTACAACTTATACTTTATTGAAAAATACCGTTAAAATTCCTTCAATTGAGAAAAATGATGAATTATTATTTTTAGATAATGAGGCGATTGATAAAGGTAATTTAATGAATGATAAGGATAAGCAAGAGTTTGATATTTTATTCTCACGTGTGAAAACAGAAGCTACAACAGATGTGAAAGTTCACGCAGAAAAAATGGAAAAATTCTTTAAGCAATTTGAATTTAATGAACATGCAAGAATGCTTTCTGTTATTTTACATGATAACTTAGATGGAGAATATTTATTTGTAGGACATGTAGGAGTTTTAGTACCAGCAGAAGATGGATTTTTATTTGTTGAAAAATTAACATTTGAAGAACCGTATCAAGCAATTAAATTTGCGAGTAAAGAAGATAGTTATAAATATTTAGCAACAAAATATGAACATTATACAGGAGATGGCTTGGCAAAACCATTTATTATGGATAATGATCAATGGGTACAAGAGTAAAGACGACTTCGGTCGTCTTTTTAGATACAATAAATCATAGTAGATATCCTATTTTAAAAAATTAAAAAAGTTACGATAAAAAATATTTTTCGTCCTTTTTTTCGTATCTAGAAGATGAAGATAGAATACTTCATTACTATTCTACTTCAAAATAAAATTAAGGGATGATAAAAATGAAAGAACGTATCAAAAATGCAAGGCCAATGATGGATTTAATGGCAAAGAAAGTTTTCAGTAATCCTGAAATAACAGCACAGTTTATTCGTGATATCCTAGACTTACCTGTCCACCATGTAAAAATACTCGATGGAACACAAATACACAATCATCAATTCGAAGATATAAAGACTTATGTAACTAGTATCGATGTATTAGCTGAATTGAATGATG
>NZ_CAURVN010000027.1:0-16984 GCF_963528195.1 uncultured Granulicatella sp.
AAAAACACCCCAAAAGTTAGATTTTTCATGTCTAACTTTTGGGGTGCAGTACATTATGTGTCTTTTTTTGTTAAGAACATTAGATTCTCAAACTTTTTCAAACAAAATAATTGAATTATAAAAGCTAAAAATAGTATGATAGTTAAAACATTCTTTATTAAAAAGTGAAGAGTATTTTCAGGAGGAAGTACATGAATCAATATACGAAATATATTTTAAAACGGATTTTCTACATGATTGTTACATTGTTTTTAATTGCGACAATCACGTTTTTCTTAATGAAATTATTACCAGGTTCGCCTTATGCGAATGAAGAAAATTTAACAGATGCTCAATTACAAATTATGAATGCAAAATATGGGTTGGATAAACCAGTTTGGATGCAATATTTCATTTATTTAGGTGGTTTAGTTCGATTAGATTTAGGAATGTCTTTCCAATATAATTCAACGGTCTTAAATTTATTATCTAGCCGTGTAGGCCCATCGTTTCAAATTGGTTTACAAGCATTAATTTTCGGGATGGGAATGGGAACATTGCTTGGACTAGTGGCAGCGATGAAACAAAATACAATTGTGGATACTGGAGCAACTTTCTTTGCAATTATTGGACGTTCAGTGCCAAGTTTTGTATTTGCAGTTGTTTTACAATTAGTTTTCGGCGTTATTTTTCCGATTTTACCAATTGCATTATGGAATCAAGGGTTTATTTCTTCGATTTTACCGACTTTAGCATTATCCATTTCTCCAGTAGCAGATTCTGCTCGTTTTATTCGTACGGAAATGGTTGAAGTGTTACAGTCTGATTATATGGAATTAGCACGTGCAAAAGGTTTGAGCCGTATGGAAGTGGTCATGAAACATGGGATACGTAATGCGTTGATTCCTTTAGTGACCATTGCTGGTCCAATGTTAGTTGGTTTAATGACAGGTTCAATGGTCATTGAAAATATTTTTGCCATTCCTGGTATTGGAGAGCAATTTGTTAAATCCATTTTAACAAATGATTATCCAACGATTATGGGTGTGACAATGATGTATTCATTTTTACTTGTTGTGACCATTTTAATTGTTGATTTACTATATGGATTCATTGATCCTAGAATTCGTTTAACACAAGGAGGAGAAGCTTCATAATGACAGAAAAAGTAGCATTTAAACGTGTAGCATCGTCTTTTGAACAAGTTGAAACTATTTCACTTCCTCCTCAAAGTTTTTTACAAGATGCATGGAGACGATTGAAAAAAAATAAGGGAGCAGTTATATCATTAGGAATTGTAGTTCTCTTTATCATTCTGGCTTTATTAGCTCCTTTTATTAGTCCGCATGATCCATTGGAACAAAATGTTCAATTTGCGAATTTACCAGCTAAAATTCCTGGTATTTTTAAAGGGATGAGAGCGGGAGTAGATGCATATGCTCAAGCAGGAGTTCCTGAAGGGACTTATTACTATTTAGGAACAGATGGTTTAGGAAGAGATTTATTATCTCGAATTTTATATGGAACAAGATTATCATTATTAATTGCCTTTGCTGCTGCAATGTTTGATTTAACAGTAGGGGTATTATATGGGTTGATTTCTGGTTGGTTTGGTGGTCGTGTAGACACAGTGATGCAACGTGTTTTAGAAATTATGACGGCTATTCCAAACTTAGTTATCTTAGTGTTAATGTTGTTATTTTTACAACCAGGTGTCGGTACAATTATTTTAGCCATTGGGGTTACAAGTTGGTTAACAATGGCTCGTGTTGTTCGTGCGCAAACATTAAAATTAAAAAATTTAGAATATGTGTTAGCGTCTAAATCATTAGGACAAAGTTTTTGGAAAATTGCATTGAAACACCTATTACCAAATATTGCTGGAATTATTATTATTCAAACGATGTTTTCAATTCCTTCAGCAATTTTCTTTGAAGCATTTTTAAGTTTCTTAGGAATTGGGGTTCCAGTACCAAATGCTTCATTAGGTTCGCTCATTAATGATGGGTATAAAACATTTAGATTTTTACCACACTTAATGTGGTTCCCAGCGATTGTATTATGTATTTTAATGATTAGTTTTAATTTATTAGCAGATGGATTAAGAGATGCCTTTGATCCAAAAATGAAAGAATAGGAGAAATGTATGAGTGAAACAATTTTAAGTGTAAAAAATTTACAAGTATCCTTTCAAACATTTGATGGAAAAGTTCAAGCGGTTCGAGGGATAGATTTTGACTTGAAAAAAGGAGAAACTTTAGCGATTGTTGGTGAGTCTGGTTCAGGTAAATCTGTTACGACTAGATCCATTATGCAATTATTATCTGCCAATGCTTTAGTTGAAAATGGAGAAATTATTTTCGAACAAGAAAATATTTTAGAAAAATCAGAATCTGAAATGCAACAAATTCGTGGGAAGAAAATTGCGATGATTTTCCAAGATCCTATGACGTCATTAGATCCAACGATGAAAGTTGGTATGCAAGTGGCAGAATCGATGATCAAGCATTTAAAATTATCGAAAAAAGAAGCCTTGCAACAAGCCGTTCTATTATTAGAACAAGTCGGAATTCCAAATGCAGAAAAAAGAGTGAATGATTATCCGCATCAATTTTCTGGTGGACAAAGACAAAGAATCGTTATTGCGATTGCATTAGCATGTAATCCAGATATTTTAATTGCGGACGAACCAACGACTGCATTGGATGTAACGATTCAAGCACAAATTTTAGAATTATTAAAAGAAATTCAACAAAAGCAGGGCACTTCTATTATTTTTATTACGCATGATTTAGGGGTTGTAGCTAATGTTGCAGATAGAGTGGCTGTAATGTACGCTGGGAAGATTGTGGAATATGGACTAGTCGATGAAATTTTTTACAATCCAAGACATCCATATACTTGGGGATTATTATGCTCAATGCCTTCTTTAGAAGAGGAAGGATCCTTATATACGATTCCGGGAACACCGCCAGATTTATTAAATCCTCCAAAAGGAGATGCATTTGCTCTAAGAAGCGATTATGCATTAGATATTGATTTTGAAGAAATGCCACCAATGTTTGCTGTATCGAATACACATGCTGCAGCAACATGGTTATTAGATGAACGTGCTCCAAAAGTAGAGCCACCGGAAGAAATTCAAAAACGCTGGGCACAATTTGAAAGTAGGGGAGTGAAAAATGAGTAAACGTAAATTAGTCGAAGTTAAAGGCTTAAAGTGTTACTTTGGTTCTTCTTCGAAACAAGTTGTAAAAGCAGTTGATGATATTAGTTTTGAAATTTTTGAAGGCGAGACTTTCGGTCTTGTTGGAGAATCCGGTTCAGGAAAGTCTACGACAGGTCGTTCAATTTTGCGATTGAATGATGCAACAGACGGACAAATTTTATTTGATGGAAAAGAAATTCCGACAAAAACAAAAGACTTGAAAGATTTTAGAAAACAAGCTCAAATGATTTTCCAAGATCCATATGCTTCTTTAAATGGAAGAATGAAAGTTAGAGATATTATTGCTGAAGGAATGGATATCCACGGTATCGTTAAAACTCGCGCAGAAAGAGATGCAAAAGTAAACGAATTGTTGAAAATGGTAGGATTGAATCCAGAACATGCCAATCGTTACCCACATGAGTTTTCTGGAGGGCAACGTCAAAGAATAGGGATTGCAAGAGCTCTAGCAGTAAATCCTCGTTTTATTGTCTGTGATGAGCCAATTTCAGCATTAGATGTATCCATTCAAGCACAAATCGTTAATTTATTAAAACAATTGCAAAAAGAGCAACAATTAACGTATTTATTTATTGCGCATGATTTATCCATGGTAAAATATATTAGTGATCGTATTGCAGTGATGTATCAAGGGAAAATCGTAGAATTAGGAACTGCTGATGCTGTTTATCATCAACCATTCCATCCGTATACGAAGAGTCTATTATCAGCAATTCCTTTACCAGATCCTCAATATGAAAGAAATCGTAAAAGAGTGATTTATGAGCCAACCATTCAAAATGAACCAGAAGAAATGTTTGAAATTACTCCAGGACATTTTGTACTAACTACAAAAGAACAAGCTGAAATTTGGAAAAACAGTTTATTATAGTACTATATAAAATAAAGTGCTTTCAAAAGAAATGATAGACAATAAAGCCAAATTTGAGTAAAATAAGAGTATATCCATTAGGAGTGTAGGGAGAAATCGCTTAGACAAGGAGGACTACAAATGTCAGAGCAAGAAGTATTAGACAAAGTAATTCAATTAATTTCGGAACGTTTTAGTGTCGATGTATTAAAAATTACAAAAGATACAACATTCCAAGAAGACTTAGGTGCTGATTCATTAGATGTTGTTGAATTAGTCATGGAATTAGAAGATGCATTTGGAATTCAGATTTCTGATGAAGATGCGGAACAAATTGTTACAATTGGAGATGCTGTGAACTATATTGTTAGTCAACAAGCATAAGAAAAAAACGAGCTCAGGCTCGTTTTTTTGTATGTAAAAATTTTCTATAACTATAAAAGGTTATAATTATAACATATAGATGTAGAAAGTTCATTAAAAATAGATGAAAAAAACGTTAGAAAATGAAATAAATGTTGAAATGCATCATAAACAGTGTTAGTATCGAAACATTCATTAGTTTTTTTAACTTAGGAGGGATAATATGAATAACAAGAAATTATATACAGGATTTCTTAGCGTTACAGCTGCATTAGCATTAGCGGCATGTGGTAACAAACAACAATCTACTTCATCAGTACAAGCACCTGTTGAAGATGGATTTAAAACAGAAGTGGTAAACGAAGGTACGCCAATTAGTGGTGGGACACTAAATGTGGCACAAGTATCTAACTCACCATTTAAGGGATTATTTAACCCTGTTTTATATATCGACTCTGGTGACGGTGCAGTTGTAGATATGGCATATTCAAGCTTATTTGAATATGATGCAAACCAAAAAATCGATAATAGTAGAGGGATGGCTGATTACAAATTAGACATCGAAAATAAAACATTTACAGTGCATTTGAAAAAAGGTGACTATAAATGGTCAGACGGACAACCTTTAAACATTGATGACTATATTTTCACTTATGAAGTGATTAGTCGTAAAGATTATGAAGGGGTTCGTTTCTCTGAAGATTTTTTAAATGTTGAAGGAGTAGAAGAATTCCACGAAGGAAAAGCATCATCTATTTCAGGTTTAGAAAAAATCGATGATCAAACTGTAAAAATTCATTTAAAAGAAGTTTATCCAGCACTTGAACTTGGGGGACAAGCGATTAATGCTCTAGTAATTCCAAAACATATCTTTAAAGATATGAGCTATCAAGATATGATTACATCAGATTACTCTCGTACAACAGTTGTTGGTAGCGGTCCATTCGTAATCAAAAATATTGTACCAGGTGAATCTGTAAGCTTTGAGAAAAACCCATACTACTATAAAGGTCAACCAAAAATTGATGTAAAATTAGACGTTGTAAGTAGTGAACAAATTGTTTCAGAATTAAAAGCTGGTCACTATGATTACGTTAGTGGAATGCCTTCTGATCAATATGAAACATTTAAAGATCTTGACAATATTTCATTATTAGGATTAATGACAAACTCAATTAGTTATACTGGTTTCAATGTTGGACATTTTGATGCTGCTAAAGGGGAACACGTAATTGATCCTTCAAAGAAAATGAATGATGTTGCATTACGTAAGGCAGTTGCTTATGCAATCGATAATGATACTATCGGTAAAGATACTTACCATGGTTTATCAGTTCGTGCTAATACATTATTATCACCATTCTTTAAAGGCGTATATGTAGGAAAAGACGTTGTACCTGGATTTGAATACAACCCTGAAAAAGCAAAAGAAATCTTAAAAGAAGCTGGCTATAAAGATGTTGATGGCGATGGACTTGTAGAAGATAAAGAAGGAAAACCATTAGTGATTAACTTCTTAGCTGCTAAAGGTAGTGAAACTGCTGAAGCAGTATTACAACAATACTTGACATGGTGGAAAGAAGTTGGATTAAATGTACAATTATTAAATGGTCGTACATTAGACTTCCAAACTTATGCTGAAAAACTACAAAAATATGCTGATGACTTCGATATGTGGACAGGTGGATTTACAATCGGTTATAACCCATCTCCAGATGGATTATATGGACCTAAAGCTGCCTTCAACTTTGGTCACTTTGTAGAACCTAAACATACAGCATTATTAGAACGTATCTCTTCAAATGAAACATTTGATGAAAATGTTAAAAAACAATTATTCTTAGAATGGCAACAATACGTTCAAGAAAACCCATTTGCAATTCCTCGTTTCAATACATTTGAATTAACAGCTGTTAATAAACGTGTTAAGAAAGTTAATATCACTCCAGATAAAGCAACTGGATGGGAAGAAATTGAGTTAGTAGCTGATAAAGGTGTCGCTTCTAAATAATCTTCATCTTGAATGAATTTAATCGTATATAAAGCAAACATCCCAAATGGGATGTTTGTTTTTTTATACATTTTTATCGTAGCAGCGAATTTTTTCACTGTTTTTTTCGTATATAAAGATTGGAGGGGTGGTTATGGAAGAAAAGGGTAGAATTCAAGTTAGATTTCAGTCACAAAGAGATTCTAGACTGGAAAAGATGGGAGAAGTATTGCCTGGGTTCAATACAGAAAAAGGGAACTTCATTTGCAATCGTTGTGGTAATCAAAATATGGAAGACTTTGCAGTAGGACCATGTATTATATGCAATAAAAAGTGTCATTATTGTTTAAAATGCTTGAATATGGGGAAAGTTAAAGAATGTTGCGTATTAGTTGCTGTTGAGGAGAAAACTCCGGCGTTTTCACCACATTCTGTTCAGTTATATTATAAGCATACGATGTCTAAAGAACAGGAAAAACTCTCGCAAGAATTAGTAAAAGTCACGGATAAGGAACATTTAGTATGGGCTGTTACTGGAGCAGGAAAAACCGAAATGATTTTTGAATTAATATGTACAGTTTTAGAAGCAGGAGGAAGAGTTGGATTAGCAGCTCCAAGAATAGATGTCTGTAATGAATTAGCTCCTAGAATAAAAGAAGCCTTTCCTTTAGAAGAGGTGATTGTTTTACATGGATTAACGGATATGGCATATAAAAGAACACCAATTACTATTGCAACGACTCATCAAATGTTAAGATTTTATCATGCATTTGATGTAATAATTGTAGATGAGGTAGATGCCTTTCCTTATTCCAATAGTGACATGTTACAATTTGCCGTCCATCGTGCAGTTAAACCAACGGGAAGGTTAGTCTTTATGACAGCAACGCCTTCAAAGTTGGAATTGTACAAAATTCAACATCATCAACTATCGTATTCCTTATTACCGGCAAGATTCCATCAGCAACCTCTTATTGTACCTCTGTTTAAGGAATTACGAAATTGGGATAGAGCTTTAGAAAAGAAAAAAATTCCGCAAGAGTTGAATCTCTGGATGAAGAAGCGACTCGATGAAAAAACTCCGTTTTTAGTATTTGTATCAACGATTGGGCAAATTCCAACAGTGGAAGAAATGATGAGGCGATCTTTTCCAAATGCAAGATTTTCTAGCGTTTCCTCTCAAGAGGAACAGCGACAAGAAAGGATACAATTAATGAGAGGTGGAAAGTTAGATTTTCTAATTACAACAACGATTCTTGAAAGAGGCGTTACTTTTTATGGAATTGATGTTGCCGTAATAGAAGCTCAAGAAGAAATTTTTACAAGGGAAGTTTTAGTACAAATTGCAGGAAGAGTAGGCAGAAGTGTCGATCATCCAGGGGGAGAAGTTGTTTATTTTTATGAAGGAATAAGTCGTGCAATGAAACAAGCTAAGAAAGAAATCGAATCATTGAATGAAGAAGCTAGAAAAAGAGGATTAATTGAAGGTGACTAAAATGCGTTGTGTATGGTGTGGAAATGATGTAACAGCAGATTCAGGAATTAGTTCTTTATTTCTATGGAATTCAAGACCGATTTGTAGGGAGTGTCAACAGTTGTTTCACTCGTTAGGAAAGGAATCAATTTGTCCGGGATGTGGGCGCTTAATGGAGGATGCGACACTCTGTTATGACTGTATTCGTTGGAAAGAGATAGATTCTTATTTTCCTATGAATCAAGCATTATATGTTTATGATGAACAGGCAAAAGAATTTATGGAACGATATAAATTTATAGGAGATTGTGCTGTAGCCTTTTTAATACAAGAAGATTTAAAAAAGACATTGAAGAGATATTTAAAGCAAGGGTATACGATTTGTCCACTCCCAACGTCTAAACAAAGTTTAGAAAAAAGAGAATTTGAATCGGTTGAATATCTTTTAGAACTCTCAAAACTTCCATATCAGCAACTCTTTCAACATATTGGAAAAGGAAAAAAACAATCTGAAAAGACAAGAGAAGAGAGAATGAAACTCCAACAACCTTTTGTATTGAAAGAAGAGATACCGTTACCCAATAAAATTTTATTGTTTGATGATATTTATACGACTGGGAAAACCATTCGACTAGCTGCTAAGTTATTACAGGATAAAGGGATAGAAGACGTTAAATTATTTACGGTGTTTCGATAATATGATGAAATAAAAAAGGAATTAAGTCATTAAAGTTACTTAATTCCTTTTAAACTTTAATATAGATACTGTTTAAAATTTTGATAAAACAGTTAAAGAAATAATTACCCCGAAAACAAAAGCAAATGAAAAAAGGGATGTAATCAATTGGGTAAGAATAAAAAATTGTAAGCTCTTTGGGATTCCAATAATCAAAACAAGAAGGAGAAATCCTATAAAAAGATAGATTCCAACTGTTATCATACGAGATTTCAGTATATTAGTTTTGATTGATTGAGTAATGACTAAAATTGTTAATACAATATTCAAGATAAATAGAATGAATATTCCTAAAAAAGCAGTATGATTATTTCTTAAAATATTAGGATAAAATATATTAATCATTTGGATATTGAAAAAAGGTAGTAATAAATATAATAACAAACTAGTAGAAGCAATAATTCTTTTTAACATAATAACCCTCCGTTCAATTTTAATGATTCCAATGAATTTAGTTGAATTTTTCACCTATATTATACTGTGTTTAATGAAGTATTTATATAGGGGTTATGAATTATTTAGGAAATATACAAAAAAATCAGCAGAAGCAGTTATCTGCTTGAGTTGATTGGTATTATTTTTTGAATAAAATGTATTCTTCAAAAATTAAAATCGAGTTGTCACGTAATGATCAAGAGCGATTAGAGCATTGGCTACATCTTCAGCAGTATATTGAACGACCATTTGATGGATTGTTTCGCCATCTTGTGTAGCTAAACGACCGATTTTTAGTAAATCTTCATATGGTACAGTATCTAATTTTACTTCTTTTAATGTAGTTGGTAAGCCTAATTCTTTGTAGAATGTAATATATTTATCTAATTCTTCTTTAGGACGATTTTCTAATAAAAGTTGTGTTAATGTACCATAAGCTACTTTTTCACCATGAGTTAGAGAATGGATATCTCCATGTAATGCTGTAAATCCATTATGGATGGCGTGAGCAGCAGCTAAACCAGCAGATTCAAAACCAATTCCACTTAATAATGTGTTTGCTTCAACAACAGCTTCTAAAGCAGGAGTTACTACTTTTGCATTTGCTGCAGCTAATGCTTGAAGACCATTTTCAAATAAAGTAGATTCGCAAGCACGAGCAATAGCTTCTGAAGCGATTGTTGGAGTATCTCCTACCATTGTTTTTCCTTGAGCTTCGATCACTGCACGAGCTTCAACCCAAGTGGCAAGAGCATCTGCAATTCCTGAAACTAGTAAACGAACAGGAGAATGAGCGATAACATTTGTATCAATTAAAACTAATTCTGGATTTTTTGTATAGAAACGATAACGTTCAAATACTCCTTCTGGAGAATAAATAACAGATAAAGCAGAAGTTGGGGCATCTGTAGAAGCAACTGTTGGTAAAATAGCTACAGGACATTGACAGTCATCTGCGATTGCTTTAGCAGTGTCAATTGTTTTACCACCACCTAAACCAACAACGACAGTTAATTCATGTTCTTTAACAATTTCAGCTACACGACTAACTTCTTTGTTCGAAGCTTCACCATTGAAGCTTTCATGATAAACAGTTGCTCCAGCAGCAACTAAATTTTCTTCTAATTCTTTTCCGACTAAATCATAAACGATTGGGTCACATAGAAGAAGTAGTCGATTTCCTAAAGCTAAAACATGGGAAAGACCTGTTTTAAACACATCTTTTCCTTGAACATAACGAGAAGGA
Source organism: uncultured Granulicatella sp. (assembly GCF_963528195.1). GTDB lineage: Bacteria > Bacillota > Bacilli > Lactobacillales > Aerococcaceae > Granulicatella. The sequence continues at coordinate 10,303 of NZ_CAURVN010000027.1, forward strand.
CTCGCAAAAACTTTTTCCATAAAACAACACTCCTTTGTGTTATAAGATATCTTTAATGTAATACTGAAAACGGTTTCTGTCAATAGAAGTAATCAGTTTATTTCTTATTTTACAATGAATTTATACGAGTATTGAGAAAAAGTTAACAAAATAAATCATGTATTTTTTTAAAAACTAAATGTTATTTCGACTAATTTTTCTATATTTTTAAAAATGTTCAAATAAATGTTTATGATTCTTTAAAGATGTTTGAAAACGGTTGTAAAAAAATAGAAAAAGGTTTATAATTTAAGCATAGAAAGAAATCAAAAGAAGGGATTCTTAAGAGTGGTCCTTAAGAGATTTCTTCAGTCTGGCAAAGCCAGATGAAAGGGGAGATTATTATGTTCAAATATAATATTCGCGGAGAAAACATTGAAGTTACAGAAGCAATTCGTAACTATGCGGAAAAGAAACTTTCAAAATTAGAAAAATACTTCGGTGATGTTGCAAATGCAACCGTACATGTTAACTTGAAAGTATATTCTGAAAAAACAGCAAAAGTTGAAGTAACAATTCCTCTTCCTTACTTAGTCTTACGTGCAGAAGAAACTTCTGGAGACCTTTATGGTAGTATCGACTTAGTGATTGATAAATTAGAAAGACAAGTTCGTAAATATAAAACAAAAATTAATCGTAAATCTCGTGAAAAAGGATTTGATATTCCTGTTGCACCAGTTGTACCAGAACCAGTTGACGAAGATGAATCAGTATTAGAAATTGTTCGTACAAAACGAGTAGATTTAAAACCAATGGATAGTGAAGAAGCAGTTTTACAAATGAATATGTTAGGACATAATTTCTTTATCTATCAAGATGCTGAAACAAATGAAACTCATATTGTATATCGTCGTAAAGATGGAAAATATGGCTTAATTGAAACAAATGCATAAAAAATACCTTCTTTTTAAGGCAGAGTTGGAAAAATTTTTCCAACTCTGCCTTTTTTTCTTTTCTATTTTGAATAATGATGGTAAAATGAATAAGATGCAATTGGTATACTCATTTGCAAGAGAGATGATTAGGAAAGAATAAAATAAAGGAGTCATAGAATGGCAAATTTTTTAAAGCAATTAGTTGAAAATAACAAACGCGAAGTTCGTAAACTTGAAAAATTAGCGGATAAAGTAATTAGTTTGGAAAGTAAAATGGAAGCATTAAGTGATGCAGACTTTCCAGTAAAAACAGAAGAATTTAAAGCAAGATATGCTTCAGGAGAATCATTAGATAAATTATTACCAGAAGCATTCGCTTTAGTACGTGAGGGTGCTAAACGTGTACTAGGTTTATTCCCGTATAAAGTTCAAATTATGGGAGGAATTACTCTACATAATGGGAATATTGCAGAGATGCGTACAGGGGAAGGTAAAACTTTAACAGCAACAATGCCTGTATATTTAAATGCACTTTCAGGTGATGGTGTACACGTAGTAACGGTTAATGAATACTTATCTACACGTGACGCAAAAGAAATGGGTGAATTATATAATTTCCTAGGATTAAGTGTAGGGGTAAACTTAACTGGACAATCACCAGAAGAAAAACGCGCAGCTTATTACGCAGATATCACATATAGTACAAACAGTGAATTAGGATTTGACTACTTACGTGATAACATGGTGGTGTATAAATCACAAATGGTACAACGTCCATTAAACTATGCGGTAGTTGACGAAACAGACTCAATTTTAATTGACGAAGCTCGTACACCATTGATTATTTCAGGTCAAGCTGAAAAATCTACAGTTTTATACCAACGTGCAGATTTCTTTGTTAAAGCATTGAAAGAAGATGAAGACTACACGATTGATCTAACTTCTAAATCTATTTCATTAACAGATGAAGGGATTAATAAAGCGGAACAAACTTTCCGTTTACCAAACTTATATGATATAGATAATTCAGCGTTAGTTCACCACATTGACCAAGCATTACGTGCAAACTACATTATGATTCGAGATATTGATTATGTAGTAGATGAAGGGCAAGTAAAAATCGTAGATGGATTTACAGGTCGTATTATGGAAGGTCGTCGTTATTCAGATGGTTTACACCAAGCGATTGAAGCTAAAGAAGGTGTAGAAGTTGAAAATGAATCTAAAACAATGGCGACAATTACTTACCAAAACTTCTTCCGTATGTATCGTAAATTATCTGGTATGACAGGGACAGCTAAAACAGAAGAAGAAGAATTCCGTGAAATTTATAATATGAATGTTATTAGTATTCCAACGAACCGTCCAATTCAACGTATCGATGCTCATGATGTAATTTATCCATCATTGAAGAGTAAATTTAAAGCAGTCATTCGTGATATTAAAGAACGTCATGAAAAAGGACAACCAATTCTTGTTGGTACAGTAGCAGTTGAAACAAGTGAGTTAATCTCACAAATGTTACATCAAGAAGGAATTCCTCACGAAGTATTAAATGCTAAAAACCACTTTAAAGAAGCAGAAATCGTTATGATGGCTGGACAACGTGGTGCCGTTACAATTGCAACAAACATGGCAGGTCGTGGTACAGACATTAAGTTAGGTAAAGGTGTTAAAGAATTAGGTGGTTTATGTGTTATCGGAACAGAACGTCATGAAAGTCGTCGTATCGATAATCAGTTACGTGGACGTTCTGGACGTCAAGGAGATCCAGGTGCGACTCAATTCTACTTATCATTAGAAGATGACTTAATGAAACGTTTCGGTGGAGAAAGAATGCAAGCAATCTGGGAAAGATTAAATATTGACGAAAATGGAGATGACAACTTCATCCAAAGTAAAATGTTATCTCGTCAAGTAGAGTCTTCTCAAAAACGTGTAGAAGGAAATAACTATGATACACGTAAAAACGTATTACAATATGACGAAGTCATGCGTGAACAACGTGAAATCATTTATTCACAAAGATTACAAATTATTAATGAAGAAAATTCATTAGAAAAAGTAACAAAATCAATGATTCGTAGAACAATTCACCGTATGGTAGAAAATCATACATTAGGTGAAAAGAAAACTTGGGATTTAGAAAGCTTAGTAGATTTCGCAGCTAATGCAATTTGTCATCCAGATGATATTTCATTATCTGACTTAAAAGGAAAAACTCCTTCAGAAATCGAAGGTCTATTGAATGAGAAAGCAATGGAAATTTACAAAGAAAAACAAGAGCAATTAAATGGGGATTCTCAAATGCTTGAGTTTGAAAAAGTTGTTATTTTACGAGTAGTTGACCGTAAATGGACGGATCATATCGATGATATGGATCAATTACGTGAGGGTGTAGGTTTACGTGGATATGCACAAATCGACCCATTAACAGAATATCAAACAGAAGGTTTCAATCGTTTCCAACAAATGATTGCGGCTATTGATTATGATGTGACTCGTATCTTGATGAAATCTCAAATTCGTCAAAACTTACAACGTGAACAAGTGCAAGGTGCTAGAAGTGTGATTGCTCAAGGGCATGATCGTCCAACTGAAGAACCAGAACAAGCATAATAAGAAGTAGGCTGGGCAAAAGTCCAGCCTACCTTTTTACAATGAGATAGGAGAATGGTATGGAAATTAGTGAAATCAGAAATTCATTAGAAAAAATGAGTACGCAAATGACAAGTTATAGGGGGTCTCTTTGACTTAGATCATTTAGAAGAAGACATTGCTTCTTATGAGCAACAAATGTCTGAACCTGGATTTTGGGATGATAATGAAAAAGCACAAATGGTCATTCAAAAAAGTAATGAATTAAAAGCTGTATATGATACATTTCATCAATTAGAATTGCAAGTAGAAGAAGTGGAACTATTATTTGAAATGTATAAGGAAGATCCCGAAGAAGAAATTCATGATGAATTAGTGGAACGTGTTTATAGTGTAGAAAAAGAACTAGAAAAATATGAATTGAGTATGTTACTAAGTGGTCCTCATGATAAATGTAGTGCGATTTTAGAAATTCATCCAGGAGCTGGTGGGACAGAATCACAAGACTGGGGTAGTATGTTGTTAAGAATGTATACAAGATGGGCTGAACAACATGGATATCGCATCGAAACAGTCGATTATCAAGATGGAGAAGAAGCAGGTATTAAATCTGTGACTTTATCTATTGAAGGATTAAATGCTTATGGTTATTTAAAGAGCGAAAAAGGGGTGCATCGTTTAGTGAGAATTTCTCCATTTGATGCTGCCGGAAAACGCCATACTTCGTTTTGTTCCATTGATATTATGCCTCAATTAGAAGGCGATATTGATATTGAAATTAATCCAGATGATTTGAAAATTGATGTATATCGTGCGAGTGGTGCTGGTGGGCAACATATTAATAAAACTTCATCAGCTGTTCGTATTACACATATTCCGACTGGGATTGTAACGCAAAGTCAGGCGCAGCGTTCGCAATTTAAAAATAAGGATCAAGCGATGGCGATGTTAAAAACAAAATTATATCAATTAGAAGAAGAGAAGAAAGCAGCTGAATTAGCTGAAATTCGTGGCGAACAAAAAGATATTGCTTGGGGTTCTCAAATTCGGAATTATGTTTTCCATCCGTATTCATTAGTGAAGGATTTGCGTTCTGGTCATGAGACAGGAAATATTGGTGCTGTCATCGATGGAGATTTAGATCCATTTATGGATGCGTACTTAAAATGGACACTATCCGGCGAAGTAGAATAAAAATTGACTTTTTGAAATAGTAGCAGGAGGACGCCAGCAAACCTTCGGTTTCATGGCTAAACTTTGAGCCTGGGTCTCAAAGTTTCTAGAGGACGCCAGTAGCTTCGTAAGTGAATCTCATGGCTAATACTACTAAGAATAATGATTAAAATAAAGTTGTTTGGGGTTATATCTAAACAACTTTATTTTTTCGGAAAAAAGTACGGAAAAATAGAAAAAATAATTGTCTTAAAAGGATGAAAGCAGTAAAATAAAAATAAGATAAAAAAGGGGGTTTTTGGGAATGCAATATGCAGTTAGTGAACTTCGTGGATTATTGGATACAATGGATATGATTGAAGAATTAATTCAATCGTATGAGAGCTTGGAAAAATATCAAAGGAATCAGGATATTCATATTATTCGATTTGAGTTTATGGATAAGTATATGAGGTCTCAAAGTTCATTGATGATTTATCAGTATTTTATGAATCATTTGGACGAGTTAACTCCTAATGAACAAAGGAAAATTCAAAAAATTTCCGATTATTATTTAAAAGATAAATATGCTGAGAAATTTTTCGGGAAAAGTTATAACGTAGTACAAGATGAATTAAAAGACAAATGGAAGGAGTCTTTAAATTCAAATCAATTCGAGGTATCGTTCGAGCAAGATTTAGATCGTCTCAGATTGTTTTATTCAAATTATTTTGTAGAAAAATTTCAACTTCAATCTCCTAAATATAAAGATTTTTTAACGAATATGTATGGCGAGGAATTTGTATACTCGTGTTGTGGACAATTAAAAAAATATCGAGAAAAAATCATCCGTTTTTATCAATCCTATCTTTTATCTCAAACAATTCCAACAAATGCAAGTGTCTCTGATTTGAGAATTACAGAGCAACAAGCGTTTTATTTCTTTAATTTCTTTTTAAATCAATTTAGTAGTTTAATCCATTCTTATAACGTTAAAGTAGAATTTACTCAAAAAGCAAAGATTATCAAAATCAATCAAAAATTCCTTATTAATTTATCCCCATATCACTCTTTTTCAGTTTCTTTATTTGAATTTTTAACCTTATTAGGTGAAGTTTATTCTAAAATTTTAGAAAAACCGTTAAAAAATGAAAAAACAGAAGAATCTAAAAGTTACGAAAAGCAAGCTTTTAGTTGTTATGCTACTCTCATCCCCATTATTTCTATTGATTTTTCTAAGATGATTGAAAAATTTTTTGTGGGAATAGGGAGTGCTGAAGAAATTTATAATATTTTATTAAAAAATTATTTAGCAATTAGAAGAAATCCTATCTCATTATCCAATATTAATGTCTTCCAATTGTTTTTAATTGATATGATAGGGTATGAATTGGAGGAAAAGTGGATTGATGGAGAAATTACTTCAAGAGAATTGCTAATAAAATGGCAGGAATTAATAGTTGAATATTTTGGTAAGACTTCTTTTAATGTGTTAGAAATTAAATTGAGAATAGTTCAACACCTGTTAGAAGGAGTAGGGATTTCATTAGTAAGAATTGGAATTATATTAACTGCCTTTGAACGAGGGATGTTAAATGATCATTATGATCATCCTTTTAAACCATTATTAAATCATTTTAGAAATCAAACTTTATCTTCGTTTTGTGTGGATGAAAAGTTTTTATCTCCTCATCTAATAAAAGAGGAGAACTTGCAATATTTATTATTATATCTGACACAACTTTATCATCAAGTTTCAGTATAGTAGAGTAACCTCGCAGTGTTAAATTGACATATTTTTGTAATATGCTGTCAATAGAATGTCATCTGAAAAATGGTATAATGGATAAGACATATACTATGATTAGAGAAAGCTGGTGAGCAAATGATTGAAATGATGAATGTTTCAAAGAAATATGGAAAAGGTATTTTAGCCGTTAATAATTTATCTGTAAGAATTCAAGACGGAGAATTTGTATATGTTGTAGGCCCATCAGGTGCAGGAAAATCTACATTTA
>NZ_CAURVN010000028.1:0-16155 GCF_963528195.1 uncultured Granulicatella sp.
CGCCAGCTGCGGGAGTCCAGGTATCACTAGCGGGACCGCTCTTCGTCAAGCCAGCTATGTCCGGATTAGCCCATTGTAATGTTGGTTTTTCTAAACCTTTTGTACCTTGCTTAATAATTTTATCTTGAGGTTGTTCAATTACTTTTTCAGTAACTGTTGGTGGTTCAGTAGTTTTTTCACCACGAATCGTTTTATACGTCTTAGTAATTTGTTTCTTGCCGTTTTTACCTTGTTGAGCAACTTCTTCTGTCCCGCGTTTTAAGGTGTCATCTTCTTGCGTTTTTGTTTCAAAAGGAATCTCTACTTCTTCAGTTTCATCTACTGTTCCTTCAACTGGTTTCGTACCTTTTGTAACTATTTTAGAAACAGGTGGTGTTTTCACTTCTGTAGTTGTTGCAAGTACTTCATTATTTTCAGCATTTTTTACAGTTGTTGTCTTTTGAACACCCTTAACACCTTCAAGAGTTACCGTATCAGCGCCTACATATTTTGTAGAATCTAATACTTCTTCTGTATTGAATTCAACTGCATTCTCAGTCGTTTCCTCAGCGATTCTGTATTCTGGTAATGTTTGTACAAGAGCTTCGCCTTGCTTTTCGTCTCCTTTTACTTCTTGAGCTCCTTTTGCTTCATGATACTCTGGAAGTTCCGTTTGAGTTAAGGCTTGACCTTTTTTGTCTTCTTCTTGTGTTCCTTTTGCTTCTTGGTATTCTGGAAGAACTGGTTGTACTAATGCTTCACCCTGCTTCTCGCCTTCATTTACTTCTTGAACACCTTTTGCTTCATGATATTCTGGCAATTCATGAACAGGGGATAATACTCCAATTTCCGGACGAGTTGTTACGACTGGTTTTACTTCTGTAGTTGGAGTAGGTGTTACTTTTTCCTCTACTTTTAGTTGTTCAACTTTAGGAGTTTCTACTTTTGGAACCTCTACCTTTGGTTGTTCAACTGTTTTTTCCACTGGAGTTGAAGGAGTAACTGGCTGTTCTTTTGCCCCTACCCCAATAATTTGTGAAATTGGTTGTTTTGTTACTTCAGTTTTAACAACTTTACGTGTTTCCACTCCATTTACAACTATTACTTGCGTATAAACCGTACGAACTCCTGCTTGTCCAGCATATAGAACTCGACTGTTACCTTTTTCTAATGTTGTGTCTGCCTGTGTAATTGTTTCAAATGGGATTTCTTCAGTTGATGTTTCAATGCTTGTCTCTTCTTTTTCTGCTACTACAGTTGTAGGAACTTCTGGAGTAACTTCTTCAACAGTTGTTTGAGGTACTTCTACTGTAGTTTTCGCTTGTTCTGGATGAGCAATTTGTTTCAATTCTTTCTCACTTAAATATCCAACATAACGATAGCCATCAATTTGTACCACTCCTTCATTTGAAGTAGCACGAATCACTTGATTTAATTCCACTGCTACAACTTGAGCTGGAATAAATGTTGCTGCTCCTGAAGCAGTAATGAATAATGCTCCTAAAATTTTATGGCGTTTTTTCTTAGAAACGATTAACACAATACTACTTGCAGCTAATAATCCTGCAGTAGCTACCGTCATATTTTCTCTTACACCTGTTTGTGGAAGCACTTGTTCAATTTTTCGGTAAATTAAATAATACACTTCTTCATCCTGGGGTGGAACTTCCGAATGAAGAAGGGCTTTTTCTTGTTCAGTTAAATTAGCTTCGTCTACATAGTGATAAGTAGAAGGACTAGCTGCACTCACAGGTGTTCCTAATCCAAAAAATGCAGAACCAATCACTACAGAACCAGCAATTTTTTTGATTTTTCTAATAGAAAAAATTTCTTTTCTCATATCGTTCCCTTTCTTTTTCTAATGTGCACTGTAGTATACCATAGAACAGAAGAAACTCCTATTCTAAATCGTTACTTTTTAATCATCGATTTTTACAATTTGTTTTGTATTTGCATCTATCGTTACTTCCATTGATTTTCCATTATGATAAACTTCGACATTCCAATATAATTGACCATTATCACGTTCTAATGTCCAATCCTTTAATTGCCCTCCAGAAAATTGACCTAAAGCAATAGAAAGTATCTCATCAACATCTGATAAAGTAGATGTCTCAATCTTTTTATAAGCACGTTTATAAGAAATATCTCCTTTTTTACGATCCATTTCTGTTTGAACTAAATTTTGACTGTCTACTTGATAAATAAACTCATATTCTGTTGTATCATCCAATGCAGAAATTTCATAGACAATTGGTTGTATTGTCTTTAGTTGAACTTTAGTGATATCTAATGAACTATATTGGTTTGCAAACACTTCTACCATTTTTTGTACACTCTCTTTATAAGAAGCTAAACTTTGAGAAGAAGATTGATTTACGTTCGCTGTTGCTTGTTGAGTTGTTGACTTTGTAGTTGTTTGATTACTTTGAGTTGTTTGTGCGACTGAAGTTGTCGTTGTAGGCTGAGGTGCTGTATTAATTTGAATACATGCACTTAATAAACTTGCAGAGACAATCGATAAAATTAATTTACTTTTTTTCATAATTTCCTCTTTCAAATTGATATTTTTTTATAGCACATTCACTATATAAGAAACTATGGTAGGTTGCAAATAAATGAACTGAAAGCTAGAGACTTTTAATTATAAACAGCTTAGTTGTCTCACCCCTATTTTATGGTACAATATGAATAAATCATCATTGAAAGGAGAGTCTATGTTAGAGCAATATAAAACCATTCATCAAGATGGGCAAAATGAAATTGAAATTAAAGGTTCACGTTTTATAGCTCATTTCAAACGTACAGAAACAGAAGAAGAAGCTCTCGAATTTATCCAAGCTATCAAGAAAGAACATTGGAAAGCTACTCATAATTGTTCAGCTTATTTAATTGGTGAAAGAGATGAATTCCAACGCGCAATGGACGATGGAGAACCAAGTGGAACAGCTGGTGTTCCAATGTTAGAAGTGTTAAAAAAACAGGAACTAAAAAATACTACAGTTGTTGTCACACGTTATTTTGGTGGGACAAAACTAGGTGCAGGCGGACTTGTTCGTGCTTATACAGGTGCTGTTGCAGAAGGTCTAAAAGCTATTGGAATCGTTCAAGCTAGCTTAGAAACGATTTTAAAAGTGACAATTGATTATTCTACTGTTGGAAAACTAGAATACTATCTTGAAACCAATACTATTTCTGTAGTCGATAAAGAATTTACAGATGTAGTATCAATTCATTGTAGTTTACCCGTTGAAGAAGTAGAATCTTTCCAAGAATCTGTGATTGAACTATTACAAAACAAAGTCCAATTCGAAGAATTAGGGCAACAATATATCGAAAGACTTATTTCATCAGATGAGCAATAAAAAAATGTGGAGCAAATTACTCCACATTTTTTATTGCTTTTGCAGTAGCTTTGGCATGAGATTCGCTTTAGCGAAGCTGCTGCCGTTCCCTGCTACTTCAGGAAAATCAAATTTCCTCACATACGCTCTCTCATCTTTCCATTTTTGAATTAAAAAGAATTCCCGCAGTAGCACTAGTAAAATAAACCACAGAATGTGGATTATTTTACCGGAAAAATTGAGACCTTAGGCTCAATTTTTAGCCAAGAGACCCCGAAGGGGGCTACTGGCGTCCTCTGCTACTTCAGGAAAATCAATTATTATTCAAATTGAGCTCTATATAAACCAGCATAAAATCCTTGTTTTGCCAACAACTCTTCATGAGTCCCCTGCTCAATCACATTCCCTTTTTGCATCACTAAAATCTTATCCGCATTACGAATTGTTGACAAACGGTGCGCAATGACAAATGAAGTCTTATGTTCCATAATATGATCCATCGCTTTTTGAATTTGCATTTCCGTTCTTGTATCTACATTCGATGTTGCTTCATCTAAAATAAAAACAGAAGGTGAAGCTAAAATCGCACGAGCAATCGTTAATAATTGTTTTTGCCCTCCAGAAATATTATCCGTTTCTTCCGTAATATACGTATCATATCCATCCGGTAATTTACGAATAAAATCATCTGCAAAAGCTTGTTTCGCGGCCTGAACGACTTCTTCATCCGTTGCATCTGGACGACTATAACGAATATTTTCTCGAATCGTCCCTTTAAATAACCAAGTATCTTGTAATACCATTCCAACTTTTGAACGAAGAGAATCGACTTTATAATCTTGAATATTATGCCCATCAATTTCAATCGCTCCACTTGTAATATCATAGAATCGCATTAATAAATTAATCACAGTTGTTTTACCTGCACCTGTTGGCCCTACAATCGCTACAGTTTCCCCTGCTTTAACATCAATATTCAAATCTTCCATTAATGTTACTTCTGGAGTATAACCAAATGAAACATGCTTAAATTGAACATCTCCAACGATAGCTGGAAGTTCTTCTTTATCGCCTTCTTCTTCCATTTCTTCTGCATCTAATAATTCAAAAATTCGCTCAGCTGCTGCTAACATAGATTGAGTTAATCCAATCATATTCGCTGCATCTCCCATTGGTTGGCTAATATTTCTCATATATTGTAAAATCGCTTGAATGCCACCGATGGTAATCATTCCTTGTGAAGCAAATAATCCACCGACAATCGCCACAAATACATAAACAATATTATTAATTAGACGGGAAATTGGGAACATCATTCCTGCAAAGAATTGTGCTTTCCAAGCATGTTCATATAACTCATCATTTAACGCTTGAAATTCTGCTTGCGAACGTTCTTCATAATTGAACGCTTTTACAATCTCATGTCCTCCATAATATTCTTCAATATAACCATTTAAACGTCCTGTAGTTTCTTGACGATTTGCAAATGCTGTAGAAGACTTCTTCCCAATTAATCCAATAATAAATAGAGAAAGAGGAATTCCTAAAAATCCGATAATCGCCAATGGAATATTAACCGTAAACATCATAATGATAATTCCAAAGAACGTTAGAACGGTTGTAAAAATCTGATTCGATACTTGTGAGAAAGAATCATCAATTGTTTGAATATCATTTGTTGCACGACTTAATAAGTCCCCTCTTGATTGTTCATCAAAATATCGAACTGGTAAACGTGTAAATTTTTCATCAATTTCTTTTTGTAATCGATAAATAATATCACTAGCAACACGAGACATAAAATATTTCCCTAAAAAGTTTAATCCTGCTGCTAAAATATATAAAACCGCTAAAGTTTTCGCAATCGCAAAAACTCCTTCTAAATCAACAGAAGTATAATTAGAAGCAATATAACTTTCACTAATTAACGTCGTTGCATTCCCTAGAATTTTAGGCAATTGTACATCTAAAATGACTGAAATTAGGGATACTACTAATACAATCGTAACAATCACACGATCAGGCTTTAAATAACTTAATAATCGTTTTAAGACAGTTTTATTCATGAGTATCCTCCATTTCTTCTAAACTTGATTGAGAATTCATAATTTCTTGATAAATTTGGTTACTTTCTTTCAATTCATCATGAGTTCCAATTCCAACAACATTTCCTTCATGTAATACAATAATTTTAGTCGCATCTGTTACGGATGAAATTCTTTGTGCAACGACAAAAACAATCGATTGTTGATTAATTTCTGCTAAATTCGCACGCAGTTTTGCTTCTGTTTTCGCATCTAATGCAGAGAAGCTATCATCATATACATAAATCGAAGCTTGTTTTACTAATGCACGGGCAATCGATAATCTTTGTTTTTGCCCTCCAGAGAAATTATCTCCTTTTTGCTCTACGTGAGCATCTAGTCCTTCTTCTAAACTAGAAACAAATTCCCATGCTTCTGCTTGTTTTAACGCTTGAATCATTTCTTCATCTGTTGCATGTTCATTCCCAAATCTTAAATTATCTCGAATACTTCCTTCAAATAACATACGATTTTGAGGGACGAATGCGATTTGCTCACGTAGTTCTTTTTCTGTAAATTCTTTAATATTTACACCATTCATTAACAACTCTCCAGAACTTGTATCTAAGAATCGCATTAATAAATTCACTAGTGTAGATTTTCCTGCTCCTGTCGAACCAATAATCGCAATTTTCTCTCCAACCTTTGCCGTGAAATCCACATGATTAAGCATCGCTTTTTCTGCTCCTTCATATTTAAAAGAAACATCTTTAAATTCTACTGTATCAATTTTTTCTAAGCCATAATCTTTGCTCACAAATGTTTGAATATTTTCTTGCTCTAAAACTTCATTGATCCTTTTTGCAGCTACAAGACCTTGAGGAATCATAATAAAGATAATCGATAGTAATAATAACGCTATTAATACAAGAACAGAATATTGAATCACTGCCATTAAAGCTCCCACTTCTAATTGAGATGCTTGAATTAAATGAGCTCCTACAAGAACAACTGCTAAATTCGCAAAATTAATGGTAATCATCATTAATGGCATAATCAAACTAAATTTAATATACATACCGAAGATTAATTCACGATACTTTTCATTCACTTGATCAAAACGTTCTACTTCATACTCGCTCTTATTAAAAGCACGAATCACACGGATACCCGTTAATGAATCACGAATAATTTGTGTTAGTGTATCTGTCATTTGACGCATAATGGTAAAGTCTTTTGAAACAGTTTTGACTAATAATGCAACTGCAATTCCTAAAAATGGAATGGATCCTAATAATACTAATGACAATGTAAAGTTCATACGAACAGAAAGAATAATAGAACCCACTAACATTAATGGAGCCATTAATACCATACTCATTGAAAATCCTAATGTTTGAGCTAAACTTTGAATATCTCTTGTTGTACGATTAATATAAGAAGATGTTCCAAACTTTTGGAAATCTTGAGTTGAAAAATGTTGAATTTTTGTAAACATACTTAAACGTAAATCTTTCGATAATCCTGCAGAGAATTTTCCGATAAATCGAACGACTAAAATGGATAACACTAAATCTAAAGTCGAAGTCAGTAACATGAATCCCCCCTGTTGTAAAATAACTGCTTGATTTTGTTTTAAAATCCCATTGCTGACTAATGTAGCTAGAATTGTTGGAGATAGTAAACTTGAACCCACTTGTAAAATCGTTAAAACCACAATTCCTGCTAATAATGCTCGATATTTATGAACATGATTCATGATTTGCTTCATTCATTTTCTTCCTTTCTATATGAGAGTGTTTCGATTGGAATGCTTTCAATTGAATTTATCATTTTATGGATGACTTGGAAAGCTTGTTCTAATTCTTCTTTTTCTTGAGTTGCTAATATTTTTTGAACCATTTCATGATTTCTTTTAGAAATAATTTCTCCAACTTCTTTTCCATAATTTGTCAAGGTTACTAGTGTTACTCGTTTATCTTTTGGATCATTCATACGAACGATATACCCATGTTTTTCTAATGAATTGACGAATTGGATGGCTGTTGAAGATTTAATTTCATAAAAGCAGCTAATGTCTTTGATGGTTAGAGTTTTATCAAATTCTGATTCGTAATAATACAAGAGAATTAAGACATTGTTTTCGCGTATTGTAAGGTTAGGGGCAATACTTCTGAAAACATTTAGATGTTCAATTCTTAAAAATACTTTGAGAATGTCATCAAAAATTTGTTTGGTTGTCATACAGTCTCTCCTTTCGATTTTGCTTTATTAAAGTGTAACAAAGAAAAGATAGGTAGTCAACCTACGTAATATTCAGAAATGATATTTTCACTGTAGCATTTGGACGCCAGTAGCTTCGCTTTGCGAATCTCTTGGCTAAAATTTGAGCCTGAGGTCTCAAATTTTCCAGTAAAATAATCCATTATTCAATGGATTATTTTACCTTTGCTACGGTGAAAATTTCTTTCCTCATCGATATACAATTTTTTACATATATTTAGTAAAAATCATTAACAACTAAGTTGCAAGGCCCCTCTACTTCCAAAAAGTATTTTCCTCTCTTTTTTGCATGCAAAAAAGGACAAGAATCGTTGTCCTTGTCCCTTTTCTTCTTTATTTTCTTTTTACGAGTTGCTATATGGACGGTTATAATCCCATAATATAGCTAACAAGCCTACTAGAGCTACTAACATTGTTGCAACTCCTGGTTTTCCAACCATTTGATGTCCTTTAATTAACATAATTAAGAAGACGATCATTAAGACTACTCGTATCCATATTCTAACTTTTGGATTCATCACATATGCTCCCATCTAATTTCACTTGGATTCATGATGACTGTTTCATGGTTTCCATTGCCATCATAAACTTCAGTTTCTTGTGCTTCATTTGTATTATTGACAATTGCATATAAACCTTTTTCAGGATATGCATGTACTTCAACAGATAAATTAGAAGAATACCATTTTTTGAATTCTTGTTCTTTAGCAGCTGCATAATATAAAGCACGAAGTAATAATCTTGTGTTTTCTGGACTATAAGGTAGACCTGCAAGATATACTCCACGACCTTTTCCATAAGGATTAGCTGCTAGATGAATTTCTCCAAATTCTTTTCCTTCAGCATTTGCTGGCATTACAATACCTTCTACTTCTTGAGAAACTTTTGGATTACTGAATTCTAATACTTCGGTATGCTCTGTTAATCCATAAACATTCTTCATTCCTTCTCCGAAATCGATTTTGCGTACATCTTTAATATCTTCTGTAATGAAGTGAGTGTCTAATTCTTTTGTAAAATATTTATCAGTAGATAAGCTATATCCCATTTCACGTTCTACCCCTAGAACATCTGCTAATTGGAAATATCTACCTTGATGGTGAACAGCTGTTGGTTCTCCTACCCCAACAAATCCTCCACCATTGTATACAAATTGACGAATTTTAGTGAGTAGTTCTGGATTTTTCCAAACATCCCCACCACTGAATGCAGTTCCGGCATCACCAGCATTAATAATTACATCTACGTCTTTTAAGATATCTGTTGTTAAAATATCTTCAAAGCTAATGAATTGAACATCAACACTAGCACCACTTAATGCTTCCATAATTCCTAAATAAGAATAAATTTGTTTATATGGTAATTCATGTGCCACCATATGAGATTGCCAAGTACGTAATTTACCCCAAGCATTTAGAATAGCGACTTTCAAACCAACATATGGTTTTGTATGTTTTACAACATCGTAAATCTCTCTAAATTCATCCGTTACTTGTTCAATATAGTCAACAAATTTAGGGAATTGGTAAGCTAAACTTAAGTAGCCTCCATATCCAATACGGTCAACTGGATTTCTCATAATTGCACGTCTTGCTGATAACCAGTTTTTATTCGCTTCAATGGTTGGATCGTTTCCTTCTCTAAAGACATCTGGGAAGAAGTATGGTAAGAATCTTCCTTCAGTGTATTTTACATGAGGAATATCAGAAATCATACGTAAAGTTGCTCCGCCCCCTACGGAACCAACTACTGCGTCTAAGCCAATTTCTTTGAAATATTTTCCATATGGCTCTGTTCCAATCCAGTTATCCCCTAAAAACATCATTGCTTCTTTTCCTGCATCATGTGCAAGATCCACTAATTTTTTCGCTTCTGTTGCAACAAATTTTTGGATAAAATCGATATAGTCTAAGTAAGCTTTACTTGGAGTTCTAAATGTAGAATTATAATATCCTTCATCCACAATATCTTCCGCTCTTAAACGATAGCCTTTTTCTTTGGCAAAAGCTTCTAAAGCTGCTACAGAAACACTAGCTCCATATCCAAACCAATCTACAAATTTTTCTTTTCCTAATTGATTGAAAATCAAAGTAAAATGATAGAAGAAAGTTGTAAAACGAACAACATCTGTAACTGGATTTTCTTTTAACCAATTTTTTAAATAAGTTTGCATATATTCATTAGAAGCCGGTTGACGGACATCAAATGGAATATCGTGTGGAACGTTTCCCCAATTATTTGTAATATGATTATACATTTGAGTTGGATCCCAAATAGCATATACTAAAAATGATACCGTATATTCATGAAAAGCTTCTGCTCCATGAACTGTAACAATATTTCTTTCTTTATCTAATACCCAATTTTCAACACTAACCACTTTCCCCGTTGTACGATCGATGACTTCCCAATATAATTTTTCGTCATGAACGTAATCTGGTTGAACTTGATCTGTAAAATATCCATCCATGAATGGAATTTCTAATTCATTTGAAGTTGCTAGATGGAATTTAGACATCACATAAATTTGTTGGCATTCTTCCATATGCTTCTCAGCAAATTCATTATGATTTCTTGCAACAAAATAAGTTGTATAAATTTTTGCATCTAATTGTTTTGTTGCCTCATCTAATTTAGTACCATCACTATCTCGAATGGCATCTGCTCCCCAACGTTCGATTAATTCTTTTGTTTCTTTCAAAAAATTAGCCTGACTTGGTAATGTTAAACGTCCCTTCGTTTTGCTCATGGTGTTTCTCCTCTCCTACTCTTTAGAACCACCTAAGGTCATTCCTTGTGTTAATTTATTTTGAACAAGAATATATAGAATCAATGTTGGTAACATTACTAATACCATCCCTGCGTACATTTGACCATATTGTGCTGCACCACGTTGTGCTTGTAATAAGTTTTTCAACCCAACTGGCAATGTTTGATTTTTCCCAGGCATTAATGTTAATGCAATAATATATTCATTCCAAAATGATAAGAAGTTAAATAAAATTACTGTAATAATACTTGGTCTAGCCATTGGAGTCATAACTTTGAACATTGTTGTAAAATATCCTGCACCGTCAATAGCTGCTGCTTCTTCAAAAGTTGTTGGTAATGTTTTGAAGAAATTTGATAATAGGTAAATCGTAAATGGTAATGATGTAGCAGCATAAACTACTGCAAGTACAAAAATATTATTTAAGAAGAAACCATTTGCGACACCGAATGTTTTTAATCCCTTATCCCAATCTAATAACATTAAGAAAATTGGAACAACGATATAGTTTACGTTAATGAATAATCCACCTTTTAGTAAAGTATTAATTAATTTACTTCCAGGGAATTTAAATCTTGCTAATACATAAGCAGCTGGAATCGCTACTGCTACTAAAATGATTAATGCTAATGCTGTTACAATAACAGAATTTAACATATAATCTCCCATTTTTGCACTTGTCCACGCATCAATGAAGTTTTGGAAATAGAAACCTTTTGGAGCAGTCCATGGACTACCGTAAAATTCACTATTTTGCTTAATGGATGCGACAAATACCCAACCAACTGGCACAATAATGGAAATGGCTAATGTAACTAACGCTACATAAATAAATGCTTTATATAAGCGTTCAAATGACCGTGTTTGCATTTTCATAATATGCCTCCTAATATTCTAGAATGTCACGTTTTGTAATGTGACTAACGATACCTGACAATCCAAATGAGAAGATAAATACAACTACCCCAATTGCCATACCATAACCAAAGGATGAGTTTGTATAAGCTTGAGTAAACATGTAGCTTAAGAATACTTCTGTTGAACCATCTGGACCACCATTTGTTAAAATTTGTACTAATAAGAAACTTAAGTTAATCGTACTAATAATGAAGAATGTTAATGTTGTACGAATACTATTCCAAATTAACGGTAATGTTACATTGAAGAATTTACCAATTTTTCCTGCACCGTCTAAATCAGCTGCTTCATATAAGCTAGATGGAATATTTGCCATCCCAGCCATATACATTACCATATAGTACCCAATTGCTTGCCAAATTAAAGCAAAGGCTAAAGAATAAATGACAACTCCTTGATCTCCCAACCATAAACGTTCCAATGCTTTTGGTAAAATGGCATTTAATAAACCACCATTAGGGTCATAAATTGCAGCGAATAAACCAGCAATAACTACGATTGATAAAATATTCGGAATATAGAAAATAATTCTAAAGAAATTATTTCCGCGAATTTTCTCAGTTGTTAAAATTGATGCGAATAACACTGCTAAAACAACTGTTACAATCGTTACAATAACAATTAATAAAATCGTATTTTGAATTGTTCTTGAAAAATTCTCATCTTTCCATAAAGTTACAAAATTATCAAACCCTACAAATTGTTTGTTCTTTGAAAATCCACCCCAACGATACATGGACATTCTAAACACTTCAATCGTTGGATAAATTAAGAAAGTAAGAAATAATATAATGGCAGGTAATATACATGCTAGGATAAATCCTGCACGCTCTTTTTTCCGACGATTATTCATCTTCATGCTCCTATCTTTTATTTAAGTATAAAATAAAGCTGGGAATGGCTACCTCCTGAAAGAAAACTCTTGGAACTCTGAAACTACTTAAAACTGAGTTTATCTTTCCGGAAGAGCCCCTTTTCCCAGCTCCTTTTCTATCCATTCACACTAGTTGAAGAATTATTTTTCTACAGCCGCACCTAATTTTTGGCTTACTTCTTCAACTGATTTTTGCCAATCTGCTACAGATTTTTGACCAGATGCTACAGAGTCGATTTGACCGTATAATGTTTCTTTCATGTTCACACCTTCAACTGGTTTTGTAGCAATAAAGTTACCATTGATAACTCCATCTACTTCATCTACAACTTTGTATAAGCTTTGTAATTCAGCAGGTAATTTGCTTGTTACACCTTGAATTGGTTGAGCAGCATTGTGTTTAGCAAAGATTGCTGCTGCTTTATCAGAATATAAGAATGATAAGAATTCTTTAGCTTCTTTTTTGTTAGTTGCTGCTTCTGGAACCCAGATGTGTTCGAAGAATGAGTAAACGAAACGTTTGCCACCTTTTTCGATTGCTGGAGCAGCATTCATAGCCCATTTGAATCCATCAGCACGAGGAGCATCTTTCATTTCTCCAACTACCCATGTACCATTTGGCATGAATAAAGCTTTGTTATCTAATAATAATTGTTGGTTCTTAGTAAAGCTTTGTGGGTTAGCATTTGCTACTGTTGAAGGTTCAACATTTTTCACTAATTCGCCTAATGCATTAAACGCTTTAGTTGCTCCTTCAGAAGCAAAAATTCCTTTTTCATAGCTCATTGCTTTGTTGAATAAGTCAACGCCACCAGCATTTGCTAATAATGCAGGGAAGAAGCTATCTAAGTATCCAGTTGTTGGATAAGTAAATAATGAGATTCCTTCTGCTTTTGCTTTTTCTGCTAATTCTTTCATAGCAGGCATATCTTTTGGAACTTCCCAGCCTTTTTGTTCGAATAAGCCTTGGTTATAGAATAAACCAGTTGGTGCATAGAACATTGGAGCTAAGTAGTGTTTTCCATCACGATATGGATCTGTAACTGTAGAACCTAAAACTCCATTTAATAATTTTTCAGAAACTTTTTTGTCTTCTCCGTATACTTTCATATCGAATAAGTCAGAGATATCTGCTAAAGCTTTTTCTTTAATTAATGTTTCTGGTAAAGCTTTTTTACGTCCTAATGCAAGCATTACAACATCTGGGAAATCTCCCGCTTTCATTTTTGGTGAAAGTTCGTCTTCTAGTTCTTTACTAGATTGTAATTCAACTTTAACATTTGGATTTGCTTCTTCATAAGCTTTGATTAACTCAGGCCACATTTCTTTACCATAACCTGATTCAAGAGCTGCTAATTTAAGAGTTTTCTTTTCTCCTGATTTAGTTTCTGCAGGTTTGTCAGTAGTTGTTGTTTTATTATTACAAGCTACTAATCCAACAGTCGCTAATAACGCTGCACTTGATAACATTAATTTCTTTTTCATAAATATTCCTCCTGTTTTCTCGAAAATTCTTCATTTTCGAAAGGTTATTCTTTTTTACCTCGAAATCATAATACTATGTATAAAACGTTTACACAACTGTTTTGTTGCTATGTTTTATAAAAATATTGTCTTATCTAAAATAAAAACAGGAAAGAATCTGATTATCTTATAAATCGAATTCTTTCCTGTAAATCGTTTATATTTTTTCTATATACTTTTTTAATCAACAAGTAAAATTATTATTTTTAGAATGGTTACCACTCTTTCGGACTCCATAATTGTCCGTCCAATTGCGCCTTATAATGTTCTACTCGCTGTTGTTGTTCCAATAATAATTGTTTACAAGCTTCTAAAAAAGCTCTTTCTTTATAATCTTGACATTCTTCTTGCCAAGTAGCAATTTCCTCTTCCATCCATTTAGAATCCATCTGCTTCATTCCCCATTTCTGAAAGCATCATCACTAACTCTTCTCTTTCCTGTTTCAATTCTATAATCCACTCTCTCACTTGAGCTGTATGAATATTTGAATATTGCTCTAATTTCTCCAACATCCATTGTTCTTTTTCACTAAAAGAATGCGAACCATTTTCTAAATAGTACAAATAATCGACTAGTAACTGCTGCTTTTGAGTTTCAGGTAAATATTGAAATTGATAAATGACAAATGGTGTTTGATAATTCCATCCTAATTGATTGGCAAGAGCTTGGTAAGGTCTCAGTAACTCTTCGATTCCAAATCCTACTGAACCACCCGCTGCATATCGATCTTTCTTCGCACCTACTGTAACTACAATTCCCAGTTCTTTCTCCTTATTTTTTTGAGATAAATTTAGGGTTAGCACTTCATCCATCCATTGCTTCATGACACTCGGGCATTGATACCAATAAAATGGAAATTGAAAAATGATTCTGTCTGCTTCTTGAAGACAAGCTCGTTCTATTCTCTTATCAAAATGATTACTTTCTTGCTCTGCTAAAATCGATTCTAAATGACGAATTTGAATCTGTTCTTCTCCTTTAATGGCCGCTAGTAAAAATTGCTGGGAAGAGGATTGAGCTACATCAGGATGACTCATAATAATTAGTGTTTTAGTCATTAAATTTACCCTTTCTGATATTGATTTAGTAAAGCTTGACTATTTTCTACAAAGTAAGAAATCGCATATTGTAACGCTGCATCATCTACTAGAAAAGATGGATGATGCCATTCATAAGGACAACCTGTTCCAATAAAGGCAAAACATCCTGGAACATATTCCATATAATTCGCAAAATCTTCTGCTCCCAATGTTAATTCAGGAGTCACAACTGTCGCAAATTGTTCGGTTATTTCTTTTACAATGTTAGTCACTTCTTCATCATTATCTACTACTGGAGGTGTCATAATCCACTCCATATGTGCTTCTTGTCCATAAACAACAGCCATTTGACGTACCATATGTTCCATTAAACTGCGAATTTTCTCTTGATCTTTTTTATAAAAAGTACGAATTGTTCCTTCAAAGAAAACACGCTCTGGAATGACATTCCAAGTATTTCCCCCTTCAATATGAGAAATACTTAATACTGCAGGTGACAATGGTGAAACATGACGACTTACAATCGCTTGTAAATTCGTAATAATTTGACATGCAGTAACAATTGGATCATTTCCATTATGTGGAGCTGCCGCATGCGTTCCTACACCTTTTAATTCAACAGAAAATTGTCCCACAGCTGCCATTAGTGGCCCAGATTTAATCCCAATCGTTCCAACTGGTAATTCAGGCTTATTATGGAAACCAATAATTGCATCGACTCCCTCTAATACACCTTCAGCAATTAAAGCACGAGCACCTCGATTCATTTCTTCTGCTGGTTGGAAAATGAATCGAATTTTTCCGTTTAAGCTTTCTTCTTTTGCTTTTAAAATTTTTGCAGCCATTAATAAACTAGCTGTATGAAAATCATGCCCACAAGCATGCATCACTCCATCATGCTCTGAACGATAGTCTAAATCCGTTTGTTCATGAATCGGTAATGCGTCCATATCTGATCGAAGCGCAATAACGGGACCTTCTTTCTTTCCAATTTCTGCTACAACACCTGTTGGCGTTTGTAATGGACGATAAGGAATCCCCCATTCTGTTAATTTTTCTTGAATATATGCAGTTGTTTTAAATTCTTGTTCGGATAATTCTGGATAGCGATGTAATGTCCGTCTCATTTTCACCGCTTCTTGAATCCATTCTTCTTTCATAACAATCACCTCTTGAAAATCACTTATTTTCATTTTACTACAAACAAAGTAAAAAAACATGAGGAAAAGCCTAAAGCTTCCTCATGTTTACAATTAATACTACAGGAATAGAAATGGATTTTATCTGATGTAATGGTGGACGCCAGTAGCCCCTACGGGTCTCTTGGCTAAAAATTGAGCCTAAGGTCTCAATTTTTATTTGAAACAAAGTACGAAAAAAAGACAAAAAGATACTACC
>NZ_CAURVN010000029.1:0-15758 GCF_963528195.1 uncultured Granulicatella sp.
GAAGCAGTAGAACCAACTGCAGAACCAAAAGAGACAAGTGGAAAACAAGGTAAACCACAAACTCAAGATGCAACTACAATGTTCAAAGAAGGTGACGAAACAGCACCAATCAATAAATCTACAGTGAAACTTGTAGATTCAAAAGGTAATGAAGTCACAACAATGCCAGCTCTTAAAGATGGAAAAGAAGTAGGTACTTATACTTTAGACCCAGAAACTGGAGTGATTACATTCCAACCAAATAAAGACTTCACTGGAACACCAGACCCAGCGAAAGTAACTGCGGCAGATAAAAACGGAACAAAAGTAGAAACAACTTATACTCCAACTGTGACTCCAGTAGTACCAGAAGGACAAGATAAAACTACTACAAACCTTCAAGGATTACCTCAACAAAGTAAAGTGAAATTTACTGAAGGAGATCCTGAATTCCCAATTGATGATAAAGTTCCGGCAACATTTGAAGATGGTAAAACTGAAAAAGTAGTACCAGGAGAAGGAACATACACAGTAGATCCAGACGGAACAGTTCACTTCCAACCTGAAAAACAATTCACAGGTGTAGCTAAAGGTGTAACGGTTAAACGTGTAGATACAAATGGAACACCAGCTACCGCTAAATATACTCCTATTGTTAAACCTGTAGTACCAGAAGGATTTAACAATTTGACTACAGGAGTACAAGGTCAAGAACAAAAAGGTAAACTTTACTTCAAACCAGGAAATGAAGCAGTGCCAATCGATTACGATAAACCAGCAACATTACTTGATCCAGAAACGAAACAACCTGTTCCTTCAAATGAACTTCCAGCGAAAGATCCAGAAGGAAATGTAATCGGTAAGTATACATTAGATCCGACTACAGGGGAAGTGAAATTCACACCAACGGATAAATCATATGTAGGACCAGTACAACCAGTAACAGTTCAACGTGTGGATAAAAACAATACACCGGCAACAGCTGATTATACTCCAGTAATTGTAGGAGTTAAACCAACTTCTAAACCAGCTGAATCAACTGATGTACAAGGTGCAACTCAAAAACAACCTATTACATTCAAAGGTGGAACTGCAGACTTAGAAGATCCAGTTGGAAACAAAATTAAATCAGATCCAGTACCGATTAATCCAGATTCAGTTACATTATTAGGTGAAAATGGACAACCAACTAATGAAGTAGTTGTAAAAGATCCAAAAAATCCAAATAAAGTAATCGGTAAGTATACACTTGTAAAAGAACCTGGTAAAGATCCAGTTGCAGTATACACACCAGAAGACAAAACATACGTAGGACCAGTTCCGCCAGTAACTATTGAAGCAAAAGATACTAACGGAACTCCAGTGAAAACTACTTACACACCTACTATCAAACCTGTAACACCAACAGCGACACCAGCTGAAACAACAGATATTCAAGGTAAAGAGCAAACAGGATTACCAGAATTCAAAGGTGGAACAGTAACGGTTAATGACGAAGAGAAAGTTGTTCCAATTGATGAAACAAAAGCTCCAAAACTAATCGATCCTAAGACAGGTAATCCAGTTGATTCTGTAACAGTTGAAGGAGAAGGAACATACACAATCGAAGATGGTAAAGTTAAATTCCAACCAGAACCACAATTTACAGGAACAGCTACAGGTGTAGAAGTTCAACGTGAAGATACAAACGGAACACCTGTAAAAGCTAAATACACTCCAACGGTAACTCCAGTTAAACCAACAGGAGAAGACGTTACGTCAGAAGATGTACAAGGTACTGAACAAAATGGAACACCAAAATTCACACCAGGAAATACTGATGTTGCAATTACAATTACTGATGAGCAACCAGCGAAATTAATCGATCCAGAAACAGGGAAGCCAACTGATAAAACCACAATAGTGATTCCTGATGAAGGAAAATACACAATCGATCCTAAGACTGGAGAAGTAACATTCACACCAGAACCACAATTTACTGGTCAAGCAACAGGGGTAACTGTTCAAGTGAAAGATGCGAACGGAACACCTGTAGAAGCAAGCTATACACCTAAAGTTAAAGGTGTAACTCCAACAGCAACACCAGCTAAATCTAAAGATATTCAAGGTAAACCACAAACAGGATTACCAGAATTCAAAGGTGGAACAGTAACGGTTAATGGTGTACCAAAAACTGTTGAGATTGATGAAACAAAAGCACCTAAACTTCTTGATCCAGAAACAGGAGAACCAACTGATGAACCAGTAGTAATTCCTGGAGAAGGAACATACACAATCGAAGATGGTAAAGTTAAATTCCAACCAGAACCACAATTTACTGGAAAAGGAGAAGGTGTAGAAGTTCAACGTGTAGATAAGAATGGAACGCCAGTAACAGCGAAGTATACTCCAAAAGTAGTGCCAGTAACGCCAACTGGAGAAGATAAGACATCAGTAGGACCTAAAGGTCAACCACAAACAGGAACACCAGAATTCCAAGGTGGATCAGTGAAAATCAAAGGAAAAGAAGAAACTGTTGAAATTGATAAGGATGTTCCAGCGAAACTAATCGATCCTAAGACAGGTGATCCAGTTGATTCTGTAACAGTTGATGGCGAGGGAACTTATACTATCGACAAAGATGGTAAAGTAACATTCACACCAGAACCAGAATTCTTAGGAACAGCAACAGGTGTAACAGTTCAACGTCAAGATAAAAACGGAACACCTGTAACAGCTAAGTACACACCAACAGTTACTCCAGT
Source organism: uncultured Granulicatella sp. (assembly GCF_963528195.1). Taxonomy (GTDB): domain Bacteria; phylum Bacillota; class Bacilli; order Lactobacillales; family Aerococcaceae; genus Granulicatella. The sequence goes on from NZ_CAURVN010000029.1 coordinate 2,724, forward strand.
AACGAAGACTGTAGACAAAACATCAGAAGGTGCTAAGAATACTCCACAATCTAACACTCCAGAATTTAAAGGAGACGTTGATTTAGATGTACCACCAACATTTGATGATGGAACAACTACAAGAACTGTAGAAGGAGAAGGAACGTATACTATCGATAAAGATGGTAAAGTAACATTCACTCCAGAAAAAGATTACGTAGGAACAGGAGAAGGTGTAACTGTTGTAAGAAAAGATAAAGCAGGAAAAACAATCTCTGCGACTTACACTCCAACAGTTCGTCCAGGAACAGACTTCGTAGATGAAAATGGTAAAGAGATTCCAGGATTCCCAAGTAAAGATGGAAATCAACCTAAGGAAGATATTCCGGGATACAGATATAAAGAAACAATTACTGATGAGCATGGAAATACTCGTCATATCTATGAACAAGTAAGAACATTCTTCAAGGATAAAGATGGAAATGAAATTCCAAAAGTTCCAACTGAAAAAGGTGAACAACCTAAGAAAGAAATCCCAGGCTACCGCTTCGTAGAAACTAAGAAACTTCCAAATGGAGATACTGAACATGTCTACGAAAAAATACCAACACCACAACCATCACCAACACCTACTCCAACTCCAGCAGTTGAGAAGAAAATCACTTCTTATGTAGATGGTAATGGTAACCCAATTCGTCCAACAAAAGATGGAGAACATCCAAGTGAGAAAATCCCAGGATATGAATTGGTGAAAACTGAAAAAGATGCAAACGGCAATGTACGTCATACTTACCGTAAAGTTAAAACACCAGCTCCACAAGAAAAAGTGGTAACATCATTTGTAAATGAAAATGGAGAAAAAATTACTCCAGATGAAAATGGTGAACAACCAAGTAAAGATATCCCAGGATATGAATTGGTGAAAACTGAAAAAGACGCAAACGGCAATGTACGTCACATTTATCGTAAAGTTGCAACACCAGCTCCAAAACAAAAAGTAGTTCGTCAAGAATTACCTCAAACAGGAACAGGTCAAGAAGTAGCAATCTTTGGCGCAGCAGCAAGTGCAATCCTTTCAGGATTAGGTCTTGCAGTTTCAGGAAAAACTAAAAAAGAAGAAGAGTAATCTCTTATTCTAAAAGATGAACGAAGTAAAAAGCACTCTCGGTTTCGAGAGTGCTTTTTTGATTATTTTTAATAAATAAGAATAATATCAGCAACTCTATGAAAAACCATGTTCCGAAAAAAATATTTCCTCAATCGTTTTAGTGGGACAGAAAAGAATGAATCGGTTAAATCTTTATGTTTATTAATGATAAAAAGAGTTTTTTACACTTAAAAACAAAATATATATTCATTATTCTGATTTTTATTTAAGAATCTATATTCTTTCTTTAGAAACATATACATAAATTGATAAAATCAAGATTTAGTTGTATAGTAAATTAAGAAAATTGTAAGTCAATCAGTTAACTGGGAGTCTGTCTATTTTTTGCTCCCATCATTAATGAGAGGTGTTAATGTGCGGAAAAATCATCATAGAAGAAAAGGATCATTAAAAGTATTAGATGGGATTAATTATATCCTGATGGGTGGATATGTGATTCTAGCAGGAATTGTATTGTTCCAAATGTTTCGATATAATTTGCTAGCTTTTCGTTGGTTAAATATTATTATTACAGTACTTGCTGTTCTATTAGCAATTGGAGCAGGTATATTTATAAAAAAGAAAATAGCAAAAGTATTTACATTGTTGTTATTGATTTTTGGAATTACGCTAGGATCAATTGGAGTCTTTGGGATTCAGCAATTTGTATCTGTTACAAGTAAATTAAACGAAACAGCAGCAGTTTCTAATTATACAATGAGTATTGCAGTGTTGAAAGATAGTGAAATTGAGTCTGTTTCACAACTTGAATCTGTAGCAGCACCGATGGATAATGATCAGGAGAATGTTCAAAAATTAATCGATGATGTTCAAAAACAACAAAAACAAACATTGACAGTAACGTCCATAGAATCTTATCTTGAAGCTTATAAACAATTACAATCTGGTGAAGTGAAAGCTATTGTTTTAAATGAAGCTTTTGAGAATATTATCGAATCTGAATATCCTAATCATGCAGATATAATCAAAAAAATCTACAAAATGGGTGTGAAGAAAAAGGTTAAAGGTCCTAAAGTAAGTAAAGGAAACGGAATGACAATTTATGTCAGTGGAATTGACACTTATGGGCCGATTAATTCTGCTTCTCGTTCAGATGTGAATATCTTAATGACAGTAAATACTGATACAAAAGATGTATTATTAACGACTACACCTCGTGACTCTTATGTTCCAATTGCGGACGGTGGAAATAATCAATATGATAAATTAACACATGCAGGGATGTATGGAGTAGATGCTTCTATTCATACTCTTGAAAATTTATATGGTATTGATATTAACTATTATGCTCGTTTAAATTTCACTTCATTCTTGAAATTAATTGACTTATTAGGTGGTATTGATGTCTATAATGATCAAGAATTTAATGCTCATACAAATAATGGAAAGCATTATCCAGTTGGAATGCTTCATTTAAACTCTAAAGATGCTCTAGGTTTTGTTCGTGAACGTTATGCGTTAGCAGATGGAGATAGAGACCGTGGACGTAATCAACAAAAAGTAATTACAGCCATCATTCAAAAATTAACTTCAGCAGAAGTACTGGCTAACTATTCAGCCGTTATTCAAGGATTGCAAGAATCTGTACAAACGAATATGCCTGTTGAAGTAATGACAGATTTAGTGAATCGTCAATTAGAAACAGGTGGTAAATATGGTGTACAATCACAAGATCTTAAAGGAACAGGAAGAATGGATTTGCCTTCATATGCAATGCCAGGAAGCCAATTATATATGATGGAAGTGAGTCAGGAAAGTTTAGCAAGCGTGAAAGCTGCTATGACATCGGTGTTGAAAGGAGAATAAAAATGATTGATATTCATTCACATATTCTCTGTGGCGTTGATGATGGGCCAAAAACCATTGAAGAAACAAAAGCATTGCTAGAACATGCTTACGAACAAGGAGTTCGAACAATCGTATCAACCTCTCATCGATGAAAACGAATGTTTGAAACATCAGAAAGAGTGATGATAGAACAATTTCAATTAGCACGACAAATTGCCAAAGAAGTAGCGGAAGATTTGACGCTACTTTTTGGTGCGAAAATCTACTATACCAGTGATGTGTTAGAACGATTTGAAAAAGGGAAGTTACCGACACTCAATGGAACACGATATGCATTAATTGAATTTAGTATGAATACTGCTTATCGTGATATGCATGCCGCATTAACAAAACTTTTGATGCAAGGGATTACTCCTGGTTGATTTTCTGAATGAAGCATTGAAAAAGCACTCTCGATTGGTCGAGAGTGCTTTTAATATTATCTTGCAAAGCCGACAGCTTTTTCCATTTTACGAAGAGTTTTAGAAGCAACAGCGTTCGCTTTTTTAGCTCCTTCATCTAAGATTTCATCTAATTGTTTAGAGTTTAGTAATTCATAGTAACGTTTTTGGATTGGTTCCATCACTGCTACAATTGCTTCTGCTAAATCAGTTTTAAATGTACCATATCCTGAGTCTTTATAAGTTTCTACTAAATCTTCAATGCTACGGTTTGAAAATGCGCTAAAGATTGTTAAAAGGTTTGAAATTCCTGGTTTTTCAGTTGGGTTGTATTCGATGATACCACTTGAATCTGTTACAGCGCTCTTGATTTTTTTACGAATCGTTGCTGGGTCATCTAACATACTAATGTATTCTTTAACATTGGCATCTGATTTACTCATTTTTTTCGTAGGTGTTTGTAAGCTCATAACACGTGCTCCAGCTTTTGGAATAAATGGTTCTGGCATTTTTAATAACTCGTTACCATTTCCGTAGCGGCTGTTAAAACGAGCGACAAAGTCACGTGTTAATTCCATATGTTGTTTTTGGTCTTCTCCAACAGGAACAACTTCAGCATTGTATAAAACAATGTCTGCTACCATTAGAGGTGGATAAGTTAATAAACCTGCTGATACAGATTGTTGTTTTTGAGATTTATCTTTGTATTGTGTCATACGTTCTAATTCGCCGACACCTACATTACATTGTACAATCCATGCAGCTTGAGCATGTGCTGGAACTTCAGATTGAACGAAAATTGTAGATTTTTCAGGGTCTAATCCAATTGCTAAGTATAACGCAGCAAGTGAACGAGTTTGTTCTTTTAATTTTTTAGGGTCTTGTGGAACCGTAATTGCATGTTGGTTTACGATACAGTATGTGCAGTCATATTCGTCTTGTAAGGCAACGAAGTTTTTCATCGCACCAATGTAGTTTCCAATGGTTGGAATAGCTGAAGGTTGTACTCCAGAGAAAATTTTCTTTTTAGTCATTTGTATTCTCCTTTAAATTTCAATGAATTAGTCTTATTATACCGTATTTTTGGAAAATTTACACAAAAAAATATGTTTTTGTGGAGGCTCATAATAAGGAAATGTAGTTATCTTTGCAGTAAATATGTTATTATATGCTTAGTTTTCAAAATTTGATAAAAATATAAGGAGATATTCAATAATGCCGCAAAATCTTTTTAAAGAATTGGAAAAATTAGAGCAAGTAGAAGCGATTGTTCTGGGAGGATCACGAGCTGGAGAAAATTATGATAAAGATTCTGATTATGATGTCTATGTCTATTTGACAGCACCTATACCTGAAAAGATTAGAAAAGAAATTCTTAGTAATTACTGTTCCTATATGGAAATTGGGAATCAATTTTGGGAATTAGAGGATGATTGTGTTTTAAAAAATGGAGTAGAGATTGAATTAATTTATCGTTCATTAGATAGTTTTGATAAAGAGTTAGAAAATGTAATTTTTAATCATCAAGCTCAAAATTCTTACACGACATGTATGTGGTATAATGTAATGCACAGTAAAATTCTTTATGATAAAGACGGGCGCTATGCTCAGTTAAAGAGTAAATATCATTTGCCTTATCCATCAGCGTTAAAAAGAAATATCATCAGTAAACAACTATTATTACTAGAACAAGGGATGCCAGCTTTTTCTAAACAAATTCAAAAAGCTATTAAACGTCAAGATTTATTAAGTATGAATCATCGAAGCAGTGAATTTTTTGCGTCTTATTTTGATTTATTGTTTGCACTTAATGAACAACTTCATCCAGGTGAAAAACGTATGTTACAGTATGCTAAAGAACAATGTGTTCTTTTACCAAAAGATTTTGAAGAGAATATTCAAGCTTATTTTCAAACTCTTTACAGCCCTGATAAGCAAGAGCAAGCGGTAAAAGTATTGTCTACTCTATTAGTCCATCTTAGAGCATTAGTAGAAGAGTGTGATTAGAAAATGAAGGAATCAAAAGATAGGTTGTTTTGATAAGGTTTATAGAATTAGTGGTGAAAAATTTTCTGAAAAATGGTTGTAAATAAGTTAAGAAATGGGCTCCTAATCGGAATAATACGGAAATGTGAAAAAGGATATTGCTTGACAAATGTTAAGAAAAGATTAAGCCTTGAAATAATCGTATTTTAATGAAATAGGTTTAGAGAATCTTAAAAAAATAATTTGTGAAAATTTTAAAAAATTACGAAAATTGTATAGATTTTATTTTAAAAATAATATATAATATAAAGCGTGATGAGCCCATCTAAACTAGCTTATCGAGAAGGAGCGATTTATGGTTACATTATATACATCACCAAGTTGTACTTCATGCCGTAAAGCACGCGCATGGTTAGAAGAACACACTATCGCATATACTGAAAGAAATATTTTCTCTGAACCATTGACTATTGACGAAATTAAAAACATTTTACGCATGACGGAAGATGGTACTGAAGAGATTATTTCAACACGTTCAAAGGCTTTCCAAGAATTAAACTTAGATTTAGATGAAGTTCCTTTGAATAAATTATTTGTTTTAATTCAAGAAAACCCAGGTTTATTACGTCGTCCAATTATGTTGGATGAAAAGAGATTCCAAGTAGGATATAACGAAGATGAAATTCGTCGTTTCTTACCTCGTGAAGTAAGAGCTTTTGAATTAGATCAAGCCCAAAGATTAGTGAATTTTTAAGAATGAGGCACTGTAGAAATTTCTACAGTGTTTTTATTTTTATAAAAATACTATCTTTTTGCTTGAAAAAAATAGCATAAGAGGAGTATGATGTAGAATATAAAAGGAAAAGGAGATGAGTATATGTTTTTAACAAAAGACATGACTGATGAGTTCCGTCAAAAATTTCAAGCTGACGGACAAAAGAAAGTTGCACAACATGCAACTGTGAAAAATGGGATTCACGCTTCTAGCCAAAATGTAGAGGCAATCGTGAAAAACCCACCCGTTTATTCCATTGATTTGGAACATGGAAAGGTGGCAAACCAAAAACAATCTGGGAGATGTTGGATGTTTGCTGCATTAAACACGTTCCGTCATAAAATCTTTAATGAGTTTAAGCTAGAGGAATTTGAACTTTCTCAAAGCTATACTTTTTTCTGGGATAAATATGAGAAGGCTAATTTCTTCCATGAGAATATTTTAAAAACGTCTCATGAACCGATTACTAGTCGTAATGTTGCCTTCTTACTTCAAACACCACAACAAGATGGTGGACAATGGGATATGATTGTTTCCATCTTTAATAAGTATGGTGTCGTACCAAAGGCAGTAATGCCAGAAAGTTTTAGTAGTTCAGCTTCAGGAGAGTTGAATAAATACTTGAACAAAAAACTTCGTGAAGATGCGAAGATTTTAAGAGATTTAGTAGCAGGGGGAGCTACTGAAGAAAAAATCTTGGAAGTTCGTAAACAATTGATGAAGGAAGTCTATGATTTACTAGCTATCAGTTTGGGAACTCCACCAGAAGTGTTTGATTTTTCTTATCGTGATAAAGATAAAGAATATCATCACTATGAAAATTTAACACCACAAACATTTTATAAACAGTTTGTAGGGTTAGATTTAGATCAATATGTATCAATTATTAATGCACCAACAGCAGACAAACCTTATAATCGCTCTTATACTGTTGAAATGTTAGGAAACGTTGTTGGAGGAACTCCTGTCAAATACTTAAATGTAGAAATGGATACTTTCAAGAAACTTGCGATTCAACAATTAGAACAAGGCGAATCGATTTGGTTTGGTTGTGATGTAGGTCAATTCTCAGGTCGTGATACTGGATTAATGGCAATGGATCATTATGATTTGAAAGGTTTATTGGGGTTAGATTTCAAACTTTCTAAAGCGGATCGCTTAGAATATGGAGAAAGTTTAATGACACATGCCATGGTATTAACTGGGGTAGATTTAGTAAATGGAAAACCAACTCGTTGGAAAGTAGAAAATAGTTGGGGAGAAAAATCTGGGGTCGATGGATTCTGGATGATGTCAGATGAATGGATGGATGAATTTACGTATCAAATTGTAGTTCGTAAAGAGTTTTTAACACCAGAGCAATTAGCAGCATTTGATTCTGAACCAATCGTATTAGCACCATGGGATCCCATGGGCTCGTTAGCCTAATAATAGATCGGAAATGACTTTTTGATATAGTAGCGGAGGACGCAAGCAGCTTCGCAAAAGCGAATCTCATTGCTAAAAATTGAGCCTTAGGTCTCAATTTTTTCTGCACTAGAATCCAGTGTGGATTCTAGTGCTTGCGCTACTATAAAAAGTCATTTCCTTTTTTGCGTGTAAGGATGAGAGTGCGTATAAAAATATGACATATCTGAAGTAGCAAATGGATATAAACGGGTAGAAGTTTTTTAGCTTCTGCCTTTTTTCTTTAGCATTTCAAAAATCCTAATAAAAATTTAACCATTTAGATACAAGAGTTTTTAGGGAGAATATGGTATGATAATTGCGTTATGGAAGGGAGAGAAGGTAGTGGAAGTGGTAAATATTTTTCAAGAAGCGCTAGAAAGTCAATGGCAAAAACTTCCAACGTATCGTCTGTTAGTCATAGGCGAGTCTGGTGTTGGGAAAACAACGTTAATTCAATCTTTATTTGATTTAAAGAAAAACGAAAGTATTCCACAATTCCAAGTGGATGAGTACTCGCTATTAGGGGAACTTCCAAACTCATTCGATTATGATGCCTGTATTTTTTGCTTGAAAGGTTCTAGCGATGAGTTTTCTCTTGAGACGAAAGAAACGTTATTGCGAATTACAAACCAACTTCCAACGATTGTTGCTTTAACACAGTCTATTGGAACAAAAGCTGAACAATTTCAAAGTCAATTAGTCGATTTATCTCTTCCTGTAAAAGGAATCATTAATGTCATGGCAAAGGCTTATCCAATTTATGAATCAGTACACCTTCCAGCCTTTGGATTAGAAGAATTACTGGATTTATTATTAGAGAGTGCAAAAGTGACGAAAGCAGAAACATTAGTGAGTTTGCAAAAGATAGATTGTAAGAAGAAACTACATTTAGCAAAACAGACTGTGGAAGAGGAAATGAATCGTATTTTTCAAACTTCTACAGATGCACGTCAAGTATTCAGACAGATATTCGAAATTTTAGGAAGAGGTTTTGCTTATTTTGGAAATCAAACAGATGCGAATCGAATGATGGAAGTACTGGGAAATCTTTATCAGAGGAAATTCCAATCGTATCAAGAATTATGCTTTGTACATCAACAATCTTATTATTTAGTAATGGTACTGAGCGCTTGTTGCTATAGTGGAATTGAAATGATGGCATTATTATCGAAAAAGGAAAATTCTTTTACGATTCAAGAGAGCAGTATTTTATTAGAAACGAAAATTGTAAGTCGTATGAAGCAAGGGAAACACAATGCAGAAGTTCATGCTTTTATTGTAAAAAATGCTTTGGTAACGGAAGAAGTGAACATCCAAAAACCTGTTATCCATGTACCAATGAAAAAGAAAAATAAGCTTCAACAATTTCAAAAAAAATCCCGTCAATGGTTGCATCAATCGCTAGATGCATTTAGTAAATGGGCTAGAAAATAAAAGAATAGAAAAATGAATAAAGCATTAGTTTTTTTTAGAAAAGTAGGATACAATAAAGAAGATAGGTTTCTTTTATAAGAGAATCAGTATAGGAGGAAGAAATATGTTCAAAGATGTTAATGAACAAATTTTAAAATTAATTGAAAAAAATAGTCGATTAACAACTGAAGAAATTGCGACTTTATTAGCGATTGAACCAGATGAAGTTCAACGTAGAATTAAAGAATTAGAAGAACAAAAGGTCATTTGTGGTTACCATACATTAATTAACTGGGAAAAAACAGATGATGTGAATGTGTCTGCTGTTATCGAATTAAAAGTAAATCCTCAACGAGGAATGGGATTTGATCGTATTGCAGAAAAAATTTACCACTTCCCTGAAGTAGAAGATTTATATTTAATGTCTGGTGGATATGATTTCATGGTGAAATTGAAAAAAGCACCGATGAGAGATATCGCAGCATTTGTTTCTAGTCGTTTATCAGTTATTGAAGAAGTTCAATCTACGACAACACATGTAGTGTTAAAACAATATAAAGACCATGGCACAATGTTTGTTGGCAAGAGTGGAGATAAACGGATGGTGGTTACTCCATGATTGAATCATTATTAAGTCAAAAAGTAACAGGAATTAAACCTTCGGGAATTCGTCGCTTTTTTGATATTGCCAATGAATTAGAAGATGTCATCAGTTTAGGGGTAGGGGAACCAGATTTTGATACTCCTTGGCATGTAAGAGAAGAAGGGATTTATTCTCTTCAAAAAGGAAGAACTTTTTACACAGCCAATGCCGGTTTGAAAGAATTACGTCAAGAAATTTGTCGTTATATCGAACGTAAACAAGGAGTTAATTATAATCCAATGACGGAGGCGCTTGTAACGATTGGAGGAAGTGAAGCAATTGATTTAGCAATGCGTGCTTTATTAAATCCAGGAGATGAAGTGATTTTCTGTGAGCCTTGTTATGTATCATATTTACCATGTATTGTGTTGTCGAATGGAGTACCTGTAAGAATTCCGCTAAAAGAGGAAAATCAATTTCGTTTAACACCGGAAGAATTAGAAGCAGCGATTACTCCAAAAACAAAAGCAATCATCCTTTCTTTTCCAAATAATCCGACAGGAGCAGTGATGAGTCGTGAAGACTTAGAGGCGATTGCGAAAGTAATTTTGAAACATAATATTGTTGTGATTTCGGATGAAATTTATTCTGAATTAACATATACAGGAAATCGTCATGTAAGTATTGTGGAAATTGAAGGGATGAAAGAAAGAACCGTTTTAATTAATGGGTTCTCAAAAGCTTTTGCCATGACTGGATGGAGAATGGGATATGCTCTAGCTCCTGAAGTGTTGATGAAACAAATGATTAAAATTCATCAATTTACGATTATGGCAGCACCAACGACAAGCCAATATGCGGGGATTGATGCTTTGAAAAATTGTGATGATGATGTGATTGAAATGCGAGAAAGTTATAATCAACGCAGACGCTATTTATTGAAAAAAATGGAAGAATTAGGGATTCCATGTTTTGAACCATTTGGAGCGTTTTATATTTTCCCAAATATTTCTCAATTTGGCATGACTTCTGAGGAATTTGCGACGAAATTAGTGCAAGAAGAACGTGTAGCGGTTGTTCCGGGATCTGCCTTCGGTGAAAGTGGAGAAGGATTCGTTCGAATTTCTTATGCCTACTCATTAGATAGTTTGAAAAAAGCAATCGAACGTCTAGAAAGTTTTATTCATAAATTAAGAAATGGTGAAATTTCGTAAAATAAAACTCCTGTCACTTCATGATGACAGGAGTTTTTGAATGTAAAGATTATTCTTGATTGAAAATACCTGTTGATAGATAACGTTCACCAGTGTCTGGTAGAAGTGCAACAACCGTGTTTCCTTTTCCAAGTTTTTTAGCAACACGTAGTGCAGCAGCAACTGCAGCACCTGAGGAAATTCCTGTTAGAATCCCTTCTGTAGCAGCTAATTTTTTAGCTGTTTCAATCGCTAATTCACTTGGGATTAGTTCAAAATCATCGATAATGTCTTTGTCTAAGATAGTTGGTAAGAATCCAGCGGAAATTCCTTGGATACGGTGTTTTCCTTTTTGTCCTTTTGAGATAAATGGAGCTTCTTCAGGTTCTACACCAATAATTTGAACAGCAGCATTTTTTTCTTTTAAGGCACGACTAACACCTGTAATGGTACCACCTGTTCCGATTCCGGCAACAAATGCATCAGGTGTTTCACCGTCAAAGGCTTCAATAATCTCTTGACCAGTTGTTTGATAGTGAATGCTTGGGTTAGCTGGGTTATCAAATTGTTTTGCCCAGAAATAACCAGGTTGTTGTGATAATTCTTCTGCTTTTTGAACGGCAGCTCCAAAACCTTCAGCAGCAGGTGTTAATAGTACTTCTGTACCATAGGCTGCCATTAATTGACGACGTTCGATAGACATTGAGTCAGGCATAATTGTAATGACTTTATAGCCTTTAGCTGCTCCAACTAAGGATAAGCCGACACCAGTATTTCCAGAAGTTGCTTCGATAATCGTATCTCCTGGTTTTAGCTGACCTTCTCTTTCAGCAGTTTCAATAATATTAAGTGCAACGCGGTCTTTCACAGAACCACCAGCGTTAAAAGCTTCCACTTTCACGTAAATATCTGCACTATCTGCATCTGTTAAACGATTTAGTTTAACAATGGGTGTATTACCGATTAATTCAGTAATATGGTTTACTCTTTTTGACATAAGAATACCTCCAAAATATTTAATTGGGCAACTTTGAAGGGCTGCTTAAGGGGTATTTTAGACCTGTACTTTGACAAAAACAAGAGATTTGCTTAAAAAATTTAAAGGAAAGGGGTGTTTTTATGGAAAAATATCCGAAAACAATGGGAAAGATTCAAGAATTCATGAATAATGGTGTTTATCCGGGATTTAGTGTTGCTTTTATTGAAGGCGAAGAAGTAGAAAAGATAGTTGAAGGGACACTTACAAAAGAATCGGATGCTAATCTTGTCGAAGATGGATTATTTTATGACCTTGCATCCGTTACAAAAGCATTTGTAACGAGTACTTTACTCGTGCAAATGGTAGAAAAACAGGAAATGAATTTGGACGAACAAATTATCAAATGGTTTCCAAATGCTGATACGAGAGTTACCCTTCGTCATTTAATAACGCATACTTCAGGATTATGGGGATATATTGAAAACAGAAATGAATTAGCGCCGGATGCTTTAATTGAAGCTTTAGCTACTTTACCTGTCACAGAAACATTTCATCATACGGTAAAATATACAGATACAGGATTTGTGTTGGCAGGAATTATATTAGAAAAAGAATTTGGTAAGCCGATTGCGGATTTATTTGATGAAAGAATTGCTCGTCCGTTAAAACTAACAGCAACTTATGGGTCAGTGCCAAGTGAAGGTTGTGTGCCTACAGCTTTTGAAGAAAGACGAGGTAGATTACTGCAAGGAGAAGTACACGATCCAAAAGCAAGCATTTTACAAAGAAGATGTGGAAGTGCTGGACTATTTGCAACATTGGATGATTGTATTACTTTAGTACAATTATATTTACATGATGGGACATTGAGAGACTTTGAATATTGCAGTGCAGAGATGATGCAAAGTTTATTGAAGGACTGGACACCGACAAGACAAGCTGGAAGATCACTTGGATGGGATATGGACCGAGTGGGTGAACAAATTTGGTTAAGACATACAGGTTTTACAGGGACTACAGTATTGATGAATCTAACAACAAAACAAGCGATGATTTTATTAACGAATCGCATCTATCAATATGAAGATACGCCATCTTATAATCAATTACGAGAAGAATTGATTCAGCTTTACGAACAGGAAGCGTTCCATAATATGACTTCTTAATATAGTAGCGATGGACGTCAGCAGCCTCGCTTTGCGAGTCTCATGACTAAAAATTGAGCCTAGGTCTCAATTTTTATTTGAAACAAAGTACGAAAAAAAGACAAAAAGATACTACC
>NZ_CAURVN010000030.1:0-15491 GCF_963528195.1 uncultured Granulicatella sp.
TTACATATTTTTCTTCTCACCTGTTATTCTTTTGAAAATTATCCTTTAAATATCCATCAATTCATTCTTGATATTTATAAAAAATTTTACAGTTTTTCTATGAAAAAATCAATTAATTTAAAAGACGTAAAGTGTACTAAACCCCAATGACTTCCCATAGTAGTAATGATAAAAGTAGCCTAATTGGCTACTTTTATTGGGGAAATTTGAGACCTTAGGCTCAAATTTTAGGAATGAGACTTGCAAGCGCAAGGCTGCTTCCGTCCCTTACTACTATTGCTAGAGAAGTCATTATATAAGATTATAGTTACTTTTTGAAAAAATTCCTCATCGTAAACAATGGTTTACTACGTACAATGTTTTCTTCTCCAACAAATGTACGCATTTCTTTTAAACATTTTCCTGCATTTTTCACCACAAAATTAAAAGAACCTGCAGATTTCGTATCTATAAAGAACCCACGAATATAACGATCCTTGAAGAACAATTGAGCACGTACTTTATCAATTTCATTCCAAGGGATTTGAATATAATCTTCCGGATTTTTTTCATTATAAAACTCAAACGCTCGATCACCAACAAGAATATCGCCGTGTTTATTTCCAATCCAACCAACAAATACATTGGCTTTCGTTGTAAAAATAACTTTTGTATTTAAAGACTGTGCCATAACTTTCTCCTTATTCATTAAACTGATAGCTCTATTCTATCATAAAACAAAAAAAGATGAACAGACTTTTAAATCTGTTCATCTCAAAATTGTATCTTAATTACATAATTCCTGTTACACGACCAAGAATACCTAGTGCAAATAATGCAAAGATAATTAAAATTGGACTTACTTTACGTTTTAATAACCACATACATGCGAATGTTAATAATAAAGCAGCAAAACCTGGAATTAATTGGTCTAAGTTATCTTGTAATGTAGTAACTTTTTCAGGAGTTAATGAAGTACCACCTGCTAATGCAGATAAGATTTTTTGTAATGTTGAACCATCAACAGCTCCATCTGGGAATTGAATGTATGCTCCTTCAGATAATTTAGCACGAGCAACAACTAATGGGAAGTTAATAGAAGTCCAACGTTGAACTAAAATCCCCATTACGAACATTCCTAAGATTGAAGCACCTTTAGTGATTGTTTGTAAAATACCACCTGATAAGTCACTTGTAATTTCAGAACCTTTTTGGTATCCAACTTCTTGTGTATACCATAAGAAACCAATACGGACTAAGTTCCAAGCAATAAAGAAGAATAATGGTGCAATTAATGAACCACCAGTTGCTAATGAAGCAGCAATTGCTCCAAGAATTGGACGAACTGTAAACCAGAATACTGGATCTCCAATACCTGCTAATGGTCCCATCATACCAACTTTAACCCCTTGAATAGCAGCATCATCGATATCTGCTCCGTTTGCTTTCTCTTCTTCAAGAGCTAATGTTACCCCAAGAATTGGAGCAGCAATATATGGGTGAGTATTAAAGAACTCTAAGTGACGTTTTAAAGCATCACTTGCTTCTTCTTTGTTAGGATATAATTTTTTAAGTGCTGGGATTAATGAGAATGCCCAACCACCATTTTGCATACGCTCATAGTTCCATGAACCTTGAAGGAACTGAGAACGTAACATTACGCTAATACGATCACTTTTCGTTAATGAAACTTTTTTCTCTGACATATCTGTTCCTCCATTCTAGTAATCATTTAAAATATCGCCAAGTGGGTCTCCTGAACCAGAGTTTGATCCTGAACCACCTGAGTTATTTTTTTGTAAGTTTAAGTAAATAACAGCAATTGCTAAACCAATAATACCAGTTGCAATTAATGTTAATTCTTTAATTGGTGCTAACGCGAAACCTAAGAAGAAGAATGGCCATACTTCTTTAGTTGCCATTAAGTTAATAACCATTGCATAACCAACGGCTACTACCATTCCCCCACCTACTGTCATACCACCAGTAAACCATGCTGGTAATGAACCTAAAGCAGCTTGTACTGCTGAAGAAGGGATGAATAATAAAGCTCCTGCAGGAATTGCGATACGTAACCCTTGTGTAGCTAATGCTACATAGTGCCAAAATTCAACACCACGGAAGTTACCTTGTTCTGCTGCTCTATCAGCTTGGTGAACAAGAACAACTGATAAAGTACGAACAATCATAGTTGTTACTAAACCAACAGTTGCTAAAGTGATAGCTGCTGCAATCGCGATATTACGACCATCTGTAGAGAAGTCACCAGCTTTTACATAAATAATGGCAGATGCTACTGAAGCTAACGCTGCATCGGGAGCAACCGCTGCACCGATATTAGCCCAACCTAGAGCTAATAATTGTAAAGCTCCACCTAAAATAATACATTCAGATAAATGTCCTGTTGCTAATCCAATTAATGAACATGCAATAATTGGTTGATGGAATTGGAATTGGTCTAAAATACTTTCCATACCAGCTAAAAAGGCAACAACTAGGACTGCAATAATTGCTACAATATTAAAATCCATAATGACCTCCTATTAAATGGTTAATCCTTCGCCTGCTTTTGCAGCGATTAATTTGAATAAATCAGAAGGTGAATCTCCTGATACTTTTCTAACATCGAATTTTACGCCTAAATCACGTAATTTCTTATACGTATCAACATCTGCTTGGTCAACAGATAATACATTATTAATTTGAACTTTACCAACTGAATGAGCCATAGAACCAATATTTAATTCTGGAATTTCTACACCTTTTTCAATAACTGCTAAAGCATCTTGTGGGTTTTCAAATAATAATAATGCTTTTGTATCGCCAAAACGTGGGTCGTTATAAACTTGAACTAATTTATCCAATGGGATAACGTGAGCACGAACTCCTGGAGGAGCTGCTTGTTCAATTAATTTTTTACGTAAATCGTCTTTTGATACTGAATCAGATACAACGATAATACGATTTGGATTTGTTGCTTTAGTCCAGTTAGTAGCAACTTGTCCATGAAGTAAACGAGTATCAATACGAGCTAATACAAACTTAATTTTGCCATCCCCTAAAACTGTTCCTTCTGGAATAGCTCCTTTAGGTGCAACCGTTTGAGTTTCCGCTACTTCTTCTTTCTTTTGCAATTCTTCTGGACGAACTTTCACGCCTTCAATTGCAGTTGGAGCAATCGCTTGCGCAATTTCGTGAGCTGTATTCATTGAGAAACGACTCGCATACGCTTCGATTAACATTGGTAAGTTTAATCCAGCAACAATCGCACGATGTTCAGGAGCTTCTTCAAACAATTTATTTGCTTGATTGAATGGACTACCGCCCCATAAATCGACTAAGAATAAGATTTCTTCTGAATCAACTTTCGCAATGGCTTCTTGCAATTTTCTTTGCAAATCATCTGGCCCTTCGCTTGGCATAAATACAACAGATTCAACTTTTTCTTGTTCTCCAAAAATCATTGAACCAGATTGCTTAATACCAGCAGCAAATTCACCATGGCTTGCAATAATAATTCCAACCATATGATTTCCTCCTATAAACCTATATTAATGCATCCTTATTATGCACCATTTGAAGTTTAACACTTATTCTTCCTTTTGTAAAAGAAAACGTTATAAAAATGACTTTTCAAAGTAGTATGGGTACAAGAAGTATACTATACTTCTTGTACAGGAAAAGTTGAGACCATAGGCTCAACTTTTAGCCATGAGACCGAAGGTCTGCTGGCATCCTATTACTACTTTACGAAAAGTCATAAACGATGAATTTTCTCTTATGAAATCCATTTAAGCAGAAAAGACTTCTAGCAGTAGCTGAAGTACTATAATCCTTCATGGATTATAGTACAGGAAAAATTGAGACCAAGGCTCAATTTTTAGCTATGAGATACCGTTAGGTGGCTGCTAGCGTCCTAGCTACTTCAAAGAAGTCTCAATTATAAGCGTATTCTCATAACTTTACGTCAAATAGAAATGACTTTTCAAAGTAGTATGGGTACAAGAAGTATACTATACTTCTTGTACAGGAAAAGTTGAGACCATAGGCTCAACTTTTAGCCATGAGACCGAAGGTCTGCTGGCGTCCTAATACTACTTATCGAAAAGTCAATTTCTATATCTTATTCAGAATATAAATAAGAATAATCTTTTTGTCCTCCAATTCGACCAAATGGCCAAATTGTAAAGACTGCTTTTCCTTCAATCGCTGAACGATCAATAAACCCAATCATTCGACTATCTTTAGAAACACCACGATTATCCCCTAAAACAAAATACTTCCCTTCAGGTACTTTTGATTCACCAGTTAGACTCTCTAAAGTGAAATCATCCATAAATACCGTCTGTTTTGCCAATGCTTCAGTATTAATAAATGGTTGGTCTACTTTTTTTCCGTTAATATAAAGTACACCACTCTTCATCTCAATTGTATCTCCTGGCATACCAATGACCCGTTTAATATACTCAACATTTTCATCCGGTGCCTTTAGAATAACAACATCAAATCGATGAATATCTCCAACTTTAGAAAGTACCATTCGATCACCATTATGCAATGTTGGATACATTGAAGCACCACTCACTGTGAATGGTCTACCAAGGAAGAAATACACTCCCCCAACAATGATGAATGCTACTATAAATGACCAAATCCAAGACCAGATAATAGACAAAATCGAGGGCTTGTATTCATATTCATCTTCATAACTCATTCGAATCTCTCCTTATCATTCAGAATATAAATAAGAATAATCTTTTTGACCACCAATGCGATTCAACGGCCAAATCGTAAAGACTGCTTTTCCTTCAATCGCAGATCGATCAATAAATCCAATCAAGCGACTGTCTCTTGAAACCCCACGATTATCTCCCATTACAAAATATTTTCCTTCTGGTACAGTCGTTTCACCTGTTAAACCTTCTAAAGTAAAATCATCAATATAAACTGTTTTGTTTACCAGTATTTCTTTATTAATAAAAGGTTGTTCGACTACTTGACCATTTATATATAATTTACCTTCTTTTATCTCAATTGTATCTCCAGGCATCCCGATTACTCGTTTAATATACTCTTTATCTTGATCCGGAGCATGTAACACAACAACATCAAATCGATGAATATCTCCTAATTTTGACATAAACATGCGATCTGAATTATGTAGTGTAGGATACATCGATTGCCCACTTACCGTGAATGGTTTTCCTACAAAGACAAATAATAAAGCTAATATCGCAAATGATACTGCAAAGGAGGCTAACCAACTGAGTAATTCTTCCCATATTGTTCGCTTAGGAAGTTTTCTTTTACGCATATTACGAGGAATAAATGAACTAACTTCTTCCATTTAAAAACCTCCATTCTATTTTAGTAATTCTTTTGCTGCTTGATACTGTGTATCATTTTGTTGAATTAATGCTCTAACACTATCCATTAATTTTTGAGCACTCTCTTCATCCACTTCTCCTGTTGCAGTTAATCCTTCTTTTTGTTGATAAGATTTTACTGCATCTTTTGTACCTTCATCAAAATAGCCGTCTACAGTAACAGAATATCCTAATCCTTTTAGAATCGTTTCGGCAGAAAGTACATTTTGTGAAACTGAGCCTACTTTTAATGTTTCTTTCGCATCAATAATTTTTAAGAATGCGTAATCTGGTAAATTCACTTCTTTCGTTGGAGTGACCCCTTCTTTATGAATCCAATTTCCCTTTGGAGTTAACCATTTAGCATTCGTATATTTTAACTCACTATTATCAGTAATATCGACGACACTTTGTACAGTACCTTTGCCATAAGTTTTTGTACCTATAATTTGACCTCCAGCACCTTCTTTAATTGCTGCAGCTAAAATTTCAGAAGCACTTGCACTACCTTCATTTACTAGAAGAACATATGGCTGAGTAATTTTAAATTCACCAATGGATGAAGAAGCTTTATAGATTTTTTTCTCTCCAAATCTATCTTCTACTTGAACGATTGGTTCACCATCTTTTAAGAACATATTCGCAACTTTATATGCTTGATCTAAAAGTCCTCCAGGATTGTATCGTACATCGAATACAAAAGCTTTAGCACCCTTATCTGTCAAATCTTTCACCGCTTTTTCTAATTCTTCAGCTGTATTTTTTGCAAAACTAGTAATGCGAACATGACCAATTGTGGCATCCTCTTTATCCAATTCAGCTTTTACGGTATTAATCGCAATGCTAGCTCTAGTTAGTTTAACATCTAAAGAAGTGCCAGCACGTTCAATGGTTAATACAACATCTGTTCCAACTTCACCACGTACTTTCTTGACAACTTCAGAAATGGTCTTACCAGTCATATCTTCGCCATTAACTTTTGTAATGACATCATCCGCTTGAAGACCTACTTGTTGTGAAGGACTTCCTTCCATTGTAGTACTAATCACTACTCGGCTTTGATCTGATTTTAATTCAGCTCCAATTCCTCCAAAGGCTCCATTAACTGTTTCATCTAATTGAGCTGTCTCATCATTCACTAAATAAGTAGTATAAGGATCTCCAACTGATTCAGCCATTCCTTTTAAAGCACCTTGAATTAATTGTTCACTTGTAACATCTTTATCTAAATAATTTTGTTTTAAATAATAAAATACTTTTTCAATTTGAAAAATTTCATTCTTTTTAAATATACCAAATGCATATTTATTATCTGCTTTTGGCAGTTGCGTAATCACTAATGCAACTGTTATAAAAACTGAAATGAGCATTGTAGCAATTAATGAAACGATAAATACCCAGAGTCGAATTCCTTTTTTAGGTGTTTTAACAACTTTTTCTTGATTTTCTTCCATATTTTTACCTACTTATTAACCGTTGTGAACTGTTTCTAAAGCAATTTCCATCATTTCATTAAATGTTTTTTCACGTTCTTCAGCAGTTGTTTCTTCACCTGTTAAAATATGGTCGCTAATCGTTACAATTGCTAGAGCTTGTTTTTTATGTTGTGCTGCTAATGCATATAAACCGGCAGCTTCCATTTCAATGGCTAATACGCCATATTCTTGTAATTTTTGTTTATTTAATTCAGCATTGTAGAAACGATCTGAAGATAAAATATTTCCAACGTGAACAGTTGCACCACGTTCTTTTGCTAAATGATAAGCTTTATCTAATAATTCAAATGATGCTAAAGGTGCAAAGTTAACTTGTCCTTGGAAGATATTTGTAATAATAGATGAATCCGTTGTAGCTCCTTGCGCTAAAACAATATCACGAACATTTACATCTGTTTGAATTGAACCAGCTGAACCAATACGAATAATTTTTTCAACACCAAATTCAGTATATAATTCATTTGCATAAATCATCATTGAAGGAATACCCATTCCACTACCTTGAACAGATACTCGTTTTCCTTTGTATAAACCTGTATATCCGAACATATTTCTTACACTATTATATTGTTCTACATCTGTTAAATAATGTTCAGCGATGTATTTAGCACGAAGTGGATCTCCTGGCATTAATACTACCTCAGCGATTTGTCCTTTTGTTGCATTAATATGTACACTCATGTGTAATCTCCTAACTGTCTTATAGACTTTAAATTTTTTCTTACTGTAGATATTCTACTATATTGTCATTAGAAATTGAAATAGAAAAAACAAATTCATTCGTTTTTAAATTAATTTTTTTTGCTTTAATCGTACTTCCTTCATGGATTCCTGATAAATTTAATAGAAAATACTGTTTTTCAGTATTTAATTGGAACCATTCTGGAAATTCCATTTGTTGTAATCTTCCTAAAGCTAAAAATACTGGTAACGAGAATCCTCCTAATTGAACAGATTGTATTTTTAATTGAATAGTTCCTTCTTCCGTTACATAGGGTACAGTCGTCATTTTATAAGGAACGGTTACTCCTAACGCATTCGCATCTCCTGTAATTTGAATGACAGAATCATTCATGACAAAATTTGGAAAACTTGGATTTTCTACTTGATTTTTTTTGGAAACAATTTCTAAAATATTTTGAATTTCATTTTTACTTAATGTGACTTCCATCCAATTCTCTCCTTGCTCAACAATTGGCATTGTTGAAATTTGATATTTAGCTCGATTAGGAATTAATGTAGAAATAATTACAAATAAATTGATTGCAATTAAGGCCAAAAAAGCAATTTTCCAATAATTCCTTTTCTTTTTAGTTCTTCTTAATGGTGTCATTCTATCACCTCTTTCATTTTTGTGAAAGTTATTATAATAAATTGATTCTACTCTTCTAAAAGAAAGGCTTGAAATACATTATTTCCTAAAAACTTTCCTTTATGTGTTAATGCAATTCCTTCAGCTGTTAGCTGGATTAATTCCTGGTCTAATAAATCCTCGATAATTTCTTGATAAATATCATTGATATTTTTACCAAATCGTTTAAAAAATTCTTGATTGGATACACCAGACATTTTTCTTAAACCTAAAAACATAAACTCTTCTATTTGAGATTTTTTACTTAATACATCCTTTTGTAAAACTGGAAGTTCAAAATTCCGTAATGGTTCTAAATAATGTTGAATTGGTCCACAATTTTGATAGCGTTCTTGATTTAAATAACCATGAGCACCCGCACCAAAACCTAAATACTCATCTGCTTTCCAGTAATGTAAATTATGTCTTGATTCAAAACCTGGTAGAGCATAATTACTAATTTCATAATGATGCCGTCCAAAACTTTCCATAGAATCCATGGCTAATTGAAACATATCTGCTTCCTCATCTTGCGATGGTAAAGGAAGCTTTCCTTGTCTCATTAAATTATAAAAGACTGTCTTCTGTTCTAAAATTAAAGAATAAATCGAATAATGTGGTAAGTCCAATTCCATTGCAATTTTTAAACTATCTTCAAAATCTTGAATCGTTTGTTGAGGCAGTCTAAAAATTAAATCGATACTGATATTTTCAAATCCTAGTTTTCGAGCATTTCCTATCGTTTGTAAAACTGTCTTTTTACTATGTTTGCGACCAATCTTCTTCAATAATTCATCATTAAAAGATTGAACTCCCATACTGATACGATTAACTCCATATTCTTTCATCACTTCTAAACGTTCCATTTGCCCATCGTCTGGATTTAATTCCATTGAAAATTCACAATTTTTTTCTAGTGGTAAATATCGATGAATTCCTTCAAATAAAGTTGCTAATTGCTTAGGTGTTAAAGTTGAAGGTGTTCCTCCCCCGATATATAACGTCTCTAAAGGAGAGATGGGGTGAGCTTCTGCTCGTAATTGCATTTCTCTTACTAATAAATCAACATATTCATCAACCGGTTGTCCTTCAATAAATACTTTATTAAAATCGCAATAATAGCAAATATGAGAACAAAAAGGAATATGAATATAAGCTGCTCTTACTGCGTTCATTTGTCTCTCCTTATTCTTTTAGTTTATTTTCTCGAATTTGTTGAATCACTGCTTCATCCGGAGTAATATACGTATTTTGTTGTCCTTCATACACAACAAATCCTGGTTTAGATCCATTTGGCTTTCTAATTTTCGAAACAGAAACATAGTCTACAGGAACAGTTGCTGAATGACGGTATTTAGAATAGTACGCTGCCAACATGGCTGCTTGACCAATTGTTTCATCCGTTGGATTAGCTGATTCTACAATCACGTGTGACCCAGGAATATTTTGGGCATGTAACCATAAGTATTCTTTTTTCGCTTGTTTTAACGTTAAATGATCATTTTGTAAATTATTTCTACCTACTAAAATTCTTGTACCATCATTTGAATAGAAAACATATGGTTTTGAAGGTTTCACTTTTTGTTTTCCTTTTTTCAAAGCAGAACGTTTTAAATACCCATTTGCTACTAATTCTTCTCGAATAATTTCTAAGTTTTGCACGTCTGCTTCTTCAATTTGATATAACACTTGTTCTAAATATTGAATTTCTTGTTGAGTAAGTTCCTGTTGTTTTTCAATATGTTCAATTGAATTTCTCAATTTTTGATATTTTTTAAAATAAGCTTGCGCATTTTGAGAAGGTGTCAACCACGTAGACAATGGAATAGTTAGTAACTCATTATTGTCATAATAATTCTCCACTTGAATTTCAGTTTGTCCTTTTTCAATCTGGTACAAGCAAGTATTTAACAACTCGCCTTTAATACGGTATTGTTCCGCTTTCTCACTTTTTTGTAAATCTTCTTCAAATTTAACGAGCTTTTCTCGATTTTTCTTTAATTCCGATTTCAACATTTGAAGTAAATTTCCAGCCAATTGTTGGATTTTTTCTTCCTGAACTTTATGAACATAATAGGCTGTTAATAATTCAGATAATGTTTCAAACGATTGATTTTCGGCATTTTGGAATGAATAATAAGGACAAACTGTGAAATAGCTTTTTCCATTTGAAAGTTTTGCTAAAGTAGGCATTGGCTTTTCATTATTTTGTGCTAAAAACTTCCATAAACTCTCAGCAATCGTCTCATCAAACATCATGGAACGTTCGACAATTTCATTTGCTGTTAATGTACTCATCCCTTGTACAAGACTCATTAATGATTTTGCAAGAGAATCTTCACCTAATCCCTTTGTTAATCTAGCATCTAGTTCAAATAACGTCATTTCAAATGGGTTCATTTTTGTTTGATGAGGAGGTAATTGATAAGTAGCACCTGGTTGTAATGTACGATACGTATTTTGACTTAATGGAATTCGTTTTAAACAATCAATAATTTGATGGTTTCTTCGATCCACTAAGAAAACATTACTATGTTTTCCCATCATTTCAAGTGTCAAACGCCATTTTGCTTCATCTCCAAGTTCATCCCTTGTATCCACGTCTAAATGAATAATTCGGTCAGCTCCAACTTGAGTAAAATCTTGAATAATCGCTCCTTCAAGATATTTTCTCAAAATCATACAAAAATTAGGAGCAATTTCAGGATTATCTCCTTTTTCTGCTATAAATTGAAATCGTGCCATCATTGGATGAGCACATACTAATAGTAAGTAATTTTTACGATTGGAACGAATCGTTAATTGAATTTCATAAGGAAGGGGCTGATGAATTTTACTAATTCTCCCTCCAATAATTTCTTTAGAAACTTCATCCGTCATCCATTTTGTAAATAAACCATCAAATGTCATAAGTTCCTCCGTATAGATAAAAAAATAGATTTGAATTTATCTAATTATAAATCCAAATCTATTATATTTTGTGTCGTCATTAGATTAGATTTTACTGTTAAACTCTACTCTATTGTAACGATTTTTAAAGAATTTATCTACTGATATGATAAGAAAGCATAAACAATAAATACAATTAGCTTTTCTTATAGTAGCTAAGGACGGCAGCAAACAGCTCTGCTGTTTCATGCCTAAAAATTGAGCCTAAGGTCTCAATTTTTCCTGCACTATAAGCCCATCTGGCTTATAGTGCTAAAGCTACAGAGAAAAGCCATTTTTATTTTGACAGTTGTTGATGCATTTTCGATAAATATGAGATTTTCTATTGAAGATTATATATTTCAACTAATCATTTTTCAATCTCTTTTTTACTTTCAAGTAGATTAATAAGAGTAAAATCAAATTCCATAATAATAATAGAATATGACTAGAAGACATTGCTGATATTTTGAAACTTTCAGCAATAGCTTCAGAATAGATGTATGGTAATACTACAGGAAATACACGTTCAATATAGGGGATAACTAATATTGGAAATAGTAACAAAGTAGCTAACGCTGTCATCGAACTCTTAAAAAATAAAGTTAAATAATATGCAATCAAGAAACACAAAACGCTACTAAAAAGATAAGAGAAAAACTGTATTAAGCTAACTTCCTTAATAGTTCCTTTGATAATGAAGAAACTTACGATAACTAACAATGATAGAATGGCTTGTAATACACAGTCTATTACCTCAACAATCATAATTTTTTGTGTACTGTTATTTTTGTTTCCGGTTAATAAATAGACTATTTTAGATTCTGAATACTCGACTTCCATAGAGCTATTTATCAGTCCACCTATCATAAATAAATAAGATGAAATTACCAAAATTTGATTATTAGATAGTATAATATCATTATCATTGATTTCAAATGTTATTAAACTAAGAATACAGGTAAATAAAGTAAGCAATAACTGACTTAAAATTTGTATTTTCACCGCAATTAAACTATATTTTTTATAAATAAGAGCATATATCATTTCATCCATGTTTCTTCTCCTTCTTATTTTTATACCAAGCTTTAATATACATCATTATAGTTACTATTGCTGCTTGAGATAATAATAATAATAAACCATACATTTCTGAAGGATTGTTATTTTCTACTCTTCCAAATGCAAATGACTTTGCACCTGTTAAGGGAAATAAATTTTCAAGCGTCGGAGAAACAACTCTCAATATGCCTGATAAAGTTATAACAAGAATACTTACAATAATAATGACAGACGGAATAGGCTTTCTTGTTATCTTTACTAAAAACATTGAAAGCAATGTCATTGTTATGGAAAAGATAATAATTCTTAACGTTACTTCTAAAACAAGACCTGAGTTAAGATAATTTTGTAATGTTTCATCTAACATCGCATAGAGCATAGCACTATTTATTAAAGATAGAACAACCGTCAACATACTAGATACAATTATTCCAGAGCAAATCTGACCTGTTAAAACTGTCTGCCATTTTGGTGTTAATAATTTAGTGAATGATTCCTGTCCAAATTTATACTCCGTAGATAAAATCAGTGCAAATAAGATTGGTAAAAATAAAATACTAGATTGGTAAGGGGAAGATAATATCGCATCTCTTACTGTTTGAAACTCTGTTAATTGACTAGTCGTATCTTCAAGTATAAGAATATCTGTATTCCCATTTGCTATCGCATTGATTACTTGAATATTTTGAAAGGTAAAGAATACACTGATTCCAATCAAAATTGCTACTCCCCTCCAAAAGAGTGGCAATGAGAATATTTTGTATAATTCACTACGAATATTTTTCATAAAGTTTACCCCCTTTAATTTGTAACAGATTTAAAATAGGCTTCCTCAAAAGATCCATATTCTTCAAGAACATCTTTGCTACTACCATCAATTACTATCTTACCATTTGATAATCCTACAATTTTGTCAACTGTAAGTTCTAATTCATTCATATAATGACTTGTGATTAAAACTATTTTACCGCCTCTAACAAATTCTCTTAGAAACTCTCTAACCCATCTAATTCCATCTGGATCGAGTCCATTAATGGGTTCATCCAAAATAAGTATTTTAGGATTCGCTAAAATAGCCGTAGCCAGCCCCAGTCTTTGTTTCATTCCAAGAGAGTAGTCTTTTATCCTTTTATTACCAACATCATGAAGACCAACTAATTTTAAACATTCTAAACATCTCTGCTTATCTATACCACTAGTTAAAGCAATCCACCTTAAGTGACTGTAGGCTGTCCTTGTTGGATTTGGTTGAAAACTATCTAGAAATGCACCTACATATCTAAAGGGATATTTACCTAAATCTTCATAACTTTTTCCATCAAAAGTCGCTCTGCCTTCATCTGGGGAAATCAAACCTAGTAATATTTTTATTAAAGTCGATTTACCAGACCCATTTGGACCAATTAGTGCCGTTATTTCTCCCTCTTTTGCCGTAAACGAAACTTCTGTAAGAACACTCTTACTAATAAAACCTTTGCTAATTTTCTCAAATTGTATCATTTATCTTTTCCACCTTTTACAAATATAATTTTTGAGACTTAAATAAATTTATCTCTTTATCAATTGGTATACCATCAAATTTCATATATATGTCGTCTACACTTCTTGTTATACAAAATAAATATCAGAAAAATATCAGAAATTCTTATCATAGAAATAGATATAAAAATAAATCAACCCAATAAAAAATCGCCACCTTAAACAAGATGACGAAAGTAGTTATTAATTTAAAGTTTGAAGATTATCATAGTTGAAAACTAAAGACTAGACTGGTATAGAAATAGTGACAAGAGCACCATTCTCAAAATTACTCAACTTCACTTCTCCACCATGAATTTTCGCTACCCGATTAACAAATGCTAATCCAATTCCGAAATGATTTCCTTGTTCTGAATTTGTTTCCTGATTATCTTGATAGAAAAGTAAGCCATATTTTTCAAGTATATTCTCCGAAAATGAGGAATCACTATTCCATATAGAAATAAAAAATATATTATCCATTAACTGATAGTCTATTCTTATGACTGGATAATTACTTATGGAATGGTCAATTGCATTATTGATAATATTTAGGATAGCTCGTAGAAATAAGTTTAGATTAATTGTTAAATTAATAGGGATTGGTAGGTTATTTGAAATTTGGATTTTAGCCTTTTTGTCAGTACGTAACTTAATTTCTTGTTCAAATAATTCAACTAAGTAATCCGATGAGAAACTCTCCCAATTAGAAGTATCATTATAAAATGTTTTAGAATAATTAATTAGTTGGTTAAAGTATTTATTAAGTTGTTGGCTAGCAAGTTCGATATCTCCTAAACATTGACCAATATTTCCAGTGATGTCCATAGATTGTAAAAATTGAGCATTTCCTTGAATAATTGTTAAAGGTGTCTTCAAATCATGCGCTGCAGCTGAGACTTGAAACATCAATTCCTTTTTTTGCTGTTTTTCAGATTGAATCATTTTTTTAATCGTTGACTGCATTTCCTGAATTTTTTGTCTTGTTTCAATCAGTTCAATTAAAGTTAACTTAGCTGAGGATTGTTCATTTATATCCCCAAGTAGACTTTGATTATAAACAATATTTGTTTCTTGCTTTATCTTTTCTAAAAGATTGCTAATATTTTTAGCAATAATAGAAAACAAAATAAGACTAATATAAACCCAAGAAATCGTGCTGAAATAAATGGTAAATGCCCCTGCATTTTTTTCAGTAATATTAGTAAATGCAGTAAATAACATAGGTAGAAAATAAAATAGAAAAAGACTAATAAGAAATTGTCTTAAAATCTTAAAATATGTTTGTTTAATCAGTTGGTTAAAAGTTAGAGCGTTATCCACTGATAACCACCTCCCCAAATTGTTTTAATTGGATTAATTTCATAAGGTTTTAATTTTTGCCTGATTTGGTATACATACTCTGTTATTGATCTCCCTTGTGTTTCAGAATCATGAGGGTAAAGATAATCAAAGAGCTCTTCGTTTGAAAATATTCTATTAGGATTACTGGAGAGTAACAAAATTAATTGGAATTCTCTTTTTGTAGTTGGAATATGTATATCTGCAATTCTAAGTTCTTCTTTCGTTTTATCAATTGCCAGTGGTCCAAATTGTAGAATCTCACTAGAATTATTATTGCGTACTTCTCGACGGATATGCATCTGTACTCTTGCTACTAATTCAGGTATGCTGAATGGTTTTGTGATATAGTCATCTGCACCGGACTGTATTCCATATACAATATCTTCTTCTAAATTTTTGGCTGTTAAAAATATGATTGGAACAGAAATGAATTCCCGGATATACTTA
>NZ_CAURVN010000031.1:0-14960 GCF_963528195.1 uncultured Granulicatella sp.
AATCTGGGCTTATAGCCCCGGTTCAAACCACCCGTTAGACGGGTGGTCATGATTTACTTTTTACTACCCGAAAGGAAAATATTTTATGACATCCAGCTATAAAAAACACACGTTCTAAGCAAAGACAGTCAAGAAACATGGTTATTGTTTCTTTGATGAAAGATACTGGTTGGTCACCTTCCAAAGTCGAAGAGTCTCTCAAAGAGCTTTAGCAATTCAATTTAATTAAATTTCCCGAATCAGGTGGGATGATGTTAAAAGTAGGTGAGGCAAAATAATATGGAAAATATTAATTTAATAAGTGTCGATGAATATCAAACTTCAGAAAGATTCTATGCATTGCCTAAAATACTTTTTGAGAGTGATCTTTACAAAGAAATGAGATTAGATGCCAAAGTCTTCTATGCAGTATTAAAAGATAGATTAAGTTTGTCTTTTAAAAATAATTGGATTGATGAAGATGGATATGTGTTTTTAGTCTATTCCAATTCTAAACTGATGGATATTTTAAATTGTTCTAAGTCTACTCTGTTAAGAATGAAAAAAGAATTAACACAATTTGGTTTAATTTATGACGTTCAACAATCAACGACCAAGACTGGGAACTTGGAAAATCGTATATATCTAGGTCAATTGAAGGATAACTTCCTTACCCAAAATAACAAAAAATTTGAAGATTCCCATGTAGAATCTAGAGTGGTGTCAAATTTATACCAGGAGGATGTCAAAATAACACGAGGCTAGTGTCAAAATCAGCCCCTAATGATACTGAAGACAATGAGACTTATTTAAGTGAATATACTAGTTCTAGAAAGAGCTCAAAAAATTCTAAAGAATTTTCTTCGTCTACTAGAGCTGATAATATCTCATCTATTGAAAAATCCGAAAAATATATTGACCCTCAATATTATTCTCTCCTGCAGGTAATTGCTGATGAATATAACGGTAAATTTTGCCAACAAGATTTATTCACTGGTGAGTTTTAAAATTATAGTCTAACTCATAAACAAAAAATGATGATAAGACAATACCTCTCTGACGGCTATATAACAAGTCGAGAAATAATTAACGTTATTGAGCGAATATCCTATGACAGTGAATCCCCTTTAGCGTACCTTCTTAAGTCCTTAGAAAATCTCAAGGAAGAAAGAAGACTTGAAGCTAAAATCCTTGCTCATAGAAAAGCTGAAATGGCTTTTTCCGAATAGTAGGAAATCAAATAGATGGGTACTAGGTATTGTAGCAGTTTACCTTTTCTATATTTAGATACTCGAACTCGAGGATATTAATAAGACATGAAATTAAGACAATTAATAGTCGGTAAAATTGAATATTTAGAACAACAGAACAAAAGATTTGATAATTTCCGTGTGTATAGTTTTTTTTCTATTTTTCCGCTTTTTCTCAATTCTTGATTTCCTAAATACGATAAACAATTAAATTGCTCAATAGTGTTCATCATATTTAGAAAATATAATTTTAAAAATAAGGAATTCTAAAATCAATAAAAATAAATCAATGGTAACCTTATAATTAGTATTGGGTAAAGATAGGAAAACAAAGGCAATAATAGCTGTTATATTTATTTAAAAAACAAGATGGTTACATTTATAAAAAAGACTTGACATAATTAGTTTACAGTTGTAAACTTAGTTTGATCATAATTGTTTACATCTGTAGACGAATAGAGGGGAAGGAGAATGAGCACAATGGAATTTAATACTTATATCACAGATGCAGAATGGGAAGTCATGCGTGTAGTTTGGGCAAATGATCGAGTAACTAGTAAAAAAGTCATTTCCGTATTGCAAGAAAAAATGGACTGGACACAATCCACTATCAAAACGATCTTAGGTCGATTAGTTGGAAAAGGCGTACTAAATACAGAGCATGAAGGTAGAAAGTTTATTTACACTGCCAATATTGAAGAGACAGAAGCCGTAAGGGATTATGCAGAAGAAATTTTTAACCGTATTTGCAATAAGAAAGTCGGAAATGTAATAGGAAGTATCATTGAAGATCATGTTTTAAGCTTTGATGATATAGATCGACTAGAAAAAATATTAGAGATGAAAAAATCTTTCGCAGTAGAAAAAGTAGATTGCAATTGTCCAGAAGGACAATGCAAATGTCATTTACATCATCATTAAGTATAAGGAGGAATTTAAAATGAATAATGACAACATGGATAAGTTAAAACACGAGCATGGAATCACAGGTGAACATGGTGACCATAAGGATCAACATCAAGTAGATCATGCTGGGCATGATCACAGCGGACACAGTGGGCATGATCACAGCGGACACAGTGGGCATGATCACAGCGGGCACAATGGGCATGATCACAGCGGGCACAGTGGGCATGATCACAGCGGGCACAATGGGCATGATCACAGCGGGCACAATGGGCATGATCACAGTGGGCACAATGGGCATGATCACAGTGGGCATGACCACAGCGGACATAGTGGACATGATCACAGTGGGCACAGTGGGCATGACCACCATCATCACGGAAACTTTAAGGAACTTTTCTTAAAGTCATTGCCACTAGGAATCATTATTATGTTCTTTTCCCCTTTGCATGGATTTAAACTACCATTCCAGTTTACTTTTCCATATTCTGATATTGTAGTAGCTATTTTATCTACTATATTAATTATTTATGGTGGACGTCCATTCTATCAAGGTGCAGTTGACGAATTTAAACAAAAAAAACCTGGAATGATGGCACTCGTTTCTTTAGGTTTAACTGTTTCATATTTGTACAGTATTTATGCTGTGATCATTACCTACGTAACGGGTGAACACGTGATGGACTTTTTCTTTGAATTTGCTTCATTACTATTAATCATGCTTTTAGGTCACTGGATTGAGATGAAAGCTATTGGAGAAGCAGGAGACGCACAAGCAGCATTGGCTAAGTTAGTGCCGAAAGATGCTCACGTTGTATTAGAAGATGATTCAATTGAAACACGACCAGTTGCTGACTTAAAGATAGGTGATTTAATTCGTGTTCAAGCCGGAGAAAATGTGCCAGCAGACGGGATTATCGAGCGTGGCGAATCACGTTTAAATGAAGCTCTTCTAACTGGGGAGTCAAAAGCAGTAAAAAAAGGCCCTGGCGATGAAGTAATCGGAGGCTCAACAAATGGAGAAGGGGTTCTTTATATTAAAGTGCTTGAGACAGGTGATCAATCCTTTATCTCTCAAGTACAGACTTTAATTAGCCAAGCTCAAAGTCAGCCTTCCAGGGCAGAAAATATTGCGCAAAAGGTTGCAGGGTGGCTCTTCTATATTGCTGTTATTGTCGCGCTAATTGCTTTTGTAGTGTGGATGATTATTGGAGATATCCCAACGGCAGTTATATTTACTATTACTACATTAGTTATTGCTTGTCCGCACGCATTGGGTCTGGCTATTCCATTGGTAACCGCCCGTAGCACAAGCTTAGGAGCTAGCCGTGGCTTACTAGTAAAAGACCGTCAAGCCTTAGAAATAGCTCAAGATGCAGATGTGATTATTTTAGATAAAACAGGTACTTTAACAACTGGTGAATTTAAAGTATTAGATGTAAAACTTCTTAATGACAAATATACAAAAGAGGAAATCATTGCCTTATTGGCAGGTATTGAAGGAGGCTCTAGCCACCCAATTGCTCAATCAATTATAAGTTTCGCCGAGCAGCAAAATATACGTCCAGCATCTTTTGATTCGATTGATGTGATTTCCGGTTCTGGAGTAGAAGGTAAAGCAGGTGGGCACCGTTACCAATTAATCAGTCAAAAAGCCTATGGACGTAATCTTGATATGGATACTCCAAAAGGAGCAACTCTTAGTGTCTTAGTAGAAAACGATGATGCCATTGGTGCTGTAGCTTTAGGGGATGAATTAAAATCAACGAGTAAAGAGTTAATTAAAGCTCTTAAAAAGAACAATATTCGACCAATTATGGCAACAGGTGATAATGAAAAAGCGGCTCAAGGCGTGGCAGTAGATTTAGGGATCGAATATAGATCAAATCAATCTCCACAAGACAAATATGAGTTAGTTAAAACACTTAAAGATGAAGGAAAGAAAGTTATCATGGTAGGTGATGGTGTAAATGATGCTCCTTCTCTTGCCTTAGCAGATGTTGGTATAGCTATAGGTGCTGGAACTCAAGTTGCATTGGATTCAGCTGATGTCATATTGACTCAATCCGATCCAGGAGATATTGAATCATTCATTGAATTAGCACACAAAACAACTCGTAAAATGAAACAAAACCTATTTTGGGGAGCTGGTTATAACTTTATAGCTATCCCTCTGGCTGCAGGAATTTTGGCTCCTATTGGTATCACATTAAGCCCTGCATTAGGAGCAATCCTAATGTCTGTGTCAACAGTCATCGTCGCCATTAATGCTATGTTATTAAGTTTAGATCCAAAAAATAACGGTTAACAGATCGAATGATTGAAACTCCTTAAAGTATCAAGATACAATAGTTTTACAGGAGAAAAAGAGATGTAAGTACTGGCTCTTTGTAAAATCGTGTTGGTAGAAGTAGACGATTTTTCTACCAACACGATTTTTAACCATAAAAAGACACCTCCATGTGCATTTGATAATATTGTACCAAATCTAACTTGGAGGTGTTTTTATTTAATTCCCATTTACGGAGGTCACTTCAATGTTGTTCCAGCCTTTTTTATTATTGGTAAAAAGATGAGAGTTTAAAGAAATAAATCTAATATATGAAGAATTTGAGTAAAAATTCTTATAAAATCATGCTATTTTAAGGAATACGATTTTCAGAAAATCTATAATATGGTATACTTCTACTATGTGACAGTCTAGACATCGGCTGTTAGACGATTAGATGATAAAGAAGGGAAATGAATAAGGTGTTTGAAAAGTTATTAGATCGACTATCAAGTTTTAAGGGGAAAACTGAAAAAATCTATCGTCATGATTTATTTTTAGAAGAGGAATTATCTCCAGCGCAATATTGGGAATACTCTGATAAATTAGCTTATTATTTACAGGAAAGATTGCAAGATAATCGTCAACCAATCGTGGTTTATGGACATAAGCATCCAATGATGCTTGTCTATTTCTTAGCCTGTGTTAAATCAGGACGTGCATTTTGTCCAGTGGATGTGAATACACCCATTGACCGTGTGCAAGATATTATCGCAACGGTACAATCACCAGTTGTGTTAACAAGTGAAGTAATTGAGCTAGAAACTCCATTATTAGATGTTTCAGCCACTAAAGAAATTCTTCAAACGACATCTGAAAGTATCGACCCTAAATATTATGTAAAAGATGAAGATATTTTTTATATTATTTTCACTTCAGGAAGTACAGGTAAACCAAAAGGGGTTTCGATTACTTACGAAAATCTAAATAACTTCTTAAAATGGTATACAGGTTATTATACAGAAAAAGGTCCACAAGTCTTTTTAGGACATCCGCCGTTTTCATTTGACTTGTCAGTAATGTCGTTATGGCCATCACTTTATATGAATGCACCATTAGTACAAATTGATCGCCAACATTTACAAGATTTTAAAGTACTTTTTAACACATTAAAAGAATCAAATGCGACTATTTGGATTTCAACACCTTCATTTGCAGAGATGTGTTTAGTCGATCCAAGTTTTAATCAAGAATTATTGCCACAAGTGGATCAATTCGTCTTTTGCGGTGAAAAATTATTCGCAACAACTGCGCAAAAATTATTAGATCGTTTCCCAAATGCAGAAGTAGTGAATACTTATGGACCAACAGAATCTACTGTAATGATTACATGGGTATCTATTACAAGAGATATTTTGGAACAATATCCGAATAATTTACCAGTGGGTGTGATTAAACCAGGAACGACCGTTACGATTGATGGAGAACAGAGTGGGGAAATTATTATCCAAGGGGATACAGTTGCGAATGGATATTATCAAAATCCAGAAATGACGCAGAAAAGTTTTATTATCCCTGAAGTTGGAGAACGTAGCTATAAAACGGGAGATTTAGGTCATTTTGAAGGAGAATTATTATTCTGCGAAGGACGTATTGACTTCCAAATCAAATTACATGGACATCGTATTGAATTAGAGGATATTGATAATAATTTATTGAAAAATCCAAAAATTCGCCAAGCTGCAACGGTTCCATCTTATGCAGAAGATGGGAAAATTAAATCTATCATTTCTTATGTAGTTTATACAGAAGAAGTTGAAAGCCGATTTGCAACGGGTAAATTGATTAAAAAAGATTTAGCGCAATATGTTCCAGAATATATGATTCCTAAAAAAATCGTCTTTTTAGATGAAATGCCATTAAACAATAATGGTAAGATTGATAAGAAAAAATTAAAGGAGTTATAGAATGGAGTATTTTGAAGGCTTAGATTTCTTTGGAACATTGTTTTTTGCACTGATTCCAGTAATTCTCTTACGATTATTTGAAAAATCGGTTTATTGGATTACTTTTGTTCTATCAATTGGAATTGCGATAGCAGTCTTTAAAGAGCAACCGAACCATTTTATAAACTTAGTCATCTTTATTGTAGAAACTTATTTATTAGTTCGATTAGGCTTTCATTTTAGAGATAAGAAATCTACGAAATATCCTATTATGTTTTTTGCGAGTTTATTATTAATTGCCGCAAAAACAGTAGTTATATGGAAAGTTTCCATTTTCGGATTTTTAGGCGTTTCTTATATGACTTTCAAGGTATTACAAATTATATTTGAAACATATGATGGAATTATAAAAGAGCCAATTGGTTTGATTGATTATCTTCAATTTTTATTATTCTTCCCAACAATTAGTTCAGGACCAATTGATAGAAGTAGAAGATTTATGGAAGATATTCATCAAACGATTCCAAGAGCAGAATATATTGAGTTATTAGGAACTGGATTATTTAGATTATTATTAGGATTAGTTTATAAAGTAGTGTTATCTGGATTGTTGTATTTAGCAATGAATCATATTCCACATAGAGGATTGTTATTTACAACTGTTTCTTATATGTATTTGTATACATTTTACTTATTCTTCGACTTTGCCGGATATAGCTTAATGGCTGTCGGAGTAAGTAATATAATGGGAATTCAAACTCCGATGAACTTTAATAAACCATTTTTAAGTATCGATATTAAAGATTTCTGGAATCGTTGGCACATTACATTATCAACATGGTTGAGAGATTTTATCTTCTCAAGAATTGTTATGAAGTCAATGAGACATAAATGGTTTAAAACTCGTTTGACAACAGCAATGGTAGCCTATATGCTAAATATGATATTCATGGGATTTTGGCATGGACTTTCATGGAGTTATATTATTTATGGCGTTTATCATGGCGTTTTAATGGCAGGATTCGAATGGTATCAAAAGAAATCTAAATTTTATAAGAAATATAAACAGAAAACAGCTTATAAAGTGGTAAGTTGGTTTATAACGATGCATTTAGTGATGATTGGTTTACTCATTTTCTCAGAGAAACCATATGAATTTATTGTAAAATTATTGACGAAATAATGAGAGGTGAACATCATGTTAGAAGAAAAAGTATTAGCAATCATTGAAGAAATTTGCGAAGATGATGTCATTTATGAAGAACGTGACATTAATTTAAAAGAAGAAGGATTAATGGATTCATTAGCTTTTGTTGAATTATTAGTTCGAATGGAAGAGTTTGGAATTGAAGTAGCTCCAACGGAAGTAACTTACGAAGAGATTGATACTCCAAACAAAATTATTCATTATATCGAAACTAGGGTGAAACAATAATGAAGAAGATAAAGGCCCTAGGAATAGCCTTGGTGCTCGCAATTCTTACTCTTGTTTTATATGTTCATGTATTAAATCAAAAGTTAGCAGATTATTATCATGTGAGTGATAATAGTATTCGCTATAATTTTGAATATACCAAATACAAAAGTAGAGACATTATAAAAGATAATATAGATGATAAAACTTTAGTAGTGTTTGGTTCCTCTGAATTGAGTACTCCAAGTAATTATCCATTCCATATTAAGCACCTTTTTAATTATGATGATTTTCATATTATGGCTGTAGGTGGAGGGAATTTTCAAAATATTATTCAAGCTTCAATGTTAGGTTCATTATCGGATAGTATTCCTAAACAAAAATTTATTTTAAGTGAATCATTTATTTGGTTTGATCAATATGGTATGAATCCAAAAGCATTTTTAAGTCGTGTCTCAAATGAGCATGTGTACTATACATTGAAAAATCCTAAACTTAGTCATGAGACAAAAGAGAAATTTATAAATCGTATATTAGAATTATCCAAAGATAATAAATTTGTACATCAAAATTTTGAAAGATACAAACGTCGATTATTGGATAATAAAGGAACAGTTTTAGATGATTTATTAAATTGGTTCGATGTGGAAAAATACACACTTAATAATAAAATTGCCTTTTATTTTACAGGAAATGTTAAACCAATGCCTTCTAGTGGAGAGAAAACTCCTCAGTATGATTGGGCTGAAATTCAAAATAAGTATTTAGATGAAGCAAAAAAAGCAACAGATAATAATGAATTTTACGTTGAAAATCGCCAATATAATGCTGAAATTAAAAATCGTAAAGAAAAACTAAAAAATAAGTACTCTAATTATAAATATGATCAATCAACAGAATATGATGACTATGCATTAGTATTACAAATGGCTAAAGAATTAGGGTTAGAAGTAGAAGTCGTTAATTTCCCAATTAATGGACGTTGGTATGATTATATTGGTATTGGTAAAGATCAAAGAGAGGTTTACTCTAAAAAGTTAGCAGAAATTACTAATTCATATGGATATAAACTTATGGATTTAACACCAAAGGAATATGAACCTTATGTTATGTATGATACGGTTCACCCTGGATGGAAAGGATGGCCTGAAGTTGCTGAAGAAATGTATAAATTCTATCAAAAAGATTAGTGAAAAACATGAATTATTTGTATGGACAATGGCATTTTATGTTTTATTTCTAGTATTAGGCTTATATCTACTTCATGCAGATTTTTCAAATGTAGCAGAATTTGTCTACAGTGCTTTTTAAAGAATATAAAAAACCACACGATTTTTGTCGTGTGGTTTTTGTTTTAGAATTGAATATTTAATAACTCTAACATTTCGTGATAAGCTTTTTCAATTCGTTGACGAGTTGTTTCATCAACAGTATTTGCGTATTTTGCACCTGGTAAATAATCTTCTGCTAGAAATACTTGATAATCATATGCTTGATAGCCTTGGAATGTACGATTAATTGGAGTACGAGAAACCCATGTTGGATGAGCTTGTACGCTTGTTAAGGTTGTTTGATTGCCTTCTTTTTGAATCGTAATATCCATAATGACACCACGCTCGGTCCAAATTTTATCTAATGTTTCAATTCTTTGGTTAGATAGTAAGTTCCCCATTGAATAAATGATGAATTTCTTTTGCCCATCTTTTTCGATAGTTTCAGTAGGTTCAGCAACGTGAGGATGCCCTCCAAATACAACATCTGCTCCCCATTCAATCATTTTATGATAAGTGTCGACTTGAGCGTCAGTTGGTGTTAACTGATATTCTACTCCCATCTGAGGCATAATGATTGTAAAATCAGCGATTTGTTCAGCTTTTTCAATTTGCTCTTTTACTTTATCCATGTTTAAGTCATATAAATGATTATCGTAATCTTCTTTAGAAATACTTGCTTCAATTCCGTTGAATCCGTATGAAAATCCTAAAATAGCGACCTTAATCCCGTTTACTTCTTTGACTAAAATTCCTTCATTTGGATCTACCTTTACTCCGAAAATATCTAAACCGGCATTTCTAAAAGCTGTAGCTGTATATTTTAATCCACTAATTCCTGTATCTAAAATATGATTATGAGCTAAGTCTAAAACATCATATCCAGCATCTTTAATACTTTGAACAACTTCTTCAGGGGCATTAAAAATCGGATAGCCGGCTAAAGGTCTATCTGGATTAATCGTACCTTCAAAGTCTCCAAGAGCTAAATCAGCTGAAGAAACGAGTGGAGTAATTTGCTCGTAATCATTTTTGAAATCATAGTTTTGTCCATCAAAGGCACTTCCATAAACAATGTCATGATATAGCATATCTCCACTAGCTGTAATTCTAGCGGTATGGACTTCCTTATCTTCTGAAGCGGTTGAAGAACTTTGCTGATTTGTAGATACATTTTTAGTTAATAGCTTATTTTCATTATTAATAATTGATGGAATATTTAAAATGAAAATGACAATAGCGAGTGAGGCTATTGCGATAAAAGCAAATAATAGTTTTGCGAAACGTGCTTCTCTAACTGCACGTTTATGATATGAACTGTTTTGACGTTGGTTCATATTAATCCCTCCCAAATTGTTTATACTATCACTATTATAAAACAAATTAGGAAAATTTCTATAAAAATTCTAAGAAAATTCTTATATTTATTGAAATGATAATATATGAAATATTATGAAAAGAAAAATAGATTATGAAATTATTTCATAATAATATTCTAAATAACTAGCTATCGAACGAATTTTGGGGTATAATAGCAACGTAAAAATAAATACTAGGAAACTAGTATAAGGAGGAAATTTTAAATGAGTCGTTTAGTAAGTATGACAGAAATGTTGAACAAAGCTAAAGAAGGTAAATATGCCGTAGGTCAATTCAACATCAATAACTTAGAATGGACACAAGCTGTTCTAACTGCTGCTCAAGAAGCAAAATCACCAATCATCTTAGGAGTATCTGAAGGTGCTGGTAAATACATGGGTGGCCCATTAGTAGTTGCAGCTATGGTAAATGCATTATTAGAAACTATGGATATCACAGTCCCAGTTGCATTACACTTAGACCATGGTTCATCTGTAGATGTATGTAAAAAATATATTGATGCTGGTTTCAGCTCAGTAATGTTTGACCACTCTCATTATCCAATTGATGAAAACATTGAATTATCTAAAGAAGTTGTAGCTTATGCACATCCAAAAGGTGTTTCTGTAGAAGCTGAAGTAGGTACTGTAGGTGGTACTGAAGATGGCGTTACTGGAGGAATCCAATACGCAGACTTACACGAATGTGTACGTATGGTTAAAGAAGCTGGAATTGATGCTTTAGCAGCAGCTTTAGGTTCAGTTCACGGAACTTATGCAGGTGAACCTGTATTAGGATTTGACGAAATGTTAGCTATTTCTGAAGCTACTGGTGCTCCATTAGTATTACACGGTGGATCAGGTATTCCAGAATATCAAATCAAAAAAGCAATTGAACGTGGACATGCTAAAATCAATGTTAACACTGAATTACAACAACAATGGACTGCAGCAGTTCGTGCTAAATTAAATGCAGACGCTAATGTTTATGACCCACGTAAAGTAATCAAACCTGGTTTTGATGCAATCGTTAAAGTAACAAAAGAAACTATGGATATCTTCGGTTCAACTGGTAAAGCTTAATTTTAATCAGAGAAGAGATTCAAAAGGCGAGAGAAATCTCGCCTTTTTTGTTCGAAAAAAGTAGTATTTTAATAGTATTTAGAGTAAAATGTTTCTAAATGAAATGAAATTTTATAATAAAAAGGAGAGAAAAATGAAAGTAAAAAAAAGGATTACAAAAGGGGCAAGATTTTATTTACTCTTTAGTTTGGTTACCATTTTCATATCTTCTATTACTATGCTAAAAAATGTTGATAGTTATACTGAACCAATTGAAGAGATTTATATTAATCAGCCTTTTAATGAAAAGGAAGAAGATGAGGTTCAAGTAATTCGAATTTATGATATCGAAAAAGTAGAATTACCAAATGAAAAAGAAGTCTTTTATATCATTGAAGATGAATTAGGTTATCATATGTTAAAATCAGTAAATGATAAATTAGACGAGCTTGCAGAGGAAGCTAGCAAACTGTCAAAAGCAAGACCATTTGATAATAAATTAATTTTATTAAAAATAAGAGTCGTTCCTGAATTTACATATGGAAGAAGAGGAAGAAAAATTGTAAAGATTTCTCCAGAAATGCAGCAGGATTTTGAAACTGTTTTTCAACAAAGTAATTTAGCAAAGAAAAAAGAAAGAGAAGCGAAAAATGATACAATTTTAGGTGATATCTATAAGTTTTCATTACTAAGAACAGACATCTATTTTGATGAATTTGATAAGTTTGATTTATGGATTGAAATGGGAAAAGATTTAATTTTTCTTATTGTGGGATTAGGATTTTTAGTAGCAGCTGGAAAAATTATTTATCATAACTATAAGAATTATAAAGAATTATTCGAACTGTTCCCAGAAGTTCAAGGTCATATGAATCTTTTAGTGGAAAACGCCGAGTATGTTTCAAAGGATTTTGCTTTATTAGTTTATAAAGGGCATATTATTATTCATGCGGATGAATTTTATTTTGAATCATTGAATAAAATTCGTGGTATTCGTAAGTTTAAGAAGAGTTATAAAGGAATTGGAGAATATTATTTACGAGTGAAATATAAAAACTCTGATGTTCCTTATGAATTATCGATTGGACACTTTGCAAGTAAGAGACATGTTGATGACGAACAATGGTTAGAGGAGAATTACAATATTCTTGCGGAGTTCTAACAGTAAGATTTACTCATACTTGTATATAAAGGTTA
The DNA here is from genome assembly GCF_963528195.1 of uncultured Granulicatella sp. Classification (GTDB taxonomy): domain Bacteria; phylum Bacillota; class Bacilli; order Lactobacillales; family Aerococcaceae; genus Granulicatella. Next base: position 12,653 of record NZ_CAURVN010000031.1, read on the forward strand.
TATAAGAATAGGAAAGAGATAATCCGTGGCTGAAGGAAAATATCAATTAGCCAATGATTTTCGTAAGTAATCAGGGCCATAAGTTACTAATGAGTGACTTATGGCTTTTTTGCGTAAAAAATATATAAAATTAAATATAAAATTCGAGAGTTTTGACAAATAAGTACAAAATCGTGTATGATAGTTCATGTTTCTGAAAATAAAATGCTAGGAAAGGTAGCAAATATGGATAGCGCCAGGCTTATTAATAGTAAATAATAAGTGACGAGGATTGAGTTTATCGAAGGATTCGGCGGGTGACTCAAGGCAGTGCAGTCTACAGCAATATACAAAAATCTCTATGGAGATACAAAATTTTTTGCAAGCACCAGAAACAATGAAAAATTTATTTGAAGGGAAACCTTCATTAAAGGAGACTATGTTATATGTGTGGAATTGTAGGATGTATTGGAGATAACCGTATTCAAACGGTCATTTTAGATGGATTAGAAAAATTAGAATATCGTGGATATGATTCAGCAGGATTATTTATCGCAGATGCTGATGGTACAACACAATTAGTAAAAAAAGTAGGACGTATTGCGAACTTACGTGAAGCAGTGGATGAAGAAATTCCAGCTTATGCAGGGATTGGGCATACTCGTTGGGCGACTCATGGACCAGCAACAGAAAATAATGCTCACCCACATCGTTCTCAAAATGGGCGTTTTACATTAGTTCATAATGGAGTCATTGAAAACTTCTCTGAATTAAAAGAAACTTATTTATCACATGTAAACTTCCAATCTCAAACAGATACAGAAGTTGCAGTGAACTTAGTAGAATATTTTGCAGAAAAAGAAGGCTTATCTGGTAAAGAAGCTTTCCGTCGTGCGTTAAAAGAAATTCGAGGATCATTTGCATTCGGTTTATTAGATGAACAAGCTCCAGGAGTATTATATGCCGCAAAACATAAAAGTCCATTATTAGTAGGAGTAGGAAATGGATTCAATGTTATTTGTTCAGATGCTATGGCAACTATTTCTCAAACGGATACTTACTTAGAAATTAAAGATGAAGAATTAATTACCATTACAAAAGATAAAGTAGAGATTGAAACGATTAATGGTGAAGCGGTAGAACGTGCACCATTTAAAGCAGAATTAGATGCAGATGATATTGAAAAAGGTGCTTATCCTCATTACATGTTAAAAGAAATGGATGAACAACCTGCCGTATTACGTCGTATTATTAAAGAATATACAAATGAAGCTGGTGAATTAGAAGTTCCTAGCGAATTATTAGAAGAAATTGGACAAAGTGATCGTGTTTACGTTGTAGCTTGTGGGACAAGTTACCATGCTGGATGGATTGGAAAATATTTATTAGAACAATTAGCAGGAATTCCTGTTGAAGTATTTTTAGCAAGTGAATTTGCTTACCATCAACCAATTTTATCTGAAAAACCATTTTTCATTTTCTTAACACAAAGTGGAGAAACAGCAGATAGCCGTCAAGCATTAGTAAAAGTGAATGAAAAAGGTTACCCTTCATTAACGATTACAAATGTCAAAGGTTCAACATTATCTCGTGAAGCAACTCATACATTATTACTTCATGCAGGACCAGAAATTGCAGTAGCTTCAACAAAAGCTTATACAGCACAAATTACAGTAATGGCTGTATTAGCAGAAGTATTACGTCGCACAAAAGGACGTCCTCAAACATTTGATATGAGTCATGAATTAGCCGTTATTGCTTCAGCAATCGAAGGTGTATTAGACGAAAAATCTGTTGTAAAAGAATTAGTGGATCAAAACTTATTAGATACAGCGAACGCCTTTTATATTGGTCGTCATTTAGATTATTATGTAGCAATGGAAGCAGCATTGAAATTAAAAGAAATTTCATATGTACAAACGGAAAGTTTCGCTGCTGGAGAATTAAAACATGGTACAATTGCCTTAATCGAAGAAGGAACACCTGTTATTGCTTTATTAAGCGAACCAGTAGTTGCAAGCCATACAAGAGGAAATATCGAAGAAGTGAAAGCACGTGGAGCTAAAACAATGGTGATTGCCATGGAAGGAAGCGAACGTGACGGAGATGATATCGTATTACCAAAAGTACAAATGGAATTAGCACCAATTTTAAGTGTTGTTGTAACACAATTAATTGCTTATTACACATCTCTTGGTAAAGGATTAGATGTTGATAAACCAAGAAACTTAGCAAAATCTGTAACAGTAGAATAATGATATGAATATGTAGCACGAGACTGGGCAAAAAGTCTCGAAAATAGAAGAAAGCACTATAAAATTCTGAAACA
>NZ_CAURVN010000032.1:0-14866 GCF_963528195.1 uncultured Granulicatella sp.
AAAAAATCTTATCTGCATTAGCAGGTGGTACTTCATTAACTCCTGAAAAAGTTACAACATTACAAGATAACTTAAACCAATTAATTCCTGTTTTTGCTGCTTTACTATTAACATTCGCATGTATGTGGTTATTAAAACGTAAAGTAAGTCTAAGTCCAATTTCAATTATCTTTGTATTCTTCGCATTAGGTGTTCTTGATCATGTGACAGGAATTATCTAATTAAGATAGAATTTTAGATGAACAGATTTAAATGTCTGTTCATCTTTTTTTGTTTTATGATAGAATAGATTTAATAGTTTATTAAATAAGGAGAGGGTTATGGCACAGTCTTTAAATACAAAAGTTATGTTTATAACGAAAGCCAATGTATTTATTGGTTTGATTGGAAAAAAGCATGGGGATATTCTTGTTGGAGATTTTGCGTTTGAGTTTTATAATGAAAAAAATCCGGAAGATTATATTTAAATTCCTTGGAATAAGATTGATAAAGTACGTGCGAAACTTTTCTTTAAGAATCCTTTTATTCGTGGATTTTTTATTGATACAAAATCTGCTGGTTTGTTTAATTTTGTAGTAAAAAATACGTGAAAATATTTCAAAAAGATGCGTACATTTGTTGGAAAAGAAAATATTGTACGAAGTAAACCATTGTTTACGATGAGGAATTTGTTTAAAAAGTAAATTATTTTTTTATAATGACTTCTCTATAAATAGTAGTAAGGGACGGAAGCAGCCTCGCTTTACCGAGTCTCATTCCTAAAATTTGAGCCTAGGGTCTCAAATTTCACCTATAAAAGTATCCTATTAGGATACTTTTATCATTACTACTATGAGAAGTCATTGGTGGTGTGGTCATATAGTGTTTGTACGGATAAAATTTTATTTATGATATATGGAGAAGAGTATGATTCGTTTTGAAAATGTATCTAAAGAATATATAGATTCAGATATACAATTAAAAAAGTCTTTTAAAGAAAAATTATTTACAAAAAAAGCAAAGAAAACAGTTATTCAAGATTTAAATTTAGAAATTAACGAAGGAGAAATCGTTGGTTATATTGGTGAGAATGGTGCTGGAAAATCTACGACAATAAAGATGTTGTTAGGAATTATCCCTGCAGATTCTGGTAATGTAACAGTTTTTGAAAAAGACTCATTCAAGAATCGTCGAAAAAACGCTTCTGAAATTGGAGTTATGTTTGGACAGAAATCTCATCTCTGGTGGGATTTACCACTGTTAGATTCTTTCAAATTTTTACAAAAAATTTATTCTAAATCCTCTGTTGAAGATGATAAATGGTTAGAATGGTTAATAAATGAATTAGAGGTAAAAGCATATATAAATCAACCAGTTCGAGAACTTTCTTTAGGACAACGTATGCGTGGAGAATTTATTTGTGCTTTGCTTCATTCTCCTAAGTTAGTCATTTTAGATGAACCTACAATTGGTATTGATGTTCAAACAAAACAAAAAATGATGGAAATTATTTTAAAAGTTAATGAGCAAAAAAATACGACATTCATGATTACCAGTCATGATTTTCAAGAGATTGAGAAAGTTTGTCAAAGAATTATTATTCTGAACAAAGGCATCAATGCATATCAAGGAAGTATTGAAGAATTTAAAAATCAATATTCTTATTTGAAAAAAGTTATCATTTATCACGAACAAGGACAGCATGAATTAATCGAAAATTCAACTATAAAAGTACTAGCAAAGAATATTTTTTCTACTGAATATTTTTTTGATACTCGTGAAATTTCAGAAGAATTAGCGATTGAATTTATTCAGAATAATTATCATCCTGATAATTTAGAAGTTGTTCATTTAAGTTTGTCAGAATTAATGACGGTAAAGAGGGTGTTAGAATGAAAGGTTTATTAGCATACACACTTTACCAATTTAAGTCTAATAAAAAATATCGCATGAATAATGTTATGACGATTATGAGTACATTTATTGCTATTGTAATTCAGTATTATATTTGGACATATGTTGAAAAAACAAATGGTATGAATACACAACAAATTATTATTTATTCTATGTTTGCCTTAACTTTATCGTCTTTATTACCTTTATTTTCTTCAGCTGATTTTATGAATCATATTATTTTAAAGGGAACAATAGCTAATTATTTACAGCGTCCACAAATGCTGTTTTTAGTCAATTCCTCTATTCAAATTGGAAATAGTGTCTATAAGATTATTTATCGAATTATTCCTATCTGGGTTATTTATGTTATTTTCTTTAAAATAAATCTCTTAACTATTAATGGTGTTCTTTTGTTGGCATTACTATCTTTATGTTTGAGTTGGATACTTTCATTAATTGTTGGTCATATTATAGGATTACTTTCTCCGTATTTAATTAGTATAAATGGAACTAAAAGTTTAATTTCAGGCTTAATTTTATTACTTGGAGGGGGAGTTTTACCGATAGATATTTATCCTGAACCTTTAAAATTTATTGTATTAAAACTCCCTTTTGTTGCATTACAATATTTTCCTAGCGCAATATTAAGTGGAAGTCAATTGTTTTCTTATAAAACTGCACTTTTAATTCAATTATGTTGGATTCTTTTCTTTCTCTTAGTTTTATTCATTTTACAAATAAGAGTCTATTCAAAACTAGAAATAATGGGAGGGTAACATGATGATTCGTTCGTTAAAATTTTATAGAAAAATTTATACTGAATTTGTAAGAATGGATATCAAACGAATAATGATGTATCCTATTGATTTTGTTTTAGGAAATATGGGCTTTTTCCTAGAAACCATTTCAACCTTATTTGTTTTGTATATAATAGTAATGAATACTGGATTTTTAGGTGAGTTTAGTGGATACGAAGTGTTATTTTTTTATTCTTACTTGATGTTAGTAAATGCGTTATGGGAAATATTTTTTGTAACTGTACTTGAAATTCCATATATGATTCAAAGTGGAGAGTTAGATATTTTCTTAGTAAGGCCCTTAAATATATTATTTCAATTTATTATTTTTCAACTAGATGAAGAATCTGTATTTGAAACGGTAGTGGCTTTATTGTTATTAATAGGATCAATCACTCAATTATCTGGATTATGGACAGTTATCTTCTTTATTAAATTACTTTTCTTTATACTTTCTTCTATTTTTGTTAGATATGCTATTTATTTATTTTTAAGTACTACTGCATTTTGGTGGGTATCAAATGATGGGCTTAAAAGTATTTTTTGGGAAGTTTCTCAACTTGGAAATTATCCAATTTCAATCTATCCTCAATGGTTAAAAGCTGTATTAATGATTATACCATTTAGTTTTATAGGATATTTTCCTGTACATGAGTTATTACTGAGTACTAATCAATTTACTTTAGAAACATTAATGAATTTTAGTTCAGGATGGATTATATTTTATTTAGTTTATCAATTCTTTTGGAAACAAGGATTAAAGAAATATCAAAGTATTGGTGGTTAAATCAATATAGTCAAAAACTTAAAATATTATATCACTCACAGCATTCAGCTTGACTTTTTCTTTTAAAAATTATACGATAATAAGCATTCTATGGGAACGATATCAAGAATTATAGAAAGGAGAAGTTTAATGGATCAAATATTTTTACATCAATTTGATGTATTGTTAGAATTACGTCATTTTTTATCCATTATTCTAGCATGTTTATGCGGATGGGCGATAGGATATGAGCGTAAGTCACGTAATAAACAAGCGGGGGTGAAAACCCATGTCATTGTTGCATTAGCTTCTGCTTTAATGATGATTGTTTCAAAAGAAGCCTTTTGGGAAACTCCAGACGCTGCAGATACAACACGTATTGCTGCGCAAATCGTTAGTGGTATCAGTTTTATCGGTGGTGGTATTATCTACATGCGTGATATGCGTGTTAGTGGTGTCACGACAGCTGCTGGTTTATGGGCAACTTCGGGAATTGGAATGGCTATTGGCGGAGGATTTTGGTTCTTTGGCAGTGTTTGTTGCGCTGTAGTGGTAATAGTTCAATTATTAACACATCGCAAACTCAGTGTTCATAGAAAAATGTATCAATTAAATATTACTGGAATGATTAGTCATTTGAATGTTATTCATGATATTCATCGACATTGTAATTTAAAACAGTATCAAGCTGCCAATGTTGAAGTGAAGAAAATTCCTGAAGGATACGAGTTATATATTCAAATTGATAATGATGCTCGTGTTTTTGTTCAAGATTTTAAAAAGACAATTCAAGAGAAGGGAATTGATTTTAAAATTAAGAAAGTTAAATTTAAAGCAACAATGGGATAATTTATATTAGAAAGCCTTGAAGGAGTATAACAGCTCACTTCAAGGCTTTTTTGTTTATGATATAATGAACTCAATAGGAGGTAGAAGTTCTATGGATAAATTTGAGAATTTAGAATCGCTAAAAAAAATGATTATGGCTGTTATTTATGGGCTTGCTGTTGGTGACGCATTAGGTGTTCCAGTAGAATTTGAAGCAAGAGATAGTTATAGTCTTACAGAGATGATAGGGTATGGGACATATCATCAACCCATTGGCACATGGTCCGATGATACTTCATTGACATTAGCCTTAATGGAACATTTAGGTGAAAAATCAGACTTAAGTATCTTAATGGATAAATTTGTAGCTTATCGTGATGGTTATTTAACACCTTTTGGATATTGTTTTGATATAGGTATTGCAACAAATGAAGCAATTGAACGATATTTATCAGGGATTTCACCAGAAGCGTGTGGCGGGAAAGATGAGAGGTCTAATGGTAATGGAGCTTTAATGAGAATTTCTCCTTTAGTTTTTCTTTTGATTAAAATGTCTAATCTAGTTGAGCAAGTTGAGTTAATAAAGAAATATACAATGGTAACTCATGGGCATCCAAGGTCTATTGTTGCCTCGATTATCTATCTTTTTCTATTAAAAGATATGCTATTTAATGATTCACTTCCAGAAGTATTAGATTCTGTTCAAATAAAATTAGAAGAAATATTTAGCCAAAATTCTGAGTACTGGGAAGAATATGAAAATTATTTTAAGGAAATTTTTGATGAAGAATTTTATCATAAAAGTCGTGAGGAAATTAAATCTACAGGTTATGTGGTGGATACACTGAAAGCTTGTTTATGGTGCATAGGAACAACAAACAGTTTTAAAGATGCCGTTTTGAAAGCCGTGAATCTTGGAGAAGATACAGACACAATTGGTGCCATTACAGGTACACTAGCTGGAGCTAAATATTCTTTTGAATCCATTCCTAAAGAATGGATAGAAAGAATAGCCAATAAAACTTTAATAGATGAAAAGTGTGAACAATTATTTAATGGAATGATTGATGCTTAATAATCGTATTATTTATTTTTTAAGTAAAAATATAGCAACACATCTAACACTTTCGTAATGATCCATAAAATAATCGCATAATAAAAGAAATAGAAGAAATATGAAATACTAACCATGATTCCTAATAAAACAAACATAACAATAGATAATACCCAAAATAATTTTAAGTATAATAATATTTTTTCACGGATAAAAAATTCTTCATTACTTAATGTGGATTGAGGGCCATCGAATTTATCGATTAGTTGAATCAATTTTTTCATATATTTCTTCCTTTCATTATAAAAATAATATTGTGATTATACACTAAAAGTCTGCCCATGACTATGAATAATTTTGAAATAAAAAAGGAGTATGTTAAAATAGTTCAGAATAAAGTACAAGTAGTAAGAAAGGATGAAACGAATGGCAACGATACAATGGTATCCTGGACATATGGCTAAAGCTAAAAGAGAAGCTATTGAAAAACTAAAATTAGTAGATGTTGTAATCGAATTAGTGGATGCACGTATTCCAGAATCAAGTCGTAATCCAATTGTAAATGAGATTAAAGGACAAAAGAAACAATTAATGCTATTGAATAAGACGGATTTAGCAGATCCAATTCAAACAAAGAAATGGATGAACTATTACCAAGAAGAAGGCATTGAAGTTTTAACAGTTGAAGCAAAAGATGGAAAAGGTTTGAATCAAGTAAAAGCAGCGATTAAAGCATTGATGGCAGACGAATTTGAAAAATTAGCGGCAAAAGGCGTACGTCCTCGTCCGATTCGTTTAATGGTATTAGGAATCCCAAATGTTGGAAAATCAACATTTATTAATCGTATGATTCAAAAAAATCAAGCTGAAACCGCGAATCGTCCTGGAGTTACCAAAGGACAACGTTGGTTAAAAATTGGTAATGATTTTGAATTATTAGATACGCCTGGTATTTTATGGCCAAAATTTGATAATCAAGAGATTGGGAATAAATTAGCTGTAACAGGAGCGATTAAAGATTCATTATTACATATGGATGATGTAGCATTATTTGCGATTAATATTTTTAGAACCTACTATACAGATGCATTAAGAAAACCTTATGGATTGAGTGAAGCTGATTTAGAATTATCTGATGTAGATTTATTATTACTGATTACGAAAAAGTTAGGATTCAAAGATGATTATGAACGTGCAAGTGAACGTATTATTTTTGATATTCGTGGTGGTAAATTAGGGCGATATACATTAGATACTGCACCAATTAGTTTGGAAGGTGTATAAAATGACTGAAAAATATAATATTAGTCAGATTAAAGAAATATTAAGTTCGATTCATTCGATTGAAGATCCAATGTTTCAACAATTAAGTTTAGATATGAGAAAAGGAGTGCAAACAGCACTCAAATCGTGTCAAAAAAGAATTGAAAAAGAACAAAAACGTGCAGAACATTTTATTGAAATGCAGTATTATGAAAGATTAGCTTATAAAGAAGGAGCTAGTTTTATTGCAGGAGTCGATGAAGTAGGACGTGGTCCATTAGCAGGTCCTGTAGTAGCTGCAGCAGTCATTTTACCGAAAAATATTGAAGATTTAGGTTTTGATGATTCTAAAAAATTATCTGCTTCTAAACGAGAAGAAATTTATCGACTCATTCAAGAAAAAGCTATTGCCATTGGAATTGGAATTGTGGATGCAGATATTATTGACCAAGTCAATATTTATCAAGCCAGTCGTTTAGCAATGCAACAAGCAGTCAGTGAATTAAAGATTCAACCGGATTATTTATTAATTGATGCGATGAAAATTGATGTGAATACACCTCAAATTGGCATCATTAAAGGAGATGCCAAGAGTATATCAATTGCAGCAGCAAGTATTGTTGCCAAACAAGTGCGTGATCAAATGATGCAAGAATTTGATGAATTATATCCTGGATATGATTTTTCTAATAATGCGGGTTATGGAACTCCAAAACACTTGGAAGGATTAAAATCTAAAGGAATTTGTCCAATTCATCGAAAAACTTTTGCTCCAATAAAAGATTATTTAGAATAAAAAATATTTTTAGCCTTTTTTTTCGTATATAACAAGTAGAAATGTTATTTCGAGAAAGAAGGTTATTTTTATGGAATGGACAAGAAGAACATTAATGATTGCAATGGCGATGAGGGATAAGGGAAGTAGTCAACAAAGATGGGAGTTGTATCAACGTTTATGTCAAAATGAATGGACAGAGGGAAAATTTACATTAGAAGCGATTCACCAGGAGTTAAGTTTAGAAGAGCTTGAATGGCTTAGAAATACTGATTTTACTAGTTTAGAATTACAGTATCGAAAAGAAAATATTCATTTTTTAATGTACGAAGACGTTCTATATCCACAACGTTTAAAAGAAATTTATTTACCACCAGTTGTGTTATTTTATAAAGGACGATTGGAGTTATTCAATCGTTTATCTATAGGAATTGTTGGAGCAAGAAATCATACTCCCTATAGCAAAGAAGCGCTAGAATATTTACTACCCGATATACTTGAAAGAAAAGTATCCATTATTAGTGGATTAGCTAGGGGAGTAGATAGTTTAGCGCATCAACTTACATTAGATTTAAATGGTGAAACGATTGCAGTTATCGGAAATGGCATTAATATTTGCTATCCAAAGGAAAATCAATCTTTGTATGATGCGATAGGGAGTAAAGGGCTGATACTGTCAGAATATCCATTAGATAGTCCACCTTTAAAATTTCATTTTCCTTATCGAAATCGAATTATTGCAGGATTAAGCCATGGATTATGTGTGATTGAGGCTAGATTGCATAGTGGAAGTTTAATTACCGCTAATGTCGCTTTAAGTGAAAATCGTCAATTGTTTGCTTTACCGGGTAATATTACAAGTGAATATTCTAAAGGAACAAATGAACTGATTACTGCTGGAGCTTTTCCAATAAGAAATGCGAATGATATTTTAGATTCTCTACATTATTTTCCATAAAATTTTTACGCTTATAGTTTTTGATTTGACAAACAAACTTTCGTTCGCTATGATGAATAACGATTATTGAAAACAAGCATTTACTTCTGTGAAGGGAGTTTCGATATGGTTAAGAAGAACTTGGTGATTGTCGAATCACCAACTAAAGCGAAAACAATTGAAAGATATTTAGGAAAAAATTTTAAAGTAGTGGCAAGTAAAGGTCACTTACGTGATTTACCAAAAAGTAAAATGGGAATCGATATTGAAAATAACTATGAACCTCATTATATTTCTATTCGTGGGAAAGGGGATTTAATCAAATCCTTGAAAAAAGAAGCGAGTAAAGCCGATGCTGTTTACCTTGCAAGTGACCCGGATAGAGAAGGGGAAGCTATTTCATGGCATTTAGCGCATTTATTAGGATTAGATACGACTAAACCGATTCGTGTAGAATTTAATGAGATTACAAAGGATGCTGTAAAAGAAGCCTTTAAAAATCCAAGAAATTTAGATATGGATTTAGTTGATGCACAACAAGCTCGACGTATTTTAGACCGATTAGTAGGATATACAATTTCTCCAATTTTATGGAAAAAAGTTAAAAAAGGCTTAAGTGCAGGTCGTGTACAAAGTATTGCTGTAAAATTAATTATCGATCGAGAAAGAGAAATTCAATCTTTTGTCCCAGAAGAATATTGGACTTTAGATGCGACTTTCCAAAAATCAACAAAGAAATTTTCAGCTAGTTATTATGGAACAACTACTGAAAAAGTTGAATTAAAATCTCAAGATGAAGTGAACCAAGTCTTAAAACAAATTGATGAGAAATCACCATTTACCGTTCAAAAAGTTACGAAAAAAGAAAGAAGAAGAAATCCTGCTGCACCATTTACAACAAGTAGCTTGCAACAAGATGCTTCTAATAAATTAAACTTTAGAACTCGTAAAACAATGATGGTCGCTCAACAATTGTATGAAGGTGTATCATTAGGAAGACAAGGTTCAGTCGGTTTAATTACGTATATGCGTACAGACTCAACTCGTGTTTCTCAAACGGCTAAAGACGAAGCAAAATCTTATATTTTATCTGAGTATGGTAGTGAGTATTCAAACTCAACACGTTCAACAAAAGTTTCTGAAGGAGCTCAAGATGCCCACGAAGCAATTCGTCCTTCATCAGTTATGAGAACTCCTGATTCGATTGCATCTTATTTAACAAAAGATCAATTAAAATTATATACATTAATTTGGTCTAGATTTGTGGCTAGCCAAATGTCTGCAGCTGTTTATGATACGGTTCAAGTTGAATTAGAGCAAAATCAACAAGTATTCAAGGCAAATGGTTCTACTATTAAATTTGCAGGTTATCAAAAAGTATATCAAGATAATGCAGATTCAAAAAAATCAAATGTTTTACCTGAATTAGTTGAGGGAGACACAGTATCTGTACAAAAATTAAATCCAGAACAACACTTTACTCAACCGCCTGCAAGATATTCAGAAGCAACTTTAATTAAAACATTAGAAGAAATTGGTGTTGGACGCCCTTCGACTTATGCTCCAACAATTGAAACGATTCAAAAACGTTATTATGTTAAATTAGTAGCGAAACGTTTCGAACCAACTGAATTAGGAGAAATTGTTCATCAAATGATTAATAATTATTTCCCGAATATTGTTGATACTCATTTTACTGCTGAAATGGAATCTGAATTAGACCAAATTGAAGCAGGAAAACAAGAGTGGGTTCAAGTCATTGATCGATTCTATCAACCGTTTAAAGCTGAAGTGGATAAAGCGGAAATTCAAATTGAGAAAGTCCAAATTAAAGATGAACCTGCAGGTTTCGACTGTGAAGTTTGTGGAAGCCCAATGGTTATAAAATTAGGACGTTTTGGTAAATTCTATGCATGTAGTAATTTCCCTGATTGTCGTCATACTGCAGCTATTGTAAAAGAAATTGGTGTAACGTGTCCGCATTGTCATCAAGGGCATGTAATCGAGAGAAAATCGAAGAAGAATCGTTTATTCTATGGTTGTGATCGTTATCCTGAATGTGAATTTGTATCATGGGATAAACCTGTAGGAAGAGAATGTCCGAAATGTTCTCACTATCTTGTAGAAAAGAAAGTGAAAAGTGGCAAACAAATTGTATGTAGCCAATGCGATTATAAAGAAGAAATTCAAAAATGATCAAGAAGAAGCCGCAAGGCTTCTTTTTTCGTAATAATCCAAGAGTTAAATACTTCTTTTATTTTAGTTGAGGACGCTAGCAGCCACCTACGGTGTCTCATAGGTTAAATTTGAGCCTTGGTCTCAAATTTACCTGTAATAGTATCTGCTTTAGCAGATTCTATTACTTTAACTAAAAAAAGAAGATTTAACTTTTGGATTATAGATAAATTAAAATTCTAACTGACCAATGAAATTCTTTCCTTAAAAATAAAGATAGATTTTAAGTAGTGAAAATTGTTTGGAAAATTTTGACAATTTAGTTGTCAGTTGTTAGAAACTATGCTACAGTTTTATATGGAGAAAGGATGTTGTTAAATGGAAGAACAATTTCATGCATTTATTCAATATTTAAAAGTCGAAAGAAGATATTCGATGAAAACAGTCGAAGCCTATCAACGAGATATTGAACAATTTTTGATCTTTTTAAGAGAAATTCCATTAACACAATTATCAGAAGTTACAGTAGTGGATGTACGAATTTATCTTGGAAAATTACATCAACAACAATATAACCGTTCCAGTATATCACGTTTCTTATCAAGTCTTCGTTCGTTCTATCAATACTTATTAGAACACGATCTTGTTGAAGAAAATCCATTTGCGAGCATTTCATATAAAAAAGGACAAAAACGACTTCCTGATTTTTTTTATGAAGATGAGATGGAAAAATTTATTGATTCCATTGATGGAAATCAGCCTTTAGACCAACGTAATCGTGCATTAATTGAAGTATTATATGCTACAGGGATGCGAGTGAGTGAATTAACTGAATTAACTTTACAGCAATTAGATTTAAAAAATGGTGTTATTTTGGTCATTGGGAAAGGTTCAAAAGAACGTTATGTTCCAATCGGAGATTTTGCTACTGAAGCTTTACAACTTTATTTAGAAGAAAGCCGAACTTCTTTAATGAGCCAATATAAAAAAGAACATGCTTCTGTATTCGTGAATCATCTAGGCGATCCGATAACAACGACAGGTGTTCGCTATATTTTAAATCAATTATTACAAGAAAGTGGATTACAATTGAAAATTCATCCGCATATGTTGCGACATACTTTTGCGACTCATTTATTAAATAATGGAGCAGATATGAAGACTGTTCAAGAATTATTAGGACACGTTAGTTTAAGTTCTACTCAAATTTATACACATGTCACAAAAGATGCTTTGCAACAAAATTATCAATTATATTTTCCAAGAGCAAAACAAGAGGAAGATACTTTTGATGCATCCAAATTTAACCATAAACCATAGGAGGTTTTGAAATGACAACAATATGTGCCGTTAAAAAAGGAAATCAATCTGCTATAGCAGGTGACGGTCAAATTACCATGGGTGAAAGAATTATTATGAAAGGTAGCGCTAGAAAAATTAGACGTATTTTCGGTGGTGAAGTCGTTGTTGGTTTTGCTGGTGGAGTTGCAGATGCGATTACGTTAGAAGAAATGTTTGAAGACCAATTAAAGCAATTTAAAGGGAATTTGCAACGTGCAGCTATTGAACTAGCAAAACAATGGAGAACTGACCGTACCTTACAAAAATTAGAAGCGATGCTGATTGTAATGAATAAAGATCAATTATTATTAGTTTCAGGTACTGGTGAAGTGATTGAACCAGATGATGGGATTTTAACGATTGGTTCAGGTGGGAACTTTGCATTATCAGCTGCTAGAGCTTTATTACGTTTTGGGGATGAAAATTTAAGCGCAGAAGATATTGCAAGAGAAAGTTTAAAAGTTGCTTCAGAAATTGATGTGTATACAAATGATGCAATTATTACAGAAGTAGTATAGGAGACGGGAAAATGAATTCAAAAATTAGTAAGACACCTAGAGAGGTCGTACAAGAATTAGACCAATTTATTGTAGGTCAAGCTAGTGCAAAACGTGCTTTAGCAGTTGCTCTACGTAATCGTTATCGTCGATTATTATTAGATGAAGAAATGCAAAAAGAAGTGACGCCTAAAAACTTATTAATGATTGGACCAACTGGTGTAGGGAAAACAGAATTAGCGAGACGTTTAGCTAAATTAGTCGATGCTCCATTTGTTAAAGTAGAAGCCACTAAATTTACAGAAGTGGGTTATGTCGGTCGTGATGTAGAATCGATGGTTCGTGACTTAGTTGAAAATGCGATTAGTATTGTTCAGAAACAAAAACAAGAAGATGTACGTCCACAAGCTTATGATAAGGCTGTACGTAAATTAGCAAAAATTTTAAAACCTGGTATCATGAAAAAAGTGGCAAATCCTCAACAAGATTCTCTAATGAATTTATTCCAATCAATGGGCTTACCAAAAACAGACCTACCACAAGAGGAAAAAGAAGAAGTAACAGAGGAAATTGCTGCATCAAGACGTGAAATTGAGCAACAATTGAGAAATGGTTTATTAAAAAATCAAGAAGTAACGATTGAAGTAGAAGAAAAACCATTACGTATGGCTGGCAATTCAAATGGAATGGAGCAAATGATGCAAATTCAATCCATGTTAGACCAAATGACACCTAAAAAACGTTCAAAACGTACAGTTAGTGTAGAAGAAGCTTTAGATATTTTAACCGAACAAGAAGCAGATCAATTAGTGAATAAAGATGATGTACATGCAGAAGCATTAAAATTAGCAGAAACATCAGGAATTATTTTTATTGATGAGATTGATAAAATTGCTGCAAAAGGACATAATGGCGGGGAAGTTTCTAGAGAAGGGGTTCAAAGAGACATTTTACCTATCGTAGAAGGTAGCCAAGTTCAAACAAAATATGGTGCCATTCAAACAGATCATATTTTATTTATTGCTTCTGGAGCTTTCCATGTTGCTAAACCTAGTGATTTAATGCCTGAATTACAAGGTCGTTTCCCAATTCGTGTGGAATTACAAGATTTATCAAAAGAAGATTTCGAACGTATTTTAACAGAACCTAAAAATGCTCTATTAAAACAATATAAAGCATTATTGGCTACTGAAAATGTTGAAGTTATCTTTACAAAAGAAGCTGTCTCAGCACTTGCTAGAACAGCATTTGAAGTAAATAGTAATATGGAAAATATTGGCGCAAGAAGATTGCATACTATTCTAGAAACATTATTAGAAGAATTATTATTTGAAGCTCCTCAAATGCAAATGGGAAGCATTCAAATTACTGAGCAATATGTGGAATCAAAATTAAATACGATAACAGCTGATCGTGATTTAAGTCGTTATATTTTATAGGAAGGAGAGAGACCATTGCAACAAGTACTTAAAGATTTAAGAAAAATCAATACGGTTTTACAATATGATAATTTATGGACATTAGATGAAAAAGCCGATTTACCATTTAATACTTTAAGTGGTGTATTAGGAACTCTATTGAAAGTGGATTTATTTATTGCATCGCCAGAAGGTAGAATTTTAGGGGTTCATGATCAATTTAAGTTAAATAATGCTCGGATGCATGAATATGTTTCAACAAGACAATTTCCTGATTTTTATATGAACGCTTTGAATTCTATTGAGACAAATTTAGAAAATATTTCAGTGGATGCTGAATTAACCATTTTTCCAGTGGAATTAAAACAGGAATATCTTGAAGCAAAAACAACGATTATTCCGATTTATGCTTCTGGGAATCGTTTAGGATTTGTTGTGATGGGAAAAGCTAAAGAGTCATTTTCTGCGGGAGACTTAATTTTAGCAGAACATGCAGCAACTGTAATTGGAACAGAGTTATTGCATTGGCAAACAAAACGAATTGAACAAGAAAACCGAGAAAAACAAAATGTCCATTTAGCTTTAAAATCTCTTTCTTATAGTGAAATTGAAGCCATTAAAATTATTTTATCATTATTTGATGGTATTGAACTACGTTTTACAGCTTTAAAAATTGCGAAAGAATTTGATATTACACGTACAGTGATTGTAAATGCGATTCGTAAATTAGAATCTGCAGGCGTACTTGAAAGTAGAAGTTTAGGAACAAAAGGAACTTTCTTACGAATTAAGAACCAACATATACACCAAGCATTGAATGATGAATTAGCTAATTTATAAGTAAAAAGGAATAACTTACCGAAAAGAATATTTATTACGTACGTTTAGAACTTATAGTGGAAAAACGCCATGAATATATAAAAGATAGGAAGAAAGATCTTATTTGTTTGTGAGGTCGCCAGCAGCCTCGCATGCGAGTCTCATGGCTAAAATTCGAGCCTTGGTCTCGAATTTTATTTGAAACAAAGTGCCAAAAAAAGACAAAAAGATACTACCTATGCTATAATGTAAGTGAAAATTTTTTTAATTGTCAAAGATTAAGCGTTAGTCTGTTGTCGCAGACCTAACGCTTTTTGACTA
>NZ_CAURVN010000033.1:0-14534 GCF_963528195.1 uncultured Granulicatella sp.
CACCTCCGACTGTTAAAAGACTAGGTGTTATTATAAAAATGAATGAAGCTATATCTTCTAACATTCTTGGAAGAGCTCTGGCCCGTCCAAATGTCATTCCTATTTCAAATAATGGAATCGTTATAAGAATGGGTGTTAAAATCATTCCTATTCCTTTAAAAAATGAAGATACAGATTTATGTTTATAAGCATCGACTAGAAAATCCCAACCATAATTTAATAAACCAATGATAAATAATGTTGTGAAGATATTTTTATAAATGAGCCATTCAAACGTTCTAAAGAATGTAGTCCCCATATCATTGGAACCAAACCTTATTAGCAAATTAAAAAATGTTCGATTTATTAAAATGACAATGGGCATGACCACACTCATTATAAATAAGTGTAACATAAATTTCTTTTTATTATTACTAGAGTAGAAACTATCTGCAAAGAAAAATAAGAGCATCGTAAAAACAATACGATCAACAATTCTTAAGTACGGTAATAACTTAAAATTAAATAATGATTCAATAATTGAAATAATGATTAAAAAGAATGTTGTGGCATATACTAATTTTGTTTGTTGTTTAAATAATTTCATAACGGTTCCTTTCCTATTAAATTTCATTTTAATTTTATCGTATATAAGCAATTCCGTAAACCATTTACAATAGCCACACAAGTGTCTTTACAAATTGACAAGCATTTCTTCCTTTGATAGACTACAAACGTTGGGTATCTTTTTTAAAACCAAATGATTCTTCAAGTCAAAGTGATTGCTCTGTACTCCTATTCAAGGGAATCACTTATTAAATACTTTGAGAATTTGGTCTTGTATTTTTCGGTATCCAATATTAGTTCTAACATTCGGTGGTATGATTGACAACCGAAAACTTTCAAAATGTCTTTCAGCAGTCTGCGGCACTGTCTCACCATAGAGAAGAGCCGCTTTGTTATTTCTTTAAAATTATTTTTCACTCACTGTGAAGAGCCCCCAAAAAGTTAGACTTTTGGGGGCTCTACAATTAACTATATTTATTGTCTTTCATATATATTACCATTCTAAGCCGGCTTCTCTAATTTCCTTCTTAGAAGCATACTTACCATTCGGTCTGTGCCATCTACCATTAGAATCTTTGAAGTATCCATATGCATTAGTTGACTCAGCATTTGATTTTTGTTTTTCTTGATTTTCTTTTTGAATTCTTTCCTGCTCTTCTTTTTTAGCTTTCTCTTGTTCTTCTCTTTGAGCTCTTTCTTCTTCTTTTTTAGCCTTTTCTTCTGCTTCTTTCTCTGCTTTTTCCCTTTCTGCTTTTTCTTTCTCTTCTCTTTCTTTTTGACTTTCTACCGTATTTGATGCAGTTCCATCTAAATAATTAATCTCTGCATTAGCTGAAACATTATCTAAAACAACATGAGTTACAGAATATTGATCTACCTTCTCCTTAGTACCACCTAATTTGATTTCTAAAAGAGTGCCATTTTCATCTATACCAACATATTGTAGTTCAATTTGTCTTGGAATTAATTCATCATCTTGATAAATTGGTGTTACTTTATAATCGAGATAGTCATTAGGATGATTAGCCAACCACGAATCTAATTTATTTTCATAATAAATCATACTATTCTCATTAGAATCATCTATTCCAGTATAGTTTCCAGAATTTAGCCAGTTAGTCATCGGAACTAAATTTCTTTTTTCATCATTCAGTCCACTAAACTGATATCCGATTAAATGACCTCTACTCATCAACCATGCCTCTTTTGTTCCATCACCATAATAGAATTTATAGTTGTGCCATCCCACTGGATCATACGTCAACTTAGAATTTCTTTTTTCTGTTGGTTCATCACTATTCTTGAGTTGAATATGAGCACCTTTTGCACGTGATAATGAATCTAACTCCTCAAGTACTAATTGTTTTTTATTTTTTAAGGGTAATAAACCAGCTTCTTTAAATAGATTTTCATCGAATTTTGCTTGTTGCTGCTCCACTTTTTTGACTGGTACCTTTGTTTCCTCTTTAGTAGCCGAACATCCAGCAAGTATAATCATAGACAGTAACATAAAAATAAGAGAAAATAATCTCTTCATATAAATAACCTCCTTTTTATTCAATTAAAATAGTGTAACATTTTTGATTGTAAAACGAGACAAAAAATCCTTACATAATATCCCGACCATAGGACACGAAATAAACGATTATTACTAGAATCAAAAGAAGAATCAATTTCATGATAATAGTTGTTATAAGCACTAGAACCCAACTAATGAGAAATTTAAAGAAAAAATTCTTATTAGTAAATTGAATTTGATAATGATTCCATACAAATACATTTATAAATGCAGGCAAAACACTCCACAGGTGATTTCTTATCCAACCTAATATTGAGAAATCACCTCCTGGATTCATAAAAAAGGCTAACATCATCGTTATGATTGCAGAAACCACGAGGTTTGAAAATAAAATTAATTTTTGCTCTGAATTTAATTGTTTAAAATTTTGTAGCATTACCTTTTCTCACTTTCGAAAATATGAACTCATTGGTAGAACTAAACTTACAGTCTAACATCACAGTTCTCCTTCATTATACTCCAACAATCAGACTTTTTTGAAAAAAATTTTTTAGTTTCAAAATGTTATATGACAAAAATAACTTTAAAGTCCTATATCACTTCAATATCTTTTATAACACTCTCATTAAATCCAACATAAGGATGTTTGTTTCTATTGTTATTTCATCATATAATTCCTCTTCAGTATCTAGTTTCCCCGTAAAAGTATGACAACGTCCTTCTAAAACATGACCATCCATAAATGTAACTCGAATATTTTTTCCTAAATATTGTTGTAAATTCATTTTCGAGTTCCCCTTTCTTCACTTTCTTATCGTACACCGTAATTCTAGTATTTCTTAATTAAAGAAGTCAATCTCTTAACCGTCACTTCATAAATTCACACGAAAGGTTATTTTTTCTCTGAAAATATAAAAATACAAAACTTATTATTTTCAAAAATTTGAAAATAATAGTAAAAAACGAGGGTTATTTCTAAATTTTTGAAAATAATGTCTATTTATATTATACTATCTCTGAGGTGTTAAGTATGAACTATATTAAAAGACAACAGTATTTAGATTTTTTAAGAAGACATCGTGACAAGAGAATTATCAAAGTGGTAAGTGGAGTTAGACGTGCTGGAAAATCTGTGCTCTTTCAACTCTATAAAGAGGAATTATTAGCAGATGGAGTAGATGAAGATCAAATTATTTCCATCAATTTTGAGGATTTGATTTATTATGACTTACGACATTTTCAAACATTATTCGCTTATATCAAAGAACAATTAGTTGGAGAGAAAACATACTATATCTTTTTAGATGAAATTCAACATGTTGAAAAATTTGAACTGGTAGCAGATAGTCTATTCATCTTACCAAATGTAGACCTCTATTTGACTGGATCTAACGCCTACTTTATGAGTAGCCAATTAGCTACAAACTTGACTGGTCGGTATGTTGAGATAGAGGTCCTTCCTTTGTCATTTGAAGAATACCTATCAGGTCAATCTCTCTCAGAGAATCTGAATACAACAGAAATTTTTAACAATTATCTCTTCAGTGCTTTCCCTTACTTATTGCAAACATCATCTTACGCTGAAAAAATTGACTATCTCAGAGGAATATATAACTCCATACTGTTAAACGATATTGTCACTAGATTGGGAAATCCAAATCCTACTATTATTGAGCGCATTGTCCGAACCCTTCTCAGTAGTACAGGTAGCTTAATATCAACGAATAAGATTCGCAATACCCTGGTCAGCCAAAATGTTTCAATATCCCATAATACTTTGGAAAATTATTTGACGACTTTGACAGACAGTTTACTTTTTTATTCCGTTCCACGTTTTGATGTAAAAGGTCGAGCATTATTGCAACGCTTAGAAAAATATTATCCCGTTGATTTAGGTTTACGACATCTCTTATTACCAGACCACAAAGAAGACATTGGGCATATCTTGGAAAATATTGTATATTTGGAATTGAGACGTAGATATTCACAAGTATATGTTGGTAATTTAGATAAGTATGAGGTTGATTTTGTTGTTGTAACTGATGTTGGTCACTACGCTTATTATCAGGTCAGTGAAACAACGCTTGCTCCAGAAACCTTGGAAAGAGAACTTAGACCACTGGAAGCTATAAAAGATCAATTTCCTAAATATCTATTAACAATGGATATAATTCAGCCAACAGCAAACTACAATGGGATTGAGAAGAAAAATATCATTGATTGGTTACTAGAAAAATAAATAAACCATCCGTCACATTGCGGGTGGTTTATTTATTTGGATCTTACAATGAAAAATACATATATATTCATCTCTAAAAAAGGGAATTTTTAAAATGCCCCTTATAAACACCCGTCAAAATAGAAATGACTTTTCTCAGTAGCACGATTACTAGAAGCCGTCCCATCGGATTCTAGTACTGGAAAATTTGAGACCAAGGCTCAAATTTTAGCCAAGAGACCGACAGGACTACTGACGTCCACTGCTACATTCGGAAAAGTCAATTCTCCTAAACGCCTCTCATAAACAACCGTCAAAATAGAAATGCTTTTCTCTGTAGCACAAGTACTAGAAACCGTCCCATCGGATTCTAGTACTGGAAAATTTGAGACCAAGGCTCAAATTTTAGCCAAGAGACCGATAGAGCTGCTTGCATCCACTGCTACATTCGGAAAAGTCAATTTCTATCCCCCTAAATGAAAAAACACCCTGTGGAAATCCACAGAGTGTTGAAATGTTAATATATAAAATATTAACGTTTTGAGGCTATGGCTCTTTCAGAGCCTCGCAGCCGTGGCTGTAAGTTACTAAAGCAACAACACCCACGTCAATTGTTCACACCAGTTCTCAATAAAAAAAGTACCCTGTAAAAACAGAGTACTTTGAATTTGTAATATATATAATATTAACGTTTTGAGAACTGGCTAGCTTTACGAGCTTTTTTAAGACCTGGTTTTTTACGTTCTTTCATACGAGGATCACGAGTTAATAAACCAGCAGCTTTTAAAGCGCCACGGAAATCAGGATCAACTGTTAATAACGCACGAGCGATACCATGACGGATAGCTCCTGATTGACCAGTGAATCCACCACCATTAACGTTTACTAATACATCGTAAGTTCCGATTGTTTCAGTAATGTTTAAAGGTTGTTTGATTACTTCGTGTAAGTAAGCAAATGGAATGTATTCTTCGATTGATTTTTTGTTAATAGTAATTTTACCTGTCCCTGGTACTAAGATAACACGGGCAGTTGAGTTTTTACGGCGTCCAGTGCCGCGGTATTGTGCTTGAGCCAATGCTTTTTCCTCCTTAAATTAGTGATTGGATGTCTACTGCTACTGGTTGTTGTGCAGCATGTGGATGTTCAGCTCCACCGTAAACATGTAATTTAGTAAATTGACGACGTCCTAAAGAGTTTTTAGGTAACATGCCTTTGATTGATAATTCAACTAATTTACGAGAGTTGTTTGCACGTAATTCACCAGCTGTACGAGCAGTCAATCCACCTGGGTGGTTTGAGTGGTGATAGTAAACTTTATCAGATGCTTTTTTACCTGTTAAAGCAACTTTATCAGCGTTGATGATGATTACGAAATCACCTGTGTCAACGTTAGGTGTAAATGTTGGTTTGTTTTTTCCACGTAAAATGCTTGCAGCAACAGCTGAAAGACGTCCTAATGGTACATCAGTAGCGTCGATTACAACCCAGTTACGTTCAGTAGTGCTAGCTTTTGCCATAAATGTTGTACGCACGATTATTTCCTCCAAATTCTTCTTGGTATTTCTTCACATTGAGTTTAACGGGGCTCAATGGTGGTTTATCTTATTGGAATATCGAGTGATTCCTTTACTTGATGTAAATAATCTCTCAGATAATTATTTAGCTAATGCTGATTTAGCTTGTTCAGCTAAAACAGTGAATGCTGCTGCATCGTTAACTGCTAAGTCAGCTAACATTTTGCGGTTCATTTCGATACCAGCTAATTTTAAGCCGTGCATTAATTTGCTGTAGCTTAATCCGTTTAAGCGAGCTGCCGCATTGATACGTGCGATCCATAATTTACGGAAGTCACGTTTCTTTTGACGACGGTCACGGTAAGCATACATGTATGATTTCATGACTGCTTGTTTAGCTGTTTTAAATAATTTTGATTTCGCTCCGTAGTAACCTTTAGCTAATTTTAAAACACGGTTACGACGACGACGAGTAACTGTTCCACCTTTAACACGTGGCATAATTAATTCCTCCTTGGTCTTTCAGTCTCTTGCGACTGTCTAGAAAATGTAATAGTTTTGCGTGCTGAATTAACGCATTTGACTTAATTGTTGTTTAATACGTTTGATGTCAGTAGCGTGAACCATTGTTTGTTTACGCAAGTGACGACGTTGTTTCTTAGTTTTACCATGGAAACGGTGGCTTGTGAAGGCTTGTGAACGTTTTAATCCTCCACCACCTGTACGTTTGAAACGTTTAGCTGAACCACGGTGTGTTTTTTGTTTTGGCATGAGACTTTCCTCCTGTTACTTTTTACTTGTCATTTTTGGGCGCTAACATCAAGAACATGCTTCGTCCGTCCATTTTTGCCTTTTGTTCGACAGTTGCAAGTTCGCTAACTTGTTCTGCCAAACGTTCTAAAACCTTTTGTCCAATCTCTTTATGAGTAATGGCACGGCCTTTAAATCGGATTGTAGCTTTCACTTTGTCGCCTTTTTCAAGAAACTTTTGTGCTGCTTTCAATTTCGTATTAAAGTCGTTTTCATCGATTGTAGGGCTTAGACGCACTTCTTTGATATTGATGACTTTTTGATTTTTACGAGCTTCACGTTCTTTCTTTTGTTGCTCAAAGCGATACTTACCATAATCCATAATTCGAGCAACTGGTGGTTTTGCATTTGGCGAAACTAAAACTAAATCTAGTCCAGCTTGTTCTGCTAAACGCAATGCATCGTTTTTTGTTTGAACACCAATTTGTTCACCGTTATTGTCAATAACACGTAATTCACGAGCTCGAATTCCATCATTGACCATCATATCTTTTGCTATGATTGTTCACCTCCAAAATTTTTGAGAGAAAAAAGCAAAAAAGCAACGAGAACAAACTATCCCCGCTGCCAATGTCTTCATCAAATAAACATTACTATCGGCCCAAGGACTTCTGTCAACTTAGGCGAGAAGCGGGATGCTTCTGCTTGTTTTCTCAACTTCTGTAGTTTACAGTAATCCTCTACTCTTGTCAACACTTTTCTACAAAAATATTTTTATTTTTTTAAATCTCTTTAAAGGTCATCGTTTTTTTATACAATTTGTTCTATAATATAGGTACATAAAGGGAGGGATTTATATGAAAAAGCAGTATTTAGTATTATTATCTAGTTTATTTATTTTAACAGCTTGTAAGAGTCCATCTACAAAAACTACCGAAACAACGACTACTCCAACAACTGTTTCTTCTACAACTACTTCAACATCGAAAGAATCGACGACTAAAGAACAACCAACTACAACTAAAGCAGCTTCTGAAACAAAACAAGAAACAACTACTCAAGAAGCTAAGAAAGTGATTGTTAAAAATAACACTGCTTCAACTCCAACTTCTATGAATATAGAAGAAATTAAAACAGGAAATCTTTCAAGTATTAAAGGAACATGGAGAAATGACTATGGTCAAGAACTAACTTTCCATGAAAATGGAACAGTTTCTGTTAAAGAATCTACTTATAAAGTTCAACCAACTCAAACTCAATATCAAGAAGGTCTGTTAAACTGGATTTTTACTCCATTAGAAAATCAACCAACCGTTGGGAGTGCCATTATGACTTTTGTTCCTAAAAATCAAGTTGTTACTTATGGACTCATTGAAGGAAATAAAGATACTTCTGATACATCAAAAGATCGTTTATTTGGTACTCAATCTGCCCTAACTTCAGACGCACTGAAAAAAGCAATGTATTACAAAGTTTCTGAATAATTAAAAATGGCTCGCCCTTTTTGAGGTGGAGCCATTTTTTGTTAAATTCCTAAAAATTTCTCAAGAAACATGCTTGCAATCGTGAAATATACAAATACACTCGTTAAGTCACTGACTGTAGTAATGAATAAACCACTCGCAAATGAAGGGTCAAACCCCATAGAGTCAATTAATAATGGAATTAAACTTCCGGCAATGGTTGCTACTGTAATCGCAAAGAACATTGACACTCCAATGATTCCACCTAAAATCCAGTTTGCTTGCCATAAACCTACTACAATAAAAATAATCAATCCTGTGGCAATCCCACTAATAATCCCTGTTGCAAGTTCTGATAATATCGTTTTTACGAAAACTGGTTCATCTTCATTTAATCCAATCTTACGAACTGCTACCGCTAAAGATTGTGTTCCCGCATTCCCTGCTGTACCTGTAATTAATGTAATGAAAATAGAGAGTACACTAGCTTGTCCGATTATTCCTTCATAACGACTTAATAAGGCTGCCGTTGTTAATCCTAAGAATAATAAACTAATTAACCATGGCAAACGTTTTGACGCTGCAATAAATGGGTTTACAGATTGTTCATCTACGTCTACCCCTGCTAAACCTGAGTAATCACTTGTTGCTTCTTCATCGATAACGTCAATGGCATCATCGACTGTAATAATTCCAATTAGTTTTTCTTCTTCATCAACAACTGGAATGGCTAAGAAGTCATAGTCTCGAATCATTTTTGCTACGGCATCTTGTGCTTCTTGTACTTCTACAGAAACAACACGATCCACCATGATTTCGCTAATTTTCACATCTTCTTTATGAACGATTAAATCTTTAAGCGTTAAGACTCCTTTTAATCGATTCTCTTCATCTACTACATAGACGTAATAAATCGTTTCTGCTTCTTCTGCCATTTTTTTAACAGTCGTCATAGCACTGCCAACTGTTTGACTTTCATGAATAGCGATAATTTCTGTTGTCATCATCGCTCCAGCTGTATCATCTTCATAATTTAATAAATTACGAATTTCGTTCGAAGTTTTATGAGGCATCATGCGCAAGTATTTTCTTACTTCATCTTCTTGTACTTGTTGTAAAATATCTACTGCATTATCAGCATACATTTCTGCCAACATTCTTGCAGCATATCGTTCATCCATTTCTCGAAGATATTCTTCCACATCTTCAACATCTTCTTCAATAATTTCAAATACAGGTGCCATGTCTTCTGGCGACAGATATTGATACACCAATTGACGTTGTTCCTCACTTAACGACAAGTAAATTTGTGCTTGGTCATAAGTATGGTTTTCTAAAAAGATTTCTTTAAATTGCTGCTTATCATCTGTTTTTAACGTATGATGAATTTGTTCTAAAATTTCATCAAATTCATAAGCCATTTCAGACATCGAATCACCTCTATTAATCATTATTTTTTTGCATAAAATGATTATACCTTTTATTAGTCAATAATGACAATATGAAGCTTTATATTTTCATAGATTTTATTGAGTGATTTTGATACACTGATAACAAATAAATGATTAGGAGATGCGTTATGAAAAAAAGACTTTTCTTATCAACTTTACTCGTAGGCGCTTGCCTATGTGCTTCTGCTACAATTTTTGCTCAAGAAACAACCGATGCTAAGCAAGAGTTAACGAGTAAGACAGCAGTTTCTACTTCAACTATTAAAAATCAATGGAAACAAGTAGATGGCGCTTGGTATTACTACAATGAACAAGGCGAGATCTTAAAACAAACATTCTGGAATTCCTACTACTTTCATAAAGATGGAAAAATGGCAAGTAGCGAATGGATTTTTGAAAATAGTCATTGGTATTATGCAAAGCCTTCTGGAACTTTAGCTATAAATGAATGGGTATCTATCAATCAAAGATGGTATGTCTTTAACACTCAAGGGATGATGTTAGCCAATCAATGGAAAGATACTTACTATCTAAAACCTTCAGGTGCAATGGCTGAAAATGAATGGGTCTTTGATCCAACGTATCAATCATGGTTTTATCTTACTTCTACTGGACGTTATGCCCAAAACACTTGGAAAGGTGATTATTACTTAAAGTCTGGTGGATACATGGCGAAAAAAGAATGGATTTATGATTCAAATTATCAAGCATGGTTCTATCTTGATGAAAATGGTGCATATGTAACAGGTTCTCATGTCATTAATGGATCTCTTCATAGCTTTAAAGGAAATGGTGTATGGATTAAAGAAATTAAGGAAGAAAAATCTTCGGATGAATTACCATTTGCCACTAGCAACTATCAAAAAATAATCTTCCTAGACCCTGGTCACGGTGGGAAAGATCCTGGTGCCCAATATTTAGGATTAAAGGAAAAAGACTTAAATCTTCAAGTATCTATGCAATTAAAAACAAAATTAGAATCGTTAGGTTACAAAGTGATTATGAGTCGTTCGTCAGATATTGATGTTGATTTCATTACTGAACGTTCTAGAATGTCAAATGAGACAAATGCAGATATGTTTATTAGTATTCACTTTAATGCAACAGGTCACGGACTAGACAGTGGTGAAGATGGAATTCAAACATATACGTACTTACCAACTGGAAATATTCCTTCTGTCATTAATAAAAAATGGCATGATAATCCTACTCGCTTGAAATATAGTTATAAACTTGGTTCTTATATTCATCAATCTGTTTTAGCAACGACTCATGCTAAAGATGCTGGACTATTAGCGAAGAGTTTTGCTGTATTACGTGAAACAAACAAGCCTGCTGTTTTATTAGAATTAGGATACATGGACGATTCAAAAGAATCACAAAAAATCCGTACAAAAGAATATCAACAAAAATTAGTAGATGGAATCACTCAAGGAATTCAACAATATTATAATAACTAAGATAAAAACCCGAGAAAGCCATCTAGCATTCTCGGGTTTATTAATGTTCGGACGCTTGTTCAACAAATTAAAAAAAGTTACCTGAAGAAAATATTTTTCTCCATTTTTTGCATATTTATAGGTGAAGAGATGGTTACAAGTGACAAGTCATTAGTAGTATCCTTCAAATAACTATAGGAAGTGATAAAAATGATAGAACGTATTAAAGATGCAAGACCTATGATGGATTTAATGGCAAAGAAAGTTTTCAGTAATCTTGAAATAACAGCACAGTTTATAAGGGACATTCTAGACTTACCTGTCCATCATGTAAAAATACTTGATGGAACTCAAATACACAGTCATCAATTTGAAGATATAAAAACTTATGTCACCAGTATTGATGTATTAGCCGAATTAAATGATGGTACACAAGTGATAATTGAAATTCAAGTAGCCTATCAATTTGACTTTATTAAGCGTTTATGGTTATATCTATGTAATCAAGTGACTAAAAATGCAGATGAACATAAAAAAGATGGCGTAGAAACCCATAAACTCGCCGAAGAATTGTTACCCGTGTACACCATTGCCATCACTCAAAAAAGATATTTTAAAGACGATAAAATGGTTCACGTATATTGCTTTAAAGAAAAAAATACAAACGATAAATTAAAAGTTTATTTTAAAGTATTTGAAGAAAAACAAGACTTAGCATTAATGGCATTTTTAGAGTTAGAGAAGTATAATAAAGATAAGATACAAGAGTACAAGAAAGTAAGATGGATTGAGTTTTTTGGAAATCAACCATATACACAAAAACCTGAAAGAATATTAGAACAAGCGGATCGAATTGTGAGCCGAATAGACTGGACAAAGGAGGAACAAAAAATGTACGATGAAAGAACACGCTATCTCCAAGCCTATTCAAGCTTTTTAGCGACTATAGAAAAAGAAAAGAAAGATGCAAGAATAGAAGGTATAGCAGAAGGTATCGAACAAGGAAAAGCACACGGTATTGAACACGGAAAGAAAATGATGATTATCAGTTTGGTTAAAGATGGTCTTCTTTCTAAAGAAGACGGCGCAAAACAATTGAGCATTTCCGTAATAGAATTAGACGAATGTATGTCTGCTGACGAATAACAGAATAAGGATATTTCAAGACGACTTCGGTCGTCTTTTTTGATACAGAAAATAAAGAATTTGTCGAACAACCAAACTTTCCCATAGTACGATAAGACAGCATAGATGCCTTCTGGCGTCCTAGTACTATAGGAAAGTTCCTATTTATATCTAAAATATTTATCTATCTTTCTCTATCCACTCTGCCATGTCTTTCGGCAACGGAGCCTTAACACACATCTTCTCCCCCGTCATTGGATGAACAAAATCCAACTGGCTACAATGAAGCGCCTGCCTCACCAGTGGCTCAATCTTCTCGCCACCATATAAATCATCCCCTAATAACGGACAACCAAGCCAACTAAAATGCACACGAATCTGATGCGTACGCCCCGTATGTAAACGAATCTTCACCAATTGACTATTCTGATACGTTTCTTCTAACCAATACTCCGTTAAAGAAGGCTTCCCATCCGGTCTCACACAACGATTAATAATCGAATCATCCGTTCGACCAATCGGTGCATCAATCAAATCATGCTCTTTCAAAACATCGTGTTTCGTCACAATTGCATGATACGTTTTTTGAATCGTCTTATTTCGAAGCGCCTGATCCATCCATGCATGAACCACACGATGTTTGGCAAACATCATCACGCCCGTTGTATCACGGTCTAATCTCGTCACAACATGAGTCACACAATCTTGGGTTCTTGTCGTTTGTAAATAAGCTTTTACACGATTTGCCATTGATTGGTCTGGATGTAATTGTGATGGTATCGAAGCTGTCCCTTGTGGCTTATTCACAATTAATAAATAGTCATCCTCGAATAAAATATCCAAAGGAATATGACTGGGAACAACTGTTTCATGCTCGCCTTCTGGAGGAATCACCATCGTTAGTACATCTCCAGGCACTAAAGTCTTTAAAACAATTTCCTCTCGACCATTGACGAGTAATTTCCCATTTCGTTTGACATGGGCTAAAAATGTTTTTGTAATTCCCTTTTCTTGTAAAAAACTACGCATCATCATAGGTGATGAATACGGATAAGTCCATGTTAAATTCAATGATTTCCCTCATTATCTTTCTTCTAATCTATTTCTCTTGCTCCAATAAAGGAGTTTTCTACTCTATCCCAAAAATGAGTATGACGATATTGAACAAAGGAAACACGTTGTGTACTAATATGTAAGTGTACTTTGACAATATCATTGGCATCATACGTTAAATGATCCATTGATAGAACCATTCCATTTTCACTATGGGGTAATAGCGTTAACACTTCTTCTGGTGCAAAAATCATTGGAGAACTTAATGTACGATACACACGATTATTAATCGAAGCCATTTCTGTCATTTGCATCACTTCTGCTCTTGGATGAACGATGGCTCCTCCTAATGACTTATTCACTCCTGTTGAGCCCGTTGGAGTTGCAACACAAACGCCATCTCCTCTAAAATTCTCGAATAATTCACCATTAATTAAGACTTCGCATACAAGAGTTCCGTTTACTTTTCTCAATGTTGCTTCATTTAATGCAATATGATTTTCGATTGTGCCATCTACTTTTTCTAAAGTCACATCTAATAGAGGATAACTCACACTTTCTCCTTGATCATGCTTCAAGCTTTCAATTAATTCACCTGCTTGAAAATCACGCCAATCTGTATAAAATCCTAAATGACCTGTATGAATAGCTGCGAAGCGAATATGATCTAGTTGTGATTTATAATGGTGAACAGCACCTAGCAAAGTCCCATCTCCCCCAATTGTAATGACAACATCTGGATTTTCATCATCTCGTTCAAATTCCTTATGGCAACATACATTTAAAAATTCTTCTGCTACCTTTTGGCTTTTTTCTGACTGATTATAATATAACCCTACTTTCATCAATTCACTTCCCCCTCTCTTTATTTCCTAACATGAACCCTTAAGATTTTCTCTTCCGTTGATTTTCTTTATTTGTTGAGAAAATATATTGCGCTTCTTGAATTTCTTCTCGAATTTGCGACATTTCTTCATCTAATAAAAAGGCCGCTTCTGCTGCTCTTTCTAATCGTTCATGGATAATTTCTGGAAATTCTCCTTTATACTTATAGTTTAAAGAATGTTCAATTGTTGCCCAGAAATTCATCGCTAATGTTCGAATTTGAATTTCTACTAGAATTTTCTCTTCCCCTTCAATTCTTTGAACAGGATATTCTAATACAACATGGTACGAACGATATCCACTTGCTTTCTTTTGATGGATATAATCACGTTCAATAATAATCGTAAAGTCATTTCGTTGACGAAGTAATCGTACGACTTCAAAAATATCATCTACAAATTGGCACATAATCCGTAATCCTGCAATATCTTGAACTCCTTCTAAAAAGTCTTCTGTTAAAATCTTTCTCACTTGCATTTTTTCACGAATACTTTCAGGAGTTTTCACACGTCCTGTAATAAATTCAATTGGAGCGTGTTTCCCTTTTTGTCGATATTGAAGTCGAATG
>NZ_CAURVN010000034.1:0-13949 GCF_963528195.1 uncultured Granulicatella sp.
GCGCACCAAATACAGCCGTAGGACAACCAGGCGAAGTCTCAGGAACAGTGATCGTCCATTACCCAGATGGCACAAGTGAAGAAGTACAAGTGAAGGTGACTGTTCGTCAAAGTAATGAAAAAGGTACCCCAGAAGTTCAACCAGATTTACCAGAATTCAATGGAGGTGTAAACACACCGGATGCACCGACAAACGAAATTCCAGCCTACACAGACCCAATTGGCTCAACTGGAGTAGACGAGAATGGAAATCTAATCACGCCACCAAGTGTAGATATTCCTGAATTTATGGGTGGAACAAGTACTCCGGACGCACCAACTCATGAATTCCCAGAGTTTAATGGAAACATTGGTATGAACGGTGAGCTTCCAGACCCAGCTCAATTACCAAAAGTTAAACTGATTATTACTAAATGGGTTGATGAAAACGGTAATGAGTTGAAACCAGCAGATGCGAAAACTCCTAAAGTATTAGGTGAGGAAAATGAAGCATTTGAACATGGTGAAATCGAAGGTTATGAATTTGTAAGAACTGAAGTAGATGAAAATGGAGAAGTTGTAACACATATCTTTAGAAAAGTTACATCTTCAGGAGTAACTCAAACAAATAATAATGTGAAACCTCAAGAAACTCCAAATAACCCACAAGTTTCTACAAATGAAAAACCTACTCAAGCTGAAAAAGTAGAGCCTAAACAAAAAGATTCTCAGACAATCTTACCGAAAACTGGAACGGCAAATGGTTTAGGATTCTTAACTGCAGCAACAACATCTATCCTTCTAGGATTAGGATTCATGATCCCAGGTAAGAAAGAAGAGGAAGAAGAATAATCTCGGAAGAATCATATGTATAGAAAGTAATGATTCATCAAATCCCGTTGGCGATTTTGCTAACGGGATTTTTGAGTTCTAAAATGAAAAGCATAGTTAAAAGGTAAGTGATAGAAAATGGGTAACAGATGAAACAGGTGGAAATGCTACACTTCAAAAAGTATTCTAATGAGTTGTTTAATTTGAGAAAAATTGAGAAATGGAAAACAAATTTTGTCATTATTTTGTAATCAGAATAATATCGATTGGAAAGTGACATCAGTATCGAATTTGTTCCCCTAAGGGGAAAATCTATTGACTTTCATTCTGTACAAGATATTATGTTACGTATATCATACAAAATATGTTCATTTGTCAGAAAAAGATTTTTAATATGAAATCGAAACATTTAGATAAAATTCTTAATTGTAATAAATGTGAGATGATAATTGTCAGAAATTCTAATTCCTTGTTCAAATGACGATTCTCCAAGAAGGCCATGTTAGTAACTGTATAAAAGATAAAAATCTTACCCATACTAAAATCTCCTTAGCAGTTACTAACAACTTCTTAGATTTAATAAAGAAGATTTGCAAAAATGGAGAAAAGTAGAATAACTGAAACATGAAGTTAATCTTATTGGTTAAAGATTGCCAATAGGATTTTTTTGTGGGAATGAATGGAATTAAGGAAGAATAAAGTGTTCGCTTTAAAATTATTGATAAAACATTTAAAGAGTGTAGCAGTGAGTATAATGTTGGAATTGATTTAGAAATTCAAATTAATAAAAATCTAGCTTAGAAAATTGTGAGATTTTTTAACATAATTAAAGGTTGAAAAGTTTTAAAATTTAATTTTGAAAAGATATTAGAAGTTTTTTGTAAGCAGTGTTAAAGATATGAGATAGTAAATTTTAAAAAATATAAAAACACATGTTTAAAACGTAATAAAATAAGTAAAAATCCGAATGTGTTTTGAAAACAAAAAGAATATTTTGTCGATAATAAAAACATAGAAAGATTCTATTCACAATGTTCTTAGATAGATATTTATGGGAAAATAGTGTATAAAAATTAAAGAAACATTACAAAAATTACCGTATTTATAATCTTTTCTGCTGTTTTTCACAAAAATATGTAAATTATGAAAACATATTAATATTTTTTGACATTTCACATATTGTGATATAAAATATTTTTGAAATAAAAACCCTAAAATCTATTGAAAAATAG
Source organism: uncultured Granulicatella sp. (assembly GCF_963528195.1). Classification (GTDB taxonomy): domain Bacteria; phylum Bacillota; class Bacilli; order Lactobacillales; family Aerococcaceae; genus Granulicatella. The sequence goes on from NZ_CAURVN010000034.1 coordinate 2,042, forward strand.
GTTTTCAACTCAAAGGAGGAAAATTATGAAAGAAAAAAAGAATCTTCGTGCGATTCAAGCACAACGCTTTTTACGCTATAGTATTCGTAAGTTCAGTGTAGGGGTAGCAAGTGTAGCTATCGCTTCTGGATTAGCCGTATTAACTGGCGCAAATGTACAAGCAGAAGAAGCAAATGCAACAGCTCCAGCTACAGAAATACCAGTAAAACCAACTACTGAAGCAGCAACTGCAAATGTTGAGAATAAAGAAAACAAACCGGTTGTTGAGAAAGTTGATAAATTAAGCTTAGATAAAGCAATTACTCGTTTAGAAGCAGCTTTAGAAAAAGCAGCATCAACTGAAAAAACAGCTTCAGCAATTGAGTCTGCAAAAGCAGAATTGGCAAATGCAAAAGCTGTAGCCACAAATGAAGCTGCAACAAAAGAAGAAGTAGCAAAAGCTACATCAGCAGTAAACGGTAATGCATTTGTATTAGAAAGTATGCCAAAAGCACCTGCAGCCAAGAAAGAAGAAAAAGAAAACAAAAACCAAGATTCACGTAATGGAAAAGCTATTCCAGGACAAGGGGAAAGTGGATTCAGAGATGCAGCAACAGCAGCAGGATATAAAAATGATATTAATACTGTAAATACTGAATTAAAAGCTGCAATCGATAAAGTAAAAGTAGAAATTACAAAAGAAGAAGCTTTAGGTGAAGGTAAAACAAACAAAGAAAAACTAGATATGTTACGTGCTATTGTAGCAAAAGCTGAACAAGAAAAAACAAAAGCTACAACAGCAGCAGCAAAAGCTGATGCTACAGAACAAGAACTTCAAGCAGCATTAACAGAAGCAAAACAAGAAAAAGATAGATTAAATTACTATCTAACTAATGCTGAAAACTGGGGAGCTCCAATTAACAATAATAGAGCTGGTTATGGTAATAACCCAGCAAACGGTGTTTTTGAAAGCATGAGTAACGGATTTGGTGCAGTTGATTTCTCAGGTCCTACAGTAGAATCAAAAAGTAAAACAATTGAAGATCAAGTAAATAATCTTCAAAGTGAAAAACATTACGGTAAAGTAACTTACAATTGGAAGACTAAAAAAATCACTGCAGCAGAAGCTGAAGCAGGTGCATTAAACGGTTGGAAAATTAGTGGAGCAAAAGACTATGTGAATGCTGTTAAACCAGAGGCTCCAACAGATTTTACTGTTGCTGGTGATAGAACAGAAGCGCCAAAACCAGCGAAATCTTATGATGACAATGGTAAACATGATGCTTCAACTGCTACTCAAAACCAACCAAATGCAGATGGAAAGTTCCTAGGTGGTGCGATTACTCTAGATGGAATGAAAAATGATGCTAGAGGAAATGTTAAAGATAGAGATTACTATCTTGAATTAGGAAGTAAAGGTGTTACTCTATCTAAAGAATATGACGTAAACCCTAATTCTGAATTATTCTTCAATATGGTTTACAATGGAGCATATGGTAAAGCTGCACTTTCAAGTCAAGGTGAAGAAGTAAGTGTTGAAATTACAGATGCTTACACTGGTAAGAAAATTGCTTCCATTCCAATGAGAGATGGAAGCACTCCAACGGAAGCAACAGGAAGACCAGCAGGTTCAAATGAAGGAACACCTTCTGATAGTTGGAATAATATTGCAAGAATTTATCATGTTCCAGAAGGAACAAGTAAAGTTAAAGTTACAATCAAAGCAAAAGATGATGGTGATTTTAAAGGTGTTCAAGATGGATTCATTATCGGTGGTGTAGGTCTTGCTACTGGTCCTGGTATGCAATTAACTACTAACGTTACTAGCGAAGGTAAGAGTGGAGAGTACGGATTTACAAAAGATAAATTATATAAACGTTCTCAAGAGGGTAAATTAAACCTTGAATTGAAAAACGTGGGTGGTGTTGAAAATACTTTCCCTTACGGTGGTACGTTTAACATTAAAGTACAAGTACCAAAAGGTGTTAAATTAGGTACAGTAGATACTACAAACTACAAAAAATTAGACTTATCTAAAGCAAAAGGTGAATCTATTTGGACTGATCAAGGATACTTAACAAATGTTCGTTATGATGAAGCGACTAATACATTAAGTATGGATGTAAATGCAGTTCAATATGGTAAAAACAATCTAAAAGCTGCAGGGGAAACATCAAGAAAATTCTCAATTCCATTTATAACTGAAGATGATTATGTAGGGGATGCTACATTTAAAGTTACAGGAACAGGTGGAATGGGTACTCAAGATGCTGAAGGAAATAGAATTTACCCATGGTTATGGACTGGAGATAAAGGACCTTATGCTTTTGATGGAAACTATAAAGCTAATGGATTAAGATGGACTGATGATCCAGATTACTACTACAATAGAACAATTTATATTGATGCTCGTACTCCTAAATCAGCTACAGTTGAAGAAGTTCACACTGATAGTATTGTGGGAGATTCTAATGCGAAAAATCAAGAAAAATACTTATTAGTAAATACAGGGGACGCACCAGGTTCATTAACTCCATCAGATGATGAAATTAAAGCTAATCTTAAAAAAGTAGCGGATAATAATGGAGTTACTTTATCAGATGAAGAAACAGCTAAAAGAATTGCTGAAATTAAAAATGCATTACAAATCGAAAATGAAATTGGTAAGAAAATCAAAATCACATTACCAAATAATGACATTATCGAATTAGAGAAAAAAGATGATGGTTGGTATCAAGGAGATACTAAAGTAGATACAACGCCTGAAGGTAAATTAAAAGTAAGTCTTAAAGATGTTAGTCTTCATACACATGAAGGGAATGAGAAGATTGCCGTAACTTCAGTTTCACCAGTAGGAAACGTTTCTGCACCAAGTTATGCAAATGTTGTGAACGAAGCTCCAAAAGTAGAAGCTAAGAAAGATATTTATGTTTATAAAACTAAAGCAGCTGACAAATGGAATGCTGATAAAGTTGTTGAAGTAGCAAAACCAACAGCAACAGACTTAGAAGATGATCGTGATGGAGATGAAACTACTAAACCGACGATTGCTGTAAGTAATGACGGCGGATTAGATACAACTACAGTTGGTGATTACACTGTGAAAGTACAATCAACTGATAGTGAAGGTAAGAAATCTACTGAAGCAGAAGTAACTGTTCACGTAATAGACTTAATTACAGTAGATCCAACAGTAACAACTGATCCAACAAATCCAAGTACAACAGCTCCAGTGTCTCCAAAAACTGCAGATACACCTGTTAAACCTGGAGATGAAAATCTTGGTAAATATCCAGCAGGATTAACACGTGATGATTTAGTTAAAGAAGTAACTCGTACAATTAAGTATCTAAAAGAAGAAGATGCTGATAAGGCTGATGCAACTCCTTTATATGCTGAAAAAGTACAAAAAGTAACATACAAACGTACAGCAACTGTAAACCCACAAACAGGAGATGTAACTTATTCTGATTGGCAAGTTTACAATGAAGCTGATAAATTAACAGATGCTACAGCTGATGGAACAAAAGGTAAATTCAATGCTGTTGATTCACCAGTAGTAGCAAACTACTTATTAGTAAATGCTACAGATAAAACAGTAGCTGCAGAAGATGCACCAGTTCCTGGAGAAAATGGTACAGTAGATCCTGTAGTGAAAAAAGTTCTTTACAAAGAAATTGGTTCATTTACTCTAACTTATCCAGAAGGTAAAAAACCAACGAATGCACCAGAGAAGATTAACTATCCAAATGATCCAAAAGATCCATCTGTTCCTGGTAACTTCGGTACTGTAACAATCCCTCATGTTGATGGATTTGTTCCAAGTTATAATGGAGTAGAATTAACACCAGTAGATCCTACAGATCCATCTAAAGGATATAAAGTACCAGAAAACTTCAAACCAGGTGATAATTTTGGTAAAACTCCAATTCAATATGTACCTGGAATTCAAAAAGCTACAGTGAAATTTGTTTCTGTAGATAAAGATGGTAAAGAAACACCATTAGATGAGAAGTTTAATATTACTGATCTTACTGGTAAAGCAGGAACAAAAATTCCAGAAGAGAAAATACAAGCTCGTCTTGATGTGTTAAAATCAATGGGTTATGAAGTGAATGATAATCCGTTTGCTAAACCTGATGCTGAAAAACCAACATTTGATACAACTGCAGATACTGATACTGAAATTAGTCAAAACTTTGTTGTTAAATTAACACCAAAAGTTTCAACACCAACTCCTGTTTATGTTGTAGAAGGTGATAAACCAACAGCAGAAAAACTAAAAGATGCGGTTACGACAGAAGGAAATAACAAAACTGTAGATGAAGCTAAGATTCCTGAAACAAAAGGAAAAGTTGGAGATGATACATTAACTGCACCAGTAACAGTAACATACGGTTCAGGTGATAATAAACGTGAAGAAACTGTTAATGTACCAGTGAAAGTTGTTAAGGGATATCCACAATTAGTGGCAGTAAGTGAAGATAAAAAACAACCTTCACCAGAAGATAATATTGATACTTCAGACTATCCAGATGATGCAAAATATGAATACAAAGAAGAAGTAGATACAACTGCACCTGGAGATAAGAAAGTAACAGTAGTAGTTAAACAAGGTGATAAAGTACTAGTAGAAGTACCAGCAACAGTACGTGTAGTTGATAGCAAACCACAATTTGTTGTAGCGGATCCTAAGAAACCACAACCTGATGTTAAATCAAGCATTACTCCAGATGAATATCCAAAAGGTACTACTTTTGAGTATGAAAAACCAGTTGACACAACAACTTCAGGTGAAAAAGATGTAGTAGTTGTAGCGAAATTAGATGGAAAAACAATTGTAGAAGTACCAGCTAAAGTAATGGTAGTAGATCCTAAGACACAATATGTGTTCGAAGACCCTGCTAAACCACAACCATCAGCTGATGAAAGTATCGATCCTGATCAATATCCAGAAGGAACTAAATTTGAATATAAAGAACCAGTTGATACAACAACACCTGGAGACAAGAAAGTAACAGTAGTAGCTAAAGATGGCGAAGACAAACTAGTAGAAGTACCTGCAGTTGTTAAAGTATTACCATTAGTGAAACCAGAAGGGTTAACAGTTCTTAAAGGAAGCGAAAAATTAGAAGATGCAGTTAAAGCAAAAGCTGAAGAAGTAGTAGCTGCCTTACCAAAAGATAAAGTTCCAGCAGGTGTAACTGTAAAAGTTAAAGAAGTGAAAGCAGGAACTACACCAACAACAGCTGAAGTAACTGAAACAGGTAAACCAAAACCAGCAACAGTAGTTGTTGAATATACTGATGATAAAGGAAATGTTATTGGAACTAAAGAAGTAGAAGTACCAGTAACAGTAGTTGGCTCAACTCCAAAATCAGTAGTAGTATTTGAAGGTGATAAACCAACTAAAGCCAAAGATGCCGTAACACCAGGACAAGGTGGAACAGTTGGAGAACCAACAACATTACCAGATACAAAAGGAAAAGCTGGAGCTACAGATGTAACAGTAGAAGTACCAGTAACTTATGACAATGGAAAAGTAACTGAGAAAGTAAAAGTTCCAGTAACAGTATTGCCAGTAGCAAAAGCCGACGTAACAGTAACTAAAGGAACAACTCCAGACAAACTGAAAGAACTAGCTAAAGCTAAAGCTGATGAAGCAATTAAAGCAAAAGACTTTACAGATAAATTACCAAAAGATGCGAAAGTAACTGTAGGTGATGTAACAAAAGCTATTGAAGAAACAGTAACTGCTAAAAAAGGTACTGGAGTAACAACTGTAGAAGTACCAGTAACATACACAGTAGATGGAAAAGACTACACAACTACAATTCCAGTAAAAGTAAATGTTAAAGGTTCAGATGTTAAACCTGTATACGTTGTAGAAGGTGACAAACCAAAAGCTGAGGATCTAAACAAAGCAATCACTCCTGATACAGATGGAACTAAAACACCTGTAACGGATGAAGACATCAACAAAGCTATCCCAACAACAGAAGGTAAAGTTGGAGATAAAGATATTAAAGTAACAACGAAAGTTACTTATAAAGATGGAGGAGAAGAAACAGTAGAAGTACCAGTTACAGTATTACCAAAAGTTTCTCCAGAAGGTGTAGTAGTACCGAAAGATACTGATAAAGGTACACTTGAAAAAGCTGTAAAAGATAAAGTTGAAGAAGTGGCTAAAAATGTCAAAGGATTACCAACAGACGTAACAGTAACGGTTAAAGAAACTCCATTAACAACTCCAGGAACAGAAACACCAGGTGAAAAAGACTCTGTAACTGTAACAGTTGAGTATAAAGATAAAGATGGAAACGTAATTCTTACTAAAGAAGTTAAAGTACCAGTAACAGTAACACCAAAAGTAACACCAATTGTAGTAGAAGTTGGAACACCAATTACAAAAGATGATGTTAAGAAACATATCGAACTTCCTAACGAAAAAGGATGGGAAATTGTTGAAGAAAACTGGACAATCCCAACTACTGAAACAGCTGGTCAAAAACCAAGTGTTAAAGTTAAGGTGAAATTACCAAGTGGAAAAGAAATTACTGTAGAAGTACCAGTAACAGTAACTCCAAAACGTGATTCTGAACTACAACCTCAACCACAAGCACCACAAGCACCACAAGTTAATAAAGTGGTAACACGTTTTGTGGATGAAAATGGTAAAGATATCACTTCACCTGAAGAAGGATTGAAAGATCCTAAAGCTCTTGAAGGATATGTGTTCGACAAAACAACAACAGATAAGAATGGTACAGTATTCCACCACTATAAGAAAGCAACTGCACCAACACCTCAACCTGTTGAACCAGCAACACCAGGACAAGCAGACCAATCTGCAACTCCTGCACAACCAGCTACACCAGCAACTCCAGCAAATGCTCAAGCACAAGCTTCAGTTGCAAAACAAGAATTACCAAATACAGGTATGGCTGAAATCAACGTCTTTACACCAGCAGCGTTAGCAATCTTAGGTGGATTAGGATTAGCAGCGCCAGCTCTAACAAAGAAAAAAGACGAAGAATAATCATTAAAAGTATGAACTAAATAATGATGAGAAGAGACTGAAACCATTGTGTTTCAGTCTTTTTTTTATTGGAAACGGTATTCATTGACTATGTGCAATAGGTATCATATACTTTAGTTGAGAGAAAAATTGAATTTTTAGATAATAATATGAAAAGAGGGATAACAATGACTGAACATCAACCAGAAACAAGCGTAAAAGAAGTCATAAAAGTGCATGTAGAATATAAAGATAAAGATGGCAATGTTTATTCAATGAATGACGTAGAAGTACCTGTACAAGAAAAAGTTGTAAAAAAAGTAGAATCATCATCCGATATAGAAGATACAAATACTGTATTTAGCCCAGAAGTATTAGAAATTCTAAAAGGTGTAGGGCTATCAGATCATCAAGATAAGTAATAGTTTTCAATAACTAAAAGGTAGTTTAAATCTACGAAAGATTGAGCTACCTTTTTTATGTGGAAAGAAGAATGAAAACTGAAATCGAAAGAATGAAAACAATGAAAAACTTTCGTAAATAATTGAAAACTAAAAAGGACAAACCTTTTATTTTCAAGAAAAATATGGTAATATAGTAACGCAGTATCTCTATCATTATAAGAGATTAGGAGACCTACATGACAACATTTACACAAGTTTTTAGATTAATCATGACCCTAGCGATGATTATCCTAGCTTATTGGTCATTACAGTGTATAAATTTAGAAAAAATCATATTAAAAAATCGAATTGAACAAGCACGACTATTCATCATGTTAGTCGCACTTTTTTTAGGAGTAGGTGCTTCTAGTGCAATTTTTTCGATATCCGATTTAATCAATTCAATTATTCAATTCATTACGAGTAAGTAACCTTGGAGGTTTGTAACATGGAAAAGATGATTGTACAAGGTGGTACACGTCTAAATGGAACGGTAAAAGTAGAGGGAGCAAAAAATGCTGTGCTTCCAATTTTAGCAGCAAGTATTTTAGCAAAGTATGGGGTAACACATTTAACAAATGTACCGAATTTATCTGATGTTCATACGATGCTAGCAGTATTAAATAGTTTAAATGTCACTAGTACATTTGATGAAGAGGAAAAAGCCATTACTCTAAATGCAACAAAAGATGTTCAAACAACAGCAGCATTTGAATTTGTGAGTAAAATGCGTGCATCAATCGTTGTAATGGGTCCTCTTTTAGCTAGATTTGGGCATGCTCGTGTCGCAATGCCAGGTGGTTGTGCGATTGGGACTCGTCCGATTGATTTGCATTTAAAAGGTTTTGAAGCAATGGGTGCAACCATTACCCAAGCAGATGGCTATGTTGAAGCACATGCAGATCAATTAGTGGGTGCAAGAATTTATATGGATTTCCCATCAGTTGGAGCAACTCAAAACTTAATGATGGCAGCTACATTAGCGAAAGGTACGACTTTATTAGAAAATGTAGCAAGAGAGCCTGAAATTGTTGATTTAGCCAATATTTTAAATAAAATGGGTGCGAAAATTATTGGTGCGGGTACTGAAAACATTCGTATTGAAGGTGTAGACCACTTAGAAGGAACGATTCACTCAATTATTCCTGACAGAATTGAAGCAGGAACATTTATGGTTGCTGCAGCAGTGACAGCAGGAGATGTTTTTGTTGAAGATGCGATTGCAGAACATAATCAACCATTAATTTCTAAATTATCTGAAATGGGTGTTCAATTTATTGAAGAAGAAAATGGCATTCGTGTTATCGGACCAGAAAACTTAAAACCAACAGATGTGAAGACATTACCACATCCAGGATTCCCAACAGATATGCAAGCTCAGATGACAATTGTTCAATTACTAGCTTCAGGTGTAAGTACAATGACAGAAACAGTATTCGAAAATCGTTTCAATCATTTGGAAGAATTACGCCGTATGAATGCTCAGTTTATGATTGAAGGTAGAACAGCAGTAATGAATCAAGAGTCACAATTACAAGGTGCGCAAGTAAAAGCAACGGACTTACGTGCAGCAGCAGCCTTAATTATTGCTGGTATGGTGGCAAAAGGTTACACACGTGTCACTGAGTTAAAATACTTAGATCGTGGCTATTATCAATTCCATCATAAACTACGTGCATTAGGAGCCAATATCGAACGTGTTCATGAAGATGATGCAACACCGTTCACAACAGTAGAATTAGAAAAGATGTTAAATCGTTAAAGAGATATTAGCCGAATGATTCTTAATAGAATTGTCGGCTAATTTTCATTTTAATTGACCAAGCTTTTGCTTGACTTAAATAGAAATCTCTGTTAAACTATTCATGTTGTAATTGTGAAGCACCACAGCTACAACCGCTCGGATTAGAGTACAAAAGACCGGAATCGGCACTTTAAACTGGCGAGTCTTAGTCTAAAATATAGGAGGTGCAATATGTACGCAATCGTAAAAACTGGTGGTAAACAAGTTAAAGTTGAAGTTGGTCAAGCAATCTACGTTGAAAAATTAAACGCAGAAGCTGGCGACAAAGTGACTTTCGAAGAAGTAGTATTTGTAGGTGGAGAAAACGTTAAAGTTGGTGCTCCATTCGTAGCAGGTGCAACTGTTGAAGGAACTGTTGAAAAACAAGGCCGTCAAAAGAAAGTTGTAACTTTCAAATACAAACGTCGTAAAGACTCTCACCGTAAACAAGGTCACCGTCAACCTTATACAAAAGTTGTGATTAACGCAATCAACGCTTAATTTTGACGATGATACGAGTAACATTTCATAAAAAAGACCACGAATTAGTTTCTTTTGAAATGACAGGTCATGCTGGCTTTGGCGAGTATGGTGAAGACATTGTATGTGCAGGCGTTTCTGCATTAGCAATTACGACTGTCAATAGTATTGAGAAGCTAGCAGGCTATCAACCGATTGTTGACGTTGATGAAGTCGAAGGTGGATATTTATATTTCGAAGTTGTACGAGATGTAACGAAAGTTCAAACTCAAACAACACAAATTTTATTAAATAGTCTATTACTAGGGTTAGAAGGAATTCAAGAAGAATATCCTAATTATCTAACCATTCAAGTTGATTAACCTATCAAGGAGGTGCACTCTCATGTTAAAAGTGAATTTACAATTATTTGCCCACAAAAAAGGGGGCGGTTCTACATCAAACGGACGTGACTCTCAATCAAAACGTTTAGGTGCTAAACGTGCTGATGGACAATTTGTTACAGGTGGTTCAATTTTATTCCGCCAACGTGGAACTAAAATCCATCCAGGTCACAATGTTGGAATCGGTGGAGATGACACATTATTCGCTAAAGTTGATGGCGTAGTACGTTTCGAACGTAAAGGCCGTGACAAAAAACAAGTATCTGTTTACCCAGTAGCAGCTGCTGAATAATATGGAATTTGCGGAGGCAGGACTTTGTCCTGTCTCTTATTTTTTATCTGAAAGGAGGAGTTTGATGGAACAGGAAAATAAAGAAATTCGTAGTTTTGAAAAATTATGGGAGGCTGTTCAAGTTCTCCAAAAAGAAATTGAGTATTCGTATGTTGAGGCATTAGGAGAAACCTTGCAAAATATTGCCTCAGGAAATCAAGCACAACAAGTAGAAGGGCAACCAGATGCAGCAACCATTGCACAATTAAATGAAGCTTATCAAGAACTATCGCTAGAAAGCTTTACAAAAGAACAAATTCGTCGCATGATTCAATATACTTTCTTGAAAGCTGCAAAAGAAGATGGCTTGCAAACGAATCACCAAATGACACCTGATTCAATTGGATTATTAGTGGCATTTATGGTGGAACGTTTAACAGAAAATAAAGACAGACTTTCACTTGCTGATTTTGCTTGTGGAAGTGGGAATTTATTAAGTACCGTTCAACTCTTTTTACAAGAAAGTGGGAAAACAATTCAAACAACTGCAATTGATAATGATGAAGTGTTAGTACATTTAGCACTGCAATCTTTTGCCTTAGAAAGTTTAGAGGTACGAGTGATGTTGCAAGATGGATTAAGTGATTTATTAGTCGGTCCAATCGATATTGCGTTATCTGACTTGCCAGTTGGGTATTATCCTGTCGATGAACGAGCAAAAGAGTTTAAGAGTCATTCAAAAGAGGGACATTCTTACGCCCATCATTTATTAATTGAACAACATTTGAATTATTTAAAACCAGGTGGTTTTGGATTCATGATTGTGCCAACAAATTTATTTGAAACAGAAGAAAGTGTATCATTATTAGAACATTTACAAAAAGAATCTTTTGTTCAAGCCATGCTAGCTTTCCCTAAAACATTATTCAAAAATCAACAATATAGTAAGTCGTTACTTATTTTCCAGAAAAAAGGAAAAGGGGCAAAACAAGCACGTCAAGTATTGCTAGGCGACATCCCGGATATGAAAAACATTGATAAGTTCAGACAATTTACACAAACATTTGAAAAATGGGCGAAAGAACTTTCGTAAAACATAGAGAGTTTATCAAGCAAAAACAGGAGAGGAGTTACTAATATGACAGTAGTATCGTTGGAAAATAATGTTAAATTATATAGTTCAGAATTAAAAAAAGCATTATTAAAAGCATCTAATTATAAATTAGATGAGCAGATTGCTTACAGTGTTGCCGAAGTTTATGCTCGTAATCTAGATTATTCTGATCCAGAGTTGATGCATGTCGGAGTAACTTCTGTTGCGAATAATCTACTCACTAGAATTAAAAGAGAATATTTTAAAGCCTAATAAAAAATACACACTAAAAGTGTGCTGCATCCTCAAAACTAGATTTTTTCAATCTAGCTTTGGGGTGTTTTTTATTTGATATTATCCTGAAAAAAATAACTTCTAGAAAAAGAAAGTAGAACCAAGGATTTTGTTAGGGTATCATACATTTGTGACAAAAAAGAATAAAAAAAAGAGAACCAATG
>NZ_CAURVN010000035.1:0-13347 GCF_963528195.1 uncultured Granulicatella sp.
TGGGCATTTGGCGACTGTAGAATATCAAAAGGAAGAAGCTTTAAGACAAGGATTACAGCAAGGATTAGAACAAGGGTTAGAACAAGGATTACAGCAAGGTAGGATTGAAATTGTTGTAGATTTAATTAAAAATGGAATCCTATCGAAAGAAATAGGAGCAAAGCAACTAAATATTTCTGAAAAAGAATTAAATATGTACTTATAAAGATGAGAGAGACTTTTTGTTTTGGCAAGAAGTCTTTTTTGTTTCCATGCGGAAAAACTATGGAACGTAATAGTTAAAAACTATATTGAATATTTATCTAAAGTCGTTGACAATAACTTGCTTATATATTATATTATTTACAACAGATAAATAACTGATGCAATGAACAGATAAGTAAATAAAAGCGAACGTAAAAAGAGAGTCCGGTTGGTGAAAAAGGATGCAGGAACTTTATTGAAAATGGTCTGGGAGCAACAGGAGTGATAAAGCTTCTGCGAATGGTGCCCGATACCGTACTAGAGTATAAACATGTACTTATAGAGTAACAAGCTGTGAAGTTTGTTAAAAATAGAGTGGTAACGCGATCCTTCGCCTCTAGTCAAAAACTAAGGTGGAGTTTTTTTATGGCTTAAATACTTGTAACATCAATTATCTGATTCGACGATTGACGGAATGCGCGCCCGTTAATCATCATATATCAATGTAAAAAGAAAAGGGGAATTTATTTATGAACATTTCAAAATTAATTAAAACAGCAGCATTAGGATTAGTAGCAACAACATTAGTTGCATGTGGAAACGGAGCATCTCAATCAAAAGATTCAGCAACAACAGCAGCTCCAAAAGTAGAAGATAAAAAGATTACAGTAGTAGCTTCACCAGCACCACACGGTGAAATTTTAGAAGCAGCTAAATCAATTCTTAAAAAAGATGGATATGATTTACAAATCAATATCGTAAATGACTACGTAACACCTAACCAAATCGTATTCGGAGGAGATGCAGATGCAAACTACTTCCAACATACACCTTACTTAGAAAAATTCAACAAAGAACATAATGAAGACTTAGTAAGCGTTGGGAATGTACACATCGAACCAATGGCTATCTACTCTAAAAAATATAAATCTTTAGCAGATTTACCAGAAAATGCAACAGTATATGCTTCAACAAACCCAGCTGAAGTTGGACGTTTCTTAGCATTCTTCACTAAAGCAGGTTTAATTAAATTAAAAGATGGCGTTAAACCAGTTGACGCTCAATTAAGCGATATCGTTGAAAACAAAAAGAACATTCAAATCAAAAATGAAATCGCTCCTGAATTATTAGTATCAACATTTGAAGCTAATGAAGGTGATGCAGTAATCATCAACTCAAACTTCGCTATCGATGCAAAATTATCTCCTAAAAAAGATTCAATTGCTTTAGAAGATGAAAGCTCACCATATGCAAACTTAGTAGCAGTTAAACCAAAAGATAAAGATTCAGACAAAGTTAAAGCTTTAATCAAAGCATTACAAAGTGATGAAATCCGTAAATTTATTTCTGATAAATATGCAGATGGATCTGTAATTCCTGCAAAATAATGATAAAATACAAGGTGTGGCATACGCTATTTGCCACACCTTTTTTAGAGTATAAGGAGAAGAATGATGATTAAAATACAAGAAGTTTCTAAAATTTATCATGGCAAACAAGGGACAGTTGAGGCGGTAAAAGATGTTTCATTAGACATTAATAAAGGAGAAATTTTTGGGATTATCGGTTTTTCAGGAGCTGGTAAAAGTACATTAATTCGTTTGTTAAATGGTCTTGAATCCGTTACAACAGGTCATATTTTTGTTAATGATAAAGATATTACTACATTAAAGAAAAAAGAATTATTACAAGAACGTCGTAAAATTGCGATGATTTTTCAACATTTTAATTTATTATGGTCACGTACAGTGGAAGAAAATATTGCTTTTTCATTAGAAATTGCTGGAGTGGCAAAAGATGTTCGTCAAAAGAAAGTAGCTGAATTAATTGAAATTGTAGGATTAACTGGAAGAGAAAAATCTTATCCATCTCAATTATCTGGAGGACAAAAACAAAGAGTAGGGATTGCTCGTGCATTAGCCAATGATCCAGAAGTATTATTATGTGACGAAGCAACAAGTGCATTAGATCCAAAAACAACAAAAGATATTTTGAATTTATTAGTAGAAATTAATAAACGTTTAGGATTAACAATTGTATTAATTACACATGAAATGCATGTTGTTCGTCAAATTTGCCATCGTGTTGCTGTAATGGAACAAGGTAGAGTGGTTGAAACTGGGGAAGTATTAGATGTGTTCAAAAATCCTCAACAAACCATTACAAAACAATTTGTGGGGGAAGAACGTTCTGAACAAGATTTACATGATGTTTTTGAGCATTTATCAACTTCACTTCGTCCTGGAGTAGCTGTTCGTATTCAATATTTAGGGGATACAACTGCAGAAGGGATTTTATCAGAAGTAATTCGTAAACTAGATGTTTCGATTTCAATTTTACAAGCGCATGTAAATGTAACGCAAAAAGGTGTGCTTGGAAGTATGATTATTTTAATTGAAGAAGAATCTGCTAAAGCTGAAGAAGTGATTGATTTCTTAAGAAAAGCAGAAATTATTGTGGAGGTACTAGAGAATGTTTAATGTGTTTTTAGCTCAAACGAGTTTTTCAGAATTATTCCATGAGATGTTGAGTTTTAAAAATGTAGATTGGAATGAAGTTATTAAAGCGACTAACGAAACAGTTTATATGAGTTTTCTATCTACTTTCTACGTATTTATTATTGGGTTAGCTCTGGGTTTATTTTTATATTTAACAAGTCCTGGTAGAAGTTTAGAAAATAAATGGGTGAATTTATTCCTTTCTGGAATTATTAATATTTTCCGTTCGGTTCCATTTATTATTTTACTGGCTTTATTAATGCCTTTTACGAAAGCGTTGATGGGGACTATTTTAGGTCCTAAGGGTGCAATTCCAACTTTAGTCATTAGTGCGGCTCCTTTCTATGCTCGTTTAGTGTCTATTTCGTTAAATGAGATTCCTTCTGGGGTTGTAGAAGCGGCTGAATCAATGGGTGCTACGACTCGTCAGATTATTACGAAGGTGTTAATTCCTGAATCTCTTCCTGCGTTAGTGTCTGGTATTACGGTAACAACGATTGCGTTAGTGGGTTCTACTGCTGTTGCGGGTGTTATTGGTGCTGGGGGATTAGGGAACTTGGCTTATATGATTGGTTTTACTCGTAATAAGCAGGATATTATTTTTGTAGCTACGGTTGCGATTTTAATTCTTGTGTTCTTGATTCAATTCGTTGGAGATTATGCAGTGAAGAGGATTGACAAACGCTGATAAATTTCGAAATAGACTTCCCAATTGTAGTAGCAGGGGACGGCAGCAAACAGCTTTGCTGTTTCATGCCTAAAAATTGAGCCTAAGGTCTCAATTTTCCTGTCCTATAAGCCAAGTTGGCTTATAGGACTAATGCTACTACGGGAAGTCTTTTCTTATGTGCGTTTATTTATTAGAGTACATTTTAGACATCAGCAACGTTAGAGGTTTTACGTTTTTTGTTAATGTCACCCCATAAGCTTTTATCTGTACAAAAAATAAAAATACAACGGACTTTTCAAGTAGCATTGGTAATAGAAACTGTCGCATCAGTTTCTATTACTGGGAAATTTGAGACCGAGGCTCAAATTTTAGCCAAGAGATTCGCAAAGCGAAGCTACTGGCGTCCATTGCTACAGCTCAAAAAGTCCGTTGTATTTTCATTTTTCTAAATGATAGAAATGAAAACAACCTTTTCATGAAATTTACATCATTTACATTGTTAGAAGTGGTTGACAAGTGTCTTGTTTTCATTTATCTTATGTATGCAAACCGGTTCCAAGATTTGGTTCCCAATTGAAAAAAGAAAGGATAGTTCAACATGAATTATGATGTAATTGCAAAAGAAGTCCTTGAAAATATCGGAGGACGTGAAAATGTTCAATCTGTTGCACACTGTGCTACACGATTAAGAATTATGGTTCTAGATGAATCAAAAATCAACAAAGAAGCGATTGACCAATTAGAAGGAGTAAAAGGCGCATTCTTTAACTCGGGTCAATACCAAATTATCTTTGGAACAGGAACAGTCAATAAAGTCTATGAATCTGTTGCCCGCTTAGGAGTAGCAGAAACTTCAACAGCACAAATGAAAGAAGAAGCGAAAAAACAAGGAAACTTATTCCAAAGAATGAGTAGAACATTCGGAGACGTATTCGTTCCAATTATCCCAGTCTTAGTAGCAACAGGATTATTCATGGGATTACGTGGATTATTAACAAACCCAATTTTCCTAGGATTATTCGGAATGACACCTGACGTGATTGACAAAAACTTCTTATTATATACACAAGTATTAACAGATACAGCATTTGCATTCTTACCAGCCTTAGTAGCATGGTCAACCTTTAAAGTATTCGGTGGTTCACCAGTACTTGGAATTGTATTAGGATTAATGTTAGTAAACAGCGCATTACCAAACGCTTATGTAGTAGCTGCCGGTGGAGCAGAGCCAATCGTATTCTTTGGATTCATTAAAGTAGTAGGTTACCAAGGAACAGTATTACCAGCATTCTTCGTTGGGATGATTGGTGCTAAATTAGAAAAATGGTTACGTACAAAAGTTCCGGATGCATTAGATTTATTAGTAACACCATTCTTAACATTTTTAGTAATGAGTGTTCTTGGATTATTCATCATTGGACCATTCTTCCACTCAGTTGAAACATTAGTACTAAATGCAACTGAATTTGTTTTACAATTACCATTTGGTCTAGCAGGAATTATTATTGGTGGATTACAACAAGTTATCGTAGTAACTGGAGTTCACCACATCTTTAATTTCTTAGAAACACAATTATTACAATCTTCAAAAATTGCTACAGGTGTGGAATTAAATCCATTCAATCCAATTATTTCAGCAGCAATGGCTGCACAAGTAGGAGCGACATTAGCAGTTGCCTTCAAAACAACAGATACAAAATTAAAAGCTCTAGCATTACCATCAGCTTTCTCTGCTGCATTAGGAATTACAGAGCCAGCAATTTTCGGGGTTAACTTACGTTTTGGTAAACCATTTGTAATGGGATTAATCGGAGGAGCTACAGGAGGTTTCTTAGCAGCTTTATTCCAATTAAAAGCAACAGGTATGTCTGTAACAGTATTACCAGGGATGTTATTATTCTTAAATAGCCAATTCCCATTATATGTACTAGCAATCGCAGTAGCCTTTGCAGTAAGTTTTGCTTTAACATATACAATCGGTTATAGCGACGATATGTTGAAAAAATAAAATGTAAAAAAGAAAGTCGAAGCGTCACATGATAGCTTCGACTTTTATGTAGATGAGGAGTATCAATGAATTTAATGAGAAAGAGTAATACTGGAAAATATGGTTTAGTCTATCATATTGTTCCTCCATATGGATTAATGAATGATCCAAATGGATTGATTTATTTCAAAGGGCAATATCACGTGTTTTTCCAATGGAATCCAACGGATACAAAGCATGCGAATAAACATTGGGGACATCTTGTTTCTGACGATATGATTCAATGGAAAAGAGTAGAACTAGCATTAGCTCCAGACCAATGGTTCGATAAAAGTGGTGTTTATTCTGGTAGTGCATATGTTCATCAGGATCAATTATGGTTATTTTATACAGGGAATGTAAAAGATGAAGAAGGAAATGCTTTTAGTTATCAATGTTTAGCAATCTCAGAAGATGGCATTTATTTTGAAAAGAAAGGGCCATTATTCGAACATCCGAAAGGCTATACAAGACATGTCCGTGATCCAAAAGTTTGGTATGATGCACGTGTAGATCATTATTGGATGGTTGTAGGAGCTCAAACGGAAGATTTAAAAGGTGATACATTAGTGTATCGTTCAGAAGACTTACTTCACTGGGTATTGAATGGTTCGATTAGTACGGAAGAAAAAGACTTCGGTTATATGTGGGAATGTCCAGATATGATTCCATTTGAAGAAAAGGATGCATTTATTTATTCTCCACAAGGAATTGAAGCTACTGGAGAACGATTCAATAATTTATACCAAACAGTTGTGCAATTAGGGAAGTTTACAACTGATGGGAAATTCATTGTAGAAGAGGATAACTTAACAGAAGTCGATGCTGGATTTGATTATTATGCTCCACAAAGTTTCCAAGCAGAAGATGGACGTATTCTTCAATATGGTTGGATGGGAATTCCAGAAGGAAAAGAAGCGCTGATTCCAACAATTCAAGATGGCTGGATTCATGCCTTAACCATTCCACGTGAAGTATCCGTTCAACATGGAAAATATCTTCAAAAACCTGCACGTGAATTATGGAATTTAACAACTAATGTACAAAAAATTCAATGGAATGCGACTCGTTTTGAATCGGTCCTTTCTTCACCTGCACAAGTGTGGACAGTGAATTGGAAAGAAGCTGTTCAGGATAAATTAGCAATTCAATTACGTAATGAAATTTTCATTCAATATGATGCAGAAACTCAAGTATTATCTGTCGGTCGTACCGATTGGGAAACAGGAGAAAGAGAAACAAGAGAAAGAACGTTACAATCTCCATTGAAACATCTAAATGCCTGGATGGACTACTCAAGTTTAGAATTATTTGTCAATGAGGGAGAAGAAGTATTCACGCTTCGATTCTTTACGGAAGAAGAGGCATTAGACTTTGTGGTTCAGCAAACAGTCGAACAAGAAATGGCGATTGAAGTTTATAGTATGAAGGAAAGTGGATTTATCTTAGAGTAAGTACACATAACACTTGCTTTCTAGCCGTTTTTTCGGTAGTATAATGCATGGAATAGTAAGTTCTGAAATGGGTACAGAAAGTTCTTCATGGCTGAGAGAGAACCCCCGCTTTTAGAATTGAACCTACCAATAGATTGATTATGAAAATAATCCGGTTTGCGTACCGTTATCACGTTCCAAGAGACATTTAACAATGAAAATGTAATTAAAGGTGGTACCGCGAGTCATTCGTCCTTTTATAGGAGGAGTGGCTCTTTTTGTTCCACGATTATTAGAAAAGGAGTGCTACTATGGCAGAAAAAACAAACTTGCAAAGAGAAGATTTCTCAAAATGGTATATTCAAACCATTCAAAAAGCTGATTTAATGGATTATTCACCAGTGCGTGGATGTATGATTTTCAAACCAGATGGATATGAAATTTGGGAACATATTCAAGAAGAATTTAACCGTCGCTTTAAAGAAGAAGGAATTCGTAATGCTTACTTCCCAATGTTAATTCCAGAAAGTTTCTTCACAAAAGAAGCGGATCATATTGAAGGATTTGCGCCAGAATTACCATGGGTAACTGAAGCAGCTGGTGAAAAATTAGAAGAACGTTTAGCATTACGTCCAACAAGTGAAACAATGATTGGAACTGCGTTCTCAAACTGGATTAATTCATACCGTGATTTACCATATGAAGTAAACCAATGGGCAAATGTATTCCGTTGGGAAAAGAAAACTTTACCATTCTTACGCACATCTGAATTTTTATGGCAAGAAGGACATACAGCTCATGCAGATGAAGCAGATGCACGTCGTCGTACAATGAGAATGTTAGATATTTATAAAGAAGTCGTAGAAGGCGTATTAGCCGTTCCTGTCTATGAAGGACAAAAAACTCCATCAGAACGTTTTGCGGGTGCAGTAGATACTTATTCAATCGAAGCAATGATGAAAGATGGAAAAGCTGTACAAGCTGGAACTTCTCATTATATGGGTACAAAATTTGCCGAAGCATTTGATATTAAATATTTAACAAAAGAAAATGAACATGTGTATGCACATACAACTTCATGGGGAGTTTCTACTCGTTTAATCGGTTCATTGATTATGACACACGGAGACGAACAAGGATTAGTATTACCTCCAAAAGTAGCTCCAACACAAGTAGTTTTAATTCCAGTTGGACCATGGAAGAAAAATCCAGCCATCTTAGAAAAATTAGAAGAATTACAACAACAATTAAAAGCAGCAGGCTTACGTGTGAAAATTGATGATACAGACAACTCACCTGGATTCAAATTCAATGAATGGGAATTACGTGGAGTTCCAATGCGTATTGAATGTGGCCCACGTGATTTAGAAAATAATCAAGTAATGACAAAAATGCGTGACTTAGATGAAAAAGTTGCGGTAGGTTTTGATGTGTTATTAGAAACAATTCAAGCTGAATTAGAAAAAATGCAAGGACGTTTATTAGAAACTGCTCGTGCAATGCGTGCTTCTAATGAATATACAAACATTGATACTTTAGATGAATTAAAAGCCCATATTGAAGAAAAACGTGAAGCTGGCGAAGTACCTGGTTGGGTATTAGTTGGTTGGGATGGAACAGAAGAAACAGAAGCGAAAATCAAAGAAGAAACTGGATTTACGACTCGTAATATTCCATTCAAGCCACCAGTGAAGAAAGAAACATGTATCGTTTCAGGCAAACCAGCAACACAAACAGTATGGATTGCTAGAGCGTATTAATAAGAATGTGCAAAGAAAGATATTCTGAATCGAACCGTTGGTAGAAGAAGCCGAGGGCGACGAAAGTCGCACCGGATTCCACCGAAACGCACGTCGATTCAATCTTTCTGAGCCGTATTCAAACAATGTGAGAAGAAAGACAATTTGAATAAATGATGGAAGAGGGTAAAAGTGCAAAGGGTAGCACGAATTGCCCTCCTTCACACTTTTTAAACAAAACTAGAAAGGAAGTGCTCTATGCCCGTATTGGCTATTGATACCTCAAATAAAACTTTATCGGTTGCCATTGTCAAAGATGAGGGAACGATTGTTGAACGAACGGTTCCAGACACTTTACAACATAGTGTCAAACTAATGCCGGCAATTCAAGAAGTACTTCAAGAAAGTCAAGTCAGTATGCAAGAACTAACAGGTGTTATTGTTGCCAAAGGACCAGGTTCGTATACTGGACTTAGAATTGGAGTAACAGTTGCAAAAACTCTTGCGAAGACATTGCGTATTCCGCTAAAAGCTGTCTCAAGTTTACAAGCGATTGCTACAAATGTTGTAGAAGCTGTTCCTGAGGGAACCTATGTTGTTCCATTTTTTGATGCTCGTAGAGATAATATTTTTACCGGTCTTTATCAAGTGAAGCAACAGTTTCCTCAATTGATAGCACCAGAACGTCATATTTCTTGGGTTGATTGGTTAGAAGAGTTAGCGACTTATGAAGCTTCTCTTTATTTTGTAGGACAATTGACAGATACACAAAAAGACTTGGTGGTAGAGAAATTAGGAGATAAGGTGGTATTTTCTAAAGAAAGTGATGCTATTGCTCATGCTGGATTCTTTAGTAAATTAGCACAAGATGCACCAGAAGAAGATGCAGACGTTTTTGTGCCAACATATTTGAAATTAGCGGAAGCAGAAGAAAATTGGAAAGCGAGCCATCAAGAAGAACAGGAGACAAACTATGTGGAGCGCATGTAAAGATTGGACACAATCTTTATGGCAACAATTAGAAAGATTAGCAGAACAAGCAATTCCTGTAGGAGACTTTATCGTAACCCAATTGCCTCAGCAATCAAAACGAATTCCTTTATCAAATGGATTAATTGCGACCATTCGCCTTGCTACCATCGAAGACATTGATGCAATTACCTATGTAGAAGAAGAAGCGTATATGGGAAATCCACCTTGGGAAAGAGACGCTTTTGCAGAAGATTTAACGTATAATACAAAAGCCATTTATATCGTTCTTGAAATAGATGACGAAATTAAAGCGTTTATTGGTGCAAGAGTGACAACGGAAGACCTTCATATTACGAATATTGCTGTTCATTCGGATGTACGATTTTTGGGATGTGCGACCTTATTAATGAAGCAATTAGAAAAGTATGCACGATTTTTAGAAAAAGAGTCCATTTCCCTAGAAGTAAGAGTGTCCAATAAAAAGGCCATTCGTTTATATGAGAAATTCGGATTTATTCAAACAGGATATAAAGAAAAATATTATAAAAATGAAGTAGAGGATGCGGTACTGATGACTTATCTATTACCCCCTAAAACACCAGAATCTGTCTCCTCATCAGAGTTTTCGTTTAAACGATTAACGGTTGAAGATGAGGTGGCAGAACAGTTATACCAATTAGTGCAACAACATTATGAATATCCTGGACATTGGAGTGCAAAAGCGTTCCAAGAAGATATTGCTTCTGAACATGGAGCTTATTATGGTGTGTATCATGTGGATACTTTAATTGGATTTGTTGGGATGCAAGTCGTATTAGATGAAGCAACGATTACGAATATTGTGATTCACACAGGATTCCAAGGGAAAGGACTTGCCCAACGTTTATGGCAAATGGCGTGTTATGATTTAGGGTTGCAAGAAGTCGCAACAGTATTTTTAGAAGTACGAGAATTTAACCATCGTGCTCAGCAATTATATGAAATTTTAGGATTTGAGTGTTATCATAGAAGACGTGATTACTATACAGATCCATTAGAAGATGCCTTACTCTATCGATTAGAACTCAAGAAAGGAGCATGTGAACAATGACAAAGGAAGTCGTTATTTTAGCCATCGAAAGTAGCTGTGATGAAACAAGTGCAGCAGTTGTTGTCAATGGACATACATTATTATCAAATATTGTCGCTTCTCAAATCAAAAGTCATATGCGATTTGGAGGAGTTGTACCAGAAATTGCAAGCCGTCACCATGTAGAACAAATTACGCAAGTGATTGAAGAAGCATTAGTGCAAGCTGGCAAAACAATGGAAGAAATTGATGCAGTAGCGGTGACTATTGGCCCAGGATTAGTAGGAGCTTTACTAATCGGGATTTCAGCTGCAAAAGCAGTAGCACTAGCAGCGAACAAACCATTAATTGCCGTCAATCATATGGCAGGACATATTTATGCAAACCAATTAATCGAACCATTACAATTTCCATTAATGGCATTAGTCGTGAGTGGTGGACATACAGAATTAGTGTATATGCCAGAAGATGGACAGTTTGAAATTATCGGTGAAACACGAGATGATGCAGCTGGAGAAGCCTATGATAAGATTGGAAGAATTTTAAATTTACCTTATCCAGGTGGAAAGAAAATGGATGAATTAGCGCATAGTGGAGAAGATGTCTATGATTTTCCAAGAGCGATGATTCATGAAGACCATTATGACTTTAGTTTTAGTGGATTAAAATCAGCGGTTATCAATCGAATTCATAATGCAAAACAAAAAGGCGAAGAAATTATTCCAGAAAATGTTGCGGCAAGTTTCCAAGCAAGTGTTGTAGAAGTATTAGTTGAAAAAAGTAAACGTGCACTACAAGAATATCCTGTGAAACAATTTGTGTTAGCAGGAGGAGTTGCAGCTAACCGTGGACTTAGAACAGGATTACAAGAGATGATGCAAAGTCATTATCCAACCGTAACGTTCTCAATTCCACCAATGAATTTATGTGGCGATAATGCTGCAATGATTGGTGCAGCTGCGTATTCAAAATGGTTAGAACAAGATTTTGCAGCGATGGATGTCAATGCAATGCCTGGTTTAGAACTAGGAGATTAGGGAAATTATTTTGGAATTTTAAGCTAAGAAAAATCTATTTCAGCTAATAAAAATAGTTGCATTCTATGCCCAAGCATGCTATTATACTTGTGTTGCTTTATGCATAAAATAAAATAACTCTGGATTAGGCAATAATTCAGGGCAGGAGGAATAGAAAATGAAACAAGGAATTCACCCAGAATATCGTCCAGTTGTTTTCATGGATACAACTACTGGATTCAAATTCTTATCAGGTTCAACAAAATCTTCAAACGAAACTGTACAATGGGAAGATGGTAACGAATACCCATTATTACGTGTTGAGATCACTTCTGATTCTCACCCATTCTATACAGGTCGTCAAAAATTCACACAAGCAGACGGACGTGTGGATCGTTTCAACAAAAAATACGGTCTCAAATAAGAAGACAATTCTCAAACCTTTCTCGATTTCGAGAAAGGTTTTTTTGTGTTTTAAGGGAGCATATTTTATAAGAAAGTCAGTAAATTTTTGAGGAAAATAGTTAAAAAAATTAAATTAAGTTATTTGTGATAGGTTTCTCTAATTACAAAAATATATATTTCCGTGAACATGTAAATAGCTTTATTAAAATGAAAGAAAACGTTTGACTTTACAAATTAAAAGTGTATGATAGAGTGTATATACTGTCATTTTTATGCTCATTATTAAAATGAGAAAAGGGGAAAAGGAGAAAGAATTACATGTTTTTTATAATCAAAAACAGCAAGTAAATGAGAAAAGACAAAAATTCTCAATACGTAAGTATAAAGTAGGAACATTTTCAGTCGTAGTCGGTGCGTTATTTTATTTGAATGGAATTTCAAATATGGTACAAGCTACTGAAATTTCTGAAAATTCAGTTCCAGCATCAGTTGAAGAAAAACAGTCGGGAGAAAGTAAAAAAGCGGAGGAACCACAACAGCCAAAAGTTCAAGAAGCTGTCAATACAACCGTAACTCAACCAGCAGTAACAGAAAAAACTGAAATTGAGACAAAAAAAGAAACTTCAAAAGCAGAAGTAAAACAAGGGGATGTAGCAGTTGATTCTATGACAGAACATCCAGCTGCAGCATCTAAAGTAGAGACAAAACCTGTTGAAGAAAATAAGGAAACTCAAAAAGAGAGTGCTGAAAATGAGGCATTCATTCAAGAACTAAATCAAGTATTGCTTGAAGGGAAATCGCTTGAGAGCAATGTGCACGTTGCCTTTCGATTAGAAGTAGAACAACTCGTTAAAGAAATGGAAGAAGCAACAAAAAATTCTAAAAGTATTACAAAAGAAACTATCGAGCAGTTTAAAGAAAAAATTCAAAACCTTAAAAAGAAAAATGATGAGTATCAAAATGGCTTAAACGAAAAAGTAAATAAAATCAAAGCTTTACAAGAGGAAATTAACAGTATTTCGTCTTCTATTCAGTATACACTTGAACCACAGGAAACAGCATTATTAAAAGTATCGGGAGAATTTTCGGTTTCAAGACAAACAGTTGAAGAAGCAGATGGACTCATTACTTCTTTAAAACAATTAAGAAATAAAGTAGCCAACCGAATGACAAGAGCTCATTCTGGAAAACGTGACCCACGAAATGGGAAACCGATTAATGGGAATGGTGAGAGTGAATTTAGGGCGGTATACTTTCTACCTACGCAAAATCAGCATGGAAGAGGAGAAGCTGGGTTAGTTACTGAAGCAAGAACAGACTTGACATATTATAATTC
>NZ_CAURVN010000036.1:0-13245 GCF_963528195.1 uncultured Granulicatella sp.
TCGACTTAATCATAACCTGGATTTCTCTTTTTTGCATATAAAAAATCCTGTCGGTAATTTCTCACCAACAGGATTTGTCGAACAACCCAAAAAAAGAGAGCTTTCGCTCTCTTTACTATATCATTCTAACTTAAACCCATTCACCATTTGCATTAACTTTAAATCCATCTGGTGTTGTAGTATTTGTTAATAGCTCTCCTGATGAATTTAAGAAGTACCATTTCCCTCCTACTTGTTGCCAACCTGTTTGCATTGCTCCTGAGTTATTCATGTAGTACCAATAACCACCTACTTTAACCCAACCTGTTGCCATAGCACCTGATCCATCTAAGAAATACCATTTTCCATCATCAAGCAACCAACTTGTTTGCATTGCTCCAGATGAATTTAGATAATACCAACTACCTTTGATAAATTTCCAACCTGTTTGCATTACACCATTTTCATTTAAGTAATACCATGAATCAGTTTGAATCCAACCTGTTAACATTTTACCAGCAGAATCGAAGTAATACCATTTCCCTTCAAATTGATTCCAACCAGCTTTTGCATTATCAGTGCTTAATTGAACTTTTTTACCATTTACTTCAATGATTCCTTGTTTTAAGGTTCCATCTTCATTGATGAAATATGCTTTTTCACCTTCAGTAATTAAGCCTTTTTTACTCTCTCCTTCTTTAGTAATGTAGTAATATTTACCATTATCTTTAATTAAACCTGTTTTATTTGTACCATCTGCTGTAAAGAAATACCATTTCTCATTTACTTTTTTCAATCCAATTTCTTGAATACCATCTTTTAAATAGTATTTCTTCGTTCCATCTGTGAAAACTCCTGAATATTTTGTTCCATCTTTTGTTAGATAGTAATCTTTATCATTGATTTTTTGCCAACCTAATTGCTGAACTCCCTCTTTATCAAAATAGTATCTTGTTTCTTTTGATTCTAACAAACCAACTTTAACAGATCCATCCCAATCAACTAAATAGTTTTTTCCATCTATTTCAACCCAGCCATAAGCTCTAACACCATTAACTTTTAAATACTTCTTACCTTCTTCAATTTTCCATTCAACACTTTTAGTTACAACTTTTGCTGGTTTATTAGCATCTGTAGTTGCTGAATTTGCTTTTCCTGAATTTGTAGCTGTTCCAGTTGCTGTACTTGAATTAGAAGCTCTTCCTGTTGCTGAACTTGTTCCAGAAGCACTATTGGTTCCTGCTGAACTATTAGCTGTTGTAGTCGAATTTGATCCTGTATTAGAACCTGACGTTGTTGCATTTGTGCCTGATGTTGCAGCTGTTGAATTACCTGATGTATGTGATGCTGTATCGGCAAATATTGTTTGTGATAAAGCTAATGTTCCAACTAACGTGAATGTTGCTAAAGATGTTAACATAATTTTCTTACTTCTCATGATTTCCACTCCATTCTTATTTTTAACTAATTTAATAATAGGGTCAAAACTAATGATTGTCAATTATTTTTATGTACAAAAAAAGAGAGCTTGCGCTCTCTTTTCGTAAGTTAATTTTAAAAATTAAACCCATTCACCGTTTTCGTTAACGTTGTATCCGTCAACTGTAGTATTTACTGATAATGCACCTGATGCATCAACGTGGTACCATTTTCCACCAACTTCGAACCATTGGTTAGCTTTCATAGCACCTGAAGCTTCTAAGTAGTACCAAGTTCCGTTATCTTGTAACCAACCAGTTTGCATTGCACCTGATCCGTTTAGGTAGTACCAAGTTCCTTCTACTTGTACCCACCATTTTTTCATAACGCCATCTTGTCCTAAGTAGTACCATGAACCGTTGTCATTTACCCAACCAGTAGCTTTAGTACCTTCTGAATCTTTTAAGAATACCCAGTTACCAGCTTTATCTTGGTTCCAACCAAATTTAGTTACATATGTTTCAGTTGGTTCAGCTACAGCTAATACATCAGATAATACAAATTCAACACCTTGAGCTTTGTATACTTCTTGAGCTTCTTTTAATTTTTCATTGTATTGTTCTTCAATTTCTTTTCTGAATGAAGTAGATAAAATACGTTGATCAGAAGCTTTATCTAATTCAGCATATCTTAATTCTTTTAATTTTACTAATTCAGATACTAAAACGCCACGAACTTCTCCAGTATTTGCTTCGCCGTCATTTTCATTACCAACAACCACTTGTAATTGTTTGATTGCTTTTTTCAATGACTCAACTCTATCTTCACCATTTTGGATAGCAACTTTTAAGTCTTTAATATCTTTAGCTGCTTTTTCAACTGCATGGTCAGCTAAAGTTTTAACTTCTTTTGCTTTATCAACTTTACGTTCAAAGTCAATATGGTCTACTTCATAAGCTTTTAACTCTTCTACAGGAGCACCAGAAACTGGTTTATTATCTCTGTGATTTTGTAAAGCTTTTTCAGCGTCTGCTAAAGCATTTTTTGCTGCTAGTTGTTGAGCTTTTAATTGTTCTAATACTGGTACACTTTGTGCTAAGTCGTTTTTATCATAAGCTAATCTTTCTTCAACAGTAGTTAATACAGCAGTTAATTTATCTTTTTGAACTGATGCATCATATTGTGTATTGATAGCTTCTGCAACTTTTTGAACTGCTTCATCATAAGCTTTTTGTGCTTTTTCAAAAACTGAATTAGCATTAGCTTCGTCAGATTTTGCAATTGTTAATTGAGTATTTGCTTGACGTAACTCAACTGCAACTTTTTGGCGAGCTGCGTATTTTTCAGCAGCTGCAGCTAAGTCCGCTGGAGTTTCAGCTTTTTCAATTGAGTATGCATCTGGTAATTTACGTTCGCTGTATAAAGGCTCACCAAATTTACCATATTCTTCAGCAGTTGCTGTAGTGTAAGCAGCGAATAATGATAAAGCTGCTACGCTTGATAATAATAATTTTTTCTTCATAATATTATACCTCTCTTTATTTTTTTTTGGTTTTTATATTATAAGTTTATGCTACCTCACTGATTGTTCATTGTCAAGCTATTTTACGAAAAAAGTTGTTAATTTCACTTTTTAGGTTATGGTTATGATGGTAATAAGTTCATAACTTGTCATATCAACCTGTGTATTCACAATACTTACAATATTGTTCTTTCAAACAAAGATATAATAACACTTATCTATAACTTGTGCAAGTAATGTTATATTACGGTTTTTTTACAAATGTTTTGTTCATTTGTTACAAATAGATAATATAACTTATCCTAAATTAATAATTGATTTTCTATTTTTGTATATTTTATTTTGTGTAATTTAATGTATCTTATTGAATCCAGCTATTTATCTAATCAAGAATTAAATCTATCCAGAATCCTAAAACTTTCATTTATAATAGTACTTTTTATACCAAGATATAAACGTTTATCACCAATAATATAAAATTCTTCTTTTGCTCTAGTAGCTGCTACGTTCAAAATATTGGGGTTCACTGAACCCACAGCCCAATGTGCAGCTCCTTGACTTCTTTCATCACATCCTAAAACAAAAAATACAATTGGAGCTTCTCTTCCTTGGAAAGTATGGACAGTACCAATATTCGTAACTTTCCCTTTTTCATCATATCGTGTAAATCCGATTTTCTTAAGTTCTTGTGATAAACAATAAGCAACATTTTTAAATGGAGTAATGACATATATAGTATCTTTTTTTGTTTTATCATTTATGTCTGGATTCTGCTCCATTAATTCTGAAATTTTATTTTTTAAAAATTCTCCTTGTTCTTTAACATATTTATCTATCGCATTTCCTGATATATCAAACCAAAATGCTTTACCTGGAGTGTCTATACTTTGCACCATATTTCTACCATATGATATAGCATTTGAAATATTAAACATTGGATTTCTACATCTTCTATGTACCCAAAGTGGAATCCCAATCCATTTACCATCATTACAAAAACCATATCTACTAATATCGTCCACTAAAGTTTGAGTAGAAGCTTCATCAGATAGATATTCCTTGGAAACACCATAATGTTCACCTAACATACCGAGAATGGAAGAATCTAATGTAAGCACTGGTTTTATTTGAGCTGGATCACCTACAACCATAACTTGTTTACTTCGAAATATTGCACCTACACTCGATTGTGGTAATGCTTGACCAGCTTCATCAACAAATAAATATCCTATTGTATTTTCACTTAAATTTTTACACATTGTATGAACACTGGCAAACGTAGTACTAATAACCGGTATTACCATATTCATCCAATTCCATGCTTCTTCTATCATTTCCTTATTATCAAGGTATTCTTTTTGTTTATTCCATATAATTATTGCTGCTTGTATACTTTTAATATTTTCATATAAAAACTGTTTTCTAAGTTTTAATGCAACAATAAACAATCTTGATTGAAGGCATCTATATTCTTTCTCAAACCACGGATTATCCATTTGAAGTACATTATAATCTGCATTCATATCTAACACTTTTACTGATGCAGCATTTATCTCTTTAGTCAACAATTGAATACTCTCATCTATTTCTTTAATTTTGCCTAACCCTTCTTCAACTATTTGTTGATTCTCTTTCCTCTTTTGATAAATTTTATTTTCATATTCTTTCTCTTTTTTTAGAATAGTGTTTATTTCATCTTCAAGACTATGTTTATACTTATTTAATTCTCTATTTT
This sequence comes from uncultured Granulicatella sp., assembly GCF_963528195.1. GTDB lineage: Bacteria > Bacillota > Bacilli > Lactobacillales > Aerococcaceae > Granulicatella. The sequence continues at coordinate 4,656 of NZ_CAURVN010000036.1, forward strand.
CATCAATAATTTGAATAAGTGCTTCTGAGAAACTTCTCATTCTCTCCTTATAGTCTTGTTTTATTTTTTTAGCAGAAAAGAACCATGGTTTTTGTAGCTTCAACGCATTAATAGATGAATTTATTTGATTCTGTTCAGTTAAGTTATTAATTATTTTTTCATCAGTATTCCCAATTTCTTCTTCAATCTCAACTTTTCTTATATTTGATTGTTGTTGATACTCTATATATTCTATTTCAATAATGCTCAACTCTTTTTTCAATTCTTCTTTCTGCTGTTGGCAATGGTAAACAGAGTAATCATAATCCTCTTTTGACTTTTTTAATTGTAGATATTTTTCGCAAAAAAATTGTTTTTCTTGTTTAAATTTAAGAAGATTTTCATACTGTATTTTAAAGTCATTGTAGACATCCTTATTAGATACATAATTATTTTTTAAATCATGAATAACCTCTTCTAATGAAGTAAGGATATTATTCATATTATTCTTTTTACCGCCTTCCAAAGAAAACAATCCCCAGAACTTTTCTTCTTTTTCACTCTGATTCTTATCCACTGAAATATTAGAATTTGAAATATTCCAAAAATAATCTGCATTTCTCAATTCTTCAATAAACATTTCATCAATTCCACTTATTAAAGGTAATTCATTAACAATATTCTGAACTGCTCCATTATTTGAACTCGCAACAAGAATCCCTTTATCAGCTATTGATTTTGGCATTTTACCAATCCCAGTGTTTTCAAGGCAGGATACTTTGTCTTTAATTTCCTTTGACTTCAATCCTATAATTTCATTTGCTTGGTCTACAACAAGTTGAGCGAATATATCTTTTAGCAAAGTTGTTTTTCCTGTACCAGGTGGACCATTTACGCTACGGATTTTCTCATTATCATATCCAATTGCTAAATTTACAGCAACTTGTTGCATAAAAGAAAGAGCATAGTTAGGATTACTAGGGAATCTAGCGATAGGATAATTTTTAGGTTGTAAAATATCCCAAAATATATCTGGATTAAAAGAATCTCTATCCTTTCTGCTATCAAGATTAATTCTATCTTTTTTTATCCCTAATAAATATTGATCAAGATTTTCAGTTGTTATACTTTTCGCCTTTTCTAAATCATTCATAAAAAAAGAATGTAAATTTATTGCATCTGCCTCTAAATTAGTTAATACTTTCATTCTACAATTTCTAAGATTAAGTGAATATTTCTGTAGTAACTTTCTAAAGGCATCATTAAAAAACTCGACATAGTTTTTATCACCAGAGTAATTAAATAATTCTTTAATATAATTCTTATTTTCTTCTTCATATTCCAAAAATTCATTTTCTTTAGGTATACGTTTATTTTTCAAAATATAGTTACTTGCTGTAAAAAAAGTCATACTATCAACTAATTGGAGTTCTTTATCAAAATAAAGAGCAAATGAGAATTTTTCTCCAACATTTACCTCTTCTTCCAACTTTTGAAGATTAAATTTTTCTCTCAGCAACGAAATAATCACTTCAAATTTAAAAATATCAAGGTATAATACTATTCCGCCTTTTTGATAATTCTTCAGCCCCTTCTTTGATATTGCATCAGAAAATAGAGAATAAAAATTATTATCTTTGGGAAACTCGATCATCTGTATATTGTTATCTTTTAACCTAATATCACCTTCTGACAAATGTTCGACCATTATCCATGCTTCTAAGATATTTTCTTTCGTATTCATTTCTTTCTCCATTTCTTTTGATTCCAATTCACCTTTATTAGACATCTTCAATCTTTTCTCTTTCTATGTCTAAAGGAATTTCGTATAAATTATTTCGCTTAAGTATACCTATTGCTCAATTTAATTTAGAATATCTAATGATTATATCTTTTTATTTTGCTTCATTTTGTAAATTAATCTTAAAGTAACTATTTTTATGTTTCATTATGTGGTTGATAATTATTTTTCATCTGTTAACCCGAATACATTTCGTGTATAATTGTCCACAAGAAAAATCCTCCTTTGATTTTTGTTGTTCGATTGTTCGACTTAATCATAACTCGAATTTCTCTTTTTTGCATGTAAAAAATCCTGTCGGTGATTTCTCAGCAACAGGATTTGTAGAACAACCTATTTTTGTCATGATTAATTTGGTTTTAGTGTATCATATTGGCTTTTTTATTACATTTATTTTTTCTAGCTTAATTTAAAGTCGGCGTAGCAAGAGAACAGAAAATACCCTAGTAAACTAGGAGTATTATTGTGATGTAGACAATTACACTTTTCAACTATAATATATCAATCCTCTAAAAGATTGATACTTATCAATACTGCCTCACCAGTATTTATTTAGTTATTGATTTAATATTTTCTAAAATAATATCTTTAACAATTTTCAAATCCGCTTCAATTTTCTTCATATCCGTTTTTATATAATTAATCAACTCTTTACTAGATACATGTTTTTTTATATGAGCATAATCATAATAATCTTTTTTACCATATGTTTTCCATTTTTTTATTGGAGATGACTTTTCTAAAATTGGATTATCCTCTAGATTGAAATTATACAAACAAGTTTTCTCTTTTATACTATCACATATTTTTTCTAAATCACTTAATTTTGCTTTATCTTCAAGAGAAAAATTAACCTTATGTCTATACTGGTTTCCTTGTATCTGAATATCAAATGATGACGTAGTACCATCGATAGGAAGATAAATGCCAAAATGATGAGCTCCTCTTATCCTACCAGAGTATGTTTTATATCCTAAATCAGAAATCTTATTTTCTAAATTCGCATAATGAATTTTCTCGATAACCGACCTTAATCTCATACCTTCAAGTACTTTATTATTACACTCTTCTAAAAAGTATGATTCGCCATAACTTATCTTTTCAATAAACTCTTTCATATTCTTCATATATTCAACATAATCTATTAAGTATAATCTAAAAGTCTCATCTACTTTATCAAGTAAATCACTATAATACTCAATTAGCTCACCATAACTTCTTCTAAACCAACTATCAGGTAGTTCAAATTCAGGTTTAATTAAACTAAGAAGTATCCCTTTAGCATTAGAATTTTTTTCAGAATATCGTAATAATTGATCTTTATGAGGTAAAGACTTAACCTTATTTTCTATAAAAATAACATGAGTCTTTCTATCCTCATCAATAATTTCGATGGTTAAATCAATCGAATTTTTTTCTCTATAAACCTTCAAATCTGTATATTTTTTATTAATATCAATAGCATTACAAAAAAACTTATGATTAATAAATTCAGACTTCTCCAGAACAACTGCAAATAGATTGCTGTGATATAATTCTAAATTACTTAGTGACAGTTGATAATTCAATGTATTCTCTATTTTATTCCTAAGATTTAGTAACTCAATATATTTTTCCATTTCATAATTCCTTTACTATGATAATTAATGTAATTTACTTGTTTTTAGAGAATGTGCAATATTTCGTATAAACTAAAAAAAGAAGCCACTAGTTGTATAATTAATCTACCAAATAAATTAACAAAAGACTGACTTCTAAAATGGATTGTAACACAGAATTGACAAAAAGACTATTACAAGGCGACAACAATCATTTATGCTGTGACCTTTTTTCGAACTAAAACAGCGATTTTATAATTTTTGAAAGTAAAAAATGTTTTCAAAATCAGAAAGTGTTTTGCACCCCAAAAGTTAGACATAAAAAATCTAACTTTTGGGGTGCTGTATACTTTTTTATTGGGCAATTTTTATTTTCATACTATCTCTAAAGTATTGATTTTATTAGGGTACTTAGAAAGCGAAATTAATTCAAAGTCTTAATTAACAACCATTTATATTCATTCACTATATTAACGAATAATCAATTTCCTAACAAGAATTGAATATTTTCTGATCTTAAATTAAAAAATCTAAAGATTGTATTTATTTTCCCTCTTAATAAAGGCATCTTTCCCACCTTCCAAAATATCACATACATGTTCTCTAATACTATATTTTTGAAGTATAAATTCTAATTTAGGATTGTTACTACAATTCTCTAAAGCACCATTTATATATTCAAACTTTTCTCCATTTTGATTTGGAGAGTTGTCAGAATGCTGATTTGCTACGATAATATTTTCTGAATCAGCAGAAACAACTATATTCGGATTATGCGTAACGATTATTATTTGTCGTTTTAATTTAGTCTTTTTGATATATTTCGTTAACTCATTATAAATTGCCCTATTATCCAAGCTATCTTCAGGTTGGTCAATTAACACAGGAATTTTACTATCTGAAAATTCTAATATCAACTTTAATACAATGAACGCCTTTTTCCCAGGTGACATTTTTTCAAAATTATCACCCTGATATTCTATTTCAAAACTATATTCATAAAAATTAGTTGTAAAGAAATGCTCAATATGACTAATTTTATCTTTATTTCCATTAAATGTAAGATTATCCTCATCAAATATTGATTCAATAACTTCATCAAATGAATTTGTCATTTTTTCAATAAAATCTTGCTTCGAACGACCTCGAGCATTAACATAATCAAATTCAGCATCTAAATCAATTAAACTAAACTTAACTGTAATCTTTAAGTTATCTCCATTATCATCTTCAATCTTAAAATTATTCAACAATTCATTTCTAAAATTAGTATATTCCTTATATTTTAAAATAATTTCTTTTTGAATTTCTCTTTTTTCTTTTCCAAATTGCTCCTTTTGTTTTTCATATTTTGCAATTTCAACTAAAACATCAACCTCATTTTTGATTAGAGAATTTAATCTTACTATCTCTGAATTATTTTTCATTGCCTCAACACATTTCATGTATGTATCATCATTTTTTATATTAGCAATTTTATTTTCACTATCTTTTATTAAAGCTTCTTTTTCTAACTTTATCACCTTAATTTCATGTTCTTGCTTTTCTCTAACAAAATCATGCAATTGAGCTGTAATTTGTTCAATTTTAACCCTTAAATCTGTTGAGGGAGAAATTGTTCTGTCAAAGCTTTTAATTTCAAATTTGATTGGAGGAATTGTTAATATATATTGCAAATCACTTTCATAAATATTTTTTTGTGAGTTCAATGACTGTAATGTTTTAGTTTGAATTTTGAATTTATCTCTATCTTGTTCACTTATCTTGCTATCATCTAATAATTCTTGTTTCTTAGATTCATATATTTTTATTCGATTTTCAGTAGCTTGTTTTTCTGACTCTGGCTTTATTAGTTCATTAATATTCTTTTCATTCTCTTTATACCTATCAAGTAAGGATCTAATTTCACGATTTAAAATAGTACATTTTCGCTCATATACCTTCAACACAGAAATCATTGCTTTGGACTGGATAATATTTTCTACCAATTCATTAAGTTTTTTATTATTTCTGGCTAAAGTAAACATATGCTCTTGAGGAACATACTCTATTTTTCTGGAATTATCTTCTTTACCATCTTTCCAAACAATATGAAAATCGTCCATATTTTCAAAAAAATATACATCATTCATCTCATTGCCAAGCTTTTTAGCTATAGAATTTAATAGGGTTGATTTACCAGCTGACCTCCCACCTATGATAGTATTCAAATTTTCAGATAAATAGATATCTTTTCCACTAAATTGAAGTTTATCAATAACTAACTCTTCTTTCTCAACAGTTGGTTTTTCTTTATCTACACTAATACGATACTCTGGTTCATACTTTATTTGTGTCAAACCATCGAAAGTTAAATCCGCCTTTACCCAAGAATATTTACTTCCTATTTGCTCCAATGAATGTGCATCTGAAGATTGAATTAAAGGCCTCACATATCTTGATTTTTCAAGCCAATATTCTCTATCTAAAATAATATTATTGTGGCTACATCTTTTATCTTTACATGTCTCTGGATTATTACAACTTGAATGTATTAAAAAATCCGAATTAACACAGATATTTTCATATACTGCACGATTTTTAGGGTCAGAATCACTAGTAGCACTACCGTGACCTCTGGAAAGAAAACCTTTCAAAAATCGTCCATTTAATTCTTTATCATTATTTAACACTGTCAGTAATTGACTTAAATCTATATTTGCAAAATTTTCAATTTCATCATTTGTTAAATTATTAAACGATTTATCTGTACTACCAATATTAGCCTTCAATTGTCCTAACAGATTTTTGATAACATTATCATTCAACTTATTATCAAAAATTATATGATAATCAAAAAGCTGATCAGATTTATTTATATTAGAAAGCCTAATTTCTAGATTTAAAAAAGTTGTAATACCTTCTTGATTCATTCTGTCTTTTAACTTAAAATCAGCATCCGTAAAGTTAAAATAATTAGTCAAACCAACAGCGGATATTTCTTCATCCTTTATTCTTTGGATAAATTTTTCTATATCAACATTTCCTTTACCATCATTTAATCCAAAATTATTATTTAGCACTGTATAAGGAGAATGAATGTGTAAATCCCATTTCCTAAACTCTGAACCTCTTTGAATCATTAAACACAAACCTTTCTATATTAAATTATGTTTTATACACTCTATAATCACTCAAATTTACTAATTTTCAGACACTATATTTTCAGTTCGATTTCTCTTTTTTCAAGATTCGATATCTTATACATCACCTAGTATAGCAAAGTTTATATAATTATTAATTACATCATCATAATTTTTTTTGCTACAAATTATTAGCTTTTCAAAATATCAGTAACGATGACTACTAATACAATCCTATACTGATATTTCTGGTAGTTTCTTATTAAATAATCTCGTAATTTATTAAGTTATACTCAACAATTCAATAAATTATCAATATTTTAAATAAACACTCAGCAAAGTATCTACAATATTATATTACTTAAAAACAAAATTAATAGTTACTTAAAAGATAAGAAAGAAGTAATTTCTGTATGTATATTAACACAAATTTTCAAAATAATTATTACGAGATAATGCTTTTTAACTCATCCCAACAGTTATATTTTCCCTATCTAATTTTTTGAATCTTTTTCATTATTAAATAAAGCTCAATTCATGGACTCATTCTTTGACAAAGAAAAATATCAACGCAATAATAATTGCAAATCCCATCGTTTCGTTTGATATATTTACGTTCCATTTCCACCCCTCACTGAGAAATCGAATAGTAAGTATAATAAATAATAATATGAATGAACTAACCCTAACCAATTGAATTATTGCTCGACTTTTACTTTTTTCCATTCCATTTTCCCCCTTATTTTCTCTTTGATTATCTATATATTTTTTAAAATCAAATGTTCCTTCTTTCATGTTTTTATATTCTTCATAAGCTTTTTCATAAGATTCTTTCATGTATTTTGTTTCATCAATTCTTCTTCTCAAAAGTTTTGCTTTCAAGTTTTCATTAACTTCCCAATTATGTTTTAATAGACATCTGATAAAAATACGAATGACTTCTTGCTCCTCATCTTCCAATAAATATTCGACTTTTTTACATTGTTTTTTCTTTTCTCTCAGATAATCACAAAAATCTATTACTAGATTCGTAAACCAAAAGAAGGAATACATTTTAACTTTTGCACCATCTACTTTTCCATATCTTAATGCCGTTCTTAGCAACTGCACTCCTTCCATTGTGATTTTTTCTGAACCAGCTGCTTTAAACAATGTTTTTCTCCACTCTGATTCTAAATCTAATGAACGTCTATATGCTGTTGATAAGGCAATAAATGCTACTATCCCAGAAATAATCGCTGCAGGAAGTTGTCCATTTAAAAATTCAATAACACTCAATCTTTCACACCTCTTTTTATTAATATTTTAGTATAATCCAATACTAATAATATGTAAAAAAATGAGCATTCCGTAAACCTAAATTTGAATTGATATGTATCTCATAATCTTCTTATAAAATATAATTAAAAGAATTAAACTATAAATTTAAGAATGCGCCTCTAAAAACACACAAAAAGGACAGACGTAATAAAATGACTATCCTTTGTGTTACTTCTATTCAATTATATCTTAACTCTGCGATTTCTCCATTAAGTCAATTTGTACTTCTGTATAATCCTACACTTATTGTAGTTCTGTATTTAAATCTTCATCATTTTAGTATCAAGATAGTTCTGATTAATACTTCTATTCGTTAGCACTCATATACTCGTCTAATTCAATAACAGAGATACTTAATCGTTTTGCACCTTCTTCTTTCGAAAGTAGTCCATCTTTAATCAAACTGATAATCATCATTTTCTTTCCGTGTTCGATACCGTGTGCTTTACCTTCCTCAATCCCCTCTGCTCGGCCTTCTGTTCTACCTTCTTCTTTACCTTTCGCTATTCCTTCCATTCTTGCATCTTTCTTTTCTTTTTCTATAGTTGCTAAAAAACTTGAATAGGCTTGGAGATATCGCGTTCTTTCATCATACATTTTTCGTTCCTCCTTTGTCCAGTCTACTCGGCTCACAATTCGATCCGCTTGTTTTAATATTTTTTCAGGGCTTTGTGTGTAGGGTTGATTTCCAAAAAATTCAATCCATCTTATTTTATTGTATTCTTGTATCTTATCTTTATTATACTTCTCTAATTCTAAAAATGCCATTA
>NZ_CAURVN010000037.1:0-12296 GCF_963528195.1 uncultured Granulicatella sp.
TTGTCTTTTTTTCGTACTTTGTTTCAAATAAAATTCGAGACCAAGGCTCGAATTTTAGCAATAAAACCGTCAGGTTTGCTTGCGTCCTAGCTACTATAAAATTTCTATTCAAAAAATCTATCCATTTGAATCGATACGTATTACTCTTCTTACACAGTAATATCCTGGTATTAAATCCTTCTCCTGATCCTCAATCCCTTCGCCACGATAATACGACGATAAAGGCAATAAATTAATAAGCGGTGCCTTGTGAGTCTCCTCTAACCAACCACCTTTAGTATAATGTTCATCATTAATCAATTCCGGACCAAATTCAGCATTTGCAATAAATAATCCAAACATATTTTCTTTCCATAATGGCGAAATATTTTTATGGAATAACTGACGTTTTAACTGATTTCCCCATTTGAATAAACGACGACAACTGCCACCACAACAATATTCCCATTCATCTTCTTTTAGTAATCCCATACCATTACGCTCTAAATCTCGTTTCAAATCTGAATAAGAAACAGCATCATCTACATAACAATCAAAAACATCTGGATTTAATTGGTTTTGTTGAATCAATAAAGGAGATTTTCTAGCTACTGTTGGATAATCCTGTAAAAAATGTCTATCTTGTACTTCTGGTTGTAATAAATCTTGTATCTGTTCAATCATTCGATCCGTTTGATTTTCAGGAATCGATAATTGTCCTGAAATAACATTATATTGTCCAATATATTTTAATCCAACAAACTTTGGTTTCTTTTCAACTAATAATGCTGGAATATCAACTTCTCTTAAAGGAGAAGTTGAGTTATTAATTTTTTCTGCAATATATTCAGTTGTTAAACGAATATGAGAAAAATCTTGATTTAAAAAACTTTCCTCCGTCAAAAAGGAACTTGTTAAATGTTGATTACAATAACGCTTTAAAGCATATCTTAATTCTTGACGTTCTTCACTACAATCAAGACCCGATAAACCCGACAATCCGCTATCCCAACCTAAAATACATTTTTTTTGACCTGGGACAAAGATAAACTCTACTCCATCGATCAAAATTTCAAATGTTTCTATCTTCAATCCTCCAAATTGATAACTCACAGGAGTAATTTTTGTTACTTCCAATATTGGGTTCACAAAGTGTCTTAAAATATTTTGCATCACAACTTCTTTTATTTCATTAGATAAAGTTTTCCAAGTTGGATTTAAAACGGCATCAAAAAAATTATTAGACATCTTATCACCTCATTCCTATTATATAGCATAAATTTAAAATTCTCCATTTGAATTATTGTAAAGTTTTGATATAATGTAGTTTAATATAAACAAGGGAGACGACTATGGAATATATAATTATCGCAAATCCTCATTCTGGTGGTGGAATGGGAAATAAACAATTTGATTTACTAATTCAATATTGTAAAACACATAATCTTTCTTATGTGAGTTATTTAACTCAATATGGTGGAGAAGTTTATCAAATTATTAAAAAGTTATTACCTACTCTACATGCTAATAATCGTATCATTATTATCGGTGGTGATGGAACATTAAATGAATCCATTGCATCACTCATTAAATTTAATCAGTCTATCCCAATTGCATATTTGCCTGCTGGAACTGGAAATGATTTTTCTAGAGAAATGAATTTTACAAATAATATTCCTACTTTTATGGAAAAATTAGAAAACGAAGTCGTTTCAACTTTGGAACTTCTTTCTTTTAATGAAAAATTATCTCACACAACAGGCATTGCAATGAACTCCCTTGGCTTTGGGCTTGATGCTGCTATCTGTCAATTAAACACAATTCAGTCAAAAAAACAAAAAAGTAAATTTGGGCTAAGTAAATTCTCGTATTTAACTCCCATTATTAATGCTTTTAAAAAACATAAAGAATTTCAAGCTTCTATTCAAATAAATGATCAACCTGTGCAAATTTCTGATAAAAACTTATTAGTTGGATTATTCAATCATTCCTATTTTGGTGGAGGAATTCGATTTGTTCCAACAGCTAAACAAAACTCTCATAATTTTGAAGTAGTTGTTGCTAGAGATGTTACTGCACCTGTTATTCTTAAAGCTTTTCCATTTATTTTATGGAATAAACAACATTTTGAACGTTTCCCTGAAAATTTATTAAAGCAAACTGCCACACACGCTTGTATCAAAATTCAAGAACCAATTTTGATGCAAACAGATGGAGAAGTATATTCTTTTGAAGAAGTTGAACTAGAAGCTAAACTGATTACTTATCCAATCTATTTAACATAAAAAACAGGAGTCTAACGACTCCTGTTTTCTTGTTCTATTGACCTCTCACTTCTGCTACATATTGTTGGATAGCATCACATGCATATTGCCCAACACCTTTTCCATATTTATCTAAGTTTGTTCTAAACTCTTCATTTTTGGCATATCCAAAGCCTATACTTGAAAATACATCAATTGTACAATCAAATGCATACTGACACATATGTTGATGTAATTCTTTAGCTAGAGTTACATTTCTTGAATCAGTTGATGGAATCCCTTTTTCGATATTTTCTGCATAAGTAAAGAAAATACGATTAAATCCTTCTGCTACAATATCTTCTTTTCCTATTTGTTTTTCCTCGGCTTCGTTAATAACTTTTTCACCATATTTTTGTATGGCTTCATTTTTATATTTTTTATTATCTGAAATACTAAATCCTTTAAATTTTTCTTCTGATGACATCCTAATTTTCCTTTCTGTAGACATAATTGTCTTTTCTAAAGTATCGATTAATGTTAGAAGTTTTTCCTTTTCATTTTGCATTAAGTTAAGTTGTTTTTTCAAATGAGGCAAGAGTTCTTCTTCATTTTGTTGCATAAGAGTTTTAATATCTTTTAAGGAAAATCCTAAATATTTATAATAAAGTATGGTTTGAAGATATGACAAATCCTTTTCACTATAATACCTATAACCATTTTCATCTTTTTTAGGAATAAGTAATCCTATGTTGTCATAATGATGTAAAGTGCGCACCGATACACCACTAAGTTCACTTACTTGTTTAATGAAATACATCTTTATTCCTCCTAACACTTAGATTATATTCTATGACATTACGTTATAGTCAATAGTTTTTTAAAAGAAAAATACACTTCCATTTTAGGAAGTGTATAAAAATTATGATTTTGGTTGATAGGTAAATCCTTCACCGATAACATGTGTTACTTCTGTAATAATGATAAAAGCTTTAGGATCTACATCATGAATAATCCTTTGTAATGTCATCACTTGTAGACGGTTTACTGCTACAAATAATACTTTTCGTTCTTCACGTGAATAAAATCCATGTCCGTCTAGAATCGTTGTCCCACGACCAATTTTTTCTTGTATTTGAGAACCAATTTCCTCGTATTTTTTTGAAATAATCATAAATGATTTCTTAGAGTTAAATCCTTCTAAAACGAGATTTATCATTCTACTAGCTGTAAATAAATAAATTAAAGTAATGACAACTTTTTCCAAATCAGAAATAATCGATAATGGACTAACAACAAAAATATCTAATAATAGTAAAGAAACAGACACATTCCATCCTAAATATTTCTTCAGCATCATCGCAATAATATCTGTACCAGCTGTAGTTCCATTCCCTAACATTACTAAACCTAATGCCGCACCACCTACAACGCCACCACCAATAGCAGCTAACAATGAATTATGTGGAATAAATTGATACATACCTCTTGTAATATCTAAAAATACTGACATTAAAATGACATCATAAATGTTATAAAACATTGTTCTTCTCTCTAAAAATTGATATCCAATTAATAATAAAACAATATTAATAACTAAGTTAGAAGTCCCTGGATTAATACCCAAAATATAATATAGCAACAATGTAATCCCTGTTACTCCACCACTCCCAAATTGGTTGGGAATCACAACAGCATTAATCGTAAACGAAAAAATAAAGGAACCAATAGTTACCATTAGTATTGAAGTGAGTGTATCTTGATTAATATATTTTTTCATATAGACTTCTCCTTTCTTTTACTCTGGATCTCTATGGAATCTACCATAAAAATTCTCTGTTGCGAATTGATTAATAATAACACGTGGATCAGCTTCTTTTAATACAGAAATAGCATCAATTAATTCATATGATGATAACACCGTATGTAATAAATACATCTTTTCATGACTAAAGCCACCAATGGCTTCGACACAAGAAATACCATGGCGAATATTTTTTAAATAAGCTTGCATCACTTCTTCACCATAACGTGTTGTGATTTGTAAAGTGACACGATGGTATCGTTGATGGAAATTACTAATCACTTTTGTTGAAATATATTGGAATAGAATCGAATATCCTGCATATTTCCAACCAAAAATAGCACCGAATATTAATAATAATAATGTATTAAAGAAAAATACTTCTTGCCAAATTGTTTTACCATTTCGATTAGAAAAGAATAAGGCAATAAAATCCATTCCACCTGTAGAGGCATTCCCTTTTAGCGCAATCGAAATATAAATTCCGTTCAACACTCCTCCAAAAATAACATTTAATAAAACATCATCAAAAATAGGTTCAAAATTTAATACTCGAATGAAAAAACTTCCACAAAAAACTTGTAAAATGGAATAAAATGTAAATCTAGGACTAATTCCTCGATAACAAATAATAGCAACCGGAATATTTAATGCTAACATCATTAATGAAATGGATAAATCCATTCCAACTAATTCGCCGATTTGATGAATTAAAATAGATACACCTAAAAATCCACTAGATAATAAATTTGAAGGTTGAATAAAAACTTTTAAAGTGAATGCTTGTAAAAAACCTGAAAGAATAATTGCAAAAAGACTAACTAAATGGCGCACTTTAGGATCTTTTCGATATTTTCGATACATGGCTGCATTTAATATACTCATAGGCGTTCCCCCACTTTAAAGTGATATCGAATATGATCGGGTGTAAGAACTTTTAGTTCGGAGTCTTGATATAAATATGGCCATTCTATTTCTTCTAAACACTCTACAATTGATTCTAACACTTTAATTTCCGGCACAAAAAACATAATTTCTCTTACTCCATACATAGTATGAGTCGCATCAATCACTTGCCATTCATTAATTGCAATAGAATAATAATGTTCATTTAATTGAAAATTAATTCGCTCGGCTACATAATCATAAGTTGTTTTAAATTTGAAAATTTTTGTTAAAAAATCAGATGTTTTTTGAATATCATCCACAATATAGTGAACTTGATTCAATCGAGTTTTAGCAGGCAAACCATGAATTCCTGTATCCCCTAATTGAATAAATTCTTGAATAGGAATCGTCACTTCGTTTCCTTCTAAATATTGCATTTCATGATTCACATCTTCTAATAATAAATCTTTTTTCACTGAGTAAAATTTCAAACGATTTTGTTCAGGATCCATTATATAAAATCCTTCACTATATCCGTCATCACAGGTTGCCATAATCATTTGTTCTTCTAATAAAAAATGATTGCTTAAATCTCCTAATAATTGTTTTTTAGGAATTTCAAAGCCTAGGTAATACGTCAAATTAGTTTTACGTGTTCCTGAATTTTCGGCTGCAATTAGTCGAATCATCGGAATACTTCCTTGAGGTAATCCTAATAATATTTCCGTTTCAAAATCTTGTAAAATGGTCAAACCAAGAACTTGTGTATAAAATCTTTTCATACTATGAATATTTTCTACGAATAATGTTACTTGAGCAATATCCCACTCTTTTTTTGAACCAGAAGGCAATAAATTTTTTAAATAATCCAATAAATTTTTCACTGCTCTTCATCCTTATTTCCAATTTTAAAATAAAATAATCCGAACATCATATCAGATTTGTAGTCATCAATAGTTCGGATTCAATATCAATTCATTCTAGTTTTCAAAAGCAACTGTCAATGGTGGTACAACTTGTTTTTTACGAGATACAACACCTGGTAAAATTAATAGACCATTTTCATACTCTGTATTAAATGCTTTTGCAACAGTATCTAAAGCTTCCCCTACGACTAATCCTGTAGAAACACTTGTTAAAATATTTGTTACAACTAGTAAGAATGTATCATAACCATGAGTTGCATTTGCTTCTTTCATGCTAAATTCTAAAGCATCTCTGCGAGCTAATAATTCTTGCTCATCCACAACATTTACTTGAGCGATACGCATATTGTATGAACCCATTGGGAATGATTTAGCATCTAAATCAATTAACTCCGCTTCAGATTTAGTAGATAGATTTGTTCCAGCTTTTAACATTTCTAATCCATAAGAGTTTACATCAATTTCAGCAATACGAGCTAATTCAGTAGCTGCTTCAATATCTTGTTGTGTACATGTTGGAGATTTGAATAATAATGTATCAGAAACAATTGCTGAAACCATTAATCCTGCAATTTCTTTTGGAATTTCAATTCCATATTCTTTATACATTTTATATAAAATCGTATTCGTACATCCTACAGGTTCACAACGATAGAATAGAGGATTTGCAGTTTGGAAATTCGCAATTCGATGATGATCAACTACAAATTGCACTTCAACTTTCTCTACATCAGCAGCACTTTGTTGTACTTCATTATGGTCTACCAATGCTACTCGACTAGTTTCTTCACTTAGTGAAGTTACAACACGTGGAGCTGTTCTATTAAAATAATTCAATGCATATTGAGTTTCTTCATTAGGTTCACCTAATGCAACTGCTTCTACATCTTCTCCTAATTGTTTTAATAAATAAGCATACGAAATAGCTGATGTAATCGCATCTGTATCTGGATTTTGGTGACCAAAAACTAATAATTTACTCATCTTTTATCCTCACTTTTATAAATTTTATACTGATTATTTTACCACACTATGTTTAGAAAACCAATCTAAACATCTAAATATCCTTTGTATTCTTGAGTTCTTAAAATACGGTTCGCATTTGCAACACGTTCTTTTGTTGGTGGTTCAATATGTTCTAATTTGTATGGAATCCCTAAGTTTTTCCATTTATAAACCCCTAAACGGTGATATGGTAAAACTTCGAATTTTAACACATTTTTCAATCCTGCAACAAATTCACTTAAACGTTCTAAATATTCATCATAATCTGAACGTTCTGGAACTAATACGTGACGAATCCAAACAGGTTGTCCTTTTTCAGATAAATATTCTGCCAATTGTAAAATATTTTTATTTGTCCAAGCAGTCAATTTTTTATGTTGTTCATCATCAATATGTTTAATATCTAATAAAATTAAATCTGTATATTCTAATAATTCTTCAAATTTACTAAAGAATGGTTCATCATAGGTAAATGGCATTCCACAACTATCTAATGTAGTGTGAATTCCCATTGCTTTACAACGTTTAAAGAAATCAATTAAAAAATCAACTTGTAGTAAAGGTTCTCCTCCGCTTACTGTTACGCCACCTTTTTTACCCCAAAAGGCACGATAACGTAATGCTTCTTCTAATAATTCTTGACTTGTAATCTTTTGACCTGCACCAATATTCCATGTATCTGGATTGTGGCAAAACTCACAACGCATACGACATCCTTGCATAAATGTCACAAAACGAACTCCTGGCCCGTCAACAGAACCAAAACTTTCTGTAGAATGAATATATCCAACAACTGGTTCACTCATTCATAATCCCTCCAATTTATCTATACTCTTTTGACACTATTTGTAACTATTATAACATAATTTGTTTAAAAACGAATGACGCTTTACTTAAACTATTCGATTTTATCTTAGATAAAAAAAGAACGTTGATAAATCAACGCTCCTCTAATGACGTTCTAGGAGGGATTCGAACCCCCGACCGTTCGCTTAGAAGGCGAATGCTCTATCCTGCTGAGCTACTAGAACAGTACAAAAGTTATTATAACAATATGTATAATAACTGTCAATACTTGAAAAATAAATTCTACTTTTATAAACTGTACTTTTTATAGACAACAATTATAAAATAAATGAACTTGTTTTAATTTGCTTTTGATAATATTTTTTACGAAATTCTAATAATTGACTCAATACGATATCAACCATTTCACCATAAGTCATTGAAATTTCCGTTGTTTTGTATTCTAATTCATCTTCAGATATAACATTACCATTATCGTCTACATATTCTACTGTATCATTTTCATTACGATACGATAATAAAAATTTATGTTGAAATTCTGGATAATACGTAAATGAGGCATATATTGTATTCTTTTCTCTAAAACTTGATGCACAAGTTAATACATCTGAGGTAAATTCCTTTAAATAATCATGCAATTCATCAATTTCACGTTGGTTCATCTCACTCACTCCTTTACAACATTATACTAAATACATTATCGATTTCAACAGAAACTTTCATTATGATAAAAACTATACTACAATATGAAAAAGGAGGTATTTTATGAACGTTTATTTAACAATTTCTCATGCTACAAGTTGTTCTCCCTTGCTTATTTCAATTCCTCATTCAGGTATTGAAATTCCTGAATCGATTCAAAATCGAATCAATCAGCAAGCAAAAAGAATTCATACCGATTGGCAATTAGGTTTATTTGTAAAAGATTTTCAATTTACAACAATTACTTCAAAATTATCTAGATATATTGTAGATGTTAATCGTTCAAAATATAGTTCTAAAAATGCTACATTTCCAATCATTCCCAAATATGACGAATTTGGAAGTCCTTTATTTAAACAATATCCTTCAAAATCCATTCAACAACAATGGATAAAGGAATATTATACTCCTTATTACGATGCAATATTGGAACAAATTTCCTTAAAAGAAGCAAATTATTCAAAGGTTTGTTTACTAGATTTACATAGCTATGATGATGAATACTTTGAGACCGATAAAATTATTATTAGTACTAGAGAACGTTCAACAATATCAAAAGAATCGTTAAATTATATTTTAAATAGTTTTGAAAAAGCCGCTTTATCAACTCAGCTAGATAAGCCTTTTAAAGGTGGAAATATTATTCATGAAGTATCTAAGCAACCAAATATAGAAGCGATTCAAATAGAAATACCTTATTCACTCTATCTTCATAACAATACATTGGATCCACAAAAATCAAAAAGCTTACAAGAAAAATTACTACAAATCTTTTTACAAATTGAAGAATATTATAAAAAATAGACGACCGAAGTCGTCTATTTTGCTTTTTCGTCTAAAAATCAAACAAGGATAATTGATTCTCATCTGGTAAGTCATCTAATACTTTATTCTCAGTCATATAATCAATTAAAGTTTTAGAAACTTTCCCACGTGTTGCTAAATCTTTTTTAGAAATAAATGGTTGTTCTTGTCTTGCTTCAACAATTTTATTGGCTACGTTTAGCCCTAATCCTGGAATTGATCTAAATGGAGCAATTAAACTATCTCCTTCAATCACAAAATTCACAGCATCAGACTTTTCAATATCGACCATTTTAAAATTAAATCCACGTTCACACATTTCATTGGCTAATTCAAGTACGGTTAATAAGTTTACTTCTTTAGTACTTGCATCATTTCCTTTATCACGGATTTCCTTCATTCTTTGTTTAATCATTTCTTTCCCTTGTGACATTGCCACAATATCAAAGTCTTGAGCACGAACTGAGAAATAAGCACAGTAATATAATAAAGGTTTATGAACTTTAAACCACGCTACACGTAAAGCCATTAATACATAAGCTGCAGCATGGGCTTTCGGGAACATGTACTTAATCTTCAAGCACGATTCGATATACCATTCTGGGACATTATTTTCTCGCATCATTGCTTGATAGTCTTCCGGTATTCCCTTCCCTTTACGTACACCTTCCATAATTTTGAAAGCAGCCCCGTTTTCAACACCTTTATGAATTAAGTACACCATAATATCATCACGACATCCAATTACTTCAGAAAGTGGGATACCATGTAGTCGAATTAATTCTTCTGCATTTCCTAGATATACGTCTGTACCATGAGATAGTCCTGAAATTTGTAGTAACTCTGTAAATGTAGTTGGCTTTGTTTGTTCTAACATTCCACGTACAAATTTTGTACCAAACTCAGGAATTCCGAGTGTACCCGTATTAGAATCAATTTGTTCTGGCGTAACGCCTAATACTTCTGTTCCACCGAAGATTCTCATCACTTCTGGATCATCAGGTGGAATATCCTTCGGTTCAATTCCTGACAAATCTTGTAGCATTCTAATCACGGTCGGATCATCGTGTCCAAGTATGTCGAGTTTTAACACATTATCATGGATGGAATGGAAATCAAAGTGAGTTGTTTTCCACTCTGCATTTTGGTCATCTGCTGGGAATTGGATTGGAGTAAAGTCGTAAACATCCATATAATCTGGAATTACAATAATTCCCCCTGGGTGTTGTCCAGTACTTCTTTTTACTCCCGTACATCCTTTTGCTAAACGATCAATTTCCGCTTGCCTAAATTCTAATCCTAAATCTCGTTCATATCCTTTTACATATCCAAAGGCTGTTTTATCTGCAACAGTACCAATGGTTCCTGCACGATACACATAGTCTTCTCCGAATAATACTTTCGTATAGTTATGCGCTTGTGGTTGATATTCCCCTGAGAAGTTTAAATCGATATCGGGTACTTTATCCCCATAGAATCCTAAGAATGTTTCAAATGGAATATCATGTCCATCTTTTGCAAGTCGTGTTCCACATTTAGGACAATCTTTTTCAGGTAAGTCGAAACCAGAACCTACAGAACCATCATCAAAAAATTCTGAATAACAACAGTTTGGACAACGATAGTGAGGTGCTAATGGATTTACTTCAGTAATTCCCGTTAATGTCGCTACTAATGAGGAACCAACGGATCCACGAGAACCTACTAAATACCCATCTTCATTACTTTTATGCACTAATTTTTGAGAAATTAAGTAAATAACTGAGAATCCATTTCCGATAATACTCTTTAACTCTTTATCGATACGTTTCTCAACGATTTCTGGTAATTCTTCACCATACCATTCATGAGCTTTGTCATAACTTAATTTTGTGATCTCATCTTCTGCCCCTTCAATTTTAGGCGTATATAAGTCATCTTTAATTGGAATAATCACTTCTAACTGATCATTAACCCAATGAGTATTTGTCACAACGACTTCAAAAGCTTTTTCTTCTCCTAAAAAGGCAAATTCATCTAGCATTTCATTTGTCGTTCTAAAATGAACATCTGGATAATTTAATTTTTGTCCATTATTCACAGATGTTAATAAAATTTCTCGATAAATTTTATCTTCCGGATTTAAGTAGTGAACATTCCCTGTTGCGACAACTGGAATATCTAGTTCTTCACCTAATTTCACGAGATTTTTAATAATTTCTTCTAAATGGTGTTCATTTCGAATGAGTTCTTTATCAATTAATGGGCGATAGACTGCTTTTGGCATAATTTCAATATAATCATAAAACTTAGCCTTTTCTTTAGCTTCTTCATAGCCTTTTTGCATCATTGCTTCAAAGACTTCCCCTTCGCTACATCCAGATCCAATTAAAAATGAATCTCTATTTTCAATTAACATACTCCGTAAAATACGAGGTACTCTGTAAAAATATTGTACATTTGAATCTGAGACTACTTTAAAGAGTTCTTTCAATCCTGCTTGATGTTTTGCAAAAATCGTAGCATGGAATGGACGACCATTTTTGAACACTTCTTCTGGGTGTAAGTTCGTATTCAATTGGTCATGATAAATGAGTCCATGATCATTGGCTGCTTCTTTTAAGAAAATATGACATAAATGTCCAGTTGTTTCTGAGTCAAATACCGCACGGTGATGTTGTTCTAAGGCAACATTATAACGTTTGGCTAATGTATTTAAACGGTGAGATTTTAATTGTGGATGTAGTAATCTAGATAACTCTAAAGTATCAATGACTGGTTGAGTTGTTTTCTCCAAGCCTTCTTTTTCATATCCAGTATTTAAAAATCCCATATCGAAACTGGCATTATGCGCGACTAAAATGGTATCTTTTGTAAATGCAGCAAATTCTTTCAATACTTGAGCTTGTGATTTAGAACCACGAACCATATCATCTGTAATGCCTGTTAATTGAATCGTTGTCGCAGATAATGGATGTCCTGGGTCAATAAATTCTTCAAACTTATCAATGACATTTCCTTTATGCATTTTAACGGCTGCTAATTCAATAATAGAATCATAAATGGCTGATAAACCTGTTGTTTCCACGTCAAACACTACATAAGTCGCATCTTCTAATAAAATATGTTGTTGATTATAGGCAACATTCACTTTATCAT
>NZ_CAURVN010000038.1:0-12282 GCF_963528195.1 uncultured Granulicatella sp.
AAAGGTTCTATAATTTATAGGGTTGATGGAGAAAATCCACCAACCCTATTTTAGTGTATACAAAAAGGGCTTCATCCCTTATATTAAAAGCGTCCAAACTATTTAAGAGGAGATGAAAACCCTATGACTACTATACAAGAAGTCGTGCTACAAATCAAAGATAAAAATGTAAAATGGGAAAATAATGTGGAGGAAGTGTATTTTAAAAAGAAAAAAAGCCTGTTTTTCTTCGCTAACTATACCTATTGCCCAGATGCTTGCCCTAACTGTGGTTGCGTAAATCGTGATTTTTCTATTGTTAAAAACGGTACTCGTACTTCTAGAATTACGCTTAATCCTGTTTCTGGCTTACCTGCTTTTATTAAATTAAGAAAACAGCGTTTCTTATGTCGTGAATGCTCCCATAGTTTTACTGCTGATACAACTAGTATCGTTGATCTTAATGCTTTTATTTCTAAAAATGTAAAAAATGAAATTAAAGTCAAAGCTTGCGAAACAGTTTCTGAATCTCATATCGCTAAAGAAATGAACGTTTCTGTTCATACTGTTCGTAGAGTTGTCAATGAAACTGCTGATTCTCTCAGAATTAAGCCTTTAAATGAGTTACCTGAACATATGTGTTGGGATGAATTTAAGTCTGTAGCTTCAGCTGAAGCTAGTATGAGTTTTGCTTATTGTGACGCTATTACTCATCAACTTGTTGATGTTGTTCAAGATAGAAAAATGGAGAATTTAGTTCGTTATTTCAATCAGTTCCCTCTACAAACTCGCTTAAATGTTAAAACCATTTCGATTGATATGTATGCTCCATACATTGAAGTTATTAAACGTTTATTCCCTAAGTCTAAAATTATCATTGATCCATTCCATATTATTCAAGCTTTAAACAGAGAATTAAACAAGACAAGAACAAGAAAAATGAATCAAGTACGCTATAAAGACAGACGTCTTTATAATAAATTAAAACGTTACTGGAAACTAATCTTAAAAAATCGAGATGACCTTCAATCCTATCACTACAGCTATTACAGATTATTCGATTGGCTAACACATTCTCAAGGAATTGTAGATTATTTACTACAAGAAGTACCTTCGCTTAAACCAGAATATGAAACAGTACATCAATTAAGAGAATCTTTTAAGGAGCGAAATTTTAATGAATTCAAAGAAGAATTGATTCATGTACAAACAAAACATCTGTCTGATGGATTAAATCGTGTTCTACAAACATTTAAGAAGTTTTTACCGTATTTACAAAATACTTGTGAGTATCCAACACTTTCAAACGGACCTATTGAAGGCATTAACAACAAGATTAAAGTACTTAAAAGAAACGCTTATGGCTACACTAGTTTCACACATTTTAGAAATAGAATTCTACTAATGTCTAAACTTTTTACTCCAACAACTAAAAAAGGAATTAAGCAACCTGACGCTGCTTAATTCCTTCACTAAAATTGTTTCATCAACCCTATTTGACAAAGAGCCCAAAGAAAAATGTTTTCTCCTAATTGTTAAAAAATTTATTTAATAATTGTCTTGAAGTTTTGGTTTGTTGTAGCTTCTAATACAGGATGTTTTTTCAAATAATCCGCAATTAATTCTGTCATATCAATTTGTACTTCACGTACAATTTTTTCTGGTTTAAACATGGCATAGTTTCCGCCACCTACTGCACGATATTGGTTTGTTACAACTTCTAATTCATCCGTATCTTGAACAGGAGCTCCATGATAGTCTAGTCTTGTCACTCGTTCCCCAAATGTTTTTGTAAAATCAAGTGTATACTCAATACCTTCATACATATCATAATTATAATATTGTGGTTTTGGTTCAATATATTTTGGATTAAATTGAACTTCTCCGTCTTTTACAATAAAGT
This sequence comes from uncultured Granulicatella sp., assembly GCF_963528195.1. GTDB lineage: Bacteria > Bacillota > Bacilli > Lactobacillales > Aerococcaceae > Granulicatella. The sequence continues at coordinate 1,883 of NZ_CAURVN010000038.1, forward strand.
AAGTTGCCACTCTTTCTAATGCTAAACGTAAATCTTCTCCGGTAATTTTTAGCACTGCTAAAGTATTTGGATAAATGTAGTTTGTAATCACATCACGCATTGCAATTTTAGAACCAAAGCCTCGTCCTTCATTATTGAACAAAGCTGTTCCTGAAATATCTGCACCTGTTGCTTCCATTTGAACTTTATTAATAAATTCAATATAAGGATGCTCTACTAATCTTGCTTGTTGAGGATCTGTAATCGTCATATCTCCAACAACAGTTCCTACTGGTGTATCTAACCAATTTTCTACATCAGCTTGTAATTCTTCAAACATTTCCAACACTTTAGGATCTGCTTTAACTCCTGCTGTTTCATGTAATTTCGCTTGACTATTAACAACCACATAACGGTCGCCTTCTTTTTCAACTTTTAAACTAATTTCACCTACATAAGCTCCACGGTATCCTGGTTGAATTACTGGAACTCCATTGACTTTTGTTGCAATAACACGGTGTTGGTGTCCTGTTACAAGAGCATCTATTCCAGGAACTTTAGTCGCAATCGCATACCCTTCATTTTCTCCTGTTAATAACTCAGTTGGTTCACCCGTTTCTAAATCTGACTCAAACCCTCCATGATATGTAACCACTACGATATCTGCTTTTTCACGCATTTCTGGTACATATTTTTGTGCAGTTTCTAAAGCACTAATAAAGGTTAAATCTTTAACGGTTGCAGGTTGTTCCCATTTTGGAATATATGGAGTTGTTAATCCTAATACTGCAATTTTAACGCCTTCTTTTTCGATAATACGATAAGGTTCTCCAAACACTTGCTCTCCTGTTTTAGAAAGAATGTTCGCACAAATAATTGGATGGTTGTATGATTCAATGGCTTCACGTAAATAATCTAATCCATAATTAAATTCATGGTTCCCTAAAATCCCTAAATCATATTCTAAATAATTTAAAACTTTTGTTAAATCATTGGCAATATGATGGCCTTGTTTACGAACATAATAACTTAAGGGTGAGCCTTGAATAAAGTCACCATTTTCAATTTGAACAACTGGTCCTTTTGCTTCAGCTTTAATTTTCTTAATAATGGTTGCTGCTTTAGCCGTACTAAATCCTAAATCTAAATTTCTTTCAGCATAGTTAGTAGGTAATACATATCCATGCATATCACTTGTTTCAATAATTTTGATTTCCATTATATCCCTCATTTCCTTCTTTAGTCACAGTCCATTGTATCATATAAGGCATAAAATATATAGATTTCTATCATAAAACAAAAAAGAGTTCGTATAGTAATAATACTACTATACGAACTCTCCTTTCAAACGTACACTAATTTATTTCCGTTAAATAAGAATAAACTTCCCATAGTAGTATGTTTAGGCATGAAACCGAAGGTTTGCTGCCGTCCTAATACTACTATTAAGGAAGTCCAATTCCAAACGTACCCTAATTTATATCCGTTAAATGAGAATAGACTTCCTATAATAGCATGAGCAGTATCAACCGATATGGCTAACTTCGAGACCCAAGGCTCGAAGTTTAGCCATGAGACCGCTAGGTCTGCTGGCGTCCTAATACTACTATTAAGGAAGTCTATTTCGAAACTATTGGTTCCAAACTGATTGGAATTCAGCTTTAGAAGCTTCTAACACTTTATCAACGCTTGAACCATTTACATCACTGTAAACTTTTTCTTGAATCTTAGTGATTTCTGCATATGCAGAGTCAGCATTTTCGATTACAGGAATTGAGAATAATTCTTTTTTACCTTCAGCGATTGCTGCTGGAACTTTAGATTTTGAATTTTTATATTCTGCGCTATCTAACACTTTAGAAACTACTGGAATGTAGCCTGTAGCTTGTGCCCAAGTTAATTGAGACTCAGGAGAAGCTAAGAATTTTAAGAATAAGTAAGCTGCAGTACGTTGTTCTTCAGAAGCACTTTGGAACATGTAAATATCAGTACCTTGTTGGATGTTAACTTTCTCAGGACGAGGAGCTACACCATACTCATATCCAGCTTCTTTAGCACCTTTAGCTACGAATGATTCACCCGCAGTTGAACCTACATACATTGCAATTTGTTTATTAGCAAATGGTCCTGATAAGTATTTATCTGAACCAGCTGTACGGAAGTAACCTTCTTTAATACCTTCAACATAGTAAGAAACTACTTCTTTTGATTCTTTACTAGTAATGTCTAATTCTTTGTTGAATTGAACACCTTTGTTCACAATACCAGTTGCATAGTAGTTGTTTAATGAGTCAAAACCAGCACCTACAACTTGGTGATTTGATTTTTCATAAATTGTTTTAGCTGCTTCTTTTAATTCATCTAAAGTAGTTGGTACTTTAACACCATACTCTTTTAATAAGTCTGCATTGTAGAATAATACTTCTGTTGATTTATTAAATGGAATACCATATTGTACACCATTGATTTGAGCACCTTTTAATAATTCTGAACGAATCGCAGCATCATCTTTGATACCAATAGTTGAGTTTTCTAAGTAAGGTTTTAAATCAACTAATTGATCTTGATCTGCAGCATTCCATAACCATCCTGGGTATGCTTGAGTAATTGTTGGTAAATCTTTTGGTGAAGTTAATGTAGAGTTAATTTTAGCTTGTAAATCTTTATATGAAGATTGGTTTTGTAACTCAATTTTTACATTAGGGTTTTTAGCCATAAACTCCTCAGTTAATTTCGTTAGAGTTTCCTCTAATTTACCATTTAAGGCATGCCAGAAAGTAATTTTTGTTTCCTCTTTTACTTCTGTTTGAATATCTACTTTAGTTTCTTTTTGTGAGTTTGATGCGCTATTGCCGCAAGCTCCTAAAACTAAAACTGATGTTGTCGCAAGTGTCGCTTTTACTAAAGATTTGAATTTCATAATTGTTCTCCTTTTTCCTTTATAGTTTTACAACACAATTTTTTCGCCACGATGTGGCAATATTCTTTCACCATACGGATTTTCCAGTAATTCTGGTTTTAAAGTATGGATAGGAACCAAAAGTTGGGGTTCAATCATCGCAATAATACGGTCTAAATCCGCAGGTTTTGCATGACCTGAACAAGCGATTTTCACAAATTCGATGTGATGTTTCGCTAATAAATCGAGAAACACTTGATAATTCGGATCAAAGTCACCTAATGGTTGAGCATCACAGTGAAGGTACAGTGTTCCTTCTTGTAGTTTATCAAAATTATCTACTACCTGCCAGAAATACTCCCCTTGATCGTCTATTAGTGTTTGATAGGAAACTTCTAAATCATGATTTAATTCTGGAATACGTTTCGCTTCATTTGAATAATAAAAATGAGCATGAATTCCAAATACTTCTTGTAGTAATGCTGCCATATGAGCCTCTAATACTACTGTTCGTGGAGATTCTTCAACAATTTTTGCGAAACGTTCCACATTTGCTGGATAACCATTAAAAGCTATCGGACGGTTTGGATTTTCTTCTTGGAATTGAACCACTTTTTCAATGACTTCTAATTCATTAGATGGTTTAATTTCAGTTGGATCAACTGGTCTTTCAGGGAAACTAATCGTTACCCCTTCCATCATTAGCATCTGTGTATGCTTCGCTTTTTTACAAAACTCAACAGTTGCCTCTGGAATATAACCATGTAATCGCAAATCTCCAGTATACGTAATGAAATGATCTGGAGTTCGAATTAATAAGGCACATGCACCATATGCATCATGATCTACTGGAACAACTTCAATTGTAATATCTCCAACAGTTACGATTGCATTTGGTTCTAAGCCAATCATTTCTCTCGTAAAAGGAGATTTTTCAAACGGTGTTGGTAATAAAAAATCTCCATTACGATTCAAACTATTTAAAATCATTTTTGTTTCTTTTAACGTATACAATGGAATAGCTGGATCTAAATAATTAATCATTCTTGAATGATCAAGATGAGCATGTGATAAAAATACTGCTGTATTTTCATACTCTCCCGTTTCTTCTCCATCGTACTCATATCCCAAACGTGGATCATAGACATGATTTAGTTTTGGGATGATTCCATATTGAATCAGTGTTTGTAACTGTTCATCTGGCAAATCTAATTCTGGACGAAACTCTGTCCCAAAGTCAAAGAAAATATGAGAATTTCCATAACTGACTTCGATGACTGTTCCACCGATCGTTAGAATTCCGCTATGGAATGTAACAACGGTTTTATCCTTTGATACCATTCTTAGCAACCCCTCTAATAATTTCTTTTCTAAATACGAAATAGATAATCAAAATAGGAACTACTGTCAATGTTGCGGCAGCCATTTGTAATTGAACATCACTACCACTTTCAGTCGTGAAGGCTGATAACCCGTTATTTAATAAACGATAGTATTTAGTGTTTGTTGCAAGTAATGGCCATAGGAATGAATTCCAGCTCATAATGAATGTTAAAATCCCAACTGTTACAAGCGCTGGCTTACACATAGGCACTAAAATTCGACGAATATATTCTAAATCTGATGCACCATCAATTTTAGCGGCTTTGTAGAATGTACTTGGAATTCCACGAAGATAGCCGTTTAAATAGTAGATATAGAAAATACTAGTTAAAAACGGAAGGATTAAAGCTAGATAAGTATCTAATAATCCTAATTGTGCAATAGTCTGATAATTTGTAAAGATAATTGATTCATAAGGAACCATTAATAATGAAACCATCACCATTGTCACAACTTTTTTATATTTAAATTCTAAACTTGTTAAAGCAAATGCTGCTAATAATGAAGTAATAACTGTTGCAGCAGTTGTAAATAATGATACAAATAATGTATTAGCAAAGTAGCGTAAGAATGGCGCTCTTTGGAATACTTCAAAATAGTTTTGGAATTGTAATGATTTAGGAATTAATGTTGGTGGAATACTAGTTGCTTCCGCATAAGTCATTAATCCTGTCAAAATCATATAAATAAATGGGAACACGGTAATGATTGATAAAACCACAATCAGTGCTAATAATAAATAATTGATCACTTTTTTCATGATTAACCCTCCGCTCTTCTCAAGAATTTATTTTGGAAGAAAGTAGCAATCAGAATAATCACAAATAAGATTACAGTTGCTGCCATCGCAATCCCTGGACGACCAGCCACATGGAACTTGTCGTAAATATAGTAAACTGCAGTTATTGCACTATTGGCTACCCCTGCTGTTCCTCCAAATAATGCATATACTTGAGTATAAACTTTGAAGGCACCAATTAAGTTCACTGTAGATAAGAATGCAATTGTAGGAACTAATTGAGGGAATGTAATTCTCCAGAAAATTTCTTTTTCTGTAGCTCCAAACATTTTTGCAATTTTAAAGTGTTCTGGATCAATATTTCTTAAACCTGCTAATAAAATGATGATATTAAATGCAAGCCCTGTCCAAATACCAAAAATAATTAATGTTGGCATGCTCATATTAACATTGTCTAACCAGTTCACTGCAGGAATCCCTACTAAACCAAGTAAGAAGTTAATTAATCCGTAACTTCCATTAAAGAAATAACGGAACACAATCCCAATTGCGATTGTACTTGTAACATATGGCATGAAGAAAATCGTTTCAAACACGCTCTTGTGTTTTACCTTTTCAAAGATAATCCAAGCAATGACAACTGAAATACATAAAGCAATTGGTACTACTACAAATGCATATAAAGCCGTATTTAGTAATGCTTTATGAAACACTGGATCTGCTAAAACTTTTTGATAGTTCGATAAACCAGTAAATTGAAGTTTTAACAATGAACCCTTTTGGAAACTCATCCAAAATGAACGAATTAATGGGTAAATATTAAATAGTAAAATCACACCTAATGACGGAAGAAGGAATAACCACGCCTTTGGTTGATTCTCAGGATTATATTTTTTCATTAGTATACACGTTCTCCATTTTGATCGAATAAGAATAATTTATGTCTTAGAAGGTCAAATGAAAGTGTGTCTCCTTCTTCAATCTTATGTTCCACACTTACGATTGATTTAATATTTTGTTCTCCTAATGTAAAGTGTAAAATACGTTCACGACCGATTAATTCTACAGCCGTAACAGTTACTGTAAATAATCCATTTTCACTTGGAACTAAATCTTCGGGACGTAATCCTAAAGAGTAATGTCCCTGCTCTAATTCTTTACGGAAACGACTTTCCACTAATTCACTTGCTTGTAAAGTGAATGATGGGTGAGTAATTACACCATCTTTTACTTCAACTTCTAAAATGTTGATAATTGGATTTCCGATAAATTTAGCCACAAATAAATTATTTGGTTCTAAATATAAGTTTTGAGGGTCATCATGATGTTGAATAACACCTTCATTTAATAAGATAATTTTATCACTGATTGATAAAGCTTCTTCTTGGTCGTGAGTTACGAAGATTGTTGTAATTCCCACTTCTTTTACTAAACGACGAATTTCTTCACGAATTTTTAAACGTAAACGAGCATCTAAGTTACTTAATGGTTCGTCTAATAATAATACTTCTGGTTTTTGAACTAACGCACGAGTAATCGCAACACGTTGTTGTTGTCCTCCTGATAAAGTACCAGGTTTTTTCTCAGCTAATTCCTCAATATTTGTTAATTGCATGTATTCTTCTGCAACTTTTTTAGCTTCTTCTTTTGAGATTTTCTTTTCCCCTACTGTTAATGGGAACATAATGTTCTCTAACACTGTCATATGAGGATATAATGCATAGTTTTGGAATACGAATCCAATATTTCTATCTTTTGGTTCTATATTAATAACAGAAGATTTTTTAAATTGGATATCTCCACCAGTTGGTTGTAATAACCCTGCAATCATATTTAAAATAGTTGATTTTCCGCAACCACTAGGCCCTAATAAGCAAACTAAATCCCCTTGTTCAATTGAAAAGTTAACGGATTTTAACGCTTCAAAGCCATTATCGAATACTTTATTTAAGTCGATAACATCAATCATGAGTAAACCTCCAAATTTCTATACTTGAATACATTCCAGTATAGCATGATTTACGCTTTCATGCGATATAAATGTTAAGAATTTTTAAAAAAAATATTTTTAATACGAATCTTTTCGCATAATCACTGAAAAAATTTTAAATAAAAAAACGCCTCTAGCTTTCACTAAAGACGTTTGTTTTTACTATCGATTGATAATTTTGAAGTATTCTCTTGAAGTGATTTTGTAAATTAAGAAGTAAGCAACCATAAAGACTCCCGCTACTGCTAACATTGTTAAAGCAATAATACTTCCTTTAATTCCAAAGATTAACACAATTTTACTTACCATATTATAAGATAACGCAGTATGTAAGAATGCTGTTAATAATGGTAAGAAGAATACAATTAATACTTGACGATTAATGGATTGATGAATCATTGGTTGATCAATTCCAATTTTCTTCAAGATGACATAACGTTCACGGTCTTCATAACCTTCAGAAACTTGTTTATAGTAAATGACTAAAACTGCTCCTACTGAAAAGGCAATGGCTAATAAGATTCCTAAGAATAATAAAGAACCATAAAATTGGAATAATAATTGAGCAATTTCTATTTTCCCATCAATTCCTCCAGCAATGTCTGATTGTTGATACACTTCTAATTCTTTTTTCTTCTCCTCATCGGTTTGACTAGATGTATTCCATAATGCTATATATTGTCTTGTATAAGCTCGATGTCCTCCATCGTTTTCTTTACTGTAATATGGAACAACTTTTACCATATCTTCTTCATTTAAAATACCAATATAAGAATGATCAGTAATATTCGGATTTGCCACCGCAATTTTTGAGAATTTTTTTACATCAATGACTTGTGCAACTGAAAATGTATTATCTCCTAAAGATACTTGATTAAACGTAGGTTTCTTTTTGAAATTTTCCTCTCCTAGTAACATTTCTCCTGATTGAACAGTAAGATTTTCACCTGTATTACGATTATAATCTTCTACCGATATAAGAACGACCATTGCCTCTGGTAAAGCACCTAATTGTTTAACATTTGTATTTAAGACATTTCCTTCATGATTTCCCGCTGTTAAAATATAAGAATATTCATAAAAATCCGTTACTTTTGAAGAGGTGCTTGCCGCTAATTCTTTTACCTCTTTTGAATATTCTGCTACTTCTTCTGCATTACGATACATTCCTCTAAAGTCAAAATCAGTTGGACTTGTTCGATTAATGACTTCCTGTGCACCAAACTGTAATGAACCTGTTGTTCCAAGAGTAACTAATACCATTGTTGATAAAATACAAATACTTGCTAAGCCCATTGCATTTTTTCTCATTCTAAAAATCAAATTAGAAACTGAGATGAAGTTTATTGGACGATAATAAAATGTTTTACGATTTTTCAAGAAACGTAAAAGCGCAATACTTCCAGCATCAAATAAAATATACGTTGCGATGACAACTAATAATACTGCAATAAAGAACCAACCTAATGCTTTAATCGGACTTTCAATAGATTGAGAAATATAGTAAGCATATCCTAAAATTGCTACTCCAATTAGTGCACGAATACTTAAGAAACGCCCTGTTTTTTCACCCGATTTCTTCTCACGTAATAATTCTAATGGTCGACTCACTCTAATTTTAATCGCATTTAAAATCATTAAGAATACAAAAATCCCACTAAATAAAATTCCAATTATAATGACTGATGCAATTTGGAATTCATATGAAATTGGAACGTTAAAGCGCATTGCTTTTAATAATAAGGCAAAGGCTAATCGATTCAACAATACTCCTAATACAAGCCCTACAATAAGGTTCACTATTGCGAACAATACCATTTCAATAACTTGTAACAATTGAATTTGTGAGCGCCCTAACCCTAAAATGCTATACAATCCAAATTCTTTCGAGCGATTTTTCATTACAAATCCATTCGCATAAATCATTGTTAAGGTAGAGACAAGTAACATAATCACAACACCAAAACCTAATGCCATAACTACCGTATTTCCACCATTACTTTGTAAAATCGTTTTATTTGTAGATAGTGCCAATAGAATATAGGTGATGACCATCATTGTAATAGAAGCAATCGAGAATGGAATATAAAGTGTTCGATTTTTCTTTAAATTGGATACTGCTAATGAACTAATTAATTTAAACATGAGTCTCACCTCGATTAGCCATTACTGTTAACGTATCAGAAATTGCTTCAAACATTTCTTCATCTGTACGTTCCCCTTTAAATAATTGATGATACAAAATTCCATCTTTAATAAATAACACTCGTTTAGCTCGACTAGCGGCTAATGTACTATGCGTTACCATCAAAATAGTTTGTCCATTTTCATTTAAAGTATCAAACACATCTAAAATATTGCTAGAAGATTTTGAATCTAATGCCCCTGTCGGTTCATCTGCTAGTAAGATACTAGGATCCGCCATCATTGCACGTCCAATGGCTACTCTTTGTTGTTGACCTCCGGATAATTCATAAGGATATTTTTCTAATAATTTTTCAATCCCTAATAAAGTAGCAACAGGTTTTACTTTTTTCTCCATTTCTTGAACAGTTTTCTTCGCTAGTACTAATGGAAGTAACATATTATCCTTAACAGATAATGTTTCTAACAAGTTAAAATCTTGGAATACAAATCCTAAATGATCGCGACGAAATGCTGCTAATGTTTTGTCAGGTATATTTTGAATATCTAATTGATTCAATAATACTTGTCCTTTTGTTGGACGATCTAATGTGGCTAAAATATTTAGTAGCGTTGTTTTACCAGAACCAGATTCACCCATAATGGCAACATATTCTCCTTTTTCAACACTAAAAGTAATATCTTTTAATGCTTCTACTTGCATCGCTCCAAATCTTGTATGGTAAATTTTTTGTACTTGTTTTACATCTAATAATGTCATTTCTATTCCTACTTTCTCTTTGATTTGTATTTATTCTATCAAATAAAATCGATGCATTCCTGTATTTTAGCTATCATTTTCTTTTTGTTTCTTACATTTTTGTAAGAAAGAAATTTCTTAATCTTAAATGTTTTTACTTTTAAAAAAGCAATAAAAATCGTATAATACATTTATAAAAGTAATGATTATTCATTGCTTAAACAATATAATAAAATGATTAATTTAAACAATCATTTTACTTATTTTTCCTTTTTTATTGATGTGATTTCCGAAAAGAACCTCGTTCTTTTCGTTAATCTTCGCTTTGATTGGCAGAGGTATTCTAAAAATAAACAACCATCATACACTTATGCCAGAAACTCTGCCAACGAAGTTCGCCCACCTAGCAAATCAGACGAAAGTTTGAATAGTTAGGTGGGTTTTTTATATAAAAAAGGCTATTAATTTCCTAATCATGACCACCCGTCTAACGGGTGGTTTGAACCGGGGCTATAAGCCCAGATTA
>NZ_CAURVN010000039.1:0-12158 GCF_963528195.1 uncultured Granulicatella sp.
ATTTTATCACTTTTGATACTATGAATATCCTTGGGGTCAGACATATATGTGTGTACGTTTAAGATGTGAATTGATTTGTCTATAGTATCATAATGACGCAAGCAGCCACCTGGGGTTTCTCATTGCTGCTACTATGAAAATCCTTATATCAGTCATCTAATAGAATCATCAAAATACAAAACAAAAGGGATAAAATCATGGTTCCGTAGAACGTGATTTTATCCCTTTCTATATTTATGCGGCCGGCGGGACTTGAACCCGCACAGGTATACACCCACTGCCCCCTCAAGACAGCGCGTCTGCCATTCCGCCACGACCGCTCAATGTATGTAATGGTATCAAAGTTTCACTTAGAATGCAAGTGTTAAAAATTGCTGGATTTTTATGATTCAGAAGTAGAATCTAACACTAAATTGCCACGACAACGACCACAACGAAATTTATTAGTATCAATTTTTCTCATACGATGAAAAGTTGCTCCACAAGACTTGCATGAATAAATATAACGAAAAGGTTCCATACGTTCTACAAAACGGTGACCTCCAACTTGTTGTAACAGCATTTTAAAATCTCTATCTTGATGTCGATATCCTTTTCCTTCTTGATGTAAGTGATAATGACATAATTCATGTTTAATAACGCCGATTAAAACATCTTTGCCGAGAATAGTTTCAACTTTAGGATTAATCTCAATATTGCCTGTTTTCAAAATATAACGACCACCACTTGATTTTAGTCGGGAATTATAAGTTATTTGATGGCGAAACTCTTTATGAAAGTATTTTTTTGAAATTTCTTGGCATAATAGTTGTAAGTCTAATTCTTCCATTTACATTCATTCCTTATATTTTCATGCTTACATTGTAATATAAGAAGAGAGTTCATTGCAATACATTGACGTTCTTCTATTATAAGAGTAAAATGACACTCGGAAGATTTTAAAGACCTGGAGGAAAATGTGTGAAAATAGTAATTGTTGGTGGAGGAAAGGTCGGCGAAGTATTATGCCGTGAACTAACTTCAGAAGCAAATGATATTGTTTTAATTGATAAAAACCCAGTCATTGTAGAAAGAATGATGAATAAATTTGATATTATGGGGATTGTTGGGAATGGTGCAAGTTATGATATCCAACAAGAAGCAGGAGTTGCGAATGCAGATATTTTTCTAGCTGTATCTGAAATGGATGAAATTAATATTATTGCAGCCATTTTAGCAAAACAAATTGGAGCAGAATATACAGTAGCTCGTGTTCGAAATCCAGAGTATTCTCAACAGTTGAATTTTGTTCGAGAAAGTTTAGGAATTTCCTTATTAATTAATCCGGAATTATCAGCAGCACGTGATATTTTTAAAATTTTTAAATATCCTTCTGCCTTAAGTGTAGAAAGTTTTGCAAGTAATCGAGTTAGTTTAATTGAGTTGGAAATTCAAGACCATTCACCACTAATTGGATTAAGCTTGAAAGATTTTAGAAATCGATTCGGGACTATCCTAGTTTGTGCAATTCAACGTGATTCCGAAGTATTTATTCCAAGTGGGGATTCCTTTATTCAAAGAGGCGACCGTATCCATATTACTGGAGCATACGAAGATATTTCTACCTTTTTAAAAATTACGAATTATATTACGAAACAAGTCCGTTCAAGTTTAATGGTTGGTGGAGGAAAAATTGTATATTACTTATTAGATATGCTTAAAACGACTAAAATCCATCCAAAAGTCATTGAAGTCAATGAAGAACGTGCGAAATTTTTAAGTGAACAATTCCCAAATGCTACAATTATTCATGCAGATGGAACGGATCATGATGTATTAGAAGAAGAGATGTTAACAAACTATGATGCCTTCGTTTCATTAACAGGAATTGATGAAGAAAACTTAATTTTATCAGTATATGCAAAACATCGTGGTGTTCGAAAAGTTATTACTAAAATGAGTCGTACTGGTATTTTAAAAGTATTAAAAAATGTCGATCCACAATCGATTATTACACCAAAACAAATTGTTGCCAATGAAATTGTTCAATTTGTGCGTGCTCGTGCGAATACTAAGGGGTCAAATGTTGAAGCTTTGTATCGTGTAGCTGATAATCAAGTAGAAGCATTGCAATTCCGTATTGAAAGAAATAGTCGTGTTTGTGGGATTCCGCTCTCTAAATTAAAAACAAAATCGAATTTATTAATTGCCTTTATCGTTCGTGGGGAAAAATTAATTTATCCGGATGGAAATGACCAATTAGAACCGCATGATAGAGTAATCGTCGTAACAACTCAGAAAAACTTCGATGATATTATCGATATTTTGGAATAGGAGTTGATGATTTTGCAAAGAAGAACAGTATGTTATTTGGTAGGAAAAATTTTACAAGTCGAAGCTTTATTACTACTTCTACCATTAATCGTTAGTTTGATTTATCGAGAAAGTTTCCATCAACTGCTAAGTTATGCTGGAACGATTGCTTTATTAGTTGTTATTGGAACTGTTTGTACACTAGCAAAGCCTAAAAATATGAAAATTATGCCACGAGACGGAATTGTAACGGTAGCTCTCAGTTGGATATTATTATCATTTTTTGGTGGGCTACCATTTGTATTTGCAGGAGAGATTCCAAATTTAGCAGATGCATTTTTTGAAACAGCTAGTGGTTTTACAACAACTGGTTCAAGTATTTTAAGTGATTTGTCTATTTTAGGATATTCCTCATTATTTTGGCGTAGCTTTACCCACTTAGTTGGAGGGATGGGAGTCTTAGTATTTGCATTAGCTATTTTACCAAGTACGGGTTCTGATTCTGTTCAGTTAATGCGTGCAGAAGTTCCTGGTCCGGTTTTTGGGAAATTAGTCTCTAAACTAGCAAAAACTGCCCGTATTTTATATGCGATTTATTTAGTGATGACAGCGATATTGGTCATTATTTTAATGCTTGTTAAAGTTCCATTATTTGATGCCTTATTATTATCATTTGGGACAGCTGGAACAGGTGGATTCTCTATTAACAATGCAGGATTTGCCATTTATCCAAATCCTGAAATGGTTGAATGGATTATCGGTGTTGGAATGATGCTCTTTGGAGTGAACTTCAACTTATATTATTTCCTATTATTAGGTTCGATTCGAGATGTGTTGACCGATGAGGAAGGACGTTCCTATATTGGAATTATCGCGTTTGCTTCAGTAGCTATTTTTGCTTCATTAAGTATCGTTCAATCACAATTAGATGTTCCTTTTAGAAGTGTATTTTTCACGGTTTCATCTATTATTACAACAACAGGATATTCAACAGCTGATTTCGGTCAGTGGGGAGTGTTTCCACAAGTAGTGTTATTATTATTAATGTTCGTAGGAGGTTGTGCAGGATCGACTGCTGGGGGAATTAAAGTTTCTCGTGTCGTAATTTATTTCAAAAATGCCATCGCTGAAATTAAAAAAATGGGACAACCACGTCGAGTGATTATGTCAAAATTTAACGGTAAAGTAATCGATGATAAAATGTCTAGTGGAATTGCAAATTACTTATTAGTTTACGTAGCAGTATTTTTAGTATTACTCATTTCTGTTTCGGTTGAAGCACCTGACTTTTTAACAGCATTTTCAAGTATTGCAGCGACCTTTAATAATATTGGTCCTGGTTTAGGAGAAGTGGGACCAACAAGTAATTTCTCTATGTATTCTGATTTTAATACGATTTTGCTATCTCTTGGAATGATTGCTGGACGTTTAGAAATTTATCCAATGATTTTATTATTCTCTACTACTTCATTAGGAGCGTTTTTCATTTCAGAAAAATAGGAGGATGAAAAGTATTGAATAAAATGGTAAAAGGTAGAATTTATACTTTAATTGGAGCCATTGGATGGGGGCTTTCAGGAGCGTGTGGACAATATTTGATGAATGATTCCGCAGTTTCTCCTATTTATTTAACGGCATTAAGAATGATTATTGCAGGAGTATTCCTGACAATATTAGCTTTTTTTAAGCAACCAGAACAATTTAAAACATTAATTTCAACACCGAAAGAAATGTTTCAAATATTATATTTTGGAATTTTTGGATTGATGTTATGCCAATTGACCTATTTAATTGCAATTCATGATTCAAATGCAGGAACAGCAACTGTACTGCAATATACTTGTCCGATTTTAATTGTCATTTATGTAAGTTTAAAAGAGAAGACAGCACCAACAGTGATGGAATTTGCTGCGATATTTTTTGCTTTAGTAGGTACGTTTGTTATTGCGACTCATGGAAATCCATTTAACTTATCCCTTACTCCTGCTGGTTTATTTTGGGGAATTATTTCTGCATTTACCTATGCGCTTTATACCTTATTACCTGGTAAATTGATTTATCGATGGGGAAGTTTAATTGTAACTGGATTAGGATTATTGTCCGGAGGAATTTTATTTTATATTGGTAGCGCTAGTTGGCAATATACGATTCAATGGAAACCTTATACTTTCATTGCCTTTATCGGAATTATTGGAATTGGAACGATTTTTGCATATACATTGTATTTAGAAGGTGTTTCACTCATTGGACCTGTTCAAGGAAGTTTGTTAGCTTCAGCTGAGCCGATTTCTTCAGTATTCTTTTCAATTATTTTATTAGGAGAAGTATTCCAAGGAATTGATATTGTGGGAATCGTACTCATATTAATAGCAGTTTATCTCATTACAATGAAAGAACAATTGCAAGAAAAACATATGAGAATAAAACATTAGCATATGCCTCTGTGAAGTCAATTTGCAGAGGTATTTTTATACAATTCTTAATAAAAATCTCCACAAATCTTCAAGAAAATAAAGTAAGATAGTAATGTCAAAGGAGGTTAATGACATGAAAAAAATATTTCGCCCTATCATTGTTGCTACAATGCTATTAGGACTTGTTTCTCAGCAAGTTTATGCGATTGATACAACAGCCATTAATGAGAAATGGGGGAAACCAACTGTTGTTTATGGTGGAGGCTTAAATGAACAACAAATTAAAGAAACATCTAAATTATTAGGAATTAAAGATGAAAATACTGTAATGACAACAAAAGCTACAGGGGAAGACTTAGTGAAATATTTAGGAGCTGGTGAAGCGAATACTTCTGTAATGATTTCATCTGTAATGGTTCAAAAGAGAAATAAGGGGGAAGGGGTAAAAGTTCATATTGCTACTCCAAAAAATATTACTCTTGTTACTTCTGAACAATATGCCAATGCTGCGATTACAGCAGGGGTAGCTGATGCAGAAATTGAAGTAGCTGCTGTATCTAAAGTAACAGGTGAATCTGCTTTAACAGGTGTATACAAAGCTTTTGAAGCAAATGGAGTTGTATTAGATGGAAAACGTACAGCAGTTGCTCAAAAGGAGCTAGAGTTAACGAATCAAATTGCTCAAGAACAGGCAAAAGAAAAAGGCTTTGATGCTGCAAAATTAGATCAAGCTATGATTGATATTAAGAAAACTCTAGCAGAAATTAAAGAAAAGCAAGGTCAAGTAGCGACAAAAGAAGACGTTGAAAGAATTGTGAATGAGGCATTAAAAAAATATGGATTAGATAAAGTTATTAGTCCAACTCAAGTGAATAATATTATTCAGTTTGCCTTAAGTTACCAACAAACTAGTGCGATTGATTCCAAACAAGTATTAGAACAATTAAATTCATTATCTAATACTGTAAAAGGAAAAATTGGTCAATTAGTGGATCAAGCCAATCGTGAAGGATGGTTGGATAAAATTGTGACATTCTTCAAAGAAATATTTAATGCTATTTTTAGTTCAAAATAGAGAGTAACAAAAAAGTCCATAGAGCGAATCTATGGACTTTTTACTGTCTAAAATAAAATAAATAATAAACTTAAAACAATAATTAATTGAATACATAAACCAATTAAAGCAATGTATGGCGTATCTAAACTAGTATCATTTTGTTCTTGAGCAATGGAAATGACAAATGTTACGATAAATGTAAACAAATGCAATGTAAAGAAGAATAAAATGACGACTAATAAAGCAATTGGAGATACAAATGTCATAAATGCTGTAATGATTAATAAAATAATCGCTAAAGCATTCATCGATTCATATTGTGTTAACCAGTAATGAAATACATGTTGTCGTTTTAAGAAAATATGTTTCACTCCAAAAGCAATGACTGGGAATCCAAAATAAAATACTGCGTAAAATAATAATAGTTTTAAGAAAACTAAAATATAATTTGGAGTAACCGTTAAACTTGGTAAGATAGAAATATCCGCTAGTAATTGATATTGGGATAAAACTGCTCGAATACCATGTGTAGTAATATAAGCTGATAATAATGTCGAAACGATAATCATAATGTAACCAAATAATCGACTATTTTGACGTTTTCTCGAATAATTATTTGTTGGATGGATTAATTTTCCAAAGAAAAAGCTAAAGAAACGAGTAATTCTTCTCCAAAAGCTTGAATAAATCGCTTGGTTATTTTTAATACGGTATTCTTGATCACTTCTGTTTTCTACAGAATTTGGTTGAGTAGATTTATTTTCTTCATCAAATAAAGATGTTTGAATCGTTGTTGAATTTTCATCTAACTGTTCTTCTTGAATAGTGCCACAGAAAGGACATAAAGTTTCTTTCTCTTCAATTAATTCGTGGCAGAAAGGGCAATGTTTCACGTAAATTCTCCTTTATCAATCATATTGATTTTCTCTGTTGTATTGTATCATAGAATGCAAGTGGACAAAAGAAAAAGGACTAGAAATCTCTAATCCTTTTATAGTGGCATATACATAATATATGTGTCATGGTGTTCACATCACACATGAACAAACAGCTACATCCGGTAGTGTGCAAGCACATCTGTTCCACTTGACTTAGCAGACTTCTTTGTCTGCTTGTCGCCTCATCGCATAGATAATATTATAGCAGACAAGAGAGTAGCTGTCACGTAAAAACACTAAATATCCAAAATTTTCAATATAAAAAGCACCGTAAAAGGTGCTAGGTGATTACATTTCAGTAAATGCTAGTGGAACTAAATCACGTAAAATTGTTTCTTTTAATTCGCCTTTATTATTAGAAAGGTAAATTGGAGTATCAGCAGGGCATAGTTCTACTAATACTTGACGGCATAAACAGCATGGAGGTAGGAAGTAGTCCGTTTTACCAGCTACTACAAGCATTTCCACATCTTCTTTTTGATAGCCTTTTGTTACCCCAGTGAATAAAGCTGTACGTTCTGCACAGTTTGTTGCTCCAAAAGAAACATTTTCCACATTAACTCCAGTAATTACTGTTCCATCTTTATATAAAATGGCACAGCCTACTGGGAAATTAGAGTATGGACAGTATGAATGTTCCAATGCATTTTTTGCATGTACATATAGTTCTTCAGGTTTCATAAAAGTTCTCCTTAAATGGGATTATTTTTCACGAATAATTTCGATTTTGTATCCATCAGGATCTTTTACAAAATAGTAGTTTGCTGGATTTCCAGGTAAACCTTTTAATTCTGTTACATCATAGCCTTTAGCTACGTGTTCAGCATGTAATCCTTCTAAATCATTGCTACTAATTGCAATATGACCGTAACCGTCTCCGATTTCATATCCTGGATGTCCGTAGTTATACGTTAATTCTAATTCATAATCGTCACCTTCAAATGCTAAATAAACGATTGTAAATTTGTGTTCTGGAAAATCTTTACGACGAGTTTCTTTAAATCCAAATGCTTCTTGGTAGAAAGCTAAACTCTCTTCTAAGTTTTTAACACGAACACATGTGTGTAACATTTTTGACATAGTATTCTCTCCTTTTGGATGTTTTTGTCTTATTAGCATAACGGATTATAGATTTTAATGCAAGAAATATACAACTTAGTACGAAAGGGAGTGTAACTTAAAATGTAAACACTTGTATATAAAATAAATACACTTTTTGATGAAAATCGAGTAAAAATGATTGCAGTTCAAAAAAGAATTTGCTATTCTGTTACCATTATGAAAGAAAATAGAGTTAATCATCTAAATGAGGTGTCAAAGTGAAAGTAATTAAATTTGGTGGAAGTTCATTAGCCAATAGTCAACAAATCAAAAAAGTATTTCAAATTGTACAAGCAGATAGTGATAGAAGAATTGTCGTTGTATCTGCACCAGGAAAACGTCATTCAGACGATGAAAAAGTTACGGATTTATTAATTCAATTAGCAACTTCTCAAATTGAAGGACAATATAATGAAGCAGTTTTAGAAGTGATTTTAGAACGTTATCAAGAAATTTATGATGAATTACAATTAAATTCAGATGTAATGGATAACATTCGTCAACATTTTGCAACATTAAAAGAGAGTAATTTAGAACCTGCTTATTTGATGGATGCTTATAAAGCAAGTGGAGAAGATAATAATGCAAAATTAATTGCAGACTATTTTACAAAAGAAGGTTTACCAGCAAAATATATTAGTCCTAAAGAAGCGAATTTATTCGTCAGTGATACTCCAGGAAATGCTCAAGTATTAGAAGAAGCGTATAAGGAATTAGAATATTTACAATTAGAAAAAGACATTATTGTATTCCCAGGATTTTTTGGAGTAACAAAAGATGGAAAAGTTGTGACATTCTCTCGTGGTGGTTCTGATATTACAGGATCGATTTTAGCGAATGCAGTTTCAGCTGAAGAGTATGAAAACTTTACAGATGTGGATGCAATCTTTGTAGCCAGTCCAAAACTAGTTCATAAACCTCTTGGAATTGATGTATTATCTTATACAGAAATGCGTGAGTTATCTTATGCGGGATTTTCAGTGTTCCATACTGAAGCGTTATTACCAGCCATTAAAAAAGGAATTCCAGTTCATGTATGTAATACGAATAATCCTTCTGCAAAAGGAACTTACATTATGAAAGGGAAAGTAAATTCTCCTTCGATTATTTCTGGAATTGCAAGTTCATCAGGTTTCGTTAGTGTTTATATTCAAAAATATTTAATGAACCATGAAATTGGATTTTTAAGAAAAACATTACAATTATTCGAAGATGAAGGGGTCAGTGTAGAACATATTCCAACAGGGATTGATGATGCAACGATTATTATTCGTGGAGAAGATGCAACTGATGAAGTTTTAGATCGTATTGTACAACGTTTGAAAGTAGAACTAAATGCGGATGAAGCTTACTATGAACGTGGATTATGCTTAATCATGTTAGTAGGGGAAGGAATGGTTAGTATGGTCGGTACAACTGCTCGTGTTGCTAGCACATTAGCCCGTGAACAGATCAATATTGAATTATATAATCAAGGGGTATCCGAAGTTTCTATGATGTTTGGTATTAGAGAAGAGTATGAAAAACGTGCGATTCAAGCATTATATGATGAATTCTTTGGTGAAGAAGTAGAATACGAAGTTTTGGATAAATAGTAAATAATATAGGACTTTCTAATGTAGCGAAGGACGCCAGCAGCTTCGCAAAGCGAATCTCATGGCTAAACTTTGAGCCTAGGTCTCAAAGTTTCCTGTATAAGAAGCCAGCATGGCTTCTTATACTCACGCTACATTGGAAAGTTTATTTTATTTTCTTTAGTTTGTGATTGACTTCTAAGTGTATTAAATACTTTTATTTGAAAAACTACTTGCTTTTAAATTAAAAATAAAATAAACTTGTTCTTGTATCAGATACAACTTTAAGAGAGGTAGAATTATGGATACTAAATTTTCAGTTGCATTACATATTCTTTCAATGATAAGTGAGAGTAGTACTATTTTAAGTTCTCAATCTTTAGCAGAAAGTGTTGGAACTAATGCAAGTTATATTCGTAAAGTCATTGCTTTATTAAAAAAAGCAGAGATTATTTCTTCACATCAAGGAAAATCGGGATATGAATTAACGAAATCTCCAAAAGATCTTAGTTTATTAGAAATTTATTTTGCGACACAGGAAGTAGAACGTATTAGTTTATTCCCAGTCCATCAAAATAGAAATTTAAATTGTCCAGTTGGAAGATATATTGAAGGAGCTATTTCACCTATTTTTTCTGATGTAGAAGAAGAATTAGAAAGAGAATTAAAAAATAAAACATTGAAAGATGTTATCGATAATTTATATCAAACAGCAAAAGATTCAAAATACTGACTTAGAAATAAGTCAGTAATATTTTAGAAAACATGTATTTGATAAAGATACAAGAAAGAAGAGGAAGCAAAATGAAGGCAGCACAACATACAAAATACCATAAAGATAATATTACAGTAACGATAACAGAAATTGAAAAACCAAAAATTACTAGTGAACAAGTTTTAGTAAGAGTAAAAGCAGCAGGCGTAAATCCGTTAGATAATATGATTTCAAGAGGAGAAGTGAAATTAATTGTTCCTTATGCAAGCCCACAAACAGCGGGAAATGAATTTGTAGGAGTAGTCGAAGAAGTAGGAAATCAAGTAAAGAATTTTAAATTAGGGGAGCGTGTATTTGCTAGATTGACACTTGATTCAATTGGTGCCTTTGCTGAATATATTGCAGTAGATAGTGAAGCCTTAGCAAAAGTTCCAGAATATTTAAGCGATGTAGAAGCAGCAGCGATTCCACTTACAGCTTTGACGATTATGCAGGCATTAGAATTAATGAAAGCAGAAGCAGGAAAAACAATTTTTATTTCAGGTGGTACTGGTGGAGTTGGTGGAATGGCAATTCCAATTGCAAAAGCAAAGGGATTAACCGTTATTACAAATGGTGATGTAGCTAATAAAGAACGTGTAATGGCACTCGGAGTGGATCGATTTATTGATTATAAAACAGAAGACTATACTCAAATATTACAAAATGTGGATTATGTTTTAGATACTCTAGGTGGTGCAGAAACTGAAAAACAAATGTCAATCATGAAACCAGGAGGAGAATTAGTTTCATTAAGAGCAATGCCGAATGGTGATTTTGCTAAAAGAATGAATTTACCTAAATGGAAACAAATACTATTTTGGTTAGCAGGACGTAAATTTGATAAATTAGCTAAAAAATACAATATTCATTATCACTTTATCTTTGTTCAAAGTAACGGACGCCAATTACAAGAAGTAGCAAATATTTTTGAACAATTAAAAATTAAACCATCCATTGATACCGTATATTCTTTTGAAGAAGTGAATAAGGCACTGGATAAAGTAGCTAATGGTCGTTCAAAAGGAAAAACAGTTTTAACATTCGAAGGAGAAAAATAATATGTCTTATATTCAAACTAAAAATCAATTCATTAGTGTAAAAGGAAATCAAATTGCTTATCGAGAATTAGGAAAAGGAAATTCAGACATTCTATTAGTCATGCTTACGCATTTAGCGGCAGTCTTAGATAATTGGGATCCAAAATTATTAGATTTAATCGCAGAAAACCATCATATTATCGTAATGGATTTACCTGGAGTTGGAGCTAGTCAGGGAAAAGTTGCAGATACAATTCCCGGTATGGCAGAGCAAGCTATTGAGATCATTACAGCATTAGGTTATGGACGAATTAATTTATTAGGATTATCTATGGGTGGAATGGTTGCTCAAGAAATCGTCCGTTTAAATTTTTCTTTAGTCAATCGATTAGTATTAGCAGGAACTGGTCCACGAGGTGGTCTTGAAATGGATAAAGTCACTAGTAAAACATTCCATTTTATGTTCAAAGCAATGTTACATCGAGTAGATCCAAAACGTTATATTTTCTATAATCATGATGAAAAAGGATACCAAGAAGCGATGAAAGTATTGAATCGTATGGGTGAGAGAACGAAAGAAAATGCGGACAAAGAAATGAATGTTCCAGGATTTTTAACTCAATTAAAAGCGATTAAACGTTGGGGACAAGATGAAAAGGATAGTCTTTCTTTTATAACTCAGCCAACTTTAATTGTAAATGGGGATAATGACTTACAAGTGCCAACTCAAAATTCATATAAGATGCACGAAAAAATTGCTGGAAGTGAATTAATCATCTATCCAAATGCGGGGCATGGTTCTATTTTCCAATACGCAGAAGCATTTTCTAAAGCGTTATTAGCGTTCTTAGAAAAATAATGAAAAATTAATAGTAAATAAAAATGACTTTCTAATAGTAGCAAAAGTACTAGAAGCCGAGTGGCTTCTAGTACAGGAAAACTCCAAGACGGTTTTACCGTCTTACTCATGACAGAAACAAAAGTTGGT
>NZ_CAURVN010000040.1:0-12130 GCF_963528195.1 uncultured Granulicatella sp.
TTACCATAGCTAGACTTACTTTTCAAGTCTTTTTTGTAACTTTTTTTATATTTTTTACGAAAAAAGTGTTTTGAAGCATTCACTTCAAAACACTCTCTCGCTCACACTACCTTGAGTTATTGTTTACGATAGGTTAGTTGACAATAACGTTCATACCATAAGTCAACATACTCTGGTGAAAACGGACCTTTTTTATTATTAATCCAATCGACTAGAATCTCAACATTCGCCTTCAAAATTTGATCGATTTCTTTTGAATAATGCATTTGTCGGCGGTGTTGTTCATATTCGTCGACATCTAATAGTCTTTTTTCACCATCTGGGAATATTTTAATATCTAAATCGTAATCAATGTATTTTAATGCTTCTTTATCTAATACATAGGGAGAAGCTAGATTACAATAGTAGGATATTCCTTTTTGACGAATCATGGTTACTACATTAAACCAGTAATGCTTATGATAATATAACAATGCTGGTTCTCTTGTTAGCCAACGTCTTCCATCCGCTTCTGTTACTAAAGTATGATCATTACAAGCGATAATTGCTTGGTCACTTGTTTTTAGCACCATACTATCTCTCCACGTACGATGAAGACTGCCATCATGTTTATAACTCTTGACAGTGATGAATTCTCCTTCTCTTGGATTTTGCATCACGAGTCCAACCTTCTATATCGATTTTAGAAAAGCTCCCTTTTCTTTACATTCATTCTCGATTGTAGTATAGCACATTTCATCGCTTGTGTGAATATCTACTACTTATTATTCTCGTCTTGCCCTGATACATGTTCCCATAATTTTGTTTGAACTTTTGAAAAAGGCATTTTATAAAACTCTTCTGCTTCTACCCATCTTAATTCTCTATCAGTTAATCTTTCTATTTCATCATATGATTGTACTTGATATTTTGTTAATTCAATTTCCCATTTTTGATGACTAAAAATATGTTTGATTTCACCCTTCAATTTCTTACCTTTTTGAATCTTTAATTGATAAATTGATTCAAATTGTGTTTCTAACGGGATATTTTTATTTGGATAATCTTCAACTTCTTCTGCTATTTCATCTAATAAACTCAATTGTTTCCTTGTAGGTGTATAATCTCTTATTAATGGAAAATGCCAAAATCCACTTAATAAATCTGCATAAGTATTTTTCTCTAATAAATATTGCCCTTTATCATTTTGAATGACAAATGCTTGCCACTTCATTGGCACTGGCTTTTTCTTAGGAATTTTCACTGGATATAAATGCATTGTTCCATTTAAATACGCTGCACTAAATTCTTTTACCGGACTATCTTCTGGATGTGGTGTTACTGGTGATTCAATATCTGAGCCTAAATCCATCAATGCTTGGTTAAAGTCTCCAGGTCGCTCTTTTGAAATAATTTTTTCTGCAACTGCTTGAAATACTTTTCTATTGGATGGATTACCGATATCTAATCCTATTTCAAACAATCGGCTAATAACACGCATTAAGTTTCCATCGACTGCTGGTTCTGGCAAATTAAAAGCAATACTAGCAATCGCTCCTGCTGTATATGGTCCAATTCCTTTTAGAGTTTGGATTTCTTCCATAGTATCTGGGAATTCACCATTATATTCTTCCATAATTTGCTGAGCAGCTTTTTGCATATTTCTGACTCTTGAATAATACCCCAAACCTTCCCAAACTTTTAACAATTCTTCTTCTTGTGCATTTGCTAAAGACTCAATTGTTGGGAAAGTTTCTAAAAATCGATAATAGTACGGAATCACTGTGTCGACCCTTGTTTGTTGAAGCATTATCTCGCTCACCCATATATGATAAGGATTATTCGAATGTCTCCACGGTAAATCTCTCTTTTCTTTGTCATACCATGCTAATAGTTTTTCCTGAAATGAAGCAATTTTCTCTTCAGACCACATTTTAATTCCATATTGTTCTAAATCCATTCTTCACTCTCCCATTTCAACTTTTCAATCGCTTCATCTATAGCAGAACTACTGAAACCTTTTTGATATAATTTTCCTTTTAATTGATACCAAACTTGTGAATCTGTTGCTTCATATTTAGAAAGTAAAGTTTTCAAAATTCTCTCACCTTGTTTCATCACTAGTTCTTCTTCATTCTCTTCTTGCTTTTCAAATGTCAATTCTGAAATCACAGATTGTACGATATCTAAGTCATATCCTCTTTGCATTAAAAAGCCATACACTTTTTGTTTCACTGTCTTAACAGGTGCATTTCCTTGTCGGTCGACATATTTTTGTGCAATTTCTATTGCTTGATCTAATTGTGTCGCTTCATCAAACTCCGTTAAAGCTTTTTGAATAATAGAATCATTCACACCTTTTTTCTTTAATTCAAACGCTACAGCTTTTGGACCCTTTTTCTGTAATGCAAAATTTTCTCGTACATAACTTTCTGCATAAAACTGATCATTGACAAATCCATGATCCATTAATTGTTGTAAAACTTGGTTTATCACTTCATCGTACACTTCTAGTTTTTCGAGTTTTTCATAGACCTCTTTAGCCGTTCTTAACTTAAAATTTAAAAAATGCAAAGCTTTTTGGTATGCGTTTTGATACTGTGTTTCCTGTTCAATTTCACGGATTGTATCTTGCGTTATTTCTGTTCCTTTTGTTAATGCGAACTTTAATAAAGTAGCTTCATCTACTCCAAAAGCAAATTCATCATTAATGTAAATATTAAAACGATTTTGCTTTTTCTTTTGTACTTCAATTTTAGTTACTTGCATGATATCCCTCCGTTCTTTCTTTTTATTGTAACAAAAAACTATAAGTTATCCAAAAATCCTGCTAGCTTTTACACTAACAGGATTTTTTATACTTTCTGTATTTCCTTATTACCAGCCCAATGGGACATGGATAAATTCACATCCTAATTTTCTTAATTCATTTTGACGTTGTTCATAATAAGGAATCGAAATCCCTTTCAAACGCACATGAGACATACCTTTTAAATGTAAACATACAGACGAAGTAAAATGATACACTTCAATGAACTCATATTCCTTCCATAATTCAGCAATTAAATCTTCAAAAATATATGGTGAATTCAAATATTGAACTCCTTCAATATGAAATCTTTCCTTTGGATGAGGAATATAGTAATCAATCTTTAAAGCATGAGCGTAGGTTGTTATAAAACGCACAGAAATTGCATCATCAGTTTCAGAAAAATTTTGTCCCAATAATACTTTAACAGTTTTCCCGTTTTTAATAGGCTTTTCTTTTGTTTCAAAAAAATTATCCAAATAGACTAATTTGTTCTTACTAACAACATGATAAGGACTCTCATAAAGAGTATAATGCTTTTCCGTTTTTTTAATTAAATCATCTCTAGTGATACCGTATTTCCCTATTTGCCTTTCTATTAAAGGCAAGGAGTACATTCCATATGGAAAAATATCAGCATACCCATCATCAAAACTCATCAACTGTTTATAAGTAGAGCAAGCTACTAAATCTAATACTAATGGATGATCAAAACTAGCATAAAAAATTTTAGAATAATCCCCCGAAAATTTTTCAACGATGGCATCCATATCTTCTTGTTTCTCCAAACAATAAACCGCTGTAAAGTCTTTCGAATAATATTGATGGCGCTCATTCATCACAGGTGTGACATATAACGTTGTAAAATTTTCTCCTACATACTCATTTTGAATATACATTGCAATTTTCGCCTGTAAAGGCGTCGTCGCAATTAACAAATTTTCCATTCGAGCCACTCCTTACCCATTTTCATTTTTATATTCATTAAAGAACAAAACAAATATGAATCCACTGATAAATGGAACTAATCCATACATCCACATTTCCATTTCAAAAGTAATCCTAACAAAAACTAACGAAATACACATGATCAACCAGACAAATGAATGGATTTTCTTAAAAACTAACCCTAGAATTACTAAACTAGAAATGACCGTTAGAAAAATTCCCACATATCCTACAAAAAATTCATAAGAAGAAACTCCACCAATTGCTTCTAAGCAAAAAGCTATACCCGTACTGATGAATAAAATTAAAGGAATGCTATTAAAAGATGAATATTGTTTCACCAAAATTTCAAAACCAGTTGATAAAGTCGTCTGAGCTGCCAATAAGACTCCAATCGTTACAGGAAGTGCCGTCCATAATCCTTTCATCTTTGCATATTGCAATAAAACATTATCATCAAAATTATATCCCGCTTGTTTTAACGAAACTCCAATCAGATACAAAACACCAGTGACAATAATCCCTAAAAAAGAATTCAACAAAATAGAACGTAATAATTTTGAATGCCCTACTTGTTTAAACCTCTCTTGCAAATCGGGACTGACTAAATAGGAAGAAAGAGTTTGAAAACTTGCTCCTACAAGAATGGTTCCTGAAAAAGAATCTCTTGAACTGGACAAGCCTGAAAACACAATTCCTTCCGAATTCATTCTAATAAGAATAGTAATAATAGAAGCTAATAATATAATTGAATAAATACTGTCATATTTTACAACAACAGGCAACCCACCTCGAGCAATCACATATGCCCACAACACAAGTACTACTATCCAAATAGATACTGGTATCATAGTTAATTCTTTTAACATAATTGCAGGAATATATAAAATAATTCCAATTCGTAATAATTGATACATCGTCCATAATAATTTCGATGCAATATAACTTTTATAACCGAATCGATCTTCAACAAACTCAAAAACATCTTCATATGAAATTATACGTTTTAAAATCCAATACAAAATAGGAAGGGCTAAAATAATTCCAAATTGAGCGACAAAATTGCGATACCCATTATGATAGGCTGTATCCACAATCCCAATCAATAAAATCGGCGATAACAAAGTCGCAAAAATTGATAAGCTATAACAAATCCACTGAAAAGATTGCTTAAACTTCATCCATTTGTCCCCAAAGATCTGCCAGTTTTAAATCTTCTTTTGTATTAATATCGATATTATATTTTCCTTGTTGCAACACATACCCTAATTTTCCACCGTAAAACGATTGAGACTTAAGAAAAGCTCCCACAGTCACTCCGAATAAATTACCATTTGGATAATATTGTTTTTGATGGATTTGCCGATTTGTCTGATTTGCCTCTACTTGTTTCGATAGTAATTCTGTTTTATTTAACGGCGTTACAAATAAAGCTGGATTTAACTCCACTTCTTTAACCGTTATTACACTATCGTACTGCTCCATTAACTTCAAAACTTTTACCAAATCTTCCTTTGAACGATACGGACTTGTTGGTTGTAATAAAATAATTTTATCTTTTGAATCTAGTTGAAAAGCTTCAATGACATCCGTTAACACTTCCACCATAGTCGCCTGAGATGTTGCTAAACTTTCCGGTCTATGATGAACATCTACCCTGTCATTCTGAAATAAATGCGTACTATAATCAGTTGTCACAATCACTTTATCAAACAAATCCGCTTCTATAGCAAAATCAATTGCTCGGTTTAATAGACTCTTTCTACAAACAACTTGTAAATTTTTATTTGGCAATTCAACTGAGCCACTTCTTGCAGGTATTACGGCAATTTTCATTCCATTCCCCTTTTCTTTTTATTTAACACTTCTTCATAAAGAGATTTCACTTTTTCTTTTCTATATTCTTCTGCAAAACTTGAAGATTGATAGTGACTTTTTTCATGATAGCTTTTTAGCAACTTCACTATTTCATCAAGCGATCTAAACGTATTCGTATGCCTACAAACTTTTTCATAATAAATATGCGCTAAATCCGTATGCGACAATAAACAAACTAATCCACTAGCAGAAGCCTCTACTGCAGAATTGGCAAAGCACTCACTATATGAACAAGATAGATACCCTTGATGGTTCTCATAAGGAACAGAATTTACAAACCCTGCATACGTTACATTTTCCGGAAGTTGTTCTTTCGTCATTCCATCCGGCAATGTTCCATAAATGGTTAAACGACTCTGTGGAACTAATCTAAACGCTTCAATGGCTAGTTCACAATTTTTAATGATGGTCATATTCCCAACAATACACCAATCCGTCACTGTTTCATACGTTTTTTCTATTACCTCTTCCACATAAACAGGAGGCAAAAATCTCACAACATCGCTTCCTAATCGTTTTTCTAATACTGGACTTGCGACAATATTTGTACACCAATTTTGCAAAACAAATTTCATAAAAGGTGCTAAAATATCGTAATGAGTAAACGCCAATAATTCTCTTTTTGTATTTTGAAAAAACTTTCTCAACTGCAAAGGATATTCATTAATCATATCTATCATAAATTTATCTTGAGGAGTTGAATGCTCGGCTAAGTATACACTCACCAATTGCCATTGCGAATAATGTTCTCCTGTTGCCACAAAATGATAATCATGATAATTCTCACTAAAATTCCCTTCAAGTATAATTCCTTTTGTTCCATATAAAGTAAAGGTATTAGAAAACATATTCATCCGATAAAATAATTGCGAAGTATAGCACTCAATCGTTCCATCCTCATAATACACCAATCCTACATAACCTTCTTTTGTATATTTAACTTTCTTTACATGCTCTAATGAAGTAAGGAAATCCTTTGAAACACTTGGACGAACTCTAGCTAAATCAGACAAATCAAAAATCGCATGATAAAAATTATGAAACCCTAATTGTTCTAATTGCTCTACAAAGTTTGGAACAATATTCTTCAGATTTGTAATCACCAATTGATGCTCAATTCCCAATTCTTGCATGATAGACTGCCGAGCCAATTGACTACTTTCAAACCCATAAATAGCACTTGGAATTCCTTCTTTAATCGTAAATACTCTCATCTTACTTCTCCTTCTAAAGCTTCTTCAAGAGATATCCCCCTTGTTTTTGCTAAACGAGCACGAAAAGTCATTTGTCGATGATAACTTTCATTAGTTTGTTCATAAGCAGTTATAACATTTAATACTACAGCATTTTCCTTTGTGATCATTCTTGCCCATAAATGCCAATCTTCATATCCGTCATATCCGAGTTGATAACCACCTGCTTCTTCATAAACAGACTTTCTAAAAATAACTGTTGAAGGATGAAATAAATTTCGATACGCTAATTGGAACCATAGTGTTTCCCCATACAAATGATTCTGTCTATTTATTTTTAACATTCGTTTTTTTTCAGGTTCTTCAAGATTTACTCTTGTTCCAACAATATCTAAGGAAGGATTAGCTTCTAAAGGATGCAACACCGTCTCTAAATGCCAAGGCATCCACACATCATCCGAATCTATTCTGGCAACGTAATCTCCTAAAGTTCGATTCACTCCCTCAATTAATGTTTGCGAAATACCGTGATGCACTAATTTTTCATAATGAATCCGAGCATCATTTAAATACTTCTGGCAAACTTCTTGTGTTTCATCAGTTGAGCCATCATCTACAATCCATAATCGAAACTGTTGGTGAGTTTGATTTAAAACTGATTGAATCGACGCATCAATCGTTTTCACTCCATTATAAACAGGCATCATAATATCCACACAAATATCGGATAGAGAAATATTTTTATATTGCACCCCATAATTTTGTAACACATCTGACTCAAAGCTACTTAAGAAGGTACGATATCCTTGCACCTTTACTCCTTCAATTTCTTTTGCAAAAATAAACGAAGTTGAATAGAAACCATACACTTCAACAAATTCATATTCTGCTAGCAAGTCATAGATTTCCTCTTCAAAACATTTTAAAGGAGTTGCCACTTGAACATCTTCAATTTCAATCGCCACACGAGGATGCGGATAATAGATATCGGCTCCACAGTCTTGTATCGCTTTTTGCGTTAGATATTTCGTAACTTCAATATCTTCCTCATCAAAAACTGACCCTAACGCTTGACCAAGAAAAACTCGAAGCGTTTGTCCGTTATTAGCACGTTTAAAATCTACTGGTTTCGTATCTAAACATAATGGGATTTGTCTTCCTTCTTCAAACAACTCTGTCTTCTCAAACACAGTAAAATGATTTTGAGAAAGGCTCATTATTTGTCCTAACGTTAAACCTAATGGCGACACTATTCTATTTTTATTTTGTGTATACATATTCGGAACAATAATTGAAGTACTGCCATCATCAAAAGTAAATAATTGCATTCTTTTAGGGTTGAAAAAACTTAATGCCACTGGATTATCTAAACTTGCTAAATACATCGAAGAAATGGTTTTCCCAGAAAGAGAATTTTGCAAAGTTTCTAAAAGATTTTCCTCATGTAAAATACACACATCTTCACAAAATTCTTTCATTTTTTCTGCATAGATTTTCTGCCTTGGATCATCTGACATTAACAAATACATTCCGTAAAATTCCAAGTTAGTATAACGCGCTATTTCTCTTGCAACAAGAACTTGGAATGGAGAAGTACAAAAAATTACATTCATAATTGCTCCTACTTTCTAAGAATTTACATAACTCTATTATCAGCCTCAGTATACCATAGTCTTTCTACATCCTAAAGTTAAGCAGACGAAAAAGGAACAGCCTTTCGACTGCTCCTTTAATTGTTTGAAAAATCTACATCTATACTTTTAACAAGTTGCTTCATCTATTTTTCTTTTTTCTTGAAAGTTGGAACTAGTAATCCTAATCCTGCAAGAATTGAACTTGCTGCAGCTCCAAAAATTGCAAACTCCTGTCCTGTACCTGTCTGAGGTAATTCTTCTACTTTGTTTGTAGGAACTGAAGTTTGATGTTCATTTCCTTCGTTCGAAGGAGTTACGTCATTTGTTTTTGGTTCTTCTTTCTTAGGTTCTTCAGGTTTTGGTTCTGGAGTTTGTTCTGGTTGTGGTTTGAATTCCGGTTTAGGATCTGGTTTATAAGCTTGTTTTTTCTTGAAAACATGAGTAACAATACCATCAGCATCTACTGGAATTGTTCCAACAAATTCATATCCTTCAATTGTACCTGGTTCAAACGCTTCATTTGCTTCACCTTTTACAGAAGGTTTTTTCGCATCTGCTGGTTTTAAGGTATTTCCGTATTCATCTACCCATTTAGTAATAATTAATTGTGGTAAAGTTAACGAATCACCCAAATCTCCGTTTACTGAACCATTGAATTCAGGGACATCCAATACTGGGGGTTCTTCTGACGCTAGTCCCCCTTTGAATTCAGGAACTTCTAATACAGGTGGTTCATTTGATACTACCCCTCCTGTATATTCAGGAACTTCCAAGGTTGGCGGATCTACTGAAACAACTCCACCTTCAAATTCTGGCACATCTAAAATTGGTGGATTTTCTGATACTGCCCATTCAACTTTTTTAGGTTCTAAAACATATTGATAAACGACAGTAGTTGTCCCTTCTTCGAGTATTCCATTTTCAGCAATGACATTATGGAATTTTTCTGACACTGGATAAACACCCTGATATTTATACTTTTTACCATCTACTGTAGTAATTTCATTTAATCTTTTATCTTGAGTACTATAAAAAGGTAGAAGTTCATAATTAACACGTTCTCGAGTTGAAATAACTTTATCTCCAGATTTTGTAAAATAAGTATAAATTGTCTTTATAACAGCATCTTTTTTCACGATTTCTTCTGATTTGATTTCGTTCCCTTCAGCATCAACATATTTAACAATTACCGAACTTTTCACCTCTTTTTTAACTGGCGTTGGATCTTCTTTACTTACGAAACGGTAAACATAGCTAACAATCGTTTGAGGTTTATCTATTGTACTTCTTTCATGTGCAGAACCATAGGCAATCGCTTCAAATTCATAAGCAAATCCTGTCTTATCGCCTATTATTGTATTGAATCTCTTCGGAGTTGCATCATAAACGGGCTTTAATGTTTCAACCACTTTTTCTTCCCTAACTTTTGTTGTTCCAGAAAAGACATCATATGTTTTTGTTATTTCATATGGTGTATTCAATTCCACTATTTCATCAGCTTTTAACTTTTCTCCTGAACTTGAAACATATTGAACAGTCACTGTCCCTACTTTTGTGTTTTCAGTTTTAATTGGATTTTCTGAACGCTTTGTACTCAATTGATAGTAATGATTTACGATAGATTTCCCTTCTCCCATTACTTTATAAGCACGAACAGGAGTAATAATTTCTTTTATCTGATAATTAGTTTCTTCCTTTGTGGTTACAGTTTCTTTTCTAAGTTCTTCTTCTTCTATCGTTGAAGTTTCATTGACCACATGAATATTACTTAAATCATCAGAAATTGAAACAGTACCTTTATTAGCATAGACTGGATCTTCGCTTGTTTCTATTTCAGGATTTTCTTTTTTCCACTCAGTATATTTGTCAACTTCCTTATGATAAGTAGTAATTGTTTTATCAACCATAAATCCACTACCATAATTTACAACTTCAACTCCAGAAGTTGAACTAACTTTATCCCTTGGATAAGCATAACTTAATTTCCGTTCTATAGTTCTAGTTACATCTTTAATATTTCCATATTCTACAAGATCATTGGAATTTGAATTTAATGTAATCTCAAAGCCATCAACAAGCTCTTGCCCAGACAAAATATATTGTTTTATCTTATTCAATATCTCTGGTTTTGCATTTAGAAACGCAATACTATCCTGGTTTAAGCCCACTTGCACATTATTCTCTTTTATCAGTTTAATAATGTTATTAATTCTATTTTCCAGTTCCTCTTTTTTATCTTGAACTTTCTTTTTAGCTTCCTCTGTTATTGCTCTTTTTTCAAAATAATTAATAATCCCATATTCTCTGAATTGAGCATCTTTTAAAATTTCTTTTAAAGAAGCGTGAGATAAGTCTAATTTACCAGGATAAACAATCTGATCATTAATTTTTATCGTAGAAGAAGTAGGATAATACACCATAAGCATAGTTCCATCTCCTTAAACAACTTTATCATCATCCGTCCCAAAAATCTGATCTTCCCCTGAAACTTTAACACTGAAATCAGATTGTGGAGTAGAACTATAAAATGAATAAGTTGCTTCTAATCCTACTTGTTGATTCACAACTTTCTCTTCTAATTTATCATAAAACTCTGTAACTCGTTTTTTCTCACGAGTGTATTTAATAGTATTAGTTATTCTTTTCCCACTACCATGAGCATACGTATCACGATCCATCACAAGAACTGTATCGCCTTCTTTAAGAGTCACATTTTCTTTCGTGAAATCTTTAGCCGTTGCTTGTCCATTTTTCCATGCATTTACGGCTTCTTCATCACTATTGATATTCGATGCTTCTACATACTTCCCATAATGTCCATCTGAAGTTTCTTCTACTAAGTAGACTTTTCCAGTTATTTTTCCATAATTTATTTCACCAAGACTGTTATGCATTCCTTCTGGAGAAACTGGAGCTTCGATATCGTTAAATTTCGTTTTTTCATAAGTTGCTTTATCTGAATTGATTACTTCTGAACGAACTAATTCATATACTTTGTTGTTAGCTTCAAGGTGAACCTTTCTACCTGTGTTTTCATTAACAGCACCCGTTTTTTCTACAGTTGATTCACGATAATCTTTTCCGTCTGTATCATATGCGATACCTTTTTTATCATAAGGTGTATTTATTGTGCCACTTTCACCCTCTACAGTTTTTGAATCTTGTAATTTTGATTTATCATCTTCTAATAAATAATTCACTGTAGCTTTCGTTGTAAACTTTATTGTATCAGTTCCATCAGGATTCCCTGTATTTTGATTGGCTTTTGTCAGTTGGTTATATCTAATATCCGCAACGGCATCTACTGTTACTTTCTTAGTTGGATTTTGATCATCCGTAAAAGTTGTTTTTGCACTAGAGGGTACTTTATCAAATTCTTTTACAAGCGTTGTTTCGTCTTTCCCATCTGAAGTTACATTCGCATAGACAGATTGATTCGCAAAAAGTACACCTATAACTGCACTTGCCAACCCAATCCCTTTGAATTTCCGTAATGAATATTTCCTTTGTAAATTATTATTTCCCATATTTTTCTCCATTATTATCTTTATTTTGAATTTTATGCTATACGATATAATTATACTCTACTTTTTTAGCATATTTAAGTTTATTTATATTACATATATATTACAATTTCTAAGAAACACAAACATTTGTGACACGAACCAGTGTCAATACAACTTGTGGGA
>NZ_CAURVN010000041.1:0-11618 GCF_963528195.1 uncultured Granulicatella sp.
ATATTTTTAATTGCTCTCAATATGAAAGTCCTTTCCAAATCCCTGTAGGGGGCATTTTTTGTATTTTCTAGTGTTTCCTGGGATTGTAAAACGTTGTTAAATCAACGTTTTCTATTTTTTGTTTCGCCGATTTCACGGAACATTTACGGAACACGGAACATTTTTGGAACATGGAATAGATACGAAATAAATACTTTTAAAATCAATATTTTATAATGTGGGAAGTTTTGATTTTTAAATTATTTTTAAATTACTTGAGTAAATGGGTGTCTAAAGAAAAGTCTAAAGAGATTTTTGATAACAATATTAAGAAAAGAAAATAACACCCCTATGGTTAAGATGAAAAAATGCACCTTGCTTTTTGAAGTGAGGTGTTTTTTATTTTTGAACTTAGAGGTTGAGAAGTATCAGAATCCAATGCGACATCTCATAGGAGATGTGCCAGAAATATAGGAGACCCGACAGTCCTGCTTATTTTGGCATCTAGTTTTTACTAGATGCTTTTTTTATGCAAAAAAGCACTTAACAAGTGTTAAGTACTTGGATGAAATTTAGTATTAAAATACACGAGCTATGTGTTTGATTCGTACGTTATCCCCTTTATATTCTTCAATGCCTAAATGGTCTAATATAGCTATGTACAAATCATGAAAAGTCATTTTTGCAAAAGTCTCAAATTCATAATCGTCTTTTAGTATAGATAATTTCTCAGCTTTTTCTTCTGGAGTTAAATCACTTTTTAAAACTGTAGCTATTAATTTACATTTTTCAATCATTGATAGTTTTTTCATTGTTCCTTATCTCCTTCCTTTTTAAAATTAGAGTTATATTCTTAATTCATTAATCTTTATCTCTAATCATCCCAACTCTATTTTCTGGAAGATAACAAAAATGATGTTTAAGATATAATTTATCAGCCGGGATTTTAGCTACTAAAGTAATAAAACTACTCTCATGTGTATTTTCATCAAACCATTGATCAATGATTCCCATAATTTTATTAGCAATTCCACGTCTCTGAAACTTTTTATCCACCATAATATCAGACACGACAAAGGTAATTCCTCCATCACCTACGACTCTTCCTAGTCCAATAAGTTCATTATCCTCATAAACAGAAACGGCGAAAAGAGTCCCATCAAGTGCCTTTTTAACTTCAGAATTCGGCTTAGTACTATTCATCCCAGAGTTAACTCTCAATTTGTTATAAGCTTCGACACTTGGAACTTTATGAATAAATTCCATAATAGCAATTCCTCCAATCTCTTCTATACTCTTATTATATCACTTAAACTCAATACTGTGTTCTATAAAGGCTATTCTATAGAAACTTGCTTTAGGTTGTTTGCTGTTTTGGATATAGACTTTAACTCAATAAAAAACAATCATGCTCAGCCGTTAGAAAGCTGAGCATGATTGTTAAGTATTCATCACTGATGAAGAACTTTTTCTGATAATTATAACTCATTTAATAATTGCCGCTATTAATTTAATTAGTCAGATAATCGGCTAACCAGTTGGGTTTCAACCTTTCTTGATTAGATAAAAAAGAAGAGTCTAGGACAAAAGTCTAACCTTAAATATAAAAGCGAACAAAACGAGTTATCTGACACTTAGAATTCTGTCTTGTTCGCTTTTTGCCTCATTTAGACAGAATTCTAGTTTCATTCGCTTTAATTTTACACTCAAACGTTCACAAGACTCTATTGATTAAGTCTTGATTATTTTTAATCTTTTGTGGCTCTACTTAAGAAGCAGTCCATTGATAATGTGATTTTGTATGAATCGAAGATCCTGTTCTTCATTTACAGTTTCTTGTTCAAGGATGAAACGCTGTACGTAGTATGCTAAAAACGGGCCTGCAAAAATTCGGAGAATCTCAACAGTTGTCAGTTCCTGATTGACCTGGGGATTCTCTTTCTTTAAATGATCTAAAAATTCGAGAATTTGATTTCCTAAATCCGGACTCATCATTCGATTCATTATGTTTTGTCGTAACTGATCATTAATCAGAGCTTCCTGAAAAATAATCTTTAAGATAACTTTGTTAGCTAAGATAAAGGAAAATCGATCTTGAACAAAAAATGCTACGATTTCCTCTAACTTGCTATACTTGGACAATGCTGGATAAAACTCGTGAAATATCTGCGGTATGACCGGAAGAATGATTTCAGTCAATAGCTCTTCCTTAGTTTTAAAATACTTGAAGATAGTAGCCTGACTCACACCAGCCATTTCAGCGATATCAACTGTAGAGGTTCCGTTAAAGCCTTTTTGGGCAAAAAGTTGAATGGCAGCTTTCATTGATTTCTTTTTACCGGCAGGCATCTTTTCCTGTTCCAACCAGTGATCGTATGATTCTAATATTTTACTGCTCATTTTATTTTTCCTCCTAAACCTTACGATATCTTTTCATTCCAAAGATATTAGCAATTGTTAATACAACAAGGAATCCTAATAAAACGAAAATATCCCCTGAAATATCAGATAAGCCTCTTCCCTCAATGATTATTTTATTCATGGCATCTCCTGAGTAAGATAGTGGTAAAACCTTACCAACATATCTTGCCCAACTTGCCATTGAATCAAGTGGAATAATTCCTGAAAAAAATAATTGTGGCATAACGACAAGTGGAATAAATTGCATCATTTGGAACTCTGATTTTGCCAATGTGGATAATAGAATACCAAACGTTAATGCGACGACTCCCAGTATCACACTAACTATTATAACATTAAAAATATTTCCGACAACCTCAACATTCAAAAGCCAGATTGCTGAACAAACAATGACGATGGATTGAATAATTGCCAACAAACCGTAAGAAATCATGTAACCAAAGACAATCTCCGAACGTTTGACTGGAGTTGCTAATAAGCGGTTCAAAGTACCAGTTGTTCTTTCTTTTAGTAAGGCCATCCCTGAAATGAGGAAAACAAAGAAGAAGATGATAAATCCAAGCAAAATAGGAATCATTTTAGCAAAGAATCCCGTATCCTCATTACCATAAACATAAGTCTCTGAGATGAACGGAGCAGCTGAATGAGTTTGTGAATTTGCTGCTTGTGGTGTTAGTTTCTGTATAGCTTCCACTAATTGATTGAT
Organism: uncultured Granulicatella sp.; assembly: GCF_963528195.1. Lineage (GTDB taxonomy): Bacteria > Bacillota > Bacilli > Lactobacillales > Aerococcaceae > Granulicatella. The sequence goes on from NZ_CAURVN010000041.1 coordinate 3,107, forward strand.
TTGAGTCGCAACTATTGCTGATTTAATGGATTGTCTTGTAACAGCTGTTTTTGTTGAATCCGTATTAGCATAGACCACAGAGTATCCATCCTTGCTATCATAAGTAATCACACTGTCAACTTTATTATCTTTTAAAGCCGAATCTGCTTGGTCCCTACTTTGATAAATTTCAATTGTTAAATGACTATTCTCTTCCATCTTAGTTACAATCTGTTGTGGAACATTCACCGTTGCAAGGTTTACATCGATGGTAGTATTGGCAGAGAACATGATATTCATTAACCACATAATAAAAATTGGAGCTACAAACATCAGAGCAAGAGTTCGTTTATCGCGAAAGAGCTCTTTTAAAACTTTTTGTACAATCGCAAAAATACGCATTTATTATCCTTCTTTCTTATTTTGACTGAGTTCAGCGTTAAGAAATACTTCTTCCATAGTGTGAACACCAAATTCTTCTTTCAGTTTAGCTGGAGTATCCATAGCAATCATTTTCCCGCATAAAAGCAAACCGACTTCATCGCAAAGTTCTGCTTCATCCATGACGTGTGTGGTTACTAAGATTCCAATTCCATTCTTTTTTAAATTTCCCAACTCTTCCCAGATTTGCTTTCTTAGAGAAGGGTCAATCCCTACGGTCGGTTCATCTAAAATTAATAGATTTGGATTTCCAAGAAGAGCGATAGCGAGTGATAATCTTCGTTTCATCCCTCCTGAATAACTTCCAACAGGTTTCTTTAGATGATCAGTCAAATCAACAACATTGGATACGTGTTGAATGGCTGACTCTAATGTAGACTTAGACATTTTTTTCATTTGACCAAAAAATTGCAAATTCTCATAACCAGATAATGAATCATAAAGCGCATCTGATTGAGCCATGTATCCAATATTTCCTAAAACATGTCTATTAGGCATCTCAGCATCTAATACAAAAGCAGTACCGGAATCCGCTTTTTCCATTCCTAAAGCTGTCTTGATTAAGGTTGACTTCCCAGCACCGGAGGGCCCGATTAGTCCTAAAATTTTCCCAGGAACTAAAGAGAGTGAAATTCCATTTAATACTTTTTGGTTTCCAAAAGATTTATGAAGTTCTTGAATATTGAGTAATTTTTCCATAACGAATACCTTTCTAGTTTTAAGTGAGTGAGCGATCGCTCACTATATCTAGAATACTAGTGAGTAATCGCTCACTTGTCAAGTATTTTTGTAGATATTTCTAAAAAATTATCAAAATAAATATGTTAGAAGACTAGAAGAGGAAATCAGTAATCCAATTATCTTGATAAAAAGCAAAAAACTTGGAAGTCAAGGCTTTTTCTGTTGTATTTAGGTTATTCTTACATAAATTTGTAAGAATTTTTCATATTGAAAGTAATCAAAAATGTTGAAATATAAGTGATTTTTAGAAGATACTTGGAGCGTTTTTAATATAATTATTTTAAAATGAGGTAAAAAGCAAACAAGGCAAAATTCTGAGTGTCAGATAACTTGTTTTGTTCACTTTTATATTTAAGGTTAGACTTTTGTCCTAGACTCTTCTTTTTTATCTAACCAAGAAAGGTTGAAACCCATTAAAAAAGAGAAGGGACAAAGTTAAAATACCTCACATGTTTTAACCTTGTCCCTTTATTATTCTTGGTATACTACTCTTCTACACTTTCACGGTAATCAATTTGCAATTCATCCTTATACTCTTCACAGATTGTTTGATAATCGTATTCAGATAAGCTAGCGATAAATAAGTCATAATCTAAATCTAACTGATCTGCTTCAAAGCTTTCTTTCCAAATTTCAAATTCTCTTTCAAATGGCAATGTGCTCTTCCATTCATCTTCTTCTGAGAAGCAATGTTCTGAAATAAAATGTGCTAATGCTTTGTAAGAATCAAAATAGTAATAATCCTTCTCCATTGGTAGTGCTACTTCTAATGATTCAATTCCTTGTTTTACTTGATTACGATGTACATATAATTGACTCATATTAAATCCCTCTTTTTTCTTATATTCTCTTACATTTCAAACTATATACGAAATACTTATTTTCAGCAATTAAAATCCTTTATTCTGCTTATCGAGTCTATCTCAAACAAACAAAAACTCAACGAACCCCTCTCTACAGGAACTCATTGAGTTTCAATTTTACAATGATTCATCTCCTATCGGTAATAGAATTTCAAATACGCTTCCTTTTCCAAGTTCGCTTTCTACTGAAATTTCTCCTTGTAGTCGATGTACAATGGATTGAACAATCGCAAGCCCTAAACCATTTCCTTCTTGAACATGAGAGTTTTCTGCTTGATAAAATTGTTCAAAGATATGCCGTTGTGCTTCAGGAGAGAGTCCAATTCCCTTGTCTTCTATCTGAACCTTTATGTACTCATTTTCTTCAAGAATTGTAATGATTAATTCTACCGTATCTCCAGAATATTTAATGGCATTATCAATTAAATTTGTCCAAACTTGCATCATCAAGTCTGCATCCGTTTGACAATAGACAGGTTTGCTTGAAAAAGTTAAATAAATGTCTTTTTCTTTCCATTTTTCTGTCATCAAAATAACTGCATGTCGAATTTGTTCATCCAATTGTACTCTTTTTTTCTGCGGCAAAAAGTCCTTTTCCATTTTGGTAAGTGTCACAATATCATCACATAAACGGCTCAATCGCATACTTTCCGATTGTAAAATATGCGTTAAGTCCCTCCTTGTAGCTTCATCCAATTTTTCATCGGCTAATAAATCACTAACGCCTACTAATGCTGCAATGGGAGTTTTTAATTCATGGGAGAAATTCACTATAAAATCAGCACGGTGTTGACTACTCTTCTTTAAATCTTCAGCCATCTGATTGACATTTTGAGCTAATTGATCAATTTCATTATGATATTTTGCAGTATCTTTTGGATATTTTCTACGATGGATTTTATGATTATAATTCCCCTTAGAAATTGCTTTAACTGATTCATTCAAATCAGAAATGGGACGTGTTAAATGAACGGATCCCCACCACATCACTAAACTTCCAATCACAATAATCGTGCCACTAAAAATCAATAACCAAATTGTTAAACTTGTTTCAATTTTTAAAAGATTTTTTAGGAAAAATATGACTGCTACTCCAATCAAACTTGTCGCTATCAATATCCTAAAAAATAAGCGGAGAAAATATTTCCGAAGTGAAAATTGAATTTCTTTTTGTTTATCCATGTTTCATTGTTCCTTTATAGCCTAATCCTCTAACGGTTACAATATCAAAGTCTTCATTTCCTTTCAATTTTTGACGAAGTCTTTTAATACAAGCATCGATTAAACGTTCATCATAATCTTCTTCCATTCCCCATATATCATCTAACAAATCTAATCGTGTAAAGATTTTTTCTGGATAACTTAATAATTTATATAACAAGAAAAATTCTTTTGGGGGAATTTGTACTTGTTCTCCTGTTGTTAACTCCGTCATTGTTAAGGTATTGTAATCTAATCGAGTGTGAGTAAAAGTCAGCACTTTTTCTGCTTCAAGTTGAGATCTTCTCAGTAATGCTTTCACTCTTAAAACGAGCTCTTCTAACCGTAGAGGCTTCACCATATAATCATCCACCCCTAATTTAAAAGCTGCTTCTAGCGATTCTAATTGAGATTTTGCTGTTATCATTAAAATAGGCAATGTATGCTTCGTTTCTCGCAATGTTTGAACGAATTCATAGCCATCCATTTCAGGCATCATAATATCTGAAATGACTAAGTCAATCTGCTGTTTTTCCATCAAATTTAAAGCTTCTTGTCCATTTTGTACGGTATAGACTGAGTAATTTTCTTGCTTTAATTTTGTTGAAATCATTGTTTTAATCGCAAAATCATCTTCACAAACTAATATACTAAACATAGTTCCTCCTTATTAGGAACATTATAGCATATTTCTTATAGGCGAACTAAACTTCCTTTTTTTAATTCATAGACAGTGTCCACATATTCTAATACAGAACGGTCATGAGTAACCATAATAGCACTCTTTTGTTTTTCTTTTACTTCTCTTTGAATTAATTGTGCAATTTCCTGTGCTTTTTCCGGATCCAAACTCGCCGTTGGTTCATCTGCTAAAATTAATTGCGGATTTCCGATAAATGCTCTTGCAATGGCAACTCTTTGTTTTTGCCCACCAGAAATTTGATTTGGGTATAAATAATAACATCCCTCTACTCCTAATTCTTTTAATAATGTTTGAACTTCTTCTTTACGTTTAGCAGCATCTTTTTGTCCTTTTAATTTAGAAACCTCTTCTAATTGGTCTCCGACTGTCATATAAGACAATAATTGATGATCTTGGAAAATAAATCCTAATAATTCTAAACGCTTCTTAGTCCATTCACTTTGCGTTACATTTGTTAAATTTTGATTTGCTATATGAATTTCTCCTGAATCAGAAGATAATAATAATCCAGCAATCGATAAAAACGTTGATTTTCCTGAACCTGAAGGCCCTACAATCGCAACAAATTCCCCTTTATTCACTGTCAAATTCAAATCATGAAGAATTTCTCTTTTTTGCATTCCATCCATAAATGATTTTGTAATATTTTTTAATTCAATAACTGACATTTTATTCACCCTTTCCACCAATGACTTCAATTGGGTCTACTTGTTTAATTTTTAAGATGGATAATATTCCACATAATATAGAAATCATAATAAAACTTAATGCAATTGTTACATTTCCTTGTAATGTCATATAAAAAGGCATTGAACTTGGGAGAACAAAAACTAAACCTAAAGCACACCCTAATCCAATACTTACTCCGATAATAGATAAAATACTAATTTGAGATAATTGAATCATGGTAATTTGTTTCATAGACATTCCAATTGCTTTTAACACCCCAAATTGTTGTAATTTTTGTAGTGTTAAAATATAGAAGAATACTCCTAAAACTGCTGAGGACGCTACTAATAATACCCATGTAATCATTGTTAGAGTTAGATTTGTAGCAGTATACCCTGGAATTTTTTTAATTAATTCTTTTGAATTGTAGACAACCAATTGACTTGATAAATCTTCTGAATTGATTGTTTGATTCGTTATAATTGTTTGTGGCTTCCAAGTGTAATTTGGATCAATTTTTTTACGCATCGCTTCATATGTTTCTGTTGTTACAAACGCAATCGAACTATGTCCATATTTAGCATTTTTTGCAAAAGCTACTACTGTTAAATTCTCTTTTGAAGTTTTATCTTGAATCGTATCTCCTACTGCAATTCCTTTTTCTTTATACGATTCATCTAATACGACTTCTTGATTTCCTAATTTTTCTAATGAATAATCCATCGTTTCTACTTTACTTGATACTAAATTTAATTGATCGATTGCAAAAAACGTTACATCTTGATTATTATCTTCATCTTCTTTAGAAAGAGATGAACGTTGAATGACTAACCCAAAAGAATCTTCTAATTTTAAGGCTTCAATTTCTGTTACATTTTGATTTGTTAAATTAGAAAAAGGGATAACCCCTTGCGAATCTTTCGAAAGAATATAATGTACTTCTCCAAAATTTTCAATTTGTGCGGTAATAATTCTTCCTAAACCATTTGATAATCCAGATAAAAAGATAACCATAAACATCATTATGACGATTAGTACCTCGATTAAAATAAATTTTTTAGGTTGATATTTAATTTCATTCCATGCAATTTTCATATAAAATTCTCCTTTGTTCTCAATGTATATGTCTACTATAAAAGAGAAATATGACCTGAATATGACATTGACTAAAAAAATAACCCGTTGATTGAACAACGGGTTATTCCTTTAAATTCCAAAACTAATTCTGAGTCCTTCATTTACTTTTTCCATAAAGGCATCATCAACTTCTGTTATTTTTTCAATTAATCGAACTTTATCAATTGTACGAACTTGTTCTAATAATACAGTAGATTCCCTGCTAAATTGAAATTGATCTTTTTGAATTTCAATATGTGTTGGTAAATTTGCTTTTTCGTGTTTTGCCGTAATAGCAGCGACAATGACCGTCGTACTAAAATGATTTCCAACATCATTTTGAACAATTAGAACGGGACGTTTTCCTCCCTGTTCACTTCCTACTACAGGAGATAAGTCCGCTAAATATACTTCTCCTCGTTTTACCATTTATCTTTCTCCTAATCATCATTTATAACTTCTTGGCACACGATCACTAATTAAACAAAGTGATTCATATGAAATTGTGTGGCTTCTATGAGACAATTCTTCTGCTGTAATGCGCTCATTACCATTTTTTCCTAATAGAGTTACCTTTGTACCAACAGGAATTTCATAAGGAAGACGAATCATACATTGATCCATACATACTCGTCCAACAATCGGACATCTTACTCCAGAAACAATGACTTCACCAGGAGCATACGCACGAAGATAGCCATCAGCATATCCTACTGGTAATGTGGCAATCCATTCATCATCACTACAAGTATAGGTAGCACCATAACTAATTGTGTCCCCTGCATGTAATTGTTTTACAAAAACAATCTCCGTTTCCCAAGTTAATGCTTTTTCTAATGGTAATGTATCAGGAAGTCTTAATCCTCCATTAGAAGGATTTAATCCATACAAGCCAATACCCCAGCGAATAACATTTGTTGTTAATCCTTCATGCCAAATAGCCGCAGCTGAATTTGAACAATGAACATAAGTAGGACGTTGTTCTAAAGCTTCAACACACTCGTTAAATGATTTCAACTGCTGTTCAAACTGACTCGTATCTGCTTCATCAGCAGTCGCAAAATGAGTAAAGATACCTTCAAAAATAAATTGCGCATCATATTCTCTTAAAAATTGTTCGATCTCTTTGACTTGCTCTGGTGTTCGAACTCCAATTCTTCCCATCCCTGTATCAATCGCTAGATGCACAATCAGTTGCTTTCCATCTGGAATTAGAGTCTGTGCTTTTTCTAACCAATCTAAAGAACTCACTGTAGTAGATATACGATAGTCACAGAGAATTGGTACATCTTCTAATCGGCTAATTCCTAATATCAGAATCGGTTCTTGGAATCCTTCTTGTCTTAATTGAATCGCTTCATCTAATAATGCGACACAAAATCCCGCAACTCCTTCTTCATGAGCCGCTTTAGCCACTTCCATCATTCCATGTCCATAAGCATTTGCCTTTACTACGGCAAAAATATCTGTATTGGGATAATGATCTTTAACAGCTTTAATATTTTGTTTAATTGCATTTAAATGAACGATTACACGTGTATTCCTATGAATTGCAGGAAACATATCTTCACTTTCCTTCTTCTATATTTGGGGAGTCTCTTCTAATATAACGACAGCATACGCATCATGGTTTGTATGCGTGATACTGACATGTTTTTGATAATGGTGCGGAGCAGTTAATACTGGTTGTCCAGTCTCAGCATTTAGAATTTCAATCTCTTGAAAAGACACAGCTTTCCCTATTCCAGTGCCTAACGCTTTAGAATACGCTTCTTTTGCTGCGAATCTTCCAGCTAAGTATTCAACTTTTCTTTTCATCCCTAAAGTTTCATACACAGAATATTCCATTGGAGTTAATACTCGTTGAATGAAAGATGAATCTTGTACTACAATTTTTTCAATTCGTGATAATTCAATAGCATCCATTCCGACACCAATAATCGCCATTTCAATTCTCCCTTTAAAAACATAATGTTAGTTCTTATTGTATCAAATGAAATACTATTTGTCAGAATTTTTTAAAAAGTTTATAAATTAATCTAATAAATTTTAAAATACATTATGCAGCATAATATCAAAAAAGACGACCACAGTCGTCTTGAAAAATTGTTATTCTACTATTCATCAGCAGACAAACATTTGTCTAATTCTATTAAAGAAATGCTTAATCGTTTTGCACCTTCTTCTTTCGAGAGAAGGCCATCTTTAATTAAACTGATAATCATCATTTTCTTTCCATGTTCGATACCGTGTACTTTTCCTTTTTCGATTCCTTCTGCTATCCCCTCAGCTTTACCTTCTGCTAACCCTTGCATTCTTGCATCTTTCTTTTCCTTTTCTATAGTCGCTAAAAAACTTGAATATGCTTGGAGATATCGTGTTCTTTCGTCATACATTTTTCTTTCCTCCTTTGTCCAATCTATTCGACTCACAATACGATCAGCTTGTTCTAATATCTTTTCTGGTTTTTGTGTATAGGGTTGATTTCCAAAAAGTTCAATCCAACGCACTTTCTTGTATTCTTGTATCTTATCTTTATTATACTTCTCTAATTCTAAAAATGCCATTAAAGCCAAGTCTTGTTCTTCTTCAAATCCTTTAAAATAGACTTTCAATTCATCATTTGTATTTTTTTCTTTAAAGCAATATACGTGAACCATTTTATCATCCTTAAAATATCTTTTTTGAGTGATGGCAATGGTGTACACTGGTAACAATTCTTCTGCGAGTTTATGGGTTTCTACTCCATCTTTTTTATGTTCATCTGCATTTTTAGTCACTTGATTACATAGATATAACC
>NZ_CAURVN010000042.1:0-11439 GCF_963528195.1 uncultured Granulicatella sp.
TTTCCTCCTTCAATCGGAGTTCTCTCAACTTTTTTAGAATGGCATTCTCCGCTCTTAAGTATTCATTCTCTAGTTGAAGACGTTCTAAATCTGTCATTTCTTCTATTGTTTTCTTTGGTTTACGTCCCATTATTCTTGGTCTCCCTTTTGTTTTCTCAACAATAGTATACCCATTTTTCTTATAGTGTGCTAGCCAATTCGAAAGTAAACCCCAATTTGGAAGTGCATAATCAATAGATACACTTGATTGTGAACGACCTTCTAAAAGAACTTTATCCATTATTTCCTGCTTTAGCTCTGGTGAATAGTAACGATTTTTTTCTTTTTTAACAATTTCTATCCCATATCGATCAATCAATCGAACTAAGTATTTAATATTAGAAACGGCGATATCGTATTTCTGTGAAAGATTCTTTAAGCTTTCACCTTGTTTTCTTAGTTGATAAATTTCTATTTTATCTTCATAAGTTAATTTCATAAAAAAACACCCCAAAAGTTAGATTTTTATGTCTAACTTTTGGGGTGCAGTACATCTTTCATGACTATTCTTATTTTAAAATACGAATCGTAATTGTACGACGACCGAAATTATAAGTTTCGGCTACTGTTGGGAAGTGAACATCAATTTTATTCCCTACAATTGCACCACCTGTATCAGCTGCACGGAATACTCCATATCCTGGAATTTCTACCATAGTTCCTAATGGAATTACTCGTGGATCTACCGCAATGACCATTGGATCATTCACTAAGTTTGTTCCATCTGCTGTGTAATTTGATAATCCTGCTTCAGCATATGAATAAGCTGTTGCTTCAACTGTTAATGTATAACCTTCTGTTGCTGCTGGAGCTGCTGTAGTAGTTTGTACTTCTTGTGAAGTAGCTGTTTGCGGAGTTGGCTCTACTGCTTTTACTTCTACAACTTCTGTATTATCTTCTACTTTGTAAGTATGCTCTTCTTCTTCAGTTTTCACGACTACTTCTTGTTTATCTGCAGAATACTTAATCGTTGCTCCTGCATAAATTAAGTTAGCGTTTTGAATATCATTAACACGAATTAAAGCATCTAATGATACATCCATCGCTTCAGCGATAACAGATAATGTATCACCATATTTTACTGTGTACTCTTGTACCCCTTCATCGTTATGAACAATTTCATCTTTCACTTCTTCTGTAGTACGTGCTACCCATTCATCAGCCTTAGCTGTTGAAGTTGTCATTCCTGAAATTCCTAGAAAAGCTACTGCGATTGTTGCCAACACCGTCTTCTTTAATGTAAATTTCATAAACATCCTTTCCGACTCTCTACTAAAAATACTATTTCGAGAATCTACCGCTTAAAATTTCCAAATGCGGTTTTATTTGATGTAACTACTGTAACATGAAAAAATAGCAAAATGTTGATTTCACGCGTTTTGTTAAGCCTCTTTAAATAAATTGACTTTTTATGATAGTTAGATTACAGAAAAACAATACGAACGTATGTTTTTGTTACATTTGTCATCTTTTTGTAACATTCACTTAAATTTCTCTTTAACTTTTGTTCGTATAAAATTGAAATGTTACAACTTTGAAAACGTTTTATCGTCTGTGAAGTTTAATTTCTTTATAGAAAATAGTAAAAAAACACCCCCATCTCTACTTGAAAGATGAGGGTAATTAGGGTTATTTATAAGAATCATACATTTTTTTTATTCTATTAAACGCTTCTTCAACTTTATATCTTTGCATCCCTATATTTAATCTTACGAAACCTTCAGCATTAGATACAAAATAGCTACCTAATACTACTGTCAGGTTTGCACGTTGAAAGAACTTACTAATTTCTTCTTCTGTTTCAAAATAATCCCCTACATAAATCCATGCCAAAAAAGAAGATTCTGCTTTCATCAATTTAAATTTAGGTAAATTATTTTTAATAAAATCTTCAACATAACTATGATTTCCTTCAATATATGTTACCATTTCTTCTAGCCATTTATGCTCATATCTATATGCGGCTTCTATAGCTGGAACCGCAAAAACATGTGGAGAGGTAACATAATTTGCAGATAACCTAGCATAAATCTTCTCTCGCAAACTTTCATTTGGAACTACTATATAAGATGTTTTTAATCCTCCTAAATTAAACCCTTTATTTGGAGATACACATAACACACTTGAATCCATCACATTATCATTCGCATTCCATAGACTAGTAAATTTGCTGTTTGGAAATACAATATCTCGATGAATCTCATCAGAAATCAAATATACTTGATTTCTTTTACATATGTTTCCCAATTGATTCAACTCTTGAGCTGTCCAGACTCTCCCTGAGGGATTTTGTGGATTACAAAGTATAAACAACTTTACATTATACTTTATTATGTCTGATTCCATTTTATCAAAATCTATATAATAACGATTTTCTGTCAAAATCAAATCGTTACAGATTAATTTTCTTCCATTATGAATTACAGATTCAGCAAAGGGAGCATAAGCAGGTGTATGAATCATTACATAATCACCTACATCAGTTAATGCTTGGACAATATTATGCAACGCTGATATCGTCCCGAAAGTTAGACGTACCCATTCTTTCTTTATATCTAAGTTAAAATATTTTTTATTCCAATTTATAACCGCATCATAGAAACTATCTGGGACAAAAGTATAGCTATAATCTGGCATCAAGGCTCTGTTTACTAACGCCTCCCTAATAGAAGGAGCACATTCAAAATCAATATCAGCTAAATCCATAGCAATAATATTATTACCTATTGGATTTTTTTCTTTAAGTAAATCTGGATTCCATTTTCTAGTACCTGTGATACTCCTATCAAACTTCTTATCAAATTGACTCATTTTCTATCCCACCAATATTAATGATTTATCACTTTTTGTTAAAGCTTCTCCTCTGTCCGACAGTACACAAACAACATCTTCAATTCTTACTCCACCTAAATTTGGAATATAAATTCCTGGTTCACAAGTTAAAACCATATTTTCTCGTAAAACAGTGTTACTAGTGGAATTCATCATCGGATAATCTCCACCAATTCCTATTCCATGACCTAATCCATGTGTAAAAAACTCTCCATATCCAGCTTCAGTTATAATATTTCTAGCTATTTCATCTACTTTGTTTGCGACTACTCCAGGTTTAACAGAATCAACAGCAGCTTGTTGAGCTTTTTTTACAACATTATAGATTTTTTCTAATTCTTGCTCTACAGATTCTATTCCTATGGTTCTAGTCATATCAGATTGATAATGATCTAAAACTATTCCAAAATCAATCGTAACAAGCTCCCCTTTTTGAATAACTTTATCTGTAGGTCTTCCGTGTGGCAGCGATCCTCTCCAACCACTCGCTACAATAGGTTCAAATGACAATCTATCAGCACCCATTTTAAAACATTCATTGTATATAATCCCTACTAATTCTTTTTCTGTCATACCCACTCTAATCTGAGGTAAAACACGCAATAAAATTTGATCTGTTAATTCACAAGAAATTCGAATTTTACGAATTTCCTCTTCATCTTTAATCATTCTGATTTTTACAATTTCTTCTCCTATTTGGTGAATTTCAAACTTCTCAGAAAGTAATAAATATTTTTGAATAGAGATTCCTTCATTTTCAACACCAATTTTTATGAAATTATTCTTTTTAAAAAAATCCATAATAGGAGTAAAATAATCTCGATTAGATAACACCTTATTAACAACATTCTCAATCATACATGTTTCATTCTGATATCGTCCGTCCATAAATTGAATGCATTCATCTAATGTAATAACTAAAATAGATCCACTTCCTGTTACAGCACCTAAATATTGTTTGGTAGTTTTATTAGTAATTACTATTGCATCCAATTGTTTATATTTTATCATTTGTCTTATCTTGTCAATTTTATCCATACCACTCACCTAAAAATCTAAATCTAAATCATCTAAAAGATTTTCTTCTTCTTTAGTGAATATATCTTTATTATTTTGTTTTAATGTTTCAAGTTCATCTTGTTTTTCCATAATTTTAAAGAATGGCCAATAAATTGCAACAGAAGCAACTAGTTGTATTGCACATACAATGATTGTACGCCAATCCCCATTTGTTAAAAATCCTTCTAAGAAAATACCCACATACGGAGGATCAAAAATTGGTTTATTTAAAAGTCCCCAGTGCATTAAAAACATTGGAAATGTTCCTATTATAGCACCACCAAAAACATGAGGGATAAACATAATAGGATTTAAAATAATTGGTGCCCCAAATAAAATTGGTTCATTAATACCAAATAAAGCTGGGAAAAGAGATACTTTTCCGATTTGTTGGTATCTTTTATTTTTTGATAGCATACAAGCTATAATACATCCAATACTAATTCCACATCCTGTAAATCCAAAGAATGCACTTGATGTTCCTGCAGTATAAAAGTGAGGAAGTGGTTTCCCCGCTTGCATAGCTGCTATGTTTTCAGCAATAAAAGCTACCATTATTGGACGAGTAATTGGGCTAAATACTGATGAATGAATACCAAAGAAGAAAATTGTACAAATCGCAAAATTTAACAATAAAACTGCCCAAGGATTATCCATACTACCTACTAACGGAGTTAAAAATCGTGTTAAAATTGTTGGAGGTAATTCTCCAATAACATTTAAAAATACAAAACGTAAAGCAATGAACGTGCCACCTACAATTAAAGTTACTGGAATTAGTTCAAAAGATTGAGAAACAAAATCAGGAACACCTTCAGGCATTCGAATCGTCAAATTACGTTTTTTACAGAAATTATATAACTCCACTGTAGCTAAGGCTACTAACATGGCTGTAAATAAACCTCTAGCTCCCAAATTTTTCAACATCAAATGACCTTGTTCGTTAAACGTTGCAACCATAAATAAAAATGCAAATGTAGCTAAAGTCATACAACCTGGAATATATAATTTATAATATTTACCTAAATTATAAGAAATAGCTAAACACGCATACAAGCCAATTAATCCTATTGAAAGAGTCACCGGCAAATCAAACAATTCTGCATTAGTAAGAATAAATTGACTAATTGCATTTTCTTCTCCTAACATATTAGGCAATGCAGGTAAAATTGCAAAAAAACTACCTAAAATCGTAAATGGTGTCATTGCAACCATTCCAGCCTTGATAGCACTAAGATGTGGTTGATTATCCACTTTTCGTGCAAGTGGTAAGAAGAAACGGTTCATAAATTCTGAAAACTTCTCAAACATCACAGTCACTCCCTTTTATTTTTGTTTTGATAATTGATGTTTTTTATACGTTACTAAAGCTAATTTCATTACTGTCGCTCCATCCATTTGACCATATACATCTTTATCAATTACAGCACATGGAATATCTAATGGATCAATCACTGAATGAATAAAATCTATTTTATGTGCAATTTGTGGTCCTATTAAAACAATATCCCAATTTTCCACAATTCCTTCTAATGAATCTGCTGGTATCGCCGTGAAATCAAAATCAGATTCATTTAATTTTTCACTTTGCTTAACCACTTTTTTCATATTTTGCATCAACATATTTGTTGAAAATCCTCCCGCACAACATAATAAAATTTTCATAATAACAAAATCCTCCTATTTCTCGTTTTCTTCAAAAACATCTATTAAAGCTTCAATTAAATCTCTGGCAAGTTGGCTAGTCATATAATGATCTTGAGCATGAACCATTAATAACGTAACTGCATCTTTAGCATCTGGATCTAATGCCTGAGCAATAATTTTAGTTTGTGCATTATGAGCCTCTAAATCAATAAATCTAGATTCTTTAAGAAGCTCCCTTGCTTTTTTAAAATCTTTATTTTTCAAACATTTTAACGCTTCAAAGGATTTCATTTTACTTTCCCCAGAGTTTGCTATAATTTGAATTATTTCTTGTTCATTCATGTATTTCACATCCTTCCTTAAAAATTTTCAAATTCATAAATATTTTTTTCCGTTAAGTCTTTTAACAATCTATAATATAACTCTTCCATTAAATCTACATCACTTGAACTAACCAAAGATGTTGTAGAATGTCCATATCTCACTGGAACAATCGTTACCAATGTTGGTTTACCTTGATTTACTTTATGGGCCTCACCTCCATCAGTTCCTCCCATATTGAACATATCTTCTTGAAGAGGTATCTGATTTTTTAATGCAAAATCTCTAAAATGATTTGCCATTTTTCTATTCGGTGAAAGAGTTCTGTCAAACAAAGTAATCATAGGTCCTTTTCCTACCTGGCGTTTATTAGAATGGTCTCTAATTAATTGATTAGAAGCTGTCGCTACATCTATAACATAAACGATATCAGGATTTATTAGTTGAGTAGCCGTTTTAGCACCTCTAATTCCCACTTCTTCACTACTTGTAAATGCAAAATACAAATTATATGGTAAAGAAATATTTTCTAATCTTTCAGCTAAAGAACATAAAATATAGCAAGCTAGTCGATTATCCATTGCTTTCCCAGAATACATATTTTCTGCTAAATATTTTTGGAAGTTCGTTGAAAATGTAACCATATCTCCTATATTAATCCCCATTTTGTCAACTTCTTCTTGACTGTTAGCACCCACATCTGCAAATACATAATCAACAATATTATCTTTATATGCTGCAAATGTAATCCCTGGTATTTTTTTCCTATCTCTTGTTGTAACTCTAATATGTTGATAAGATTGCCCATAATTTTGTACTCCACCTACCTTCATTAGATGAAGTAAACCAACAGAATCTACGCTCCTTACTAAAAATCCAACTTCATCCATATGAGCGCACAACATAATACTTTTGGTATTCTTTTCTTCAACTTTCCCAAAAATAATACTTCCTAATCCATCTACTTGCTCGATTAATCTTAAATGAGCTAATCTTTTCCTAATAAGGTCTCTCACTTCCTCTTCATCACCAGCCAAGGCATCTGCATTAGAAAGCTTACCCAAAAATTGTTCATCCATCAAACTCACTCCTTTAAAGATATATCTTTATTAATTTTATAAACTCTTGAAAATTTTGACATTTTGACAACTCATTTACCAATGATCTATGTTGCATTAGTCCATATAATTTTTTCGATAGATATTGATGCAACTCTACTTGCCCTGATTTTAAAGCTAACATGAACACTACTTTAATTTTCTTTTGCTTATAAAATATTGGCTTTGGCAATAAAGTTACACTGATAATATTTTCTGAACTATTCATATTCATTGGGTGAGGGATAGCAATTCCATTTTCATACACCGTGGATACATAATTTTCCCTTTCTATAATAGAATTTTCATACCCTTGAATATTCATGCTACTTTCTATTTTCCCAGCCACATGGTGTAATAATTGTTCATAATCTTCAAAATCATTAATTGAAAAATACTCTGAAGATATCATATCTATAAACTTTTCGTTACTATCCACTAATGTTCCTAGTTCAGTTAATAATTCAAGATTATTTTGAATGCTGAAGTAATCTAATTCTCCTAATATTTCTCCAATTTGAATAACTGGACAATTAATATTTAAATCTAATGGTGTGATAGAAAACAATAAGGTTGGATTAAACTCCATGATTTCTTCTTTTTGATAAATTGTGAAACTTTTTATTTCAGAATTTGGAAAAATTCTAGTAAATTTTAAAGACATTAATTGTGCAATTCCTCCTCCTGAACTACAAACCAATCCAATTCTGTAATATTTTCTATTTCTTCTTTCATTTTGTTTTTCATAAGAAACAGCCATATGAGAAGTTAAGTAGCCTATTTCTTCCTGATTAATAACAACCTGATACTTACTTTCAATTCTTTTAACAACAAGAATTGCAGCATTCATTATTGCAGGAAATTCTCTTTCCATAGTTTTGATAATAAAATTATCCTGGAAATCATTGACTTGTTTTCTCTCTAACATAAACGCTATATGCAACTGAATCATTCGCATAAAATCAATATCATTCACAAAATTTGTATTAAACTTATTATCCACTTCTTTATACAAAGTATATAAAAACGTTTTCAATTCTGTTTGTTGAAATAATCTATTAGATTGATAGTCTAACAACAATTGATACAAAAGATAAGAATATGAATCACAGTGTTTAATTAATTCAAATTTATTTAAAATATTCCTTATAACAATAATTTCTTCCATATCCAACTTTTCTAAAGATAAACTATTTTCTTGATAATAGATTAATATTAACTCTAACCATCTTTGAATTAACTTAGCTATTTCTCCATCTATTTTTAATTGATACGCTTGACATATCAACACTGTACACTGTGTTATTTCTGATTCAATTTTTGGGGTAATAATTTCCTCTATTTTTTCAACAATATAAGATTGCAAATCTTTAGAATATTTTTCCAAAAGTTTGAATTTGTCATATAAATTTCCAGTAATTTTTACCCCATAATGTGATTTTCTTTCTAAGAATAATCCTTCACTTTCTAATTGCTCTGCTATTTTTATAGTATCTTTTTTCACCTGTCCAATACTAATCGAGAAAATCTCTGCTAATTGTTTATTAGTAACAAAGTTATTATTCAATAATAAAAAAACAATAATCGAATGGATTCTACTATTTTTACCTTCAAAACGTTCCTTTGACCATTCCTCTAACGTCATTCTATATTGATCCATATCTTCAATTACTAAGTAATAACCTCTAGTTTTTGAACGATTAATATAAAAAGATGTAGATTCTTGATTGATAGTTTTAATATCTTCTCGAATGGTTCTAGTAGAAACTGTTAATTTACTAGCTAATTGTTCTAATGAAACAAAATTTTCTTTTTCTAAAATTTTTACTAATTCTCTTTTTCTCATCGTTCCCTCCTAACTCCAGTTATTCTCATCAGATGGTATCTTTATTATAGGACAGCGTTTTCTCATAAAACAGTTAATTTTTTTCTATTTAATATGGAAAAAAATAGACTAATCTATAAAAAACACCCCCATCTCTACTTGAAAGATGAGGGTGAAAATGTAATTTGTACGTTTTAAAAAACAGAAAGACTTCCCATAGTAGCATTAGTAATATCAGCCACAGTTGGCTGATATTACTGGAAACTTCGAGACCTTAGGCTCGAAGTTTAGGCATGAAACCGAAGGTTTGCTGCCGTCCTTTTGCTACTATAACAGGAAGTCTATACGTTTTTTATTTGTCTTCTTCGCTCTTACGTTTTCTGTCACGATCACGCTTCATTTGGCTTGAACGTAATTGACCACACGCTGCTTCAATATCATGACCAAATTCTTTACGAACCACACAGTTAATATGATTTTTCTTCAATACATCATAGAAAGCAACTACACGATCCTTACTACTACGTTCATATTGATCATGCTCACGAACTTTATTATAAGGAATCAAGTTTACATACGATAAACGTTTCTTATCCGCTAATAAATCGGCTAATTGTTGTGCTTGCTCCACAGAATCATTGACATGATCCAACATAATATATTCAAATGTTACACGACGATTCGTTGTGCGAATATATTCATTAATAGCTTCCATCACCACTTCAATAGGGTATTTACGGTTAATACGCATAATTTTCGAACGAGTATCATTATCTGGAGCATGTAACGATAACGCTAAGTTAACTTGCAACCCTTCTTTAGCAAAATCTAAAATTTTAGGAGCAAGTCCACTTGTAGATACTGTAATATGACGTGCACCAATCGCTAAACCTGCATCTGAATTTACTACTTTTAAGAACTTAATAACATTATCATAGTTGTCAAATGGTTCCCCGATTCCCATTACAACAATATGACTTACACGGTCTCCAGGAGCTACTTCATCTAATGTACGTTGAACATGCATTACTTGCGCTACAATTTCTCCAGCGACTAAGTCACGTTGTTTTGCAATAATACCACTGGCACAGAACGTACAACCGATATTACATCCTACTTGTGTTGTGACACAAATCGATAAACCATATTCTTGTGGCATTAATACTGTTTCAATTAATAGTCCATCTGCTAATTCAAATAAGAACTTACGAGTACCATCTGTTGATTGTTGTTTAATTTTTTCATTTAATACTGGGAATGTAAAAGTTTCATTTAATTTTGCAATTAAATCTTTTGATAAGTTTGTCATTTCTTCAAAACTTGTGACACGTTTACGATATAACCAATCCCATAATTGTCCTGCTCTGAATTTTTTCTCTCCATGTTCTTCAAACCATGCGACTAAATCTTCATATGGATATCCATAAATAATTGGTTTTCCTTCATATTCACGAATACGTCTTCCGATTTTTGTTACCATTTCTAATCCTTCTTTCTAGCATGCAAATGCTTTTTCAATTTCTTCTAATGATTTCCCTGAACTTAATAAAACACTTAGTTTCAGACGAGCTTTTTGCCCACTTAATCCTGTTGTAAAAATGACACCAGACTGTCTTAATTGCTTTCCTCCGCCTAAATAGTCATACACATCATATGTAACACCATTGAAGGCTCTAGATACTAATACAATGGGGATTCCTGCTTCTATACATCTTTGTAAGGCTGGTAATGTTGCTGGTGGTAAATTCCCTGCTCCCAGAGCTTCAATCACTACACCTTTTGCATGATGTTCGCAAAGCGCATCGAGTAATAGTCCATCCATTCCCGCATAAGCTTTTAATAAGTATACTCCCGTTTGAACTTCTTCGATTGGATAGTATTCTTGTTTTAATAAACGTTGGAAATAAATCACTTCACTTTTAGAAACTAATCCAAGAGGTCCAAAAGTTGGCGTTTGGAAAGTTGCGACATTTGTAGTATGAGTTTTCGTCACATAAGTAGCTGTATGAACTTCATCATTCATAACAACTACAACTCCTTTATCCTTCGATTCTGGAGAAGCTGCAACAATTAAGGAACTCCGTAAATTCGCTAGACCGTCTGACCCAATTTCATTACTTGATCTCATTGCCCCAGTCACCACAATGGGAATGGATAAATTCGTTGTTAATTCTAGAAAATACGCTGTTTCTTCTAAAGTATCTGTTCCATGAGTGACGACAACTCCTGTATATCCCTCTTCAACAGCTGTTAAAATTCTTTGTCTTAATTGCATCATATGAGATTCTTGCATATGAGGAGAAGGTAAATTAAATAAATCTTCTGTATGAATATCTCCGATTAAATGAAATAAATGCGCACTCGATAATAAAGGATTTTCTCCATTAGGAGATACTTTTCCAGTAGAATGGTCTTCACTCATTGCGATGGTTCCACCCGTATTAATGATTAAAATTTTAGCCATACTTCAACCTCCTTATCTTTCATGCAAAATCTCTTATTACATTTTTCATATAATCTTAGTCTACCATAATCTAGACTGTAAAAAAAGAAAAGACTTGATTTGTACTGCACCCCAAAAGTTAGACATGAAAAATCTAACTTTTGGGGTGTTTTTTA
>NZ_CAURVN010000043.1:0-11193 GCF_963528195.1 uncultured Granulicatella sp.
GAATGGTGGAACATTTTGATCGAACGCTAAATCCATACGAAGCGAACGTAATCGGTCATACAAGACTTCATCAAATGGCGCATTATCTTGTACTTGGTGTTGCTGAATGGCATCTGGTTTTTGAAGAATTTGCGCCACAATTGGTTTCACTTCAATTTTCTCACGATTTTTCAATGCCTTTTTTCCTAACTCACTTACTTGTAAAATCGGATATTGTAATCCTTCCGTTTCGATATAGCGATCTGCAATTAAGGAAGAGATAAATTCTTTTAAAGCTTTATCCGAATAATCTTTCATAATTCCGTAAGTAGATAATTGGTCAAAGTGTAGAGCCTTCATTTCAGCTCGTTTACTTCCTCGCAACACTTCGGATACTTTACTCATTCCATACCTTTCTTTCATACGAATAATACAGGACAGAATCATTTGCGCCTGTGGCGTCACATCTGTTAACGTCACTTTATTTAAGCAGTTCGTACAATGCCCACAATCTTCTGGAATATCTTTTTGTCCAAAATAATCTAGCATAAAGCCTCTTAAACAACGTACCGTTCTACAATAATCAATCATCTCATTGAGTTTTGCCATGCCGACTTTATCCTCATTTTGCTTCACTAAAAATTTATTAATAATAATATCTTTTGCCCCGTATAATAAAATACATTCCGCAGGTTCCCCATCTCGACCGGCTCGTCCTGCTTCTTGATAATAACTTTCGATATCTTTAGGCATATTGTAGTGAATGACTTTTCTCACATTGGACTTATCAATACCCATTCCAAATGCATTTGTTGCTACAATGACATCAATACGGTCAAATATAAAATCTTCTTGTACTTTACTCCTAGCTTCCGGGCTTAATCCTGCATGATACCAATCCGCAGCAATTCCCTTCTTTTGTAATTTCTCACAGACTTTTTCGACTTCTTTCCGAGTATTACAAAATACAATCGTCGATTCCTTTTCCTTAATTAACTCTAGTAGACGGCTCATTTTATCCCTTGGTTCTTCCATTCCAAAATATAAATTCGCACGGTCAAAACTCGTTACAACTTCAAAAGGATGTTGTAATTTTAATTGTTGCTTAATATCCAAGCGAACTCTTGGAGTAGCCGTTGCTGTAAAAGCTGCCACAATGGGACGAGTAGGAAGTTGTGCAACAAATGTGTCGATATTTTGATAACTTGGTCTAAAATCTTGCCCCCACTGAGAAATACAGTGCGCTTCATCTACTGCAACCATACTAATCTGAATTCCTTGCATCATCTCTAGAAATCCTTCTTGTTCAAAACGCTCCGGAGCAACATATAATAACTTCACTTCACCTCGTTGTAATTGCTCAATCGCTTGATAATACTCGAGTGAAGTCATCGCACTATTTAACAAAATCGCTTTGATTCCCATTTCTTTTAACGAAGTCACTTGATCATACATTAAGGAAATTAATGGAGATACAACAATTGTGATTCCGTCTAACATTAACGCTGGTACTTGAAAACAAATGGACTTTCCTGCAGAAGTTGGCATAATCGCTAGGACATCTCTTTTGGATAAAATCGTTTCAATAATTTCTGCTTGAGCAGGTCTGAAGCTATCGTATCCATAATAATGTTTTAAAATTTCTTCCTTATTCATCTACTTCCCCCCTCTCTTCTAGTAAGTATATTAATTCTCGCATGTGTTCCATCGATAAAGCATAGACATCTAATGAAAAAAATTCTGGTATTATTTCTTCAATATAAGCATCTTCTAATGTGTCAATTGTTATTTCTAAATCTAGCTTTTCTTTTAGAAGGGATAATTGACTTCTTTCTAACAATAATTGTGTGCCGTGTAAAGTTGTTTGTTCTATCGCTGATAATTCTAATAACTGTCTAAATTGTTGAGACTTTTCATGATAGTGTGCCACCATTTTTTGTCGATGTTTTTCAAATAAGCCATTTTGGATAAATAATGCTAATGTTTTTTGCATGAGTAAATTCGAATCAAAATCTAATAATTGTTTTCTTTTCTCAAATTCCTTTATTAAAGCATTTGGAAGTACGACAATTCCCATTTTAAAAGCAGAAAATAAAATCGATGAAAAAGATTTTACATAAATGACTCTTTCATTCGTATCAAAATAATGCAAAGGCGTTGCAGTTCCTCGTTCGTAATCCGCCATATAATCGTCTTCAATAATATAGACTTGATATTTTTCTGCTAATTCCACAATTTTCTTTTTAACGCTATCCGGATAACTCATCCCAAGTGGATTATGGAATCTAGAAATCGTATAAAAATAACGAATGGTACCACTTTGAAAAATTTGTTCTAACTTCTCTAATGAAATGGTGTCTTGTGTCTGTTCTCGTTCAATGAGTTGATAGGGAATTCCTAATTCCTTCACTAATTGATTCATACGACTATACGTTGGTTGTTCTAATAACAATCCGCCTGTTCCAATCAGTTGGAGTAAAATATATAAGGCTTGTTGCGTTCCCGTTGTAATCGATAATTGACCTTCCTTTGCATACACTCCGTAACTTTCTAACAATGGCACCATTGCTTCAATTAATTCACGGTCTCCTCGGATGGATTCTTTCTGGCTATTAATTCCTTCATAACTTGCCATAACTGACTCATTCAAACATTTTCTAAAATCTTCAATCGGAAATTGCATCGGATTTGGCAAACCAATTTTTGTCGTGTTTCGAACAGGGACTCGATTTTTCAATACATAATAGCCACTCTTTTCAACTGGATATATTAAACTTTCTTCCTTTAAAAGATGTAAAGCTTTTAAAATCGTATCTTTATTACAATGATACTGTTGAATCATTTCACGAATTGAAGGAAGTCGATCTCCTTTTTTATAAATACCTTCTTCGATTTGCTGACGAATTTGAAGACTCACTTCTTGATATTTAAACATGACACACCTCACTATCTGTACCGGTACAATTCTTCTCGGAAAATATTGTACCTTATCCCATCCTGAATTACAATGAGTTCAACTTCTAAAAATAGGAGGTGCTTTCGTGGTACAAAAACGGATTATATTGGCCAATGATTTATCCGGAATTGGAAAAGTAGCACTGACTCCAGCCATTCCGATTATGGCTTGTTGCGAGATTGAGACGATACTTTTACCAACCATTTTACTATCCTCTCATACAGGAGGATTTGGGCAAATTGCTATCCAAGAACTACTAGACTTTACAAAGCAAAGTTTAGAACAATGGAAAGCATTAAACTTAAAAACAGATGCATTATTTATCGGATATTGCAGACAAATGGAACAATTGAAAGTTTTATTAGACTATTATACGAGTCAAAGTCCAGATGCTCTACTAATCGTCGACCCAATTATGGGGGATCACGGGAAGTTATATAGTGGCTTTACAGAAGAATATGTCCACCAAATGAGAAGAGTTTGTTCCAAAGCGGATATTATTCTTCCAAATCTGACTGAAGCTGCGTTATTAACTCAAACGAAGTATTTAGAAGGAATTCAACCAGTAGAAGCTTATCAGAAACTTACTAGGGAGTTAGCCGATTTAGGATGTAAAAAAGTCATCCTAACAGGTATTCAAACAAAAGTAGGTTCCATCGGATTATTGAGTTATGATGCTACTACAGAACAATTTGCGACAGCCTTTACTCCTCATTATCCGCATCATTTTTTTGGAACTGGAGATATTGTTTCAGCTATTCTAAGCGCTTGTATTTTACAAGGTTTTTCTTTAGAAAAAGCTTTAGCGACAGCCACAACCTTTCTTGACGCGACTCTACAAGAAACCATTGCTCAAGAAAAAGATTTACAATACGGAGTTGCTTTTGAACCACAATTGCATCTCCTCACACAATTATTTCATTCATAGAAAGTAGGAATTATAATATGAAACATTATTCATTACGTGAATTAACACAAATTGCATTATTTGCCACTTTAATTTTCTTAGGAGTTCAGTTATTTAGAATTCAATTGGGACACCAATTTGTCCACTTTGGAAATGCCCTAGTCGTTGTTGGGTGCTTAGTATTCGGTAGTAAAAAAGGAGCCATTGCTGCCACTTTAGGATTAGGAATTTTCGATATTTTAAATGGATATGCAGCAGAAGTTTGGATTACGATTTTAGAATCTCTTATTGTTTGTTGGGGAATTCATCTTGTTTATGAAAAAACACTTCATCAAAACGACAAAGCTGCTAATATTATTGGAATTGGTATTTTAGCTGCTGTTATTAAAATCATTTTAAATTTAGTAAAATACACTTTCCTACGTGGAATGATTATGGGAGGACTAGCTTTTACTCCAGCATTCGTTGCAGCCTTCACTAAAATTTTAGGAACATTTGGTTCTGCTGCTTTTACAGTCATTACCGTTCCAATTTTATACCCAATTTTCAAAAAAATTCATCAAAAAATTAAAGCCTAATCCCTACTAGCAAGAGAAGTTTGAGTCTCTTGCTAGTTTTTTATTTTCTTCCACTTACCGTCTGGTAATCGAGCCAGACCATTTGTTTCCTTCCTAATTTCTCTCAAAAATTGCTCTATCTCACATTTACAAACCTTCTCTTGCTCATAACATGAAGAAAAACGAATTTTCTTTTGGGTGGCTAATTTTTTCAAATACGCATAACACTGCTGAAGCGAGAAAACTTGGTTTATTTTTAATCGTTCGATTCCCATCCATAAGTATCCTTGCCAAATAATATTATAAGTTTTTATACTCCATGAATATTTTGGATAGTGACGGCATACCTCTAATTGATCAAACGTCCAATATTGATGATAGAGTGCTTCTAGAAATTTCCTGTTTTCTTTTTGAGGACTTAAAATAAATGCTTGCCACTCTTCTTTTGTCCAAGATTGCTCCTTACTTACCGATTGAAAAATTTGTACATTCTCCGACTCTTCAAAAATCTGAAAGACTTTTTTCCAATCAAGCTTATCTAAGTTACATCTACTCTCCTCAAAAAGATACTTTCTTTTTTGAAGTTGTAACACTAGATGATGATGGATGATCCATTCTTTATTTGTATAGAAACACAAATAATTCCCTAATTGTCGATGATATCGAATACAATATAAACTCATCTCACATAAGTTTTTTGTTAAAAACTTCTTTCCTAGTATCCACGAGACACTTCTCCCCAAACTTTCTAAAGCTTTAGTGCGAGTAGTCATTTCTTTTATTGGAATCACACTACATTGATATTCCAATACCCATTCCTTTTCACCTACTTCAATCGTAATATCCGGAATTTGTCCAATCATAGCTTCATACCGTTCTAAGTCTACTGAATATCCTTGTTGCAGAAGACTATCTTGTAATTCTTCTTTTCCTTTTTGATGTGCCTCTGTTTCTCCATCATGCCTCGCTTGTGTTATATGCCTAAAAAAATACTCTCCATTTTTCTTTTGGCAAATTTGTACAGGTTCTCCACACGTCGGACAAGCATAATATTCTGACTTATCTAATTCAATTCCTTTATACGCATATACTAATTCTCCATTTGAATCTCGAGCAATTTTCATTCAAACCACCTCAACTATATATACGAAAAAAATCTCAAAAAATATTTTTTATTTGGAATTTTTTAAAATAATTATTTATGCAAACAAAAAAAGATGAAAATAGAATTTTTCATTCTATTTCCATCTTTCAAGCATTTAAATTTTTTCTAAATTTTTCTCTACAACAATATCCCATGAACATCCTAGAGCGCCTTGCCCTAAATGTGTTCCAATAACTGGACCAAAGTATGCTAGAGAAGTTCTTAATTTTGGATATTTTTCTTGAATTTGAGCACGCCACGCTTCTCCTGCCTCTGGAGCATTTGCATGAATAATGACTAATTCATATCCATCTCCATCTGTCGTTTGAGTATCTTCTTCAAATAATTGCTCAATTCGTTTCATCGCTTTTTGTTGCGTACGAATTTTTTCCAATGCCACAATTTTCTTTTCTTCAAATGTTAAAATTGGTTTAATTTTCAACATAGAACCAACTAAGGCAGCACCAGCTGATAAACGTCCACCTCTTTGAAGATTATTCAAATCATCTACGATGAAGTAAGCTGTTGTACGATCTACTAATTGTTGAACACAAGCTACAATCTCTTTAGCAGTATATTGTTCATCTTTTGCCATCATTGCAGCAAGACGAACCGCACGAGCTTGAGGTGCACAGCTAATTCCTGAATCGATTGGATAAATCAATACTTCATCTTGTAATTCTTCAGCAACTGTCACAACTGTTTGATAAGTTCCGCTAATCCCACTGGATAAAAGAATTGGAATAATAGCATCATAATGATGGGATAATTCACGGAATAATTCAATTGTTTCACCAACTGCTGGTTGCGAACTAGTTGGAAATACCTCTGAGTTTTTTACTTTTTCATAGAAATCGGCAGTTGTCAAATCTTGTTCTTCACGATAACTTTCTTGTCCAAAAATAACTGATAGTGGCAATACATAAATATCCCACTCACGGCGTTCTTCTGGTGTCAAATACGCAGTACTATCCGTTACGATCGCAATTTTCATTTACTCGACTCCTTTTCTTAAATTTAGCAATCACGTTGCTTTCTGTAGTATACCAAAAATCCATATTGGGGGCAATCGTAGGAATTTGGAAGAGTAAAACAAAAAGACCCCGAAGGGTCTTTTCATTATGCTTAAGGATTGAATAATTGTCCTGAGAATCCGTCTGTATTTTTAAGAAGTGCTTTAAATACTTTTGATTTAAGCTCTACAGTTTTAGCTGTTCCTCCACCTGCTAGGTCAGCCTCAACTGCTTTATCAAATAAGGCTTTTAGTTCAGCATAATTGGTAATTTGTTTACCATCAATCTCAATGGCAGTAAATCCTTTTTCACCTTTTGCTTTCACTTCTTTGTAATACTCTTTCTTCCACTCTTCAAGGTTAGTGAATCTTCCATTAGAAACTTTTTTGATAATGAAGTCATCACCTAATAGCTTATTATTTTCTTTATCAGCTGCACCTTGATATTTGCTAGAAGCATATCCAACAAATCCATTCTCATATCCGAAGTAACCCCACATACGGAATGTATTGTGTTTAAAGGATGCCGCACCAGGAGCACCAGTACTTGTATTTCCACCATAGATACCAGTCATCATGTTCATATTGACATAAGCAGACCCAAAATCCGTTGGATTATAAGTACCATCACCAGGAGCACCATGTTTCGTCATTAGGTTATTAGTAATTAAATCATCAATAGTATTAATTGCTACTTTTTTCTCATCCTCTGTCAACTCACGAATTTTATCGAACTGATGACCTGAATTTCCACTACGATATTGTCGATCCATTTTCTTGAACCAGCGACTTGTATTTCCTTTTAACTGCGGTAATACAGCATCAGCCTCAAGATGGTCTAACATCATTAGAGCGTCATTATAGTTCTTCATATAGTGATCAATTTGTTCACGAGTTTGTAATTTATCAGGATCTGGGTTATACCATTGATCTCCATCATTTTGACGATGATAAGCCATGTTAATACCTAATGCTCCATACTCACCATTATATGTTGATTTATCAGGTGTTTGTAACATACCTTGAGCATATGCTTCAAGGTATGTACCTGGACGATGTCTATGACCACCTAAGTATGCCATACGGTCATTTACGTGAGTTGTTTCATGGGTAAATGCTGAAATACCGAAGTCCTCTAACATATTTGTTACCATGAAGAAAACTTGTTCATCTTCATATGGATTTGCATAGACTTTAGCCATAGCTCCCATATTCCAATTAATTTGATGCCATCTGTCTGTTGGGCCAAATAACTCACGAATTGGTGTCGCTACCTTACCATCTGTACCATATCCACGACGATTAGCATCCTTAATACCCGCATAAGCTTGATTATCCCATACAGGTGTAGGAACCATATTTTGACTCTTAAGAAGTCTATCACGAACATTTGGAAGTGCAAGACGTGACCAGAAGTCTAAGTATGTTTGTTGAGCTTTAGCTACATAATTAATACGTTCTTTGAACGCTTCACGTTCAGCTTCTGTATTTTTACCATATTTTTCAAATGAACTATAAGCCATAGTATTATAGGTTGAAATCATAAAGATATGTGCTTTCTTCAAGTTCAATAATGGTAAAATCATACGTGCATGCATATTATTATTCAGACCATCAAAAACACGATGACGTTTATTTTTGAAATCTGGATTTGTTGTTTCTGGTTCTACAACATAAACATTTTTCGCTGAATGGATAAACCAGTCGTTAAGATCTGTATCATTTGTGAAGAGACGCATATTATACTCTAAGAAACTACGTAAATCACCTTTACCAGTATCTCCTGCAATAATTTCACGATAGGCATCTTGGGTTCTATCACCCTTCAAGTTCTTTTCTTGCGAACCAATTCGAATTAATCTATCAATAACACTTGGTGTCTTGCCATAGAAATCTGGTTTAAACATCATTATATTCTTAATGTTTAAGTCACCATATTCAATACCATAATAACGATTGAGGTAAGTAAGTGCCATCATAATTTTAGCTTTATTATCTTCTACTTTCTTAAGAAGTGCTTTTATGGCTGCCTCATCACCGTTTAATTGATGGTCTTCATTTTCAACAAGAGCTTTTACTAATTTATCAAGATTTCCTTTTACTTCTGCAAAACTTTCTTCTAAGTATAATGCTCCAACATTACCTGTTATCGCACGAACTTCAGGAGATTCAAGAGTAATTGTATCTAATTTCGCTTTAACATCACTTAGTAATTGAGTGCGGTCTTTAACTACCATATTTGGTGTGTAAACGACATCTCCTAAACCTGTAATACCATATTCTTTTACTTGTTCCACGTTTGATGTAGCCTTAGGTGATACAGATTTTTCTTCTTTCGTACCATCAGCATAATGAATCATAATCTTATCAACATCTGATAAATCAGTTACAAATTGTCCATCTTTCATACCTGTTACAGATAATACTTCAGTCGTTAATAATTTAGATCCTTCAGGAATCTTGTTCCCTTGATTGATAATCCACTCTTTATTGTAGAATGGTTGAAGTTTTTCAATATTACGGTATGCAAGTTCACGAGATGCATCATAATCTTGAGTGTCTTTATAAGTATCAGATTTTGATTTCGCTTGGTTTAGTTTGTCAGCCAAATGTTGTGTAATTTCGTATTCATGAGCTGTAATTCCCATTTTAGCAATACGAGTTTTAGCTTCATCTTCAGAAATCCCTTTCCAACGACTAGAACGAGAATAAGATTGTTTCCCTTCACTAATTCCATTGACAAACGCATTATTATTACGCACCCAATTCGCTCCGAAGTAATCATCATCTTCTGCATCACGAGAACCATATAAAATTTCTCCGCCATTCTTCACTTTCATCATGGTAATATTGTTTTCTGCAAGACCCCATGACCAGTTAGAATGAAGTAAACCACCCGTTTCAAGAGGTTCTTTCACATCAATCGTACCTTTTGCCACTGAATTCTTCAAACGTCCCCATGCACTAACGTCCATTGGGTTATCCCCATGATTCAACTTAGCGACAAGTCCTCCGACCTTAGCTTTATTTCCTTTGATGTATGCATCAATGTAAGAATTATCCGTGTTACTTCTCCAGCTTTCACTGACAAGTCCACCAGACCACCAACCTTTATTGCCGACACTTGTAATATTGCCGATAAAAGCTACATTACGCATATTGGATTCATCTAACTTATTAACCATACCAGTGACGTCATTGTTCCCAACGACATTACCTGTCACCTTAATGTTCTCAATTGTTGATTTCTTGAACATATCACCAAGGGGAGCTGTTTTATCCGCCCATGGCATATTAATATTCACATTACCAAAGTTAATATCATGAATATGGGCGTTTTCCACACGATTGAACAACGGACGAGCTAGATTGTGAATGGTATAACGTTTATCTCCTTCACTATACAACTTACCTTTAAAGATGTTCGTCACGTATTGTTTATTCGGAGTCGGAACATTCACAGCATTCAAATCTGCACCAAGTTTAAACTCACCCGTTGGATTAGCTTGCATATCTTTTACAAGTTCATTGAAGTTGTAGTACACATTGCCTACTTTTGGTAATTGTTTTTCAAAATAATGAACATATTCTTCACTTAGTGTATCATCTTCTCTACGTTGAACTAAGTCTGGAGCTTTCGCTACGACTTTGTACAATGTTTTTCCATCTACAATAACTTCTTCAACAGAACTTACTGCAAGTCTTGTCACTTTGTTATCGTGAGTTGTCACACGTAAATATAATGGAGAAACATCTGTCGGTTTTTCAGTCAGTAAGCTCTTATCAGTTTCTTTACCGGCATCATCTACACTCATTAAACTTGTTTCTTTAATGTTTTTGATTTCAACTTTTTTAAGGTCTAACTGAATTTGTTTATCTTCTAATTTCTGAGTTTCTTCGCCTTCACCACGATCATAAACCATTGTTGTGGATAGAGTGTACCCTTGATAATATTTCAATTTATCTAAAGTAACGTTTAAATTATTTTCAGCAACCGTTACTTCTTTGACAACTTTTCCATCTTTATCTTTTAACGCTAATTTGATTGATTTAATTTCTACTCCAGCTGGTTTATTCAATGTATAACTAGCTGTAGCGCTCTTCTTCAAGACATCTTTATCTGTTTTAGCCCATTCTAAGATTGGTTTTTCTAAACCTTTTGTACCTTTTTTGATAATCTCATCTTGAGGTTGGTCAATTACTGTTTCCTTAACTATTGGAGCTTCATTTGTTTTTTCTCCACGAATCGTTTTATAGATTTCAGTAATTTGTTTCTTACCTTCTACACCTTTTTGAGATACTTGTCTTGTTCCGCGTTTTAAAGTGTCATCTTCTTGTTCTTTGGTTTCAAAAGGAATGACTTCTTCTCTTGTTTCAACTACTGTTCCTTCAACTGGCTTTGTTCCTTTTTTAACGACTTTAGGAACAGCAGGCATTTTCACTTCTGTAGTTGTAGAAAGAACTTTGTCTGTTTCCACACCTTCCACTGTTTCGTAAGTTGTTTTCGTAACTTGGATACCTTTAGAACCAGGGGTTTCAACTACTTCTTCATCCACATATTTTGTATCGTCTGGAACTACTTCTGTTGTGAAATCTAATTCACTTTCGGTAGACTTCTCAACTGTACCTGTTGTTACT
>NZ_CAURVN010000044.1:0-11187 GCF_963528195.1 uncultured Granulicatella sp.
GTATTTTGACATGGTGGACAGGTAAGTCTAGGATATCCCTTATAAACTGTGCTGTTATTTCAGGATTACTAAAAACTTTCTTTGCTATTAAATCCATCATAGGTCTTGCATCTTTAATACGTTCTACCATTTTTACCACTTCCTATATTTATTGAAGACGACTATTGTCTCTTCACTTATAGATACGAAATAAATGGAGAAAAATATTTTGGCTCTTTGTCAAATAGGGTTGATGAAATAATTTTAGTGAAGGAATTAAGCAGCGTCAGGTTGCTTAATTCCTTTTTTAGTTGTTGGAGTAAAAAGTTTAGACATTAGTAGAATTCTATTTCTAAAATGTGTGAAACTAGTGTAGCCATAAGCGTTTCTTTTAAGTACTTTAATCTTGTTGTTAATGCCTTCAATAGGTCCGTTTGAAAGTGTTGGATACTCACAAGTATTTTGTAAATACGGTAAAAACTTCTTAAATGTTTGTAGAACACGATTTAATCCATCAGACAGATGTTTTGTTTGTACATTCAACAATTCTTCTTTGAATTCATTGAAATTTCGTTCCTTAAACGCTTCTCTTAATTGATGTACTGTTTCATATTCTGGTTTAAGTGAAGGTACTTCTTGTAGTAAATAATCTACAATTCCTTGAGAATGGGTTAACCAATCGAATAATCTGTAATGGCTGTAGTGATAGGATTGAAGGTCATCGCGATTTTTTAAGATTAGTTTCCAGTAACGTTTTAATTTATTATAAAGACGTCTATCTTTATAGCGTACTTGATTCATTTTTCTTGTTCTTGTCTTGTTTAATTCTCTATTTAAAGCTTGAATAATATGGAATGGATCAATAATAATTTTAGCCTTAGGGAATAAACGTTTAATGACTTCGATGTATGGAGCATACATATCAATCGAAATGGTTTTAACATTTAAGCGAGTTTGTAGAGGGAACTGATTGAAATAACGAACTAAATTCTCCATTTTTCTATCTTGAACAACATCAACAAGTTGATGAGTAATAGCGTCACAATAAGCAAAACTCATACTAGCTTCAGCTGAAGCTACAGACTTAAATTCATCCCAACACATATGTTCAGGTAACTCATTTAAAGGCTTAATTCTGAGAGAATCAGCAGTTTCATTGACAACTCTACGAACAGTATGAACAGAAACGTTCATTTCTTTAGCGATATGAGATTCAGAAACTGTTTCGCAAGCTTTGACTTTAATTTCATTTTTTACATTTTTAGAAATAAAAGCATTAAGATCAACGATACTAGTTGTATCAGCAGTAAAACTATGGGAGCATTCACGACATAAGAAACGCTGTTTTCTTAATTTAATAAAAGCAGGTAAGCCAGAAACAGGATTAAGCGTAATTCTAGAAGTACGAGTACCGTTTTTAACAATAGAAAAATCACGATTTACGCAACCACAGTTAGGGCAAGCATCTGGGCAATAGGTATAGTTAGCGAAGAAAAACAGGCTTTTTTTCTTTTTAAAATACACTTCCTCCACATTATTTTCCCATTTTACATTTTTATCTTTGATTTGTAGCACGACTTCTTGTATAGTAGTCATAGGGTTTTCATCTCCTCTTAAATAGTTTGGACGCTTTTAATATAAGGGATGAAGCCCTTTTTGTATACACTAAAATAGGGTTGGTGGATTTTCTCCATCAACCCTATAAATTATAGAACCAATATTTTTTTGCCATAAACTTTTTTTCTAATAACATAAAAAGCCGAAAAGTTTCCCCTTCGACTTCTCACTTTCGTTCTATTATAAAATATTGTTCATATTTTTATACTATCCATATAAATACAGACGAAACTTCCAATTGGAAATTTCTGAAAGACCATTTATTTATGAAGCTATTATTCTATCATTTCTCTTACAATGTTTATAACGGAAGTCCCTAAATGATCTCTAAGTTCTTCATTTTGTATTTCAAATAATTTTGATTGTTCTAAAGCAATTTCAAAATTATTGATGAAATAATCCGTGTCATATTTATTTTTCTTGAATGATTTCCCGGTGTTTTGTAACAAATAATGATTTAATTGACTTTCAGCATATGTTTTTCTACCGTCATTTTTATTTTCTTTAAGAATATTTAAATCTAAGTCACTTACATTTTCAAAATGTAATAAAAGAAAAAATTCAAAGCATGGATTTGTAATTCCTAAAGTCAAATGATTATCTTCAGAGTTTTTTAACACTTCTCTATATTGTTCTTCCGTAAAACTATGGCGATCTCTATCTAATATAATAAATATTTTGTCATACTCACTATCAAACTCTGAAATTGTAAGGTAAGAGTACAACTGCGATTGAATACTCTCTGTCGAATTAAACAAACTAGGGAATTCTTCTGTCAACTTTCTTAATTGATTTGATATCACTGGCAACTCTTCAATCTTTAAATTTTCAACTAATTTATTAAATAAATCCTTTAGTCTTTTTGGATTAAGTTTCTTTTCCGCTTTTACTGTATCAACATATTCAATCACGTCATTAACAACGCTCAATTGATGTGATCTACCTGAATTTTCTTTCCATCTACCTAGGTATTTGATAATTATATTTTCTTTTTTCCTTTCAGAACGAGACAAGCTTTCAAAATACAACTTTTCTGTTTCTACGCCTTCTGCAAAAATAATAAACTGACTTTTTGGCAACTTTGTCTCAGACTTATTTTGACGTTCAAGAAAGGGATTATTTTGATTGCCTAATCTCATCCTTACAGAAACTTTATACCCTCCAACCATAAAAAGCACCTCTTAATCTTTATCTAATTCTGAAAATATGCGACTCAAATTTGGAATTCCACCATATCTCCCATCCAAATATGAATTACTAATATTTTTGTCAAAACGCTCTTTGAATTCTTCTAAGCTATACATACTACTATTCCCATTAGATTTTTTATCCACAAACCATATTTCATCTCTTCTTAAAATATTTAAGTTTAAAATATAATCTTCATATGTAGTTACTATCAATTGGTGAATTCCTCTTTGTTTTTTGAAAGATTCTATAAAATTATACGTTAATAAAGGATGTAAACTTCTATCAATTTCATCTATAACAAATACTTTTTCATCATTATGGAATAATACTGAGAATAATTCAATTAAACGTACAGTTCCATCCGATTCTTCTGACAAACTATATAAAGTTCCATTTTTATGTTTAAACTTCAATTCAAAAAATTCAAATTTTTCATCATTGTTTCGAATAATATAAATGCTTTGTGAAGTATTTAAAATGAAAGTTGCTCTTCCATCCTTACCTTCTCTCTTTCTTTTATCAATTCGCATATTGATATCTTCTAAAATTCTTTCCTGAATTTTTGCAGGTACATTAAATAAATAATCTATAGGAACTTGAATAGTATCGACAATTCCAGTATCATTAAGTTTGAGATATTTTCCTAAATCCTCTTTAAATTCTTCATTTTCCTGAGTTATACTTGCGAACGAATCTCTAGCAGCATCATTTGGACCAAGTACTTCCAATGTATTATGAAACCAATTAAATACCTTCTTAAATAAAGTTTCATTATCTTTAGATTCAATCATTTTCTTTCCATCGTTTACTGAATTTAAAAAGAGCTGAGTATTATCAGTGACGCTATCTTCTAAATAAATAGAAAGTCTATAGTTTTCCTGTTCATATAAATTTAAAAACTCTATATTTAATTCATAATCATTATTTTTTCGATCAAGAATATATATTATTTTTTCTTCATTAGTAATATCATATAACCATTCTGATACAAATTTTTTCTGTGATAAAATTGCTGAGAAACCATAACTATATATCTTATCTTCAATTACAAATTCATATTCAAACTTAGTCTCTCTTAAAGAGTTAGTTTCTTTATTTTTATTATAGCGATTACTGATTAATAAACTTTCATGAAACCCGTTAACAATTAGTGCTTTAGAAATTTCTATAGCGTTCACAAAACTTGATTTTCCGGAAGCATTAGCACCATAAATTGTTGATAATTTTAATAATTTTGAGTTATGACTAAAATCTAACTCAATCAAATCTTCCATATGTTGTCTACTTTTCCCAGGAGCCATCGAAAAAGTTATCAATTTATCAAAAGATAAAAAGTTTTCAAACCTAAAATTAATTAGCATAATTTTTCCTCCTAAATGTGAATGCTTCTCTTATTATCTTACATTGTATAACAAAAATAATAATACCACAAGTTTTTAACTTTACAAAAGTGAAAAAATCACTTTTTATTAAACAACTTCCTAATTTCAATACTAATTTTTTCTTCACTTATAGATACGAAAAATTTCTCGAAAAATATTTTTTATCGTAAAATTTTTTCTTTTTTCTAACAACATAAAAAGCCAAATCTTCCAGACATTGTTTGGAAAATCTTGAATCTTAAAATTTATAGCATCAAAAAAGAACAGTCCCATAACGAACTGTCCTTCTTTTCACTACTATTCCATTTCTTTTCTAAACGCTTCGATTTCTTCCTCTGATAATCCTGTATGCTTTTGGATTTCTTCAATTGGTAAGTTCATTTTAAAGCAGATCATAACTTGCCCTTTTCGTTCTCCAAGTGCTACGCCTTTCTCCATTCCTCGTTTTTCACCAATTTCAATTCCTTCTTCAAGTTGGTGTTTCATTACTTGATAGTATACATCTTCATATTTTTCCATTAATTCTGCAAGCCTCCGTTCTTCACCTGATAGATTTGAGAAGTTCACGATTTTTTGTGCTTCTTTTAATCCCCTGCTTGATTTCGCATTAATTGTACCATTTTTTAGAAAGTCTCGCCACTTTGATAAATCTGTTTTTTCTCCTTCAAGAATGGCTTTATCTGTTAAGTTTACTAGATAAATTCGCCAAATTGAAGTGATTCAAAAAAGTTCGACTTTTTTGAATCACTTCAATCGTGCTATACATTACAGGATTCAGATTTTCTATTGTTTTCTGATAAGTTTCAATCTGATATGGATTAGTCGGTCTAACATTGGTTAGTTTCATTCCCGTTACTGCCTCGATGAAGTCTTCGAGAATATATTCCTTTCCTGTTGTTGTCATCATTTTTTTGAAGAGTAGGTCGTTTGTTGGTTTTATTTTCATAGTGATTCCTCCTTTATTTATCTCTTCATCTATATATACGTAAAAATGGAGGAAAATATTTTTTCTTGGAAACTTTTCCATTTTCTATGAACATAAAAAGCCGAAGAGTATCCCCCCTCGACTTCTTGCTTTTATTCTACTCTAAACTGTTCTTCTGTTTTGAATACTTTTATTGCTGCAGGTTTATTATAGGAGTCAGATACGACACCCTATCTTTCATTATTCTACATTCATTTCCTATTATAATCCCTTAACACTCTCTCAACTTGCGCTTCTAGTATCTCTCTATCTGGAATGTACAAAGTGTATTTAGAAGCAAATATCTGATTCGATAAATTCCCAAGAGCATATTCAGCCTGAATACTATCCTTATCGGTACAAAGGATAATTCCAATTGGTTCAAGATCTGTTTCATCGTTTACTTCTGTCTTATAGTAGTTAAGATACATATTGAGTTGTCCAACAGCTTCTGGCATTAACTTTCCTGATTTTAATTCAATTAAAACATAACTTTTTAATATTTTGTCGTTAAATACCATATCCACATAATAATGAGTATTTCCAAGTGTTATCCTTTGTTGTGCTCCAACATACATAAATCCTCTGCCTAGTTCAAGTAAAAATTTTTCAATATGAGTAATTAATGCTTTTTCTAAATCACTTCCATTACAACCTTTTCTTCAGGCAATCCTAAAAATTCAAATATATAAGGATCTTTTACAATATCACTAGCCTTATTAATTTCATTTCCTTTTAGAGCTAAGTCTAATACTTTTTCTTTATTCTCATCTCCTGATGAAAGGATTAACCTTTCAAAAAGGGAGGTTTTTATTTGTCTTTTCAATTCTCTTACAGACCAATTTGCTTGAACGGTTTCTTTTTCATAAAAACTTCTTTTCTTTTCGTCATTAATATACAGCAATTCACAATAATGAGACCAACTTAATTTGCTAGACAGTGTCTGGCAAATTGGATACAACAAATAGAAATTCCTCATATTTTGTAAGTTAGCTCTTGAAAATCCTTTACCATATTCTTTTATAAGTCTCTTTGATAAATCTGTTATTAATTTCTTTCCATACTCAGCTCTTTCTAAGTTGCCCTGTTCATCTTCTACGATAATTCGTCCAATCTCCCAATAAGTTTGAATCAGAATATTATTTACTTCTCTTGATACTCTATTCCTTGCTTGATCCATCAATTGTTTAATATTGTTATAAACATCTTGATGAATGTTTTCAATCTCATATTTCATATACCTCCACCTCTTTTAGATATTACATCTTTGATACGTTCTACCATTTTTACCATTTCCTATATTTATTTGAAGACGACTAATGACTTTTCATTTGCATTGTCTCTTCACTTATAGATACGAAAAAATTGTAAAAAAATATTTTTAAACTAAAATCTTTTTTACAAATGACATTCAAACATGAACAACATTCTTCTAACTCTTACACTTGTTCCATTATATTTTCCACACCTCACTTTTACAGTTTCCTCCTTCATAATTAGCATGTCTCCACCTACAATACATCAACGTAAAAAACACTCCCGATTTCTCAAAAGTGTTTCTGGATTTGGTTTTGGTTCTGGTTTAGTTTCTGGCTTAGGCTCTGGTTGAGGAGCTGGAGCAGGAGATGTCACACATCAAAAAAGTCGAAGAGTTTTCCTCTCCGACTTTTTCTCCGTTTATCTATTTAACTATTTTTCATCTTTGAATACTTGAGTTACGATACGATCTACATACGCTGCAGATACGACTCCTTCAAACTCTTTCTTGCCTGCTTTTTCAAAAGCATGTGTGTTAACAATTTTCTGCATCGCTGCTTTCACAGTTGCTTCATCTAAGTTTTCTGCTGGCTTAGCAATTACCAAATTTTTATGTTTCCCATCTGCATTTTTAAAGACTAGTTTTAATTCT
The DNA here is from genome assembly GCF_963528195.1 of uncultured Granulicatella sp. Lineage (GTDB taxonomy): Bacteria > Bacillota > Bacilli > Lactobacillales > Aerococcaceae > Granulicatella. The sequence goes on from NZ_CAURVN010000044.1 coordinate 7,043, forward strand.
TTTGTTGTTGTCATATTTATTCACTCCTTTTCTTAATTATCCAATTGTATGACGGTAATGAGATACAACTGTTACATAGCTAACTGTCTCTTTCATCAATGTTTTCAAAGCATCCCCAATTTCTTTTACTGCTTCTTCATCTGCAGTTTCAATAAGGTTTGCTAAACTTTTAATTCGTTTTGCTTTTCCTCTTTCCTCATCCATATGAAACACTTCTAATGTTGATTTTTGAAATACTTTTGCCATTTTCTTTTTCCTCCTATTTGTTTTTTGTAGTGTCATGACTTGCTACACTATAAAAAGAAAAATTGGAATTATTTTTACCCTATTCACTTAATTTTTTATTAACAATTTCTTGAATAGCATCATAGTCATAGCCCTCTTCTTCTAAGCGTTGTTTTCGTTCTGTTCCATTTCCCCATAATCCAAGAATAACCTCATCTGCCATCTCATCATCTGTTTTTGGGTTATTTTGATTATCTTCTGATAAATCTTCTATAGTTTCTCCACCTTTTCCTCCAGTGTTTTCTTCCGTAGTTTCCAAAACATCACCATCCTGTTTTTCCATTGCAGCCAACATTTCCTCCACTGTACTTCCTAGCTCTGACAACTCAGTCATTCGAGCAACAAAATACTCTTTCACACTTTCGGTTGTTCCTCCATGTAAGGCTAAGCTTCTATGAGGGCATGAAGTAGGTACAAACTCATGATGGAGCCTTACTGTATCCGTTGAAATCGGTAGTCCATAATAGAGTAAATCTTCCGTAGCTTGCATCAGAGTCATTTCTTCATTTTGTAAAAATTCTTCATCGGTGACTTTCATACTTTCACATACTTCGTAACCAATCGAGCGAATATTACTCCACCAATCACCGGTATGATAGGCTATATGATACGTATCCACTACTCGTACAATCGTATCTCGATTACAATAATAATGCGCAATTCCTAGAGATTTTTCACGATATCTCAACCATTCAATATACTCAGTTGGTGTCATATATCCTGCATCATTATGAATGACCACAAACTCCATTCCTACTAAACGTCCACTATTCTCCATTAAAGTTTCATTGATTTTTTCGACCATTTGACTCTCCTCCTTGAATCCATTGTTGATATTTTTTTTGAATAGCTTGTCGATCCCGATAATATTTACTCTTACAACGTCCTTCAAGCTCCGCTAATTCCTTAATGGAATTAGACTGAGTTAAAAATAAATCTAAAGTTTTCTTCTGTCTCGGGGTCAGTAATTCATACAATTTGCCTAATTCTTCACTCGTCTCCAATTGTCCTTGAATATCACTAGTGCTTCCTAGCATAAATTCCAAATTTTCATCACTACACTCTCGCATTTTTTGTTGATTTTCTTTTGAAAAATATCGTAAACAAATCCAAGTAAATCCCCGCTTAATATAGGAGGCATAAATATAACGATGTTCCTCTAATGGATTTCCTGCTAGTTTTTGAAAAGTTTCTAAAATAAGGATTCTTCCTAGTTGTAATAAATCTTGATATTCTGAGTTCGTATTTGAAACATGATATCCTCTTAACACAGAATGCAATACCGGTTCAAATGTTTGAAGATATTCTTCACTCCAGTCTGTTGGCATATCCCAATAATCCATACGCTTCTCTCCTTTATGTTTTTCTACAAGATCTTGTTACTAAAACTGTACGACAAATGACTCATTTAAACAAAATTCGTCTTTGCCATTTTTCAATGTAAATTGTAGAATTCCAATAAATTTCCCTTTAATTATTATATTTTTCTTAATTTTTGTGATTTTTTTCACTTTTATATTTATTTTTGACTTATTTAGTAGTATTCTAAAGAAAAAAGCAATTTAGGAGGGTATTTTTATGTCAAAAATAATTATTGATTTTAATCGTGGGTGTGATGCACAGATTTTCGATTCTTGTATTCAGCATCATATTCCCGATATTACGAGCGATGTCGTCCTTCTCTACGATATTAGTGACGATCCTCGTACCGATTGTAATAGTATTATTGTCACCAGTTCCGGGCAATGGTTTATCACTCGTCAAACCACCTCTCAATTATTTGATTCTTTACAAAAAAACACTCCGATTTCATATACTCTTACAAAAGAAATTACGAAAAGAATTTCTAACATTCGAAAAAAAATTCCGTATTGTTTTGATTACTTCTTATATTTCCCTATTTATACATTTTCTAATCATCATCATTGGTGTGGTTATCATCACTGCATTCATAAACAAAAAGTTGGTGACTCTCTTCATCTATACTTCGACCAAGCTTTAGAAATCATTCTTCCTTATAAATATGCTACAGCTATTTCACATACTGAAGTTTTCGACTCTCTTTTAAAAACCAATCAAGAACTGAAATTTCATTTTTATAAAAATTTTCCAATTGTAAATTCTTCAACCCACGAACAATTATCCATCACATTATTTTGTCAATTTTTCATTCCAATTATTTTAGAGTATATTAACAAAGTATCACCTGATGAATTAGATGAAACAACAATAGAAGAAGTTTTGAAACATTTTGAGGTCTTTTTAGATAAGTAGAAATATCTATGCACAAAAAAAGAGGCTTAACATTACTGTTAAGCCTCTTTTTCGCTTTTTCTATTATTTGAACTGAGTTCGAAAAAGCTGAATCGGCGTGCGTTTCGGTGAAGTCTGTCGGAGCTTCTCTCCTCTCAGCCTTCCCCTCCAACGGTCCGATTCAAAGCGCTTTTTCTCACATCTTATTTTTTGCGTAGACGTTCGATATCTCTTGCGATTTCTACTTCTTCATTTGTTGGAATATTTAATACTGTTACTTTCGCATTGTCTGATGAAATGATTGCTTCTGAACGAGTGTTGTTACGTTCTTTGTCAATATCACATCCGAACCATGTAATTCCGCTAATAATTAAGTCACGGATTTTAATTGAGTTTTCACCGATACCAGCAGTAAATACAATCGCATCTACACCATTCATTACGGCAATATATTGACCAATGTATTTTTGAACACGATCCACAAAGATTTCCATTGCTACTTTAGCATCTTCGTTAGTTGCTGAAGCATTGTCAATATCACGCATATCGCTTGATAAACCTGATAATCCTAATAAACCAGATTTTTTGTTTAAAATATCAACCATTTCGTTAATATCTGTAATGTTTAATTTGTTCATTAAGAATGCTACTAATGAAGCATCGATGTCTCCAGAACGAGTACCCATTGTAACCCCTGCTAATGGAGTGAATCCCATAGATGTATCTACTGATTTACCACCATCAACGGCTGTAATTGAAGCACCATTTCCTAAGTGACATGTAATGATTTTTAATTCTTCAATTGGTTTACCTAATAATTCAGCTGCACGGTGTGAAACATAACGGTGGCTAGTTCCGTGTGCTCCGTATTTACGTGCTTTGAATTGTTTGTAGTATTCTAATGGCACACTGTATAAGTATGCTTTTTTAGGCATTGTTGTATGGAATGAAGTATCGAATACAGCAACACTTGTAATATCTGGTAAGATATGTTTGAATGCACGCATTCCGATAGCTTCTGCTTTATTGTGTAATGGAGCAAATTCTGCTAAATCTTCTACTTGTTGGATAACTGTATCATCTACTAAAGCTGAATCTTTGAAGATTTCTCCCCCAGCAACTACACGGTGTCCAACACCAGTAATTTCATCAAATGAAGCAATAATGTTTAATGCTACTAATTGCTCTAATAATTTTTCTACGGCTACTTCGTGGTTTGGAATATCTTCTACCACTTCATATTTTTGATCATCTCCGTAGCTGATTGAGAAGATTGAATTTTCTAATCCAATACGTTCTACTAATCCTTTTGCCACAACTTCTTCTTGAGGCATGTTAAATAATTGGAATTTCAAACTTGAACTTCCGGCATTAATCGCGATTGATTTTGACATAATCTGTCTCCTTTGTGTGATAATGTTCTTCTTTTGTGAAAAACACTGTACAATCTCCCTTTAAAAGTTTCATGTTCCAGTATTCCTCGCATCACATTTATTTTAGCATAACTAAGTACAGATTGAAATAATAAATCCTTGGTTCTACTTTCTTTTTCTCTAAGAAACACAAACATTTGTGACACGAACCAGTGTCAATACAACTTGTGGGAC
>NZ_CAURVN010000045.1:0-10600 GCF_963528195.1 uncultured Granulicatella sp.
CACCAGGAGCAACAGAACAACCAACTCCAGCGAAACCGGCGGAAGAAACCCCAGCGGGTTCAGGCGCAACAGAAGACACTCCAGCGAATTCAAATAATCAGAATAATCCAACTGAACCAAAAGATAATGTTGAAAAAGGTCTAGAGGAAAATGACTCCGAGTTAGAGTCACGTAAAAATATTAAATTAGAAGAAATTGAGTCGAGTAGTCTATCATCTAGTGAAAAAGAAGCTGCTAAATTAAAAGTAGAAGAATATACAAATAAAGCTAAAGAAGCAATGAAAAAAGCAAAAACTACGGAAGATCAAGCGAATGCAGTGGATCAATATGATACGGATTTAACTACTATTAAAACTCCTGGAGTTGACCAAGGTAAACCAGATTACACAAATTCAGGATTATCTGGAAACGGACCAGAAGGAACACACATTGGAGATAACAATGTTATTGGTCATGGAAATAGTACACCAGAGAATACAGGTTTTAGAAATGCCCCAGTTTATCAACCACGTGTAACACGTCGTGCAAGAAGTGTAGATGAACCAATGGATAAAGTTGCTATCTACTACAACTATACTGAGATGAAAGATATTGCAGGATTTTTGGGAGACCCGGGAGAATCTGTTGTTACAGTTCCAAAAGGAGCTACTCACGAACAGGTTCAAGCTATTGTAAAATCTAAGATTGATGAGAAAAAAGCAGAACTTGCCAAAAAAGGATATACTTTCTTGGAAGATTATTTTGTAGATAAACCTCAAGAAGATACAATTCGTTATGACTATATTGTTAACTTTACAAAACCGTCTTCACTAAGAATGGCACCAACAATTCAACCTAGAGCCTCTCGTACAAGAAGATCAATAGAAGAACCAAAAGTAAAAACACGTACAATTACACTTTACTATCAATTAGCAGAATTAGAAATTGCTGGTTCACTTGGAAATCCAGGGCAAAATTATGTCATCACAGTTCCAGAAACTGCAACAGCAGATGAAATTCAACAAGCTATTGAACAACAAACATCGAGAGAAAAAGCATCACTTTCACGTTATTTCCAATATGTAGGGGAAACGGATTTACAAAACGATATTTTAAACCGTGGTTTTGGAAATTTTGATTATGTAATTACTTTTGCTCGTCGTAAATAATTTTTAAAGAATTCTTTTTAAAGAGGAAAGATGATTGATAAAATAGAGATTAGAGGAAATCTGGCTCATCGACAAATTCTGTTGGTGAATCAAATTTAACACCAAATTAAGTCTTTAATTTTAAATGAACAAGGTGGAAGAAAATTAACGATTTAATCGATTTAACAATCAACCACAAACATAACTATGAACGAAATCTAGTTTTAACTTTATAATGAGCAGGGGCATGTTATCCGCGATTAGCGGTTTGGGGGCTGTGAAATTTGATATTATTTTTCGCTTCCCCCAATTCAACATGCCCATGGAGGCTCATTGTCAAGTTAAAACGACTCTATACATACTTTCTTAAATCATAATGACTTTCTATTGACCGGGGTAAAGAAACATCCTTTGATAATCTTGATTCTTAATTTCATATTCTCAAAATTTCGATATCCATATGCCACACGTTTAATCACTTTAATGAGATTATTCGTCCCTTCAATAGCTCCATTGGAATATCCTGTTATAAATGCTTGATAAATCCCATCCTTAAAACGTTTGAATACTTCAAACTTCTTCTTAAATTCATAAGGTAATTGTCTCGGTATCTCTTTTATACATGTCATAAATGCCTCATAATCTTTTTTCTTATAGGCTTTTCTAAGTTCTTGGATGAAATCATATGCAGCTGATAACACTTCGTCATAACTCAATAATTTTTCTACCAATTGTGCTTGAGTAAGATAGGTTTTGAAGTGATAATTGTACCTTAATTTTTCTTCATCTAATTCATCGCTTGCTTTTAACAGCACTTTCCAGTAGCGTTTCAATGTCTTCTGTTGCGTTGATTTCGCTGAGAATTGCTTCATAATCACTACTCGAAGTTGATTAAAATTACGATTCATATGTTGAACGATATGGAATCGATCTACTACGATAACAGCGTTTGGAAATACTGTTTTAATAAGGTTTTGATAAGAAGCATTCATATCCATCACTAAATATTTTACTTTTAAACGTTGTTTATGGGAGAACTTCATAAAGAAAGAAATCAATTCATGAAGTGATCTACCAGGTAAAATATCAATTAATTGGTGATTTTCTCCATCTAAACAAATGAAATTCATTTTCCCTTGTTGTGTTTTAACGCCTCTAAATTCATCTAAACAAAGCACTTTAGGTAAATAGTTATATCTTTGCATTGTCTTTATTTTAAACTTTTTCATCACTCTTTCGACTGTCTTATCAGAAATTGAAAGAAGTTTGGCAATTGTTTTTCTAGAAAAGTTTTCTTTTAAATACAACATGATTTGGCACTCTAAATCATAAGAAATATTACTATTTTTAGGAACAAGAGGGCAATCTGTAACCCAAGTTTTACAACAATCTTTACAGATCAATCGTTGTACTTTAAGGTCTAAAATAGTCTTATGTCCAAATAGGTGTGGAATTCTAATTTTATGTTCCATTGGAGAATGTTTAATCACATTTTCGCTAGAACAATATGGACAAGAAGTACAAGTATTTGTCCAAGCTCCTTTAATATGGTGTACCGTTTCATTGTTTTCTGTTATTGTTTCTAGCCAAATTTTATCTGGAATGAAATTTTTATCTGTTAATCCTAGTAATTTTCGTATACAATAGTCCATGAGAGAAATCCTCCTTTGATTGGTTTTGGTCGACTTAATCATAACTCGGATTTCTCTTTTTTGCATGTAAAAAATCCTGTCGGTGATTTCTCACCAACAGGATTTGTCGAACAACCGGAAATCTAGTCTCTATTTTTATTGGATGAAAGTAAATACTCTATACGTTAAAGAGATAATAGTGTACAATGTGAGGAGAAAAGGAGAAGAAAATAATGTTAGTATTATCTCTATTATTAATCACTATTACAATTGCATCTTATTTTATTTTACAATTTTATTTTGGTACAAGAATTTATTTTTCAGAATCATTTTTCTTAACAATAAGAGAAGTCATGCTTCCTCTTTTATTTGTAAGCTATGAAATCTTTTGTCAGTTACTTTTAGGTAGATCCTTAATGCCTTGGATAATTGTATTCAGCAGTTTAGCAGGAATGTTGTTATTATTAGTGAAAAAAAGAAATCCAAACTTCTACATTCGACAATTTGTCTATCAATTTTGTTCGATTGAATTTCTAATTTTAGTGATGGGTCATTTTATTTTAGGATGTCAATTTATTTATTTCTTGATTTTTAAGTAAAGATAAAGAGAAAAAGAGCTTTCTGTATGATTATACGGAGGGCTCTTTTTGTTTTTGGGGTAAAAATAAGATCCAAAGTGGTAAGGCAGTTAACCCTGAATTTATAAAAATCTGGGGTGGGAAAAATATTTTTTTAACTTTTTTAATAAAAAAGTGGTGAAAAGTGGGGGAGTGTGGTAAACTATGGATAATTAATGAATGATAGGAGGAGTCTGCATGTTAATCGGTGAATATCAGCACACAATAGATACTAAGGGACGTATGATTGTTCCGGCTAAGTTTCGTGAAGATTTAGGGTTCACTTTTGTGGTAACACGTGGACTAGATGGCTGTTTATACGGCTACCCTCTTGATCAATGGCAATTGCTACGTCAAAAATTGAGTGAATTACCTCAATCTAAAAAAGACGCTCGTGCATTTGCTCGTTTCTTCAATTCTGCTGCTAGCGAAGTAGAATTTGATAAACAAGGAAGAATTAATATTACACCAACATTAAGAGAACATGCTGGACTAGTAAAAAATTGTCGAGTAATTGGTGTGAATGACCGAATTGAAATTTGGGATGAAGAACGTTGGAAAGCTTATATTGCTGAAACTGAAGAGAATTTTGAAGAATTAGCAGAACAAATGGCTGATTTTGGATTTTAGAAAGGATATTAATAGAAAATGTTTAAACATGTAACCGTATTGCTACATGAAACAGTAGACAACCTTAATGTAAAACCAGATGGGATTTATGTAGATTGTACATTAGGTGGAGCAGGGCATAGTGAATATTTATTAAGTCAATTAACAACAGGTCACTTATACTGTTTTGATCAAGACATGAATGCTATTGATAATGCTAAAATCCGTTTAAAAAAATTTATTGAAGAAGATAAAGTAACGTTCATTCATGCAAATTTTAGAATGATTCAGAAAAAACTAAATGAATTAGGAATCCAAAAAGTAGATGGGATTTTGTATGATTTAGGAGTATCTTCTCCACAATTAGATCAAATTGAGAGAGGATTTAGCTATCATCAAAATGCCGTATTAGATATGAGAATGGATCAAACTGCGCCATTAACTGCAAAAGAGATTATTAATGAGTGGAGTTTTGATGAATTAGTTCGAATTTTCTACCGTTATGGAGAAGAAAAATTTTCGAAACAAATTGCAAGAAATATTGAACGTATTCGTCAAGAACATGAGATTGAAACAACTGGAGAATTAGTAGATATTATTCGTGATAGTATTCCTGCTGCTGCAAGAAGAAAAGGAGGACATCCTGCTAAAAGGATTTTCCAAGCAGTTCGTATTGCTGTAAATGATGAATTAGCAGCAGTTGAAGATTCCTTAGAACAAGCTTTTGACTTATTAGAAGTTGGAGGAAGAATTAGTGTGATTTCGTTCCATTCTTTAGAAGATCGTATTGTAAAGACGATGTTCAAACAAAAAAGCACCGTAGAACAAGGGCCTAAAAATTTACCAATTTTACCAGGGCAGTTAGAAAGTGCTGACTTTAAATTGATTACAAGAAAACCAATTTTGCCAACAGAAGAAGAAATGCAAGAAAACTCAAGATCACAAAGTGCTAAGCTAAGAGTGATTGAGTGTGTGAAATAATTAGTAAAGGAGGCGTTTTTTGATGGCATTAGCAGAACAAATTGTTGATGTAAATTCTACAGCAACAGTCAAAGAAGCCTTTCCGCATAGTTATTCAGATAAAGTAGTAACAGCTATACCTCAGGAAAAAGTAAAGGTAAATTATGCAAGAAATATTATTGTTTCTGTTGTGTTAATTGTTATATTTGGGACTTTAACAATTGTAAGCTCAATGGTAGTAACGAATAAAAATCGTCAATTACAAGATATTCAAACGAATACAACATTAATGCAAAGAAAAAATGATACGTTATTACAATCGGCGCAAGAATTATCACAATATGACCGTGTGAATCGTATTGCAAAAGAACAAGGGTTACAAATGGGTCAAAATAACGTAAGGAATGTCGGACAATGAAAATAAATAATTTTAAGGAATATATGGGAAATAGAAAGATTGCGATACGTTGCTTGATGGCAATCGCATTCTTCCTATTTCTCATTTTTTCTTTTCACTTCTTTAAAATAATGGTGTTGGGACAAAGTCATGGTGTTAATTTAAGAGAAGAATTAGATAAAAAATTAACTCATACAACACTGTTGAAAGCAAAACGTGGAAATATTTATGATGCAAGCGGTAGTCCTATTGCGGTTGATGCAACGAATTATTCTTTATTCGCTGTTTTAACAGATCAATGGGATAAAGGAAAAAAAGATTATGTACAAGATTTTTCAAAAACAGCACAAATTTTATCGAAATATATTGATATGAAGGCTCCGGAAATTGAAAAAATCTTATCTCAAAAAAATGTTGCTCAAGTAGAATTTGGGAATGCGGGGAAAAATCTTTCAGTTGAAACAAAAGAAAAAATTGAGAAAGAGGAATTACCTGGTATTAAATTCACAGAGAATCTTTCACGGTATTATCCAAATGGGATTTTTGCTTCACATTTAATTGGATATACAGATGTAGAAGAGCAAACAGTAGATGGAAAACCAGTGGAACAATTAGTTGGTAAAATGGGGATTGAAGCATTATATAATGCAACCTTAACCGGGAAACCTGGAGAAGTTGTTTCAAGATTGGATGGAAATGGATATGTAATTTCTGGAAGTGAAGAAGTTACTCAACAACCAAAAGATGGAAATGATTTATATTTAACATTAGATAAAAAAATGCAAACGTATTTAGAGTCATTAGTCTCTCAAGTGACGGAAAAGTACTTGCCGAATCAATTAACAGCGATGTTAGTAGATCCAAAATCTGGAGATATTGTTGCAGCAACTCAACGACCAACCTTTAATGGTACGACTAAAGAAGGTATCAATACAATGTGGAATAATCTATTAATAGATGAGGCTTATGAACCAGGTTCTACAATGAAGGTATTAGCGTTGGCTGCAGCTATTAATGAAGGAGTATTTGACCCTAATGAAAAGTATGAATCTGGTAAAATCCAGATTTTTAAAGATTTAGTTCGTGACTATAATAAAGTTGGTTGGGGAAGAATTACCTATTTAGAAGGTTTAGCTCACTCAAGTAACGTTGCTTTTGTTCATGTAGTTCAAAAAATTGGAGTAGAAAAATGGAAGCAATATTTAGATTTATTTGGATTTGGTCAAAGTACGCAATCAGGATTTTTAAATGAAGCTACTGGATTGAATACATATAATTCTTATTTACAACAATTGTCGACTGGTTTTGGACAAGGGATTTCTGTAACAGCTTTTCAAATGGTACAAGCTTTTACAGCAATTGCGAATCAAGGAGAAATGAAGAAGTTAAGAATTGTGGATCATGAATTTAGACCAGCTACGAATACAACCGTTAATTTTTCAGAGAATTCTTTAGGGCAAGTGATTAAACCAGAAACAGCTAAAAAAACTTTAGAATATTTACGAAAAGCCACTACTATGAAAGATGGAACAGCGATTGGTTTTGATATTGAAGGTGAGGAAGTAGCTGCGAAGACAGGAACTGCAGAATTAGTAAATCCAGAAACTGGAACTTATTACTCATATGGAAGTAATTATATTTACTCAGTAGTTGGGTTTGCACCTGCAAGTGATCCAAAATATATTTTATATATTACATTGAAGCAACCTCAAAACAATCCGTATGGTGCAGGAGGTAGTGCTTTAATTAAAGAGATTTTCAACCCAATGATGAAACGTGCGTTAGACTATAGTCGATTAACGCAATAAAAGGAGGAATTCAACGATGTTAGCTACAGAATTAGCTCAATTGATTTATCTCAAGAAAATAGTTGGTAATTTATCTGAAGTAATGATTGATTATTTAGCACAAGATTCAAGAAAAGTTCGCCCAAATACATTGTTTTTCTGTATTGATGGAGTCACAGTAGATGGTCATCGCTTTGCTGCTGCTGCAAAAGAAAAAGGTGCCGTTGCTTTTGTAGCTAGTAAATCTATCGAAGATCAAGTAGGGGATACTCCAGTAATTTATGTTAAAGATGTGACAAGAGTGATGGCTTTGTTGGCAAATCATTTTTATGGATATCCAACTCAATCATTGCAAATGATTGGAGTTACAGGGACAAATGGGAAAACAACAGTAACTCATATGATTGATGCATTGTTGGAAAAGCCAAATAAACCAACAGCATTAATTGGAACTATCTATCGTAAAATTGGCTCCAAAATTATTCAGACTCATAATACAACTCCAGAAATTTTAACATTGCATGAAACTTTCCAAGAGTTAAAAGAAATCGGTGGAGAAACTTGTATGATGGAAGTTTCTTCTCATGCTTTGCAATTAGGTCGTATTTGGGGATTAGATTATGATTGTGTAGTTTTTACAAATTTAACACATGAACATCTTGACTTACACAAAACAATGGAACAATATGCGCATGCTAAAAGTTTATTATTCTCTCAATTAGGAAACTATGTTGGAAAAAATTCTAAACCAAAAGTAGCGATTTTAAATGCGGATGATGAACAGTTTCAAATGTTTGAGTATTCTACTCCTGTACAAGTAATTAGTTATGGAATCATAGCGAATGCTGATTTTAAAGCTGAAAATATTCGTACAGAAAATGGTCATACAATCTTTGAATTAGTCATTCAGCAAGAGGAACGTTACTTAGTTGATATGCCATTATTAGGAACGTTTAATGTCTATAATATGTTATCGGCAATTGCTGTAGCCTATGTTTATGGAGTCTCAATAGAAGAAATATTGAAAAAAGTAAAAGCATTCAAAGGAGTAGCTGGTCGAATGCAATCCGTTGACAAGGGACAAGATTTTCAAGTAATCGTGGACTTTGCACATACTCCGGATGGGTTAGAGAATGTATTAGATTCCTTAGCACAAATTCCACATGGTAAAATCATTACAGTTGTGGGGCATAGTGGCGGAAATCGTGATTCTAGTATGAGGCCAGAATTAGGAAGAATAGCTTTAACAAAATCAGACCACGTTGTCTTTACAGCAGATAATCCTAGAACAGAGCCATTAGTAAATATTTATGAAGGATTGCTAAGTACGGTTGATAAAAATTCTGTTTCTTATGAATGCATTGATAAACGAGAAGAAGCAATTGAAAAAGCACTTCAGTTAGCAGATGTAGGAGATATTGTGTTACTTGCTGGAAAAGGTGTTGAACCGTATCAAATTATTGGTGAAGTGGAATATCCTTATAATGAAATAGAAATCGTAGAATCATTATTAGAAAATAGATAAAGAGGAGAAAATGATGACATTACAATTATTACTTGTATTAGGAGCAACATTATTGGCAACAGTATTTGCAGAGCCTAAATTTATTCAATTTATGCGTAGGAATCAATTTGGGCAAACAACTTTAGAGGATGGTCCATCTTGGCATCAGGCTAAAAGCGGAACACCAACGATGGGAGGATTTATTTTCTTAATGATGATTGGAATTGTAAGTTTAGTTCTTGGAGGATTATTCGGACATTTTAATTTCACATTATTAAGTGGCGTAATAGGATTTGTATTTTTTGGTGGAATTGGATTTTTTGATGATTTTATTAAAGTTTTTAGAAAACAAAATCAAGGATTGAAAAGTCATCAAAAATTTGTCTTACAAATATTAGGATCAGCTGTTTTTGTAGCGCTATTCCTATTAAGTGGACGTGCTCCATTAATTTATATTCCATTCATTGGTGAAGTCCATAACTTAGTATTATTTGCAATATTTACGATTATTTGGATTACAGGTTTTTCAAATGCGGTAAATTTAACAGATGGGTTAGATGGTCTTGCGACATCAACATCTATTGTAGCTTATGGTACATATGCATTTTTAGCATTACATTCAAAACAAGTAGAGATTGCATTTTTCTGTTTTAGTGTAGTTGGAGGGTTAATTGGATTTTTAATGTTCAATTGGAAACCTGCTAAAATTTTTATGGGAGATGTTGGTTCTCTAGCTTTAGGTGCAGGATTAGCCATTATTTCTTTAATGCTTCATCATGAATGGAGTTTACTTGGAATTGGGATTGTATTCGTATTAGAAACAGCAAGTGTGATTATTCAAGTCACTTCATTTAAATTAACAGGAAAACGTGTGTTTAAAATGAGTCCTATTCATCATCACTTTGAAATGTGTGGATGGAAAGAAGTAAAAATCGTTTTAGTCTTCAGTTTAGTGGGATTAATTGGAACACTGATTACATTAGTATTCATTTAGAAAAGCTTTTTAGCTTTTCATACATATTTTGCGGCAGTGTAAACTGCCATATACATATTGAAATAGATTTAGGGGGCATATTAGTTGCTAAATAAAAAAGTTTTTGAACATAAAAGAGTATTAGTCATTGGTTTAGCAAAAAGTGGAGTTGCCGTTGCAAAATTATTGTTACATCAAGGAGCAATTGTGACTGTAAATGATCGTACACCATTAGAGAAAAACCCAGATGCTAAAAGTTTAATTGAAGAAGGAATTCGCGTTTTAGTAGGTTCGCATCCAGTGGATTTATTAGAAGAACATTTTGACTTTGTTGTAAAAAATCCAGGAATTCCATACGAAAATTGTATGGTAGAAGCAGCTATTAAAAAAGGAGTTCCAGTATATACAGAAGTTGAAATTGCGTATCATTTACTAGAAGGTTTAATTATTGGAATTACAGGTTCAAATGGGAAAACAACGACGACTACATTAGCTAGTTTAATGTTGAAAGAATCTTTCCCTGAACGTCAAGTTTACGCTGCAGGAAATATTGGGATTCCATTATCCGAATTAGCAGAACAATCGACAAATGAAGATATTTATGTTTCTGAATTAAGTAGTTTCCAATTGATGGGAATTGATCAATTTAAACCGAAAATTGCGTGTATTGTTAATATTTTTAGTGCTCATTTAGATTATCATGGTTCACGAGAAGAATATATTAACGCTAAACTACAATTAACGAAAAATCAAACGGAAGAGGACTACTTAGTATATAATGCAGATTATCCTGAATTGATGACATTAATTGAAGGGAATACTAAAGCAACATTAGTCCCATTTAGTAGAAAAAACACTTTAGAATTTGGTTCTTCAGTGAAAGATGATTACATTTACTTCAATAATGAAAAAGTAATTCCTGTTTCGACGATTCAAGTTCCTGGAACGCAAAATGTTGAAAATGTATTAGCGGCAGTTGCAATTGCAAAATTAGC
>NZ_CAURVN010000046.1:0-9428 GCF_963528195.1 uncultured Granulicatella sp.
GCATCATGATATCTAAAATAATTAAATCATAGCCAATAAAATGACAGATATCAATTTCAGGAATAGCAGTTCGTGTGTCCACGACAAAGTTTTTACTCTCTAGAACATTTTTGATAAGTCTTAAAATAGCAATATCATCATCTACGACTAGAACTTTAGATTTCATAATTAACTCTCCTTTGAAAATATATTTCAAGCATATTCTAGCATAATTTAATGATAGTCTACAATAAACTATGTGAACACAAAATAGTGTAGCCCTCCACTAAAAGTTCAGTTTTAAATGTCCAAACTAAATTTTCCGTCCAATAAAATTGGCTTTTCTCTGTAGCTTTAGCACTATAAGCCAGATGGGCTTATAGTGCAGGAAAAATTGAGACCTTAGGCTCAATTTTTAGGCATGAGATTCGCTTTGCGAAGCTGCTGCCGTCCTTAGCTACTATAAGAAAAGCCATATTATTATTTCGCAAGTAATTGTGCGATTTCAATAATGACATCTCGTGCTTTTTCCATTGATTCTACAGCGACGAATTCATATCGTCCGTGGAAGTTTTCTCCACCTGCAAAAATGTTTGGAGTTGGTAAGCCCATAAATGAAATTTTAGAACCATCTGTACCACCACGAATTGGTTCAATAATTGGCGTAATTGATAAGTTTTCCATTGCTTTTTGAGCAACTTCAACAGCTCTAAAATCTTTTTCAATGATTTCTGCCATATTGTAATATTGGTCTTTCATATCAATTGAAATACGATTGCTATCTAATGATGCATTTAATCTATCTACAACTAATTGTAAATAAGCTTTTTTCGCTTCGAATAATGTACGATCATGGTCACGAATAATATAAACTAATTTTGCTTCTTCAACTACACCATTAGCATACATTAAATGATAGAATCCTTCACGTCCAGAAGTGTGTTCTGGCACTTCAAATTCAGGTAAAGCATTTTGGAATTGACGTGCAAGTTCTAAAGCATTCACCATTGTATCTTTTGCAGTTCCTGGGTGAACATTTTTCCCTTGGAAAGTAATTTCAGCTTGAGCAGCATTGAAACTTTCGTATTCTAATTCTCCAACTGGTCCTCCGTCCATTGTATAAGCAAAGTCACAACCAAATTCTTCAACATCAAATAAATCCGCACCACGTCCAATTTCTTCATCTGGACCAAATGCTACACGAATTTTTCCGTGTTCGATTTCAGGATGTGCTAATAAGTATGCACCAGCAGTGACAATTTCACTTACCCCTGCTTTATCGTCAGCTCCTAATAAAGTTGTACCATCTGTTGTAATTAATGTTTTACCTACATAATTTTTCAAATTAGGGAAATCTTTTGGTGATAAAACAAATTTACCTTCTTTATCTAATACAATGGCTTCACCATCATAATTTTCATGGAATTGAGGTTGTACATTACGAGCTTCAAAATCAGCTGTATCTACGTGAGCAATAAATCCAACAACTGGAACTTCTTTTGTAGTCGTAGCTGGAATTGTTGCTGTTACGAAGCTATTTTTAGGATTTAATCTTACATCTTGATAGCCTAATGTTACTAATTCCTCTACTAAGTCTTTTAAAAACTCTGTTTGACTTGGTGTTGATGGAACAGTTGTGCTTGCTTCATCTGAACGAGTTTCTTTTTTTACATAACGAATAAAACGATCAACTAATTGATTTGGCATATTACATTCCTACTTTCTTCTTATAAAAATTCAAATGGATCCGTAAAAGTCGTACTTTTAATGACATTTACATTCCAATTTTCTTCTTGATTCCATTGTACAAGCCAGTTCGCTAATTTTTCAATACAAACGACTTCAATATGATGCCCTGCATCCACTAATAACATTGGTGACTCTTGAATATCATGAGCGACATGATACGTAATGTCTCCTGTTACAAATGCATCTGCCCCTTTGCTAACAGCTGCTTGGTAAAAACTTCCACCAGAACCGCCTAAAACGGCAACTTTACGAATTTTGTGTATCGAACGATTTCTTGGAGTAACAAAACGTAATCCTTTTAATTGAAATTGATTTTTCACATAAGTGACAAATTCTTCAACAGATAATGCTTCAGGTAATTGTCCAATACGTCCAATCCCGATTGTTTTTGCATCATTTTCTAATGCCCAGACTTCATAAGCTGGAACTTCATAAGGATGACTAGCTTTCATAGCAGTAATAATAGCGTCTACTTGGTTTTCATAACAAATGACTTCGACTTTTTCCTCTGCTACTTGTTCTGGTTGATTCACTTGTCCAATAGCAGGATTTGCTCCTTCAGTTGGGGTGAAACGACCTACTCCACTAGTTGTAAAACTACATTCTTTATAACAATCACCAATTTGTCCTGCTCCTGCTTCATGCATTGCTTGTCGAACTGTGTTTGCTTGTTCTTTCGGTACGAACACAGCAATTTTCATTTGACGAAGTTTTCCTGTTGGAGATAGTACTTCTACTTCTTCTAATTGCAGCACTTCACTTAACCAATCATTAACTCCACCTGAAACAACATCTAAGTTTGTATGAGCTGCATAAATGGCAATATCATGTTTTAAAATATCTTGATACATTTTATGTTGTGGATTTGTTAAATCAAATTGTTGTACAGGTCTAAAAATCGGGGGATGATGCGCAATAATTAAATCGACATTCTTTTCAATGGCTTCTAGAATGACAGAAGGACGAATATCTAAAGTCGTCATTACTACTTGAACTTCTTGATTCAAATCTCCAAAATGTAAGCCAATTGGGTCCTTTCCCATTGCTAAAGATTTAGGAACTCTTTGTTCAAATTTACGAATAATATCTCTAACGGTTGGCATTGTCAATCAATCCTTTCAATTCAAGATATTGATGATTAAATTTTTCTACTTTATCAGTTGGAATTTCTTTACTATTTTTCAATTGCGCTAAAATTTCTTCGATTTTACGCAACTGACGTTCCCATTTACGAATGACCAACTCTGTTGGCTTCTCTATTAATTTTGGACCAAATTTAATTTGCGTATCTGTTAGTGGCAAGCTCTGTTCTCTTTTTTCAGCTACAATAATTTCATATAAGCGATGATGATCTTCTACCACAACTTCTTCTAAAATTTCATAGTGATGTTCCACTAACCACTGTCTTAATAAATGTTCCGCAACATTTGGCTGTAATACTAAACTTTCTTTACCTGTTAAAGTACCCTTTACTCGACCTTGTTCTAAAATACGAGCAATTAATTCTCCACCCATTCCACAAATAGAAATGGCTGTAACTTCGTCTTTTGAAGTAACGACATCTAATCCATCTCCTAAACGAACAGAAATCTTATCGTTTAAAGCATAATCTTGAACCGTTTGCTGTGCAGACTCGAAAGGACCTTTTACAACTTCTCCAGCAATAGCGCTAGTAATTAATCCTTGCTGTATTGCATAAACCGGTAAATAAGCATGATCAGAACCAACATCACATAATAATGTCGCTCCTTCTAAAAAAGAAGCAACTGTTTTTAGTCTTGGGCTTAATTCTACTGACATCTCTTACTCCTTTCTTCACATTAAGAAATAAATAAAATTTTTACACCAATGCTCTTTAAATAGGCTACTGTTTCAGCATCAGCGGAATAATCCGTAATTAAATGCGTAATCATAGAACAATCTGCTGTATGGAAATTGGATTCCCTACCAACTTTTGCTCCTTCAGCTACAATTATTTTAGGACCATTTGTGCGTTCTAAAATCACACGATTAACTGCTGTTTCAGGTAAGGCTACAGTCGTAATTCCATTTTTATTAATACCACCGACCCCTAAAAAGCAAATATTGGCACGTGCTTTTGAAAACGAGTTAATAGCAAAATCTCCAACTAAAGATTTTTTTTGCTCAAAAATTTCTCCTCCGCTTAATACAATTGAAGCTTTAGAAGAGGCTTTTTTGAAAATAGAACGACCATTATTTGTCAATATCGTAACATTTTCATCTGCTAAATAATTCAATAATAAAAAGGCTGTAGAACCTGAATTAATAAAGACCATATCATGTTTGCGAACTAAGCCAGAAGCTCTACGAGCAATATTTTTTTTAGTAGAATTATATTGTTTTTGTTCAATATTTTCTTTTTCAATCTTTCCTGAAATATATTTTGCTCCACCATAAAAACGTTCAATTAATCCTTGATCTTCAAAACGTTGTAAATCTCGACGGATTGTAATTTCGGAAACTTCTAATCTTGATGATAATTCTTCTACAGATAATTGCCTATGTTCCTGTAATAATTTTAAAATTTCTTGTTGTCTCTTAAACACAACACCTTTGCTATTTTTCACTAGTATTCGTTCCTTTTTTCTCTATGAAGAACAGAGGAGAAGCCTTCATTGACGACTTCTCCATTGTTCATTGATTTTAGCGAATTTTTAATGATAATTCTTGTAATTGTTGTTCAGATACTGGACTTGGTGCTTGTGTCATAGTATCCATTGCTGAACCGTTTTTAGGGAATGCAATCACTTCACGGATGTTATCTTCCCCAGCTAGTAACATGACTAAACGGTCTAATCCTAATGCAATTCCTCCATGTGGTGGGAATCCATAATCTAATGCATCCATTAAGAATCCAAATTGTTCTTGTGCAGATTCTTTTGTGAATCCTAATACTTCAAACATTGCTTCTTGCATGTCTCTTCTATAAATTCTTAATGATCCTCCGCCTAATTCATATCCATTTAATACAATGTCATAAGCTTGAGCTTTAGCTGCTGCTGGATTTTCTAATAAAGCATTGAAATCTTCATTAACTGGGCGAGTAAATGGATGGTGCATTGCTTGATAACGGTTTGCATCTTCGTCATATTCTAATAACGGCCAATCAACAACCCATAAGAAATTGAATTTAGTTTTATCAATTAATTCATGTTTTCTACCAAAGTGTAAACGTAATTCAGATAATGATTGTGCAACAACACTTGGTTTATCCGCACAGAAGAAAACAATATCTCCCACTTCTGCATCTAAACGTTCTCTTAAGGCTGTTTCTTGGTTTACTAAGAATTTAGCGATTGGTCCTTTTAGTCCATCTTCTTCTACTTTCAACCATGCTAATCCTTTTGCACCATATTTAGCAACAAATTGTGCTAAGCTATCTGCATCTTTACGAGAATATTCATCTGCTAATCCTTTTAAGTTTAAGGCTTTTACATGTCCACCATTTTCAACAACTGTGCTGAATACTTTTAAGTCAGAATCTTTTACAATATCCGCTACATCAATTAATTCTAATGCAAAACGAGTATCTGGTTTATCATTACCATAACGGCTCATTGCTTCAGCAAATGATAAACGAGGGAATGGAGTTGTTACTTCTACTCCTAATGTATCTTTCATGACTTTTTTCAATAAGCCTTCCATCATTTCTTGAATTTCTTCAGCTGATAAGAAACTTGTTTCAATATCGACTTGTGTAAATTCAGGTTGACGGTCTCCACGTAAATCTTCGTCACGGAAACAACGAACGATTTGGTAGTAACGGTCTAATCCCCCACCCATTAATAATTGTTTAAATGTTTGAGGTGATTGTGGTAATGCATAGAAACTTCCTTCATGTACACGAGAAGGCACTAAGTAGTCACGAGCTCCTTCTGGAGTTGATTTTGCTAAGTATGGTGTTTCTACATCAATAAATCCTTCAGTATCTAAATATTCACGAATAGCACGAGTTGTTTTATGACGTAAACGTAAGTTTTCTAATACAGGTTTACGACGCATATCTAAATAACGATATTTCATACGTAATTCGTCTGAAGCTACTTTATCATCTTCGATGTAAATTGGTGGAGTTTTAGCTTTTGCTAATAATTCAACATGGTGAACTTCTAATTCCATTGAACCTGTTTTTAAGTTTGGATTTGTTAGTCCTTCACCACGTAAAGCAACAGTACCTGTTACTTCAATAACGTATTCTGGACGTAATGTGTCCGCAATTTCAAAAGCTGCTTGGTTATGTTGTGGGTTAAATACAACTTGCATTACACCCTCACGGTCACGTAAGTCGATAAAAATAACCCCACCATGGTCACGACGTTTTTGTACCCAACCATGTAATGTAATTTCTTTTCCTACTAATTCTTCTGTAACTAATCCACAGTAAATTGATCTCTTTTTCATACAAATCCCTACTTTCTATTTTCCAAAATATTCATCGATTGCTGTTGTATCCATTGTTGCTTGGCGGAACAGACTATCAAAATCTTCATATACATCTGCTAAGTCAACTTTTACTTCTTTACCAGTACTCATTACTTTTAGTGGAACTTGACGACTTGCTAACTCCTCTTCCCCTAATGTAATGACAACTTTTGCTCCATATTTTTGAGCATTTTTAAATTGAGGTTTTGCTTTTCTACCGAAGAAATCACGATCTACAGAATAACCTTGTTGACGTAATGAAATAGAAAGTTTTAATACTTCCTCTTCTGTTTCTTCCCCTAAACCAACAATATAAGCATCTAATTCTTGTAAGTCAGGAATTTCTACTTGTTCATCTTTCATTAATAACACAAGTCTTTCCATTCCTAATCCAAATCCAAATCCAGGTGTTTCTGGTCCATCTAATTCTTGAACAAGACCATCATAACGTCCTCCACCACAAATCGTAGTTTTAGCACCAAATGATTTTGAATCCGTCATAATTTCAAAAATTGTATCTTGATAATAATCTAATCCACGAACCATTGTTTCATCAATTTCAAATGGAATTTCTAAAGCTCTTAAATATTGTTTCACTTTTTCAAAGTGAGTACGTGCTTCATCAGATAAAAATTCTAAAATACGTGGTGCATTTTTAACGATTTCGATATCACGTTTATCTTTACTATCTAATACACGTAATGGATTTTTGTGAAGACGATTTTTAGAATCTTCACTTAATTCTTCTGTAAAAGGTTCTAAATAATCAATTAAAGCTTGGCGGTATGCAATACGATCAGCTGTTTTACCAAGAGAATTAATCACTAAGCGCATATTTGATAATCCAAGTTCTTTTAATAAATCCCAGGCCATTGCAATTGTCTCAACATCTGTTGCTGGATTTGTTGAACCAAATACTTCTACACCTAATTGGTGAAATTGTCTTAAACGACCTGATTGTGGACGTTCATAACGGAACATTGGTGCCATATAATATACTTTATAAGGTTTCTTATGTTCTGGACCAAATAATTTATTTTCTACATAAGCACGAACGATAGCTGCAGTTCCTTCTGGGCGTAATGTAATATGACGGTCACCTTTATCATAAAAATCATACATTTCTTTTGAAACGATATCTGAAGTATCACCTACACCTCGGCTAAATAATTCATAGCTTTCAAACATTGGTGTACGCATTTCTTCAAATTGATAATCACCTAAAATGATGCGAGCTGTTTCTTCAAGATAGTGCCAAATTTTTATTTCCTCTGGTAATAAATCGGCTGTTCCTTTTGGTTTTTGAATCATTTTATCCCTACTTTCTATGTATAAAAAATGTGTAAAAAAAATCCTGACTCAATGAGTCAGGACGATTATTTCGTGGTACCACCTAAATTTGAACAGAGTTTCCTCTATTCCTCAACTAAATAACGGCTCTTTTGCCGGAATAACTTTGCATTATTCTCCTCCAGAGTGTCTTTCAATTCTCTCAGTCTTATGAGAAACTTTCAGCCATGATTTCTCTCTCTAATTGCTGTGAATTTACTTAGCTCCTTCACTGGATTTCCTATGAAATTGATACTAATTTACTAAAAAGTTGACAATTTGTCAAGTAATGTGGATAGAAATGTTAAGTTTTGATGATAAATCTTGTTTTTCTTATTAACCTACTCAGTTTTTATTTTTTCTCTACTAAATCTATTTTCTCGACCAATCTCCCCTCTGTTAACACAATAACATTCGAGCAAATCGATTCAATTAACGACTGATTATGACTAATAAAAAGTATCGTCATATTTGTTTCTTCTTGAATTTTTTGTAACACTTTTATAACCTTTTCTTGATTCTCATCATCTAGTGAACTCGTTATTTCATCACAAATCAAGCACTCAGGTTGCGCCAAAATAGCTCTTGCAATCGCACATCTTTGACATTGGCCTCCAGATAATTGATGAGGATATTTTTCTAACCAATCGAAATCTAACTCTAGGCTTGTAAACAATTCCTTTATCATACGAATTCGTTCTGTATGACTTTTTATTCTTCGCATAAATCTTAACGGTTCTTCCAAGCTCTTCAATATTGTTTGATTCGGATTAAACGATAATAGACTATTTTGGAATAAATATTGAACTCTTCTATAATAAATTTGTTTTTCATAAGCCAATAGCTCTCTTAGTTCTTTTCCTTCAATCTCAATACTGCCTTCGTATGGAATAAAGCCTGATAAAATCTTTGCAAGAGTTGTCTTTCCTGCTCCTGAATGCCCCATTATTCCTGTTACTTTGTATTTTGGAATATCGACCGTAACGCTTTGAAGAATCGCATCATTACTTTGATAATGATTGGATACATTTTTCAATTGGAAAAATACTTCTTTTTCGACAGCAGTGTCTCGAACAAATGGAATTCTTTCTTGTAGCACTTCCTCTTTTTCTACAAATTGTCCCTGTTCTAAAGTTAATACTTTTGTACAAAATTGATAGGCTAATTCTTGTTGATGTGTCACCATAATGGTTGCTACTTTATGATGCTTAGCAACAGTAACGATTAATTGCATCATTTCCATTTGCAAAGGAGCATCTAATGCACTAAAGGGTTCATCAGCAATAATTAATTTTGGCTGATTGATAAAAGCCATCGCTATCATGACTCTTTGCAACATTCCTCCAGATAATTCGTGCGGATATAAGTGCAACACATTTTCCTCTAATTGAACCATTTTCAGAGTTTCGATTATTTTTTGTGGTTCTGATTGTACCATTAATTCTTCCAATTGTTGCCCAATTGTAAATAACGGGTCCAAACTATGTTGTCCATTTTGAAAAATGATGCCAATATCCTGCCTCAAATATTCTCTTCTCTTTTTACTATCTAAATTCAACCAGTTTTCTTCTAAAAACTTCATTTCAGTCGCATTCATTATTACTTTTTGATGAATATTTCCAAGAATACATTCTAAAAAAGTTGATTTCCCAATTCCAGACTCACCAATAATCCCAATAACTTCGCCTTCTGCAATTGAGAAGTCTAAATTTTTGAGGACTAGTTCTTCTCCATATGAAGCATTTAATTGTTTAACGTCAAAAACTGTTGTTCCCATTAGTCTTTTACCAATTTATTCGTAATATGATAGAAATCAGATGGAGATAATTCAAAATGATGAATATAATTGTTCATTGCTCCATGTAAGTTAACAAATCCAATGTAGTCAACAACTGCTTCATCTCTTACATAATCTTGGATTTCTGCCA
>NZ_CAURVN010000047.1:0-9312 GCF_963528195.1 uncultured Granulicatella sp.
TTAGTCAAAATCAGGACGTGCTTTCTTCTATTTTTGAGACTTTTTGCCCAGCCTCTCTATTACTGGAAAAATCGAGACCTAAGCTCGATTTTTAGCCATGAGATTCGCGATAGCGAAGCTGCTGGCGTCCTTTTTACTACTACATCTGGAAGTCTATTCCTACGCATCCATTTCTACAAATACAACCTTCAAATAATCACTCAACGATGTATGTGGTGCCACTGGAAAATCCAACGGCAATTTCTTCTGATGCGCTATTCGATACCTTCTTCCAGAAGAACGAAGCCCCTTATGAATCATCTCTAAAAATTGCTTCTCTGAAACATTTGCCGCATTCGTCGACAAAATTAAATTCCCATTTTTTGCTGTTAACGGAACTAATTGCTCCACTAAACCAGCATAATCTTTCGCAACCGAAAAAGTTCTCTTCTTCGTACGAGCAAAACTAGGAGGATCTAACACAATCGTATCAAACGTTAAAGCTTTCTTTGCTGCATATTTAATATAATCAAATACATCCATTACATAAATCTTTTGTTCAGATGCATCAATTCCATTTACCTCGAACTGTTCCCGAGTCTTCTCTAAACTTCGATTGGCAACATCCACACTCGTTGTTTGAACCGCACCACCCATTGCTGCAGCTACAGAAAACGCTCCTGTATAACTAAATAAATTCAAAATCGTTTTCCCAGCACTATAGTCATCTCTTAACAACGTACGAACTTCACGTTGATCTAAAAAGATACCTGTCATCAATCCTTCATTAAGATACGTTGCATAACGAACTCCTTCTTCTTGAACAATCAATGGCTCACTCACCTTCACTCCTTTTACGAATTGACTCTCCGGTAATTTATCTTTTGAAGCATAACGAATCTTTTCATAAATACCTTGGATACATGGAATTGCTTCTTGCAATTGTTCTACTATCAACTCTTTCCATTGATAAATCCCTGCACTATACCATGAAACAACGACAAATCCATCGTACCAATCAATCGTAATCCCACCTAGTCCATCTCCTTCTCCGTTAAACAGGCGAAAAGCTGTCGTACTGTTATCCATCATTAAAGAAGAACGTTTTTGTGCAGCCTTTTGGAATAAGCCTTTTACAAATTGAGGAGTTAATTTCTCACCATCTTTTTTAGAATAAACCCATCCAATCCCTTTATGTTGAAACCCTACATAAGCCATTGCCAAAAATTCTTTCTTTTCATCACAAACACGAACACATTCGCCTTCTTTTGCTTCGAGAGGTTTGGCTAAATCCTCTTGATTTAATAAAGGAGACCCTTTTTTCACTAATTTAGCTGCTTTCGTTTTTAAAATGATTTCTTTCATAATTCTAATCTCCTTTTTCTTTCTTGATATTTTTTATAACACCAATATCCAAAAACACTTCCCAAAGCATTACAAATCACATCATCAATATGAGTGACACCTGTTGAAAATAACCATTGACTAATTTCTATTATAAGAGAGATAGATAAACCAGCCCAAAAAGATAGTTTATAATGACTTTTCTCTTTTAATAAAATCCCACAAAATAAACCTATTGGCATAAACCAAATAATATTCCCAAAGACATTATAATATGCTGCAAATAGTGATCCATGCATAAATAATTTTACACTATCTACAAATGGTATCCAATAAATGTCTTGCAAAGGTCGTGGTGAAATCCTCATTAGTTTAAAAATACTCGATTGTCGAAAAATCGTAATATTTAACAATACAAGTAAATAAAAAATAAACAAATGAAGATAACTCTCAAATTTCCAATCAATCTTTTGTTTGTGATATTTTCTAAATAAGAGAGAAATCGACCATACTCCTACCCATCCAATAAAGAATATAAGAGCATGATCGATACTATTCATTAAAAGACGAATCAATGGGAAATGATTTATTCGTCCGTCCAATAACTGTTCTAGCCATTGATAGATTGGTTCTAATAACAACATTTCCCGATTCATCCCTTTCCTTATTCTTTTTCTTCTTTTCCAGGGAATGTAAGTGTAAATGTCGTTCCCTCGCCAATTTCACTTTCTGTCTGAATCGTTCCATGATGACTGTTCATTAATGAATGAACAATCGCTAGACCAATTCCAGACTCCCCATATTTTGTACTCTTTCTTGAAACATCTGCTTTATAAAATCGTTCCCAGATTGCTTCTACTTCTTTTTCATTGATTCCAATTCCATCGTCAATAATTTGAACAATAGCTTTCGTGTCTTCATTCCATCCTTTAAGAAGAATATGTCCCTTATCTGTAAACTGGTTCGCATTTTTCGTCATATTCACTAAAATTTGAATAAAGCGATCATAATCCGCATAAACTGTAAAGTTTTCCGAATATTCACAGCGTAAGTCATTCCCCTTATTTTTAGCTAATTCTTGCAATTGATCGACAACATTTTGTAAAGCTTCTGCGCCTGAGAAGTTTTGTTTCACTAACACAATTTGATCGGAACGAATTTTTTCATAATCTAGATTTTCATTCACTAATCGGATGAGACGTTGTGTTTCATTCGTAATTAATTCTAAACTTCTCTCGCGGCGGGATTCAGGAATCATATGGTGAATTAACCCTTCCAATAATCCATTCATCGTTGTTAGTGGTGTTCTCATCTCATGAGCTACATCCATCATTAATTGACGTCTTAAATTCTCTTGTCGTTCAATTTCTTGTTCAGATTTCTGTAATGACTCTGCCATCTTATTAAAATCCATTACTAAATCATCAAATTCATCTCGTTTTTGAGTTGGTAGCGAAATATCATAATTTCCTTCAGCAATTTCGTGTGTCGCTTTTCTTAAGCGATTAATTCGTCTTGTTTGATAGTTAGCAAATAAGACACTCAGAATAACTCCTGCCACTGCTGCTGATGAAAATCCTACTAAAATAGAATTTCGTAATTCCGCCATTTCCGTTTCAATACGACTTAATGGACTAGAAATCGCTAGAAACCCATTATAAGTTTGATTATTAAAAATTGGATAATAAATCGTTACTAAATCTGCTGCTTCTCCCACAAAATTATGCTTTGTTTGCTTCATATTAACCGCAGAACCATCTTGAAGATGTTGTAATTCATCATCCGTTAATGAACTTTTAACATTTAATACGGTTGCTGGATAAGTCATTTTATTATCTTTATCAAAAATCGCAACTCCTAAATGTTCATCTTTCAACAAGGATAAGCTGCTATTAATTTGTTCAGCTGTTAAATCATTTACTAAAATCGCTTTGGCATATCCAAATAGTTGTTGCGACCGTTGCATGAAAATTTTATTCGTCATGACATTATAAAACAATAATCCACAAACAACAACGGATACTAATACAACCGATAAAAATCCTACTAATTGTTGGTAAAAATATTTCATCTTCTAAATCCCACTATCATCAAATTTATATCCTACACCCCATACCGTTTGAATGACATGAGGCCCTACTGCTTCAATTTTTTGACGTAATTTTTTAATATGTGCATCAATTGTACGCTCATCACCGTAAAATGGATCTTCCCAAATTTTCGTTAATAAATGTTCTCTTGAGAAAACTTGACGAGGATGTTGTGCCATTAAGACTAATAAATCAAATTCTTTTGGAGTCAAACCATCAATTTTCACCCCATCAATAAAGGCTTCATGAGTTTTTGTATTAATTGAAACGTGTTTTGTTTCTATATCAAATTGTCCTGAATTGGTTGGAGCTTCACTAGAAGTTCCACGTCCAATACGACGATGTAATGCTTTAATACGAGCCATCATTGTTAATGGACTAAATGGTTTCGCCACATAATCGTCTGCTCCAATTTCTAACCCAATAACTTGGTCACTTTCTGAATCTCTCGCTGTTAACATGACAATTGGTACTTGCTCATTCATTTGACGAATTTGACGACAAATTTGCATGCCATCCATTGAAGGTAAATTCAAATCTAAAATCACTAGATCCCATTTATCTTGATGATTCACAAAGGCATCATAGCCTTCTTTTCCATCATGATAAAACTCTGCTGTCCACCCCTCTTTTTCAAAAAACATTTCCATCATTTCACATACTGCTTCTGTATCTTCAATCATTAAAATATGCATCTTACTTCCCCCTTTTTGGATGATTTCACACTTAGTATACCTTAATTTTATGAATCCGTTAACTAGAAAGTATGAAGATTTTGTGAATATGAAAAAGAGACGACCGAAGTCGCCTCAGAATTTTTGTTTTATTTAAGCTTTAGTAGTAATTTAATGACGTCTTTTGAAAATTTTCCAACAAATGAACCCAACAATCATAACGAACACGACTCCCACAATCATCATCGCTCTAAAATGCTCGACAAAAATAACTCCACTAGGCTCTGGAGCTGAATTCCTACCTGTTCGTTCTATATATTTTTCATTTAAGTAAGTAGCTAAAACCTTTTGAGCTGTTTCGTATGGATAAAGCGTATCAAATTTTAATATTCCGGCTTTACTCTTCATCTGATTTTCTTCAAATGGTAGTGAGTGAATGAGTATGCGATATTCATTATCTGATAACTTCACTAAAACAATTGGATCCATCATCACTTTTGTTGGTTGAATATAATAAATGGCTTTTGGGTTGATTGATTGCTCTTTTAATACCTTTTCTATTATTTGAGCAAATGGTTCTACTCCTTCTTCATATTCACCAACGGAAGTAATATCCCATTTTCCAATTTGTTTTTCTTGTTCTGCAACACTCTCTGCAGTCATCAATCCATTTGCTACAGATTTTTTCGCTTCTTCTCTATCAAAATCCTTTACAATATCAAATCGAATTTCTACTTTTGGTTGACGATGAGAAGTTGGTACAACCCAATAATATTCAGTCTTTTTCAATTCTTCTTTTAAACGTACATCATCAACTTGAGGAACACTTTCAAAAAATGATGCCTGTTCATATACTTTCACCGCTTTTTCCCATTGAATATCCGAAGATAGAAATAATTGATTCAACCTCTCCTCTGATTTTGTTACTAAACTCTCAAATTCACTTTGACCGATATCAGAAGCCATATTCTCACTTTCCATTGCCAACACACTTGAACTTCCTAAAGTTAATACCAACATTCCAAGCAAAACAGTGATTATCTTTTTCATGTTGTTCTCCCCCAATCTTCATGTTCACTCATTGCATCTTACTATTTTATATCGTGTATATCGTTGTCATTTATGTATGAAAAGTTCATTATTAAAGCATTCTTCCTAGGTCAACAATCCACACTTATGTTTTCATCTATCCCTTCTGTTATATAACTTCTATATTTCGATTCAATTGTACTGCAACAAATACACTTTGTAAACGATTACTTTTTGTGAAATAAAAAAGAGCTAAGTTCAACCTCTTAGCTCTTTCTCATCTAAAAACTTTCAATCTTTTTCTTGTAATTTGAATCGTAAAATATTCAATTTATCCATTTGTTCATCACTCCATGGTGAACGACGTCTGGAGATTTCTTGATATTGTCTAGATAATTGATCTTGCTTTTTCTTACTTCTTTGAATTTCTTTAAAAAATTCTCTTGCAGATTTTCTTAAAGCACCCTTTTGGAAAATGACCCATTGTTCCGCTAAATCACTCGTTGCTACAGAAACTTGAATGACTTGTGTATTCATTTCGCTAACTGTTCTCTCAATATATTCATCTGCCGTTTCATCTTCTGCTGTAAAAATAACTTTCACTTGAGAAGATTCAAATGACTGAGTAATACCGGGAACAAATTGTGCATCAAAAACAATCCACACTTCAACATGTTCAAATTTTCTAAAATTAGCGCAATGATGGATGAGTAAATCACGAGCACTTTCTAAATCACCTTGTTTTTTTAAACTTACTAATTCAGGCCATGCACCAATCATATTATACCCATCAATGATATATAATTGTTTCTTCATAAATCACCCATTAATGACGAGAACGGAAAACTTCATACATCATTAAAGCACTTGCGACACTCGCATTTAAACTTTGAATATGTCCGGTCATCGGAATCGTAATCATTTCATCAACGGCATCTTTGACGATACGAGAGACACCTTTTCCTTCATTTCCCATCACAATCGCAATTGGGCCTTTTGTATTCCATTGACGATAATCTGTCCCTTTCATATCTGTTCCAAACACCCAAACGCAACGTTCTTTTAATTGTTCAATCGTTTGAGTTAGATTCGTCACACGAACAACGGGAACATGCTCGATAGCTCCAGTAGAAGCTTTCGCTACAGTAGATGTTAAAGAAACACTTCTTCTCTTCGGAATAATAATTCCGTGAACTCCTGTAGCATCTGCCGTACGTAAAATACTTCCTAAATTATACGGATCTTCAATTCCATCTAAAATTAAAATAAATGGATCTTCATTTTTTTTCTGAGCTTTTTCAAAGACATCTTCTAAAGTTGCATATTCATAAGCTGCAATTGAAGCAACCACTCCTTGATGGACAACTTCACCCACAAGATCTTGCAATTTAGCTTTCGGAACATTTTGAATTTGAATTCGGTGTTCCTTTGCTAAATCAATAATCGGAGTAATTTCCTTTCCAGATAAAGCTTCTTGAACCCATAATTTATTCACACGTTCTGGTTGTTGTAACGCTTCTCTTACTGCGTGACGTCCATATACAAAATCTGTAGACTCTTGTTCATTCGAAGAACTTTCCGGTGTATATTTTGGACGAGGTGCTTTTCCCTCTTTTTTGAAACCCTTTGGTTGGCTTCCTTTTCTTCTATTCGAATTTTTTTCTTGTCTAGCCATGTTTTTCCTCCACTTGTTGAATACACCATGCGATGACTTCCTCTAATCGCTCTTTTTGTCCACTTAAATATAAATAACCAATCATCGCTTCAAACCCTGTAGACATACGATAAGTAATGACATCCGCATTTTTCGCCTTTGTATGACTCTTAGCATTTCTTCCACGTTTGAAGTATTCTAATTCTTCTTCTGTTAAAAATGACTCGTTATCCAACATTTGTTGAATTAAATTTGCTTGAGCCTTGGCAGAAACATAACGAGTAGCTTCACGATGCAAAATATTTGGTTTCGTCTTTCCTGTTCTCAATACATGTTGACGAATATATAATTCATAAATACCATCACCCATATAAGCTAATGTTAAGCCATTTAATAAATGCCAATCTTTAATGATTTCCATTATACTCTTCTCCATCTTGTTCCTTGAGCAGTATCTTCTAACACAATTCCTTGAGCTTTCAATAATTCTCTAATTTCATCACTTCGTGCAAAGTTTTTCGCTTTTCTTGCTTCTAAACGTTCATCAATTAATGCTTGAATGTCATCATCTACTAATTCTTCTTGAACTTCTTTCATTCCAAAAATCGCAAATAATTGTTCAGCTTTTTGTAATAATTTTTCTAAAATAACACGGGATACTGCTTCACGCTCTAAATATACATTCCATTCTTTTACGAATTGATATAACACTGTCATCCCGTTAGCTGCATTAAAATCATCATCCATTTCTTCTTGGAATTTTGCTTCTAATGCTTCAAAACTAGCCCATACATCTTGGTCATCTTCTAATGAGTCAACAGCGTTGTTTAAACGGTAACGTGTATTGCTAAAAGTAGTTTGAATTTTTGACACATTCGCTGTTGCTTCTTGTAGTGAAGACTCACTGAATTTCAATGGTCTACGATAGTGGGCACTTGCTAGGAAGAAACGTAAAATTTGAGGGTCAATTTCTTTAATAATATCGTGCACTAATACGAAATTACCAAGAGATTTACTCATTTTTTCTCCATCTTCCCCCATTGTTACAAAAGCATTATGCATCCAATAACGAGCAAACGGATGACCTGTTTTCGATTCACTTTGCGCAATTTCATTTTCATGGTGTGGGAATGCTAAGTCTTGTCCACCACCGTGAATATCAATAGTATCTCCTAAATGTTTTGTCGCCATTACGGAACATTCAATATGCCAACCTGGACGACCTTTGCCCCAAGGAGAATCCCAACTAATTTCACCTGGTTTAGCACTTTTCCATAGAGCAAAATCTAATGGATTTCTCTTTTTAGCATCATCTGCACTTTCCGTTCTTTGGCTAGCTCCTATTTGTAAATCTTGAATACTTTGATCACTTAATTTTCCATAATCTTTGAATTTTTCAGTGATGAAATATACATCTCCACCAGATTCATACGCTGCTTCTTTTTCGACTAATGCTTCTACAAAGGCAATAATATCATCCATTGTATTCATAACGGTTGGATTTAAAGTTGCTTTTTTTACATTTAAAGCAGCTGTATCTTCATAAAAAGCTTCGATATATTTTTTAGAAACTTCTTCCGGTGTCATTCCTGTTTCATTTGCTGCTTTAATAATTTTATCATCCACATCTGTAAAATTAGAAACATAGTTCACATCGTAACCACGGTATTCGAAATAACGACGGATCGTATCAAATGCAACCGTGCTTCTCGCATTTCCAATATGAATATAATTGTAAACCGTTGGCCCACAAACATACATTTTTACAATGCCTGGTTCTAGTGGTTTAAATTCTTCTTTTTGACGTGTTAAAGTGTTATATACTTGAATCATAATTTCCTCCATATAATTCTGTGATTTCTCGTTCTTCTTTTGAATGAATTCGAACAACTTTAGCAGGTAAGCCTACTGCTGTTGTATGAGCTGGAATATCTGATAATACTACTGCTGCTGCACCAATTTTGGCACCTTCTCCAATCGTAACTGGTCCAATGACCTGAACATGAGCGGACAATAATACTCCATCTTCAATGGTTGGATGACGTTTTCCCGTTTGCTTTCCTGTTCCACCTAATGTAACACCGTGGAACATTTTTACATCATCTCCGATAATCGCAGTTTCACCAATAACAATTCCCATGCCGTGATCAATAAAAAATCGACGACCAATTTGCGCTGCCGGGTGAATTTCAATTCCAGTAAAAAATCGACTAAATGTACTCAGCATGCGAGCAAGAAGTCTACATCGGCAAGTAGTATGTAACCAATGTGCTAGTCGATGCATCACTGTCGCATGATAGCCTGGATACGTTAAAATAATTTCTAAACTACTTCGTGCAGCTGGATCGTTCTTTTTATAGGTTTCCATATCCTCTTGAAAACGCCCCATCTTCTCACTCTCCTTTACTCGTACTATTTTTTATTATAGCATATTTTCTACTGTTTTTTCGCTTTCTCAAATTAAGAAACTAAAAAAAGACTTTTCAATGAAGTGACCCCAAAAAGTTAGACTTTTTTTGAGACGACTTAAGTCGTCTCTTTT
>NZ_CAURVN010000048.1:0-8703 GCF_963528195.1 uncultured Granulicatella sp.
TAATTTAATTTTTAATTCTTCAATTGCTTGATTATATGGTGCTAAAAAAGCATCCCAGTCTTCAACTACTGGTAAATATTTTTCTTCCATTTACTCACCTTCTTTAATCTCATCCCTCCTATCATAGCATATTTTTTACTGACTCTAAAAGAATTTTAATAATCTTAAACTCTTCAATGGTTATTATTTGTAATTCACAGTAATTTAAGCTAAAGTAGAAAAAGCTTTGTGATAGAAAGAGGTAGAAACATGGCCCATTTAGAAAAAGAATATAAAAATCTTCTAACAAAAGAGCAATACGAAGCTTTAAAAGAAGAATTTCAATCTATTTTCACGAAAGATATTACGCAAACGAATCAATATTATGATTGTCACCAACAATTAGAAAATAATCGTTCTGCTTTACGAATTCGTCTTATTGACGGACAAAAAACAGGAGAAATCACATTAAAACTTCCTCAATCAGACTGCGAAGTCATTGAGATTACTGAAGAATTGCCTACAGAACAATTACAATGGTGGGTCGAAGAAGATATTTTCTTACTTCCAACAAGTATTAAGCTAGCACTTGAAGAACAAGGGATTGAATTATCCAACATCTCTCCAACTGCTACTCTAACAACCCATCGATTAGAAGGAATGTTAAGTCCTGGCTGTTTACTTGTATTAGATGAAAGTCACTATGCAGGTCAAACAGATTATGAAATAGAAATGGAAGTTGAAGATTTAGAAGCAGGAAAAGAAGTTTTCTTAGAAATTTTAAATCGTCATGGTATTACACCTTTAAAACCAATTAGTAAAATTAGACGAGCTTTACAAGCTTTTAAAAATATTAGCTAATTCAATGCTTTTTATTCCGTTTTTTTTCAATTTTCTGATACAATAAAAATACAAATCAACGAAAGGAGATCTAGTTAGAAGTGAAGAATAGTGAACTGAGTCATATTCATACTCGTCCATTATCTACTGAGAGAATTTTCGACTGTTACTTATTTATTAACCCTATTGGAAAACAATGTTATCATTGTGAACAAGAAGTGATGAAATTTATTGAACGAACTCCATATAAAGTACATGTTCATTTCATACCTTTTCATAATTTTAAATCAGTAACACAATATATGAAAAATAATCAGTTAAATGACAAGAATATTGACTTACGAAACGAAATCTATACAAAAATCTATGATGCTTCCCTATCTTATAAGGCTGCTCTTCTACAAGGAAAAAAATTAGGTAGAGCCTTTTTAATGGAATTGCAAACACAACTACATCTTCTTCATAAAGAATACACTCCTGAATTATTACAGGAAATTATTCAAATCATTGGACTTGATGAAAAAATGTTTTACGAAGATAAAGCAAGTAAACTCGTTCATCAAGAATATGAAAAAGATCAACAAATTGCACAAGAAATGATGGTCGAATCAAACCCTTCTCTTGTTATTTTTGATAATTTAAATCAACAATTTGGAGTTATCTTACATGAAAACATTTCTGCAGATATGATTGAACATGTCTGTGAAAATCTACATCATGCAATAGATAAATGCCCTAAAAAAACACAAAAGCATCAACCTTGCTGCGTGGTTAAAATGGTACATTAAACTATAAGAGACTGAATTTCAGTCTCTTTTTATTCATTGGAGGTTATTTATGGCAACAACCGTTTTATTATTAGATGAACAAACAATCCAACAATTGGGTGAAATTTATCAAGAGGCAATCCATCAAATCCCCCCTCATGCACATTATCAATTAAAACTTCCTTCTATAACGGTTACAGCTTACCATTCTGGAAAAGTGGTTCTACAAGGAACTAATGTGGATGCATTTGTTCAAAAACATGATTTAACAGCTTCAACAAGTACAAAGAAATCCAAAGTTGAAACAAATGGACTTCCAGAAGGCTTTTCAAACTGGAGCGTCATTGGTAGTGATGAAGTTGGAACAGGAAGTTATTTTGGTCCATTAACCGTTGCTTGTGCTTTTGTTCCTGAAGATCACATTAAAACATTACAACATCTCGGCGTAAAAGATTCTAAAAATTTAACAGATACTCAAATTCAAGAAATCGTTCCAAAAATCAAAGCATTAATCCCTTATAAGCTTCTTACACTTTGGCCTGAAAAATACAATGAAGTACAACAAACCAAAAATCTAAACGAAATGAAAGCTCTGCTTCATAATCAAGCGATTAAATTACTGTACCAACAATTAAATCCTGAAACAGTTCAAGCTGTATTAATCGATGAATTTTGTTCGCAAAAGAATTATTATAGTTATTTAAAAGAACAAACAACACCACTTAAATCGATGACGTATTTTAAAACAAAAGGTGAAAGCCATCATATTGCAGTAGCTGCAGCATCGATGATTGCTAGAGATGCATTTTTAGAAGGCTTAAAAACATTATCGAAAGAATATGGATATCCTCTACTATCTGGGGCTAACTCAGCAGTAGATGAATTAGCTAGTAAAATTTTAAAACAAGAAGGCATGGACGGTTTAAGAAAAGTTGCTAAATTACACTTTGCCAACACACAAAAAGCCATTGAATTAACAAAATAATCCCGTAACGAACAAAGGCGTACAATCAAGTTCAAACACCTGATTGTACGCCTGATTTTATTTTCTCTAATATTTCTCGCTACATCGTAGAACCGGAGTTTTTAACTATAGTAGTACTAAGACGCCAGTATCCCCTATCGGGTCTCTTGGCTAAAATTTGAGCCTGTAGTCTCAAATTTCCTTGTGATAGAATCTGTTATTACAGATTCTACCACTCGTACTACTATAAAAAATTCTTCTACTAACTTTAATAAGTATTCGTTAAAGTGGAAATAAGTTATTACGTAATTTCATACATATCGTTTCAAAAAGCATTTGACATTTTATAGTGAGAGGAGCCATGAGACCGAAGATATGCTGCTATCTTACTACAATACCAAAAACTCTCTTCTTATACGTTCTCTCATAATTATCATTCCAAATGGAAATGATATTTTATACTAGTATGAGTAAAAGTTTTTTATACGCTCTATCATAATTATCCATTAAAGTAGAAATGAGTTTTTATAGTAGTACGAGCAATAGAATCTAACTACAGATTCTATTGCAAGAAAATTTGAGACCTAGGCTCAAATTTTAGGCATGAGACCGCAGGTCTGCTGCCGTCTTAGTACTACTATACCAAAAACTCTCTTTCCACGCCCTTCACTTTTTCATAAGACGAGACAATATCACACTGACTAGTATCCAAATTCCTAAAATAATTCCTAATGCAATTCCCCAACCATGAGAATGTTCTGTAAAAGGAATTTGCACATTCATTCCAAAAAATCCCGTCACAATATCCGGAACCGTTAAAAGAATAGAAATAACGGTTAATAATTTCATCGTATCATTCAAATTATTATTCAAAACATTATTATATGTACCCGATAATTGCTGCAAAATTTGAAGATTAATCGAAGTCATTTCCACTAGCTGCTTTGCTTCAATTAAACTATCTTCTAACTCTTCTTTTTCTACATCATCTAAAACCTTAAATACAGATTGAGTTTTCAATTGCTCCAATACAATTGCATTTTGTTTAGTAGCTGAAACTAAATACACACTACCGATTTCCAAATCCGATAAAGCAAACAAATTTTTCTTTGTTGTTTTTTGTCGTAACATCTGACTTAATAACCCTTGTTCTTTTTTTAATTTTTCAATTTTTGGAAAATAATATTCCGTAATCATAAACAAACTGGAAAATAAAAATGTAAACAGAGACATATCTGGTCTTTCTTCTAATTCCTCTTTCATTGCTTGAACAATGTATTCATTATGATGGTTTGTAATCGTAATAATTTGATTTCTACGTACAATAAATGTCATAGGAATTGTTTCGTATTGATTTGAATTTAATGATTGCTTAATCACATTATAAATAACAATCAATGTTTCTTTACGTCGATCGTATTCAATATGAGCACGTTCATGTTCATCAAGGGCATACTCCAACATTTCACTATCAATTTCATACGTATCATAGATAGATGAATATTCACTAATTAAATCTGAATTTATATTAATCCACGAACAAGAATTTCCAAAATTTACTACCGCCATAACCTTCTCCTTTAAAATATTTTTATATCAATTTATTATATTTTAAATAAAGAGGAATAACAAATAGTATAAATAAAAAAAGACTTTCCATAGCAGGAAAGTCTAATTATAAACGTACTCTCATAAATGTCCGTTAAATACAAAAGAGTTTTCATAGTAGCACGAGTGATAAAAGCCAAATCTGGCTTTTATCACAGGGAAAATCAAGACCCTAGGCTTGATTTTTAGCCAAGAGACCGAAGGTCTACTGGCGTCCAAGTGCTACTATACAGAAAACTCTATTCACTAACGTTCTCTCATAATATCCATTAAAATACAAAAGACTTTCCATAGCAGTATGAGCAATAGAATCTGTTACACAGATTCTATCGCAGGAAACTTCGAGACCAAGGCTCGAAGTTTAGGCATGAGACTCGCATCAGCGAGACTGCTGCCGTCCTAATACTGCTATACCAGGAAAGTCTAGTTGTATAAACATTACTCTTCGTTCATCAACGCTTCTAATTGTTCTAGTCGTTGTTCGAACACATTCATTGCATCATATAGATATTGAGTTTGCGTCATATCTACCCCTGCTTTTTTCATAACCTCAATTGGTTTGTCACTACGTCCAGCACGTAAGTAGTTCAAGTAAGCCTCTAAATCTTCAGGAGTACCATGTAAAATCTTATCTGCTAAAGCAGTTGCAGCAGCCATACCAGTTGCATATTGATATACATAGTAATTCATATAGAAGTGAGGAATACGAGTCCACTCATACGCAATCTCTTCATCTTGAATAACATTTGCATAATATTTTTTATTAATTGAACCATAAATCTCAGCCATTGCTGCTTGAGTTAAAGGCTCACCTTTTTGATCTGCCACATGAATTTGATGTTCAAATTCAGCAAATTGAGTTTGACGGAAAATAGTCGATTTAAAACGATTTAAATAATTATTTAAAATATATTTTTGACTCTCTTTATCCGTATGTTTCTTCAATAAGTAGTCTGTTAATAAGTTTTCATTCGTTGTAGAAGCAATTTCTGCTAAGAAAATTGAATAGTCCCCATATTGGAATGGTTGAGTATGACGAGTGAAATAACTATGCGCACTATGTCCTAATTCATGCACTAATGTAAAGAAATTACTTAAATCATCATGCCAGTTTAATAAAATATAAGGAGCAGTTGCATAACCACCTGATGAATAACCGCCACTACGTTTACCAACATTTTCAGCAACATCAATCCAACGTTGATCATAGGCTTGTTTAAGAATATCTTGATACTCTTCCCCTAATGGTTTTAATGCTTCAAAAGTTGCTTTAGAAGCTTCTTCATAATTATATTTAATTGGTGCTTCACCAGTAATTGGAACATGCATATCATACATATGTAATTCATCTAATCCTAAAGCTTTTTGTTGTAAAGCGATATAACGATGTAATAATGGTAATTTTTCATTAACTACTTTCACTAATGCATCATATACTTCTTCTGGAACTTGGTTAGCAGATAAGGCTGCTTGACGACTTGATTCATAGTTACGAGCTAACGCTTTAAAATTATGAGCTTTCACTTCTGAACCTAGTGTACTAGCAAATGTATTTTTTAATTGAATATATGGTTTATATTTTGTTTCAAATACATTTTTACGAACTTCACGATTAGTAGATTCTAAGAATGTTATATAGTTTCCGTGAGTTAATTCCACTTCTTCTCCTTTTTCATTCTTAATAGTACCAAATTTAAGATCCGCATTATTTAAGAAGTTAAATGTCTTTGATGGTCCAGAGAATACTTCATTCGCTTTTGATAATAAAGCTTCTTCTTTATCCGATAAAACATGTCCTTTTAATACACGAGCTGCTTCTAATGCAACACGGAATTCTTCTAGACGTGGTTCTTCTTTAAAGAATTTTTCAAATTCTTCATCTGATTTTTCTAAAATTGCTGGTTCAAACCATGATGTTGCACCTGACACTTCAACATATACTGAGAAAGCACGTTGATTTAATACTTGATTTTCATCATTTGTAGTATCTTGGTCAGCTTTTAAATGTGAATACACATAAGCAGTTTCAATTTTTTCTTCTACTTGATTCGATAATAATAAGTAGTTATATAAATTTTCTCCAGATTGTAATGCTGTTTCTTTACTTGCAGCAATTACTGGAATTTTTTCTGATACAAAAGCTAAATCAGCTTCAAAACCAGAATTATCTGGATAGATTAATGTTAAGTCCCATGTTAATTCTACAGGAACTTCTTCACGAGTTAATGGTTTTTTATCACTCATTTTTTCTCCCACCTTCATTTTAAGATATAAACCATTCTACTATGAATTTTTAAATTTATAAAGGGAAAATCCTTAAAAATTAAGACTTTCTTATCTTCTCTCATTCTCAATAAGCTAATTGAGAATGAATTTCACTCTCATCTAGTTTAGAATTATTCTAATCTAGGAAAATTTATGTTATGATGTATTCAACAAATAAAACATGAGGTGAAAAAATATGAATATTTTAGAACAAAAACAAATTCGTTATACAATTACTTGCGGAACATTAATTATTTTGGGACTAGCTGCTAGCTTCCACGGATTGAATCTAGTATCTGTGATTTGCTACTTAGCAGCATTCTTAATCGGAGGATTCCACTCAGCCATTGAAGGAATTCAAGAAACTTTACAAGAACAACATTTAAATGTTGACTTATTAATGGTATTAGCGGCAATTGGTGCTTCTATTATTGGTTACTGGTTAGAAGGAGCTTTATTAATTTTTATTTTCTCATTAAGTGGAGCTCTTGAAGAATATGCTATGGCAAAAAGTGAAAAATCAATGACAGAATTATTAAACTTACAACCAAAAACAGCTACACGTATTCGTGATGGTCACTATGAAACAGTAGATGTTGAAGACTTAGCAATTAATGATGTTATTTTCATTAAAAAAGGAGAAGCTGTTCCAATGGACGCTATCCTAACAGAAGGTGAAAGTTTATTCGATGAAAGTATGATTAATGGTGAACCACTTCCAGCTAACAAAAAAGTAGGCGAAGAAATTTTCGCAGGAAGTATTAATTTACACCAATCTTGTACAGCTACTGTACACAAAAATGCAGATGAAACTGTGATGGCTTCTATCATTCGATTAGTAGAAGAAGCTCAAGAACAAGAAACAAAAACAAGTAGCTTCTTAAACAAAATCGAAGATCAATATGTAAAATTTGTATTAGTATTCGTACCATTAGCAATTGCATTCTTCTACTTCGGTTTCCAATGGTCATGGCAAGAATCTTTCTATAGAGGAATGATTTTGTTAACAGTAATGTCTCCATGTGCCTTAGTTGCTTCCGCTAGCCCTGCGATTTTAGCAAGTTTATCTAATGCAGCAAAACAAGGGATCTTATTAAAAGGTGGAGAAGCTTTAGAACAATTATCTTCAATTGAATCAATTGTTTTAGATAAAACTGGTACATTAACAAAAGGAAAACCAACTGTTCAAAAGGCTGTCATTGTAAATGAAAACGAAGAAGAAGTTCATGCAATGATGTATGAAATGGAAATTCGTTCAACTCACCCATTAGGAAAATCTATTACAGCGTATACACAAGCTTACAAAAATTCTGATGCGATTTCATTTGACAGCTTTGAAGAAGTAATCGGAAATGGATTAGTAGCAACAACTCAAGGTTCAACTTGGAAAATTGGTAAATTAGCTTGGATTGATGAAGACTGGAAACAACACACAGCATTAGCTTCTGATATTGAAAAGCACTTAGAACAAGGTGAAATTGTTTTAGCAATCGAGAAAAATGGACAATTCATTGGTTTCTATGCTATTACAGATGAAATTAAAGAAAGTAGCCAATCTGTATTACACTACTTTAACAAAGAAAATATTCAAACGATTATGATGACTGGGGATTCAGAATCAACTGCTGAAGCTGTAGCAAAACACTTAGAAATCTCTGATTATCAAGCAAACTGTTTACCTGAAGATAAAGCAACTTATGTTAAGAACTTAGCTGATAAAAGTGTTTCTGTAGCCATGGTTGGGGATGGTATTAATGACGCTCCTGCTCTTGCAAATGCAACCGTTGGAATTGCGATTGGTGAAGGAACTGCTTTAGCAATTGAAGCAAGTGATATTGTCTTATTAAAAAATAATTTATCATTAATTAAATATGGTCACGAATTATCTAAAAAAATGAAACGCATCATTTTACAAAATATTGTGTTCTCATTATCAGTGATTACAATTTTAATTTTAGCAAATGTTTTCCAATTCATTAACTTACCTTTAGGCGTTATCGGCCACGAAGGAAGCACTATCTTAGTAATCTTAAACGGATTACGTTTACTTAAAAAACTATAAAATAGACTAACAAAATAAAAATGACTTTTAAAATAGTAGCTAGGACGCAAGCAGCCAGCGAAGCTGTCTCATTGCTAAATTTCGAACCTTGGTCTCGAAATTTTATTTGAAACAAAGTACAAAAAAAGACAAAAAGATATTACCTATGCTATAATTTAAGTGAAAAAAATTTTTGATTGTCAAATTTTAAGCGTTAGTCTGTTGTCGCAGACCTAACG
>NZ_CAURVN010000049.1:0-8352 GCF_963528195.1 uncultured Granulicatella sp.
TTAAAAACAAATATTCCACTGGATTTGATTCCTGCTCTAACACCACTCTTGCATAAGTTAAATAATGCTGAACCCAATTAGTGGCTGCTTGTCCAATAGGAATAATTCTTTGTTTATTTCCTTTACCAATCGTTTGAAGAAATCCCAATTCTAAATGCAAGTCACTTAGTTTTAAAGTAATTAACTCACTAACACGCATTCCGGTTGCATAAAGGAGTTCTAACATTGCTTTATCTCTTAATCCTAATACCGTTGAAGTATCACAGGAATTTAATACTTGTGTCACTTCATCAACCGTTAATGCTTTTGGTAACGTCTTACTCTTTTTAGGAACTTTCAGTGATTGTACTGGATTTGTTTCAACCAATTGTTCCTGTTGTAAAAATTTAAAGAATTTTTTTAGGCAACTAATCATTCTACTAGTAGAACTTGTTGCATAACCATCCTGTTTTAAGTCTTGTAAAAATAATACAATTAGAGAATAATCGACTTCTTTCCAATCTCGAATCTGATGTTCTTTCAAAAATTGGTAAAATTTCATTAAATCTCTTTGATAACTCATCACTGTATTTTGAGATAATCCTTGGATTGCCAATGAATCCACAAAATAATCCAAATTATGTTGCATGAGTTTCACCTTCTCTACATTTTTGACAAATACCATGGAAAGTTAAACGATGATCTTCTACTTTGAAATGGAATCGTTCTTCAACTACTTTTTCCACTTCACCTAATAAGTTTTCATGAATTTCTTCAATATTCCCACATTTATTACATAGTAAGTGATGGTGGAAACGATTGGATTCATCTCGTTTTAAATCATAACGAGCTAATCCATCATCGAACACAACTCGATAAGTAATATTTAAATCTGTTAATATTTCTAAAGTTCGATAGACTGTTGCTAATCCAATATCAGGAAATTTCCGTTTAACGAGCATATATATAGCTTCAGCACTCAGATGGTCATCTTCTTTTTCTAATAAAATTGCAACTGTTGCTTGTCTTTGAGGAGTTAACTTAAATCCCTCTTCTTGCAATTTCTTTTTGATGCCTTCCATTGTTAACACAGTCCTATCCCTCCATTTCAATCCTTATTTTTCTTCTGCTAATTGAATAAATCCTTCTGATTGTGTAATCTTTTTCGCTTTTAATAAGGAACCAATCGCACGTTTGAATTGTCCCTTACTAATTCCAAAAATTTCTTTAATAATCGTTGGATCTGTTTTATCCCAATATGGCAAAGTATGTGTTGGACGATTTCTTAACATTGTTAAAATCATTTCTGCATCATCCCCAATTGCTTCAAAAGCTCTTGGTCTCATGGATACATTTAATACACCATCTGGACGAACACCAATCACTCGTACATTAACTAATTCACCAAGTGTTGGTTCATATAATCGTTCACTTGGATGTAAGAAGCATCGATACCCTTCTTCTGTCATTAAGAATGTTCCTACTAATTTTACATTTGTTACAGTTGCAGATACATCTTTATTTTTCAACGTTTGATTTGCTCTAATGGATTTGGCTTTTAACTCTGTTCCATCCCCCATAGTTGCCCAAGTACGATTTTTCTTGTCTTTAATTAATGTTACATATAATCGATTATTTTTCTTTGGCCATAATTCTTTTAAGTTTGGTAATTCATCTAATGAAACAACCATATCTTTATCCGGTAATCCAATCGATACGAATACGCCTAAATCTTTTCTCACTTGAGTAACTGTTGCCCATCCATAA
Source organism: uncultured Granulicatella sp. (assembly GCF_963528195.1). Classification (GTDB taxonomy): domain Bacteria; phylum Bacillota; class Bacilli; order Lactobacillales; family Aerococcaceae; genus Granulicatella. The sequence goes on from NZ_CAURVN010000049.1 coordinate 1,747, forward strand.
CTTTCATTTGTTACTGCTGGAATATCAAGGGTCATGATTTTTTTACGATCACTATTTTCATATACAAAGCCTGTTACGACATCTCCGATGGCTAATGTTACATCGGGATTTTTTGAAACACGATACGTCTCACCTTGTTTTTGAACAAAGTACGCTTTATCATTTTCATCCGTCACAATAGCTTGAATAATAGTAGATAAATCACTTGTCATCGCTTTCCCTCCTTTACTTATTTAGCATTCCTATTCTAACACAGAAATCATAAAAGCCAAAATAAAAAAATAGACATTCCCATATTGCTATGGGAATGTCTAATTTTAGCGTTTCTCTTCTTTTTCGTAAGCTTTCAAGTCTTTCAAGAAGCTTGACACAATCAAAATAATAATTAATCCAATTGGGAATGCTGCAATAATCGCAACAGATTGTAAATTATACATTGAATTTTCTGAGAAAATTAATGCAATCGGTAAAATAATAAACACCACTGCCCAAAACATACGAACACGTTTATCAGAATCATGCGTATCCTCTAATGTCTTATAAGAATAAGCAGAAATCACTAAAGTCAACGCATCAAATGTTGTCGCATAAAAAGCAACCATTGTCACAGCTAATAAAATTAACCCTAACTGACTTAAAGGCATTGTATCAAAAATTTTCAAAATAATACCTGCATAATCTGGAGTATCCGTCACTAAATTGCTAGAAATATCTAACCCATGTTTTAATTGCTGTGATAAACCATAGTTTCCTAAAATAATAAATGAAGTAAATGTTCCAGCAATTCCCCAAGAATAAGCACCTAAAATAGTCTGCTTGATGGTACGACCTTTACTAATACTACCAATAAAGAATGGAGTTGCGACACACCAAACCATCCAATAAGCCCAATAATAAATTGTCCATTTTTGTGGGAATGATGTTTCACGCAATGGATCTAACCAAGTTGATAATCCAATAAAGTTTTGAGCTAAATTCCCAATAGAGCTAAAACCAGTTTCTAAAATATATACTGTTTCTCCACCAGCAAATAAGAAATAAGCTAATAGAGCAAAGAATAAATATGAACAGTAAGTCGCTAATTTAGAGACAGCTTCCATTCCTAATAACACTGTTGAAGTGTAAACTAAAGCAATTAATAATAAAATAATAATCGTTGCACCAGTTGAATTTTCAAATCCAAAAACATGTCCCATTGCTGCTGATAATAAAGGAGTTGCTAATGAGAAAGTTGTTGCAGTTCCAGCAATTAACGCAAAAATCGCAATTAAATCAATGACTTTCCCCATCCATCCATCTACTTTATCTTTTAAAATAGGACGACATGCTTCAGAGAATTTTTGCTTTTCAACTTTACGCACATGTAACATGAAACCAAATGCAACAGCTAACATAATATAAAATCCCCAAGCAATTGGTCCCCAGTGGAATAATGGAAACGTAGGAGCCCATCTTTGAATACCACCTAATTGAGCCACATAATCTTCATTTGCATATAGTGCCCATTCACATAGAGAATAGAACAAAATATCTGCAGCCATTGTAGAAGTAAAAATCATTACTCCCCATTGGAAAGAAGTATATTCAGGCTTTTCTCCTTTTCCTAATACAATAGAACCATATTTTGAAAAGGCTACATACATACTACAACTAAAAATTCCCACACCTAAAAGTGCATAATAAATACTAAATTGATCTCCTAACCAAGTACGAATCCCGCTTAGAATTAATGATGATTGTTCTGGAATGACTAAAAATAGTACTCCTAGTAACAAAACTCCTAACAAAGGTACTATAGTAGATACCCAGTCAATTTCTTGATGTAATCTCTTTTGCATGTTAATTTTCCTCACCTTCATCCAAGATACTTTGGTAACTTGGATCTAAGTCTAATAATTCTTCTAAATTATCAATTTCAACAATATCCGTTTTTTCCATTGGATAAATTCCTAATTCATATTCTTCTGGATAACAAAACATTGCTACATCATCCCAATAAATTTGACGATTTTGTTTCACATCAAATTCCTGTTCTAAATGATGTGCTAAACGATGCCCATCTTCTTTATTCCAACGAGAAATACTATATAATTGCCAACCTTTTTCTCCACCAGTTCGTGAACAATGAATGACTTTTTCTTGTTCATCGACTGTCATTAACCATTCATCGGTATGTCCCTCAGTCCAAACACAGTTATATCCTGAGTGAGTAAAGTCAGCATGAAGAATTTCCGGATTATAAATTAATTGGTCGCTATCTAAAATAATCACATCTTCTAAATATTGTCTTGCTACATATAGAGAAGAAATATTATTACATGTGTCATAATAAGGATTTTCGATAATTTTTAACCCTGGATATTCTTGTTCTAATGGATAAAATTGGTCTTTTAAATATCCAACGACTACATAAATTTCCGTAATCCCATTCTTATGTAGTGCCTGAATAACTGTATCAATCATTCGAACTCCATTTACTTTTACAAGAGGTTTAGGAGTATGGTTTGTAATAGGTCTCATTCTTGTTCCTTGACCTGCAGCCATTAAAATTGCTCTTTTAATTGTATTTGTCATAATTCTCCTCTTTTCACAGTTCCTCTAATGTAGATAATACTAATTTAGAATATTCTTTTGCATAACGGTACTGACATAATGAATATTCTCCAAAATCAATTCCTAAACTTCTCTTGTATTCGCACCAATTACTCCATAATAATCCAGCACTTGCAATATACGCATAAATTTTCGTGCGAATCATTGGAGAAACTTCTCCTTTGAAGTATAAATCGATTAAATGATCCACTTGTTCTTTTGAATACAAGGAATAAATACAAAACATCGCAATATCAACATGAGGATCTTGCATTCCCGCATATTCCCAGTCAATAATTCGAATACCATTCTTCGTAAATAAGAAATTATCTGGAACTGCATCAATATGCACAAGAGTTTCTGTTTTATCTAATGTATCAATCCATTTTTTCAATTCAAAAATGGCTGCTTTTGTTTTTTCATAATCTTTAAAATAAGATTTTTCACCATTCCATAAACTTTCATAAAAATCAATTTGACCAAAAATATCAAAACGATGATCTACTGTTAAATTTAATTCATGAAATTCTCGAAGTTTCGTCATACAAGCTTCTACTTCATCCCAGTTTTCTGCATCACAATTCGTCGCATCTTCTAAATAAGCTGTAATTTTATAGCCATTTTCTGGATTCATATATAAAACATCATCACAAATTTGACGATTTTTTAAAGCTTGATAAACGTCTGCTTCTTCTTTTCGATTAATTAAATGATCCGTTCCTTCACCCGGAATACGCATAATATATTTTTGATTTTGACATTCAAATAAGAAAGAACGGTTCGTCATTCCCTTTTTCAAAACGGTAATATTTTTAATTTCATCGACTTCAACATTGAAACACTCTTGAATAATTGAAATAGCATCTGTTTGCAAGTTCGTAGAATTTCCATCTATTTCTCGCAGTTGTTCATACGTATTAATCTCGATGAATTGTTTTGGATTGACCACTTTAGAAGGAATCATCCATTTATTTTTATCTTGTAATGTACATTCCCAAAATTCATGATCATAAGAAGGTTTTTTTGAAAATTCTTGTAATTTCTCTTGAACAGCTTTTGCTTCTTGTCCCATAACATAACAAAGACCAATCATTTGATTGCCTTCTTCATCTTCATCTACCATCACTAATTCTCTTTTACGATTCACACGTACAGTACTTTCAACAGATGTTTCATCGGTAACCATGTACCATGAATAGGGTTCAAAATCACTAAATGGATTTTCTTCTGTCCAAATGTCACATGGTACGATGTAAGTTTTATCCAACGAAGATTTTACCTTACTTAATGAATGTAAATTATTTTTAATTTGGTATTCAGAATTGACGACTAATTGAACATTAAATTCATCAATTAAATATTCATATCTTTCTTTCATAAAGCCAACGACTACTTGAATATCTGTAATACCAACTTCATGAAGATGACGAATCATTCTTTCGATTAAGACTTCTCCTCTTACTTCCAATAATCCTTTTGGAATTTCCGTATTAATAGGAACCATTCGCATTCCAAATCCAGCAGCTAAAATAACTGCTTTCTTTGGTTGATTTTCTTTTATAAATGTTTTTGCTTTTTCACTTAATTCTCCAGTAGGAGATAACCATTTTTCTAGCTGTAATTCTTTTACTACACGATTAACAAATCCTAATGAATATCCTGATTGATTTGCGATTTCTCGCTGATTCAGCTTAGGATTCTTCCGAATTGCGTTCAGAATATCTAATTCTTGAACGTTCATGTAATCACCACTTTCTGTTTTTGTGAACTAAAGATAGTTTACACCCAACTAATTTAAATAGCAATACTAAAATGTATAAGAAAGTTTAAAAATAAAAAAAGTAGACAAAATAACAAACTAGTTATTTGCCTACTTAGTTTAGTTAGCTTCATCTCCACTACCCATTATGAAAATTTTGACTAACAAAATGATGATTATTTATGTATTACTTTTTACATATACCCAACACAATTATAGTATAGTTTTTAAATCAGACTAAATATAAGACTATCGAATTGAAAGGATTTTCAATTTTTTCCAAATCTTTTGGAAATTCAATCCATTAGATTCTTCATCCATCACTTCTTCAAGTGTCTTAAAATGTAATTCATTTTTAGTCGTGTAATTAATTAATACATATTCATCATTAATTTGCGAAAATCGATAGAGATTTCCATTAAATTCAAATTCGATACTATGACCTTTTTCTATGATTTCTATAAACAATTTCAATGACTTTAACTGACGATTCATCGCATACATAGCTATCACCCATACAAAATATATTCAGAATGAAGAGTCATTACTCTCCACTTTCTGTCGTTTCTTGATCAAACTATTTCTTTCTAAATCCCCATTTTGTATTAAATAATCATCATTACGGTACTAGAGGGATTTGAACCCCCGACCTAACGTTTAGGAAACGTTTGCTCTATCCTACTGAGCTATAGCACCCCCTCGAGTATATTCTTTCATAAAATACTCTTAAAGTCTAGTAGTAAAAATATTTTTATCAGATTATTACCAGATTTTTTCCTATTTATTTTTTTGATGTTTTCTTTGCTTTCTTAATTTTTTAGCTCGATGCTCTCCTAATAAAACTAAAAGGAATAATATAGAACCTCCAATAATTACTGCAAAAGCAAATGCATTTTGTATAATATAAACTTGAAGTGTTTGTTGTCGTTTCTCAGGTTCTTTAGGCAAATCTGCAAAACCACTTTCTGCTACCACTTCCACACTAGGATTTTTTTGATTTTCTTTTAAAAACTCTCCTGTTAATTTTGCACTTACTTTTTTATCAACTACTTGCCATTCAGGAACTTTTCCTTTTTCCAAAATCATCTTAAGATCTTGATTCGTTGTAATTTTATGACCATCAAAATCATGATCTCCAGCTGGTAAAATTGTTTGATAAGAAAAATGTTCTAATACATAATTTAAAATTGCATTTCCAAATGTATGACGAATAAATTCTCCATCTTGATTAGACCAATCCCCTACACCAAGAACAACTTTTACTAATTTCATTTGATTTTTTTCATATGTCGCAATATAGTTAAACGACCCATATCCACTTGATCCTGTTTTTAATCCATTCACACCTTCAACTCCATACTTTGCTCCAGGCAGAGAATAATTATATGTATCGAATTTTTCTTCATATGGTGTTCCTTCCATTGTTTTCACAACAGCAGAATTGGTATATTGTAATACTTGTGGATAACGATTCATTAAATCCATTGCCAAAATCGCTAAATCACGAGCAGTTGTTTGATTTGGTTTTGAAGCATCATAACCTTCTGGTTGATAATAACCATTGAATAATTCAGCTACTGCCCCAGAAGCATTATTAAATGTCGTATGATTCATTCCTAATTCTTTTGCTTTTTTATTCATTTTTCCAATAAATGCTGCAGAATCTTTATCCACTGCATTTGCTAACATAATCGTTGCGGCATTTGAAGAAGGAACAAGAGTCATTTTAATTAATTCCTCAATTGGATATTCAACACCCTCTACAATTTTATTATTACTAATTGCATAAATACTTGAAATAGCTGCATCCTCTTTTGACGCTGTAATCTTTTGAGTTAACGATAAATCACCTTTAGCAATTGATTCCATTAATAAATATACTGTCATAACTTTACTAATACTAGCTGGATCTCGTTCTTCATCAATGTTATCTTGCCATAAAATTCTTCCTGTATAAGCATCAATAACAATTGAAGCTTTAGGTTTATCTGCTGGATTAACTTCATATCCTGCATTTTTCGTTAATTCAACAATATCTACTGTTTCTGCTTTAGTGGGGGTTAAAATACTTACTAAAAAAAGTAAAGAAACAGTCAACCAAAATTTCACTAGTCTTTTCAATCTTTTTCCACCTTTATTCTTATATTTCAAGATAATTATAACATATTTAAAAATAAACTTCATATTCTTTATAAAACTAAAAGGTTCTATAATTTATAGGGTTGATGGAGAAAATCCACCAACCCTATTTTAGT
>NZ_CAURVN010000050.1:0-8304 GCF_963528195.1 uncultured Granulicatella sp.
ACCAAATTTTGTTTCTGTCATGAGTAAGACGGTGAAACCGTCTTGGAGTTTTCCTTATAAAAGAATCAGCTACGCTGATTCTTTTATTGTTACAACTATTGAAAACCTATGTTCGGATCATTCTTTTACTTTTTTATCGTTCAAGTAAATGATACAAAAATGGCAGAAGCCAAACTATCGGCTCCTACCATAAGAATTTATGTCCTTTGCTACTTCAGATAAGTCCTATTTTAACTCATCTGTCAATTCGTATAATTGATCCACTAATTTTCCTACATAAGCAATGGCTTCTTTTAGTGGTTGTTCTGTTGAAACATCACATCCAGCATGACGTGCTAAGTCTTTTGCAGAAAGGCTACCACCTAATGCTAATGTATCTTTCCAAACTTGAGCTTGAGAAGGATCTTCCTCAATCTTATTCGCAATTGCTGTACCAATTGTTAAACCAGCAGAATAAGTATATGGATATAATCCCATATAATAGTGAGGTTGACGCATCCAAGTTAGCTCTGCTCCTTCATTCACAACAAGACTATCTCCGAAGAATTCTTCCATCACTTCACGCTTCACTTTAGACAATACATCTGCATTTAACATTTCATTATTATCTACCATTTTATAAATACGATCTTGGAATACTGCTTCTAAATAGTGAGTTACCATATTATGGAAATAAGTACGACTAATCATATTACTAATAACCCAACGTTTGAAACGAGCATCTGTGCTATTTTTTAATAAATAATTTGATACAATGACTTCGTTACAAGTTGATGGAGCTTCTACAAAGTATAATGAACATTCATTATTAAACATTGTTAACTCTTCTCCAACACGTTTAAAGTGGTAAGCATGTCCTAATTCATGGGCTAATACGAATACTTCATTCATTTTTCCAGTCCATGATAATAAAATATAGCTAGCTACTTTTGGAACAGTTGCACAGAAACCACCTGTACTCTTTCCAATATTTTGTGGGAAGTCAGTCCAACGTTTGTCGTAACTTTCATCAATCATATCTTTATAATCTTCCCCTAAAATTCCAAGAGCTTTCTTCAAATAGTCTCTAGATTCTTCAATGGACATATCCACTTCAAAATCAGGATCTAAATTAATTTTACAATCCGCAAATTGCATATCTTGAATATGATGTTCTCTTGCTAATAAACGAATATAACGTTGAATATGTGGTGCTAAATCTGTCATTAATGTACGAATTTGACGATCATATAATTCACGATCTCCATCTTGTTTTTCTAATAAGTAATCAATGACGCTATCAAATCCACGCATCGTTGCAATCATTTTTTCATTTTTAATCGTTGAAATATATTCATTCGCAACTGTATTTTTATAGCGATTTAATGTTTTATAAAAACTTTTTGCTGCATTACGACGAACTTCTGTATGATTATCCATTTCATGTAAGTTTTCATATAAAACAAAACTATTTTCATATGTTTTTCCATTAGCTTCAAATGAGTCAAATTCCATATCTTCATGTTTTGTTACTTCATATAATTGATAGAAACTTGGTAAGCTTGACATATTTGATAACACTTGTTCTGCATCTTTTGATAAAGTATGAGCTTTAACACGAATAATTTTTTCAATAAAGTAGGCTAAATCTGGACGTTTTTCTGCCACAAATTGACGTAATAAACTTTCTTCTAGTCCTACGATTTCAGTATCATAGAAACTCATATTTTGTGCCCAAGCACTTGCTAATTGTTCAAATAAAGTTGCATTTTCAATCACTGTATCATTGAAACGGTCTACAGTCATTGGTAATTCTGCGTAATGAGATAAACGGTAAAATGTTTCATATAATGCTTCATATTCTGCAGTAGCAGCAGTTAATACTTCTAAATCTGCCAATTTATCCTCATATTTTTCTTTAAAGCTCTTTAATTGAGCTTCAGTTTCTTTTAATGTTGTACGATACGCTTCATCACTTGGATATAATAAACTCATATCCCAAGTAATCGATTGATCGACTTCACTACGTTTTACTAATTTTACATCACTCATGTGTATCCCTCCATACATTCTTTTGTATTGCTATTATAGCATATTATTCTTTATACTCTAGTGTATTCGTCATGAAACTATCTTCCATTAATCCATTCATCACTTCTGTAATCAATTCCGTGTGAATGGCTTTTGTACAATCCTTCTTATTCCAACCATGAACGACTAAATTAGATAAGACTAATTCATTAATATGATATGAAACTGTAGCAGATGTAATCCCTAATTGTTCCGCAATTTTTTTCACACTCTTTGTACCTTTGGCGATTTCGCAAAATATTTGATACCTTGTTTTATCTCCTAAATTTTTGAAAACATTAATTCGTTCTTGTTGTTTATCCAATCTAGTTTGAATCATATGTTGAATTACTTCTAACGATTTTGCCCCTAATAATAAAAATTCAGAATCTTGAAAATAGAAGTCAGATAATAATAAAGATGGAACGACTGAAATTTTATCCGATGTCCAGTCAATTTCTTCAATTTCCTTTGTTCCAGTAAAAGCCTCTGCTAAAATCGTTGGATACTCATGAATCGTAGCTTCAAATTCCGTATAAGATTTTTCTAAAATCGGTAAATATTCTACATACACTTTTTCAAAAATTGGCTTCAGTGTTTGATGCAAAGAAATAAAATCTTCAACAAACTTTTTAGGCTCTGACATAATCGTAAAGTAATTCCAACGTACAGTATCATCAATCGGTAAATTTTTTAAGAAATCTAGAAATGTAAATTGATTTCCTAATAACTCCTGAACTTTTTCTTCTACTTCTACCTCTTCTTCATCTTGCATTACAATATTTGTCATCAATTGTTGCTTAATTTGACTTTCATCCATCGAATGTAAAACTTCAGCATACTCATCAAAAGAACGATAACGGAGCACATTTTTTACATTGACAAAAAAAATTCGTAAAGCATCATCCTTATAGAAATAGAGAATATTATCTTTATAAGGTTCCAACGGAATACTTATATGTCTCATTTCTTCTACAATAACTTCTAATTCTTGTTCTAAAGGAGATGAAGGACGTTCTTCATCTCTATCCTTTTTCAATATTAAAATTGGATATATCAGTTGATTAACAAATTCCATCTGCTCTTGTTTGAATTGCATTTTCCCCCTCCTGACTAGAATCTTGATACATTCGATTCGCTACTATTAAGAATACCACTAATCCCACAATGGAAACAACTAAACAAACTGTAGCATTAAAATTATCTAAAATAATTCCAAATACTAACTGCCCAATTGGAACAGAAATCGTAGCTAACATCCCCATCGTTGTTCCAATTCTTCCTAAAAATTGTTCAGGAACCATTTTAGCACCTAAAGTTGATAATTGAATATTAATATACGTTGCTAAAACAGAAACAAGGATAAAGCCAACAAGAATACCAGCTAACGCCATCCATTGATTCATTGAAAAAATATCACGAGCCATTGTTCCACACATAACCACAAATAATCCAACAACAAATCCCCCAGTATATTTTAATAATAAGTGAACGGGTTCTTTACTATCTTTGATTAAACGATACGCAATTAATGGAGAAATCATACTCACTACTGCTACAAATGATTGAAACATACTAAATTCTGTATTTGAAAATTCCAACGTCACCCTGATAAAGTAAGTAATCACAATACCAAATATAGGAGACATTAAAAAATTAATAAATAATGCAAGCAATACAATAATAATAAGATTTGGAATTTCAAACGCAATTTTAATTCCCTCTTTGAAATCTGTCCAAAAACTATTCACAACAGATTGCTCATCATCCATTTGTTTTTGAACTTTACGCTTAGGAATTTTCATAAAGACATAACCAATCATTGTTAAAAATAAAATACTACTAGAAATGAACAAGGAACCTGTAATGGAAAAAGTTGAATAAATAAAAGCTGCTATAAATGGCGTAATAATATTCACAATTCCATTATCCACTTGCATCCAAGTATTTGCTAAAGCTAATTGACTTTCTTCAACAATTGCTGGCAAAACACTCATCATTGGACCCGATTGAAAAACTTCTACTAATTCTAAAATAATGACCAAAACATAAATCGATACAAGAGATAAATTACTTGTCAAATAAGTTCCCAATCCAAATGCAAATAATGTAATTACCGTCATTAGTGTTGTATATACTAGACCTTTTTGTCGATCCACTCGATCTCCCCACACACCTGCAATTGGTGAAAATAGTATTCTAGGGAAGATAATAATCGAAAGAATACTAGCAAAAGCCGTTGCAGAACCTGTCTTATCTAACACATAGAGCGACAAAGCATATTGAATGATATTACTTGCTGCTCCTGCAAATGTACTACTAAACCATAATTTTCTAAAATTTGCATTATTAAATATGATATCCATAAAATATCAACCTCACTTTCTAATAAAATTAGATAAATATCTAACTTTATTAGAAGTTTACTCCTTGAAATAAAAAAAGTCAACAAAAATTAGAAAAATATCTAATTTTTGTTGACATTCATTTTTATTACATTTCAGAATTCCACTTACCAGTTGAATCTACATAGTAACTTCCAATCCATGTATCACGAGCTAATTCACCATTTTGCCCTAAATAGTATGAATCTTTCCAATAGTCACGAGCATATTTTCCATTACCATGCAAGTAGAACCAGTTTTGATAATTCGAATCATAAACCCATTCTCCACTAGCCATGTAACCACCAGTTTCTAAATAGTAGTCACCTTTCCAAGTATTTTCAAGGTATTCTCCATTTTCATCTAAATAGAACCAACTAGAATAATTCGCATCAAAAATCCACTGAGAAATGACCTTTTCTCCATTTTTATAATAACTACGATCTGACCAACCATTTAAAACCGTTGTTGTTTCTTTTGACTGATTAATTGTTTTAGCAGATTCTTTTGTCGTAGCTGTACGATTTGAGTTCGTTCCTTTTTTAGAAGAAGATTTAGCAATTTTACCACCAGTTTCAATATTAACAGATGCTGATCCGTTATGTCCTAGGTAATCTTCTGCTAAATTAGTATCAAAACCATTCCCTTTTAACCATTCAGTATTTGTAAATGCTTGAGCCGTAATGACACCTTTACCCTCTTTTTGGAAAGCAACTAATGCAGTATGAGTAAAATCAGGACGGATTAAATTCCAATAATGTCCTATTTGTTCCCCAACTTCTAATGGTTGATGATTCACTTTTGATTTCACATAAGCAGCTTTTTCACCATAGAAATATTCAATACCTTCTAAAACTCCAGTACGATTCCAAGCTAAATTTTCTCCATAACTACGTACATTATCTTTAACAATGCTAAATGGATCGCCTTCTCCGTTTGGACGGCTATGAGCTAATAATACAGACGCTTCTACTGAACGAATTTCTGCAATTTTTTCTAAAGCAGTAGACCATTTAATCGGTACATAACGATCGACTAGACCTTCTTCATATGCTTCTTTACGAATTTCATTGATTCGATTAATAATCGCTTCTTTACTATCAGAAATGTATTTTCCACTTACTGTTGTTTCTTCAGCAAATGCTATTGTTGTATTTGCATATGTTCCAACTGTAAATAGTGTTAAAGCTGAAAGACAGCCCAATAATAACTTTTTATGTTTCATAGATTTCCCCCTATTTAAAGTTTGCATATAGTATACACTAATTAAATGTCAAATGATAACCAGTAATGTAACAATTTGATGACATTTTATTCTCAGTATTCATTATCTTTTTAATACTTAAGTTCTCTTTACTTTATCTTAGATTATGGACCAACTTTTTTAAATAATTGACCTGTCCATTCCTGAACTTTAGACCATAATTGTTTTCCTGCTTCTTCTGCTTTTTGAATCCATTCATCAACATTGATTGATGAATTATTTTTTTGATGAGTAACAGCAGGTTCAACATTAAATGGTGTATTTTTAGAAGATGTACTTAATAAACCATACATTTCTAATTGGAATAATGGGCCCACTCCATGCGTGCTTGATACAGCTAATGAATATTTAGCAGAATCATCATACCCCATCCATGTTGCCACTACCATATCTGGAGTATACCCAATCATCCATTGGTCTCTCGCTCCATCTTCTCCATTAACCGTTTCAGTAGTACCCGTTTTACCAGCAATCGTATAACCTGCAGGAGCAGCATTAGCTCCACCACCACCAGGCGCATATACGGTTAATAACATACTTGTCATTTTATCTGCAACACTTTCACTCGTTACTTTATTAGTTTGAGGAGTTGTGTTATCAACAATAACTGCACCAGTAGCGTCAACAATTTTAGTCACAAATCTACCCTTAGCACGAACACCTTTATTTGCAAATGTTGTATAAGCTGATGCCATTTCCATTGGAGAAACTCCTTTTGTTAATCCCCCTAAAGCAATTCCTAAATATTCGTCATCCGGAACTGTCGAAATTCCAAATTGATGAACTTTTTCAATTCCTTTTTTCAACCCCAGTTGATCCAATAACCATACAGCAGGAGCATTCCAAGATAAAATTAGCGATTCTGTCATTGTTACCGTACCTTTATTTTTATTGTTCCAATTTTCAGGTGTATATTTTTCAGGAGCATACGAACGTTTTTCATCTACTAATGTTGAATTTGGTTCATATCCTTCTTCTAAAGCAAGAGTATAGACTGCTAAAGGTTTAAAGGTTGAACCAGGTTGAACTTTCATTTGAGTCGCACGATTAAAACCTCTAAACGTATGTTTCCCAGCACCATCAATTCTTCCGCCAACTACTGCTAAAACATTCCCTGTTTGAGGTTCCATTGCAATTGACGCTGCTTGCGCTTTTGTCCCATCATCATAAGTAGGATATAATTGTGTATTCCCAAAAGTTTCCTCCATATCCGCTTGTAATTTTTGATTTAATCCAGTATAAATGCGATACCCTTTATTAAATAAATCCTCTTCCTTAATGCCATAATTTTGAGTAATTTCATTAATCACTGCATCAAAATAATAAGGATAACGATATCTTGAATTAGCAACATAATTATCAACAAGTGAAATTTCAGATTCACTGGCTATATTGGCATCTTGTTCACTAATTTTCCCATTTTTCACCATTAAATTTAAAACAGTGGCACGTCTATTTATTGTAGCATCATAATTATCAATTGGATTATAATAACTTGGTGCTTTTAAAGATCCTGCTAAAATTGCTGATTCACTTAAAGCTAGATCAGCTGCACTTTTTCCAAAATAACGTCTTGCCGCATTTTCAATTCCATAAGCACCATTTCCGAAATAAGCATTATTCAAATACATTTCAAAAATTTGATCTTTTGTATAGTGCTTTTCAATTTCAAAACTTAAAAATAATTCTTTTGCTTTTCTCATTAAGGTTTGATCTAATGTTAGAAATGCATTCTTTGCTAATTGTTGCGTTAATGTACTTCCTCCACCGACAATATTTCCTCGATGAATAATCACTCCTGCAAAAGCGCGCAAAATCCCAATCGGATCAAATCCCTTATGATCATAGAATCGTTTATCTTCTGTTGATAATACAGCATCTTTCATATAAGTTGAAATATCCTTCAAAGGTACATACTCTGCCTTTGAAATATTTAAAGCACCTGCTTCTTGACCTTCTTCATCATAAATAACCGTTTCTTGAATCATTCCTGCTCTTAGTCCACTAACATCTGCAGTTTTTGCTCCATAAACTAAATAAATTAAGAAGAACGCTGTAATTGTAAGAAAAATCGTAAAGAATAATTTAATTACATGGTATTTTTTTAAAAATTTTCTGAATTTTTGAAACCATGGATGATTCCAAATCTTTTTATACCATTTTTCATTTGGAGTAATTTCTTCTTTTATTTCATGTCGAGAAGGAATTTTTTGTGGTTCTAATGATTGATGTTCATTCATAAAATTCTCTCATTTCTTTTAATTTCAATATAATCTATCGTATCATGAATAAATTTAGCTGACAAATAATAGAACAATATTTTACCATTTATTAAAAAACAAAAAGACTTCTTATAGCACTAGGAAACTCACAGGGGCTACTGGCATCCTATACTACTATATAAAGAAGTCTATGTTTTATTCGTACCCTCATAAATATCCGTTAAAACAGAATAGACTTCCCATAGTAGTATGCGTACAAGTAGCCAAAAGGCTACTTATACTAGGAAACTTTGAGACCGAGGCTCAAAATTTAGCCAAGAGACCCATAGGGTGTACTGCACCCCAAAAGTTAGACATGAAAAATCTAACTTTTGGGGTGTTTTTT
>NZ_CAURVN010000051.1:0-8224 GCF_963528195.1 uncultured Granulicatella sp.
TAAAGACTTAATTTGGTGTTAAATTTGATTCACCAACAGAATTTGTCGATGAGCCCTTTTTTTATACGTGTTAAATATAATTAAATTGAACAAAAATATATAATTAATAGATGGATTTTAACAAATATTAATAGTATGAAAAACCTTATCAAAACAAAGATGAAAACTCTTTCAAAATAGCAAAATAATCATATAAAATAGCAAAATAAGAATAGTTATTCCTGTTTTTTTATGCTATATTCTGAAATGAAAGCGTTATATTTTAAAAGGGGGAATTTATATGAAAAAACAAAATATTCAGTTGGAGAAGCGACAACGATTTTCGATTCGAAAATTGTCAATTGGAACATGTTCACTTCTTATTGGGGCTTATTTTTTGGGTAGTGCACCTATAGTCTCTGCAACAGAAGTGCCAGTTTCTGATTCGACTACAACGATTTCATTGCCAAAAAATGAAAACGCTTCTAATGGAGAATCTGTCAATAATCAAACTGCCAAACCTACGGATAAAACTCTTGAAAAAAATGATAATCAACCATTGAAGAAAGAAGAGAGTTCTACGGTTACAAATACTAGTTCATCTACTGGAGTAACCAATGATATTGAAAAGGAAAAAACTCATAATGAAAATGTAGATTCTAAAGAAAAAAATGATACCTCTTTAGTTAAAACAGATAAAGTAGAAAAAAATATAAATCCATTAGAAATTTCAAATTCAACTGTACCAAATACTGTTACAAAACAAAATGTTACAACTTCATCTACAGATAGATCAGTATCTTCAACAGAAAAAGAAGAAACTACTCAAGAAAAAACAATTGAATGGAAATCTGTTAGTACTGAAAAAGGAACTGTAAAGGAAGTTGTAGAAGAAGGAGTGCGTTATAACAGACTTTCTGCAACAGCAGCAAATAATAATAATGATAAAGAAGCCTTATTCGAAAAAGAAGGTTTAAAAGGTGATGATGAAGGAAATATAAACATTGATTTAACCTTTAAAGAACGTTCAGATGATCAAAAAGGGCGTTTTGGAGTTTATGTAAATTATAAAGATAATAAAAACAATATTTTTGTTGGATATGATAAAGAAGGGTGGTTCTGGCAATATAAAGGGCCTAATACAGATACTTGGTATAATAAGCAACGTGTAGCAGCACCTTCAACTGATTCAGAAAACCATCTAGAAATTTCCTATAAAAAAGATGGTCAATTAAATGCAACAAATAACGGAGTTAATTTATTCTCTACAGTATTAGTTCCTGAAACTGTTAAAAATGCTTTAAATGGTGTTAATAAAGTATTATTAAAAGCAGGTACATGGGGAGATGAAATTACTAAAGTTGATGTCAAAACAGATAACCAAGAAAATGTAAAAGCAACAGAAGAAACAAGTGCTGTCAATAAGGGTTTAGAAAAAAATGATAAAGATGTTCGTTACGAAACTCTTCATTCAGATGTATTAAAGGCAGTGATTGATACAGCATTTCCACGTGTGAAACAATATGAATTAGATGGAAAAACTTTAACTGGTCAAGTACAAAAAATTTCTCAAATGAGTATTAATGGTCAAACCGTAACACCAACCGTTACATACCATAGAGATAGTGATACTACAGCAACTTATTCACTTAAGGTTAAAAATGACACTGAATTTATTGATGCAGAAATCACTGTAAAATTAGAAGTTGTTGGTAATGAAATGCATTTTGATGTGACAAAAATTAAAAATAATAATCATGTTGAAATGGGTAAAGAAATAGATAATGTGAAAAAATTAATTCAAACAATCGAGTTCCCAGGCAACTCACTCGTATCAGTAGGTTCTGATAAAATAGATGCTAAGTTTGATGGTGCAAAAATGTCTAATAATACTCGTAAGTCTGGTGATGAACACATTGATATGAAGAAAGGTGTTATGAAAGATTTTGCAGATGCATATATGTATGGATTTGTATCATCAAATGAATTATCTGCAGCAGTATGGAGTAATTCACAATTTAGTTATGGCGGTGGAAATCGTGACTTTACACGCTTAACAGCTTTCTTAGAACGTGTGGAAGGTGTGAATTATTTAGGTATTCAAAGTTCTCCATACTATTACCAACGTGCCCATAATAATCTAGTGTATCCAGAATATACTCTTGAACTACCAAGTTCAAAAGTAGTTATTACAAAAGATGCGAATAATGATAATAAAGTAGATTGGCAAGATGGTGCAATTGCATATCGAAATATTATGAATAATCCAAAAGGGTCAGAAAATGTTCCTGATTTAGTAGCATACCGTATTGCTATGAACTTCGCATCTCAAGCACAAAATCCATTCTTGATGACATTAGATGGAATTAAAAAAATTAATCTTCACACAGATGGATTAGGTCAATCCATTTTACTTAAAGGATACGGTAGTGAAGGACATGATTCTGGTCATTTGAATTATGCAGATATTGGTAAACGTATTGGTGGGGTAGAAGACTTCAAGACTTTAATTGCAAAAGCAAAAGAATACGGAGCAAAAATTGGTATCCATGTCAATGCTTCTGAAACTTATCCAGAATCTAAATATTTCTCAGAAGCAATTTTACGTAAAAATCAAGATGGAAGCTACATGTATGGATGGAATTGGTTAGATCAAGGAATTAATATTGATGCTTCTTATGACTTGGCACATAATCGTCTTCAACGTTGGAAAGATTTAAAAGATAAATTAGGTGAGGGTCTTGATTTCATTTATGTGGATGTATGGGGAAATGGTCAATCTGGAGATAATAGTGCATGGCCTTCACATGTATTAGCAAAAGAGTTGAACTCGCTAGGTTGGAGAATGGCAATTGAGTGGGGGCATGGTGCTGAGTATGATTCAACTTTCCAACACTGGGCTGCTGACTTAACATATGGAGGATTTACAAATAAAGGGATTAATTCAAATATTGTTCGTTTTATTCGAAATCATCAAAAAGATTCTTGGGTGGGTGATTATCCTAAATATGGTGGTGCTGCAGATTATCCATTATTAGGTGGATATAATATGAAAGACTTTGAAGGTTGGCAAGGTCGAAGTGATTATGAAGGATATATTCGTAATTTATTTGAAAATGATGTAATGACAAAATATTTCCAACACTTCAAAGTAAATCGCTGGGTTAATGGAAGCCCAGTAACCATGAATAATGATGGTACAAGCTACAAATGGACACCAGAGATGGAAGTTGGATTAACAGATGATCACGGAAATACAGTTACTATTAAACGTAAATCTAATAATCCAAATGAAGTAGGTTATCGTCAAAGAATAGTAACTTTAAATGGAAGAGTCATTGAAAATGATGGTAGTTATTTAGTTCCTTGGAATTGGGATGCAAATGGAAAAGCATTAACTACTGATAAGGAAAAAATGTATTTCTATACGAATGAATCTTCTACAACAGAATGGACATTACCAGAGGATTGGAATGTAGATAAAGTATACCTCTATCGTTTAACGGATCAAGGAAAGCAAGATCTTGTAGAGGTTAAGGTTGGGGCGGATCGTAAGATTCATTTGAAAGGAGATGCTTTCCAACCATATGTACTTTATAAAACTCCTCAAGGTAAAAAGACAATGGTTTGGAGTGAAGGAACTCACTTATATGATCAAGGATTTAACAGTGGTAATTTAGATCATTGGAAAAAAACAGGAGATGCTGAGCACGCTGAAATTGTTAAGTCACAAGGTTCTAATGAAATGCTTCGCATTCAGGGAAATAAAGAACGAGTTACTTTAAAACAAACATTAACAGATTTGAAACCAAATACAAAATATGCAGTATATGTTGGTGTAGACAATCGAAGTGATGCAAAAGCAGATATTACAGTTAAAGTTGGAAACAAAACAATTTCTAATTATACTAATAAATCTATTGCAAAAAATTATGTACAAGCCCATGCACATAATACATCTCCTAAAAATGCAACGGTTAATAATACAAGTTATTTCCAAAATATGTATGTTTTCTTTACAACTGGTGATGATGTTTCAAATGTAACTCTTGAATTAGGAAGAGACGCAGATAGTAAAGCTACTTATTTTGATGAAATTCGTGTCTTTGAAAATCATTCTGTAATGTATGGAGATGGACATGATACAGCAAGTGGTAAATTTAAACAAAATTTTGAAGATGTACCACAAGGAATTTTCCCATTTGTTGTTGGTAATGTAGAGGGCGTGTCAGATAATCGTACACATTTATCTGAAAAACATGCTCCATATACTCAACGTGGTTGGAATGGTAAAAAAGTAAATGATGTTATTGAAGGAGATTGGTCATTAAAGACAAATGGATTAACAAGTCGTGATAAACTTGTTTATCAAACTATTCCTCAAAATTATCGTTTTGAAGCAGGAAAAACTTATAAAGTTACTTTTGAATATGAAGCAGGATCAAATGGAACATATGCATTTGTAGTTGGTCGTGGAGAGTTGGATCGAAGAAGTAAATTGACTAAGTATGATTTATCAAATACATGGGAAAGTGAAAATAAACCGAAAAAAGTCACATTCTATGTTGAAGGGGATAAAAAAGGTGATACTTGGGTAGGGATTTTTTCAACAAGTAAAGGTCCTGATACAAAACAAGATACTGATAATAACGAAATTAATTTCAAAGGTTATAAGGATTTTATGATGGATAATCTTGAAATTGAAGAAGTGAATCTTACTGGTAAAATGCTTGTTAAGGATGCCTTTGAAAAGACTCAACCTGTTAAGGATGAACAATATACAAAAGAAACCTTAAATGCATATAAGGATGCGGTTTCAGCTTTGTTAGATGTAGAAGATAATATATCAATTAAGGAAGCAAAACAATTAATTGAAAATGTACAAATAGCAAAAGAAAATCTAGTAGTAAAAAGAACTTCACCAGATATGAGTGAAATTGAATCAATTGATGCAGTTTCAGAACCTCAAGATTCACCATGGTTTGCCTTTGATAATGATCCAAGTTCATTATGGCATACTCCTTATGGAGAATTGAATTTAGAAAAACCATTAACTGTAACATTTAAGAAACCTATAGAAGCCACAAAATTTGAATATGTACCTCGGGCAAGTGGACAGAATGGTCGTGTATTAAAGGGACAATTAGTAGTTGTTGATGAAGAAAATAAAGAACATACTTTTAATTTTAATGGTTGGGAAAATAATGCTAAAACAAAAGTGATTAATTTTGATAAACTATTAAAAATTAAGAAGGCTATCTTTACGGGAATTCAATCATATGGTGATTATGGACATATTTCTGCAGCAGAATTACGTTTTGTGAAACCAGTAGATAAAGAACAACCAATAGATGATAAAGAATTAATGGCAGAAGTTGAACGTGTTTCTAAGATTAATAAGAAACATGCGATTGAAGCATTAAAAACGGTTACGTCTTATAGAGAAGAGTTGGAAAATTATAACTTATTAACTCCAAATTCTATTACTAAAATGGTAGAGTATTTAAAAACAATTACAGAGGAAGACCCACAACCGACTCCACAACCGACTCCAGAGCCAGCGCCAGAGCCACAACCGACTCCAGAGCCAGCGCCAGAGCCACAACCGGCTCCAGAGCCTGCGCCAACACCAGAGCCAGCACCAAAACCGGAACCAGCACCAGCACCAGCTCCAGCGCCAAAACCGGAACCAGCACCAACACCAGCTCCAGCACCAACACCAGCGCCAACGCCAAAACCAGAAACTCCAAAAGTTACATTACCATTATATGAAACAGAAGGAGTTAAAGTAACTTTAAATAAAGATAAAACATTTGCTAAATTTGAAGATGAAAATGGCGATACGCCAGTTACTGTTGAAATTGCTATGAAACATCTAGATAAGAATATTAAGCTGTTAGAAGTAGAAAAAGTTGATAGTTCTATTCCAGTATTGGCTAATAAGGAGTATGTTGCTTATGAGATTTCATTTAAAAATAAAGAAGGAAAAGAAGTTCCTGTACAAGGTGAAGCTAAAGTAACAGTTCCTGTAGGAAAAGAAGTTGATAAAGCATACTATTTGACAAGTGATACAAAGGAAATTGTTAATGAAGTAAGTTTTGAAAAAGGAGAAGGGAATACTGTTAAATTAAAAGTAGAACACTTTAGTTTATATGCAATTACATTTAAAACAGTAGCAACAGTTAAACCGAATAAACCAGAAAATGGTGAAGAAAAACCAAATATCGTACAACCGAGTCAACCAGATAAAGCTAAACAGAATGGTGAACAAGGAAGTACAGTACAAGCAACTCAACAAGTTAATCATGAAAAAGATAAACTTAGTGATGGACAGTCAATTCAAACTGTTAAACCTTCAAATGAGGAAAAACAACAAAGTAACTCTGAACAAGGAAAAGATTTAAAAAATAAAACTGAAACTCTAACAACAACTGAAGAAAAGGTAACTCGTATTGAAGCTAGAGAGGAGTTACCAAGAACAGGATCTGTTTCAAGTTTAGGAGAAATGATTATCGCAGGGTTTGCATTATTAGGAGGAGTGTTTGTTAGTAAAAAAAGAAAAAAGTAACATATAAATAAATGCTTACAGGAAAAGTCTTTAGTATTTAGAGGCTTTTTCCTTGTTATTTTAGATTAAAGCCTATTAATGAAATAAAATTTTGCTATAATAATGTTAAAGTTTATTCAAAATGGAGGTGATATCATGTCATTGATTAAAATTGAAAACTTAACATTTTCGTATTTTTCATCTACAAAACCAGTGTTTGATGACGTGAGTTTTTCTTTAGACACAAATTGGAAAACGGGATTAATTGGTAGAAATGGAATCGGGAAATCAACCTTGTTTAAGTTATTATTAGAACAAGAATCTTACCAAGGAAAGATTCATAAAAGTGTTGAATTTGTTCAATTTCCACCTAATCATCTGGATTTTTCAAAGACTGGGATAGAATTACTGCAAGAGTGGACAGCGCAAGAAGATGAGTGGAAAGTGTATCGTGAGCTTCATCAGCTGAAGTTAGATGAAAGTATTATGGATAGAAAATTTGAAACTCTTTCTAAAGGAGAACAAACTAAACTTCTTTTGGCGATATTATTTACGAAAGATAATGGATTTTTATTGATTGATGAACCAACAAATCATCTTGATGTGAATGGAAGAAAAATTGTATCTGATTATCTGAAGAGTAAAAAAGGATTTCTATTGATTTCTCATGATAGAGATTTTTTAGATGGATGTATTAATCATGTCATTTCTTTTAATCGAAACTCAATTGATGTCCAATCAGGTAATTTTACGTCTTGGTATGAAAATAAAGTATCGAAAGATCAGTATGAGTTCAATCAAAATGAAAAAATTAAAAGTGAGATTGAACGATTAAACAAGGCAGCAAGGCAGACTAAAGTTTGGTCGAATAAAATTGAAAATACAAAGAATGGTGTGAAAATTTCTGGTATAAAACCAGATAAAGGACGTATTGGACATTTGTCAGCGAAAATGATGCAAAAGACAAAGAACTTAGAAAAACGTCAGCAAAAAGCAATCGAAGAAAAAGAAAATTTATTAAAAGATATTGAAAGAAAAGATAGTTTATTTCTTCGTCTTTTACAACATTATAAATCTTTACTTGTATCTGCTAGTCAGTTGAGTTATCAATTTGGAGAAAGAAAACTATTTTCTAATATCAATTTTGAAATTCATCAAGGGGATGTAATTGCTATAAATGGAGCAAATGGTAGTGGAAAATCAACCCTCATAAAAATCATAATGGGTCAATATCTTGACTATGTTGGTGAGTTAAAAATAGCTAATCAATTAGAAATTTCATATATTTCACAAGATACTTCATTCTTGGAAGGAGATTTAATGAAGTATATTCATAGTCAACGAGTAGATGAAACTACTTGTAGGACAATATTAAGTAAATTAGATTTTCCAAAAGAATTATTTGATACAAATATGAAATTTTATAGTGATGGTCAAAAAAAGAAAGTATTAATTTCTATTAGTCTTTCCAAACCTGCTCATCTATATATTTGGGACGAACCTCTAAATTATATTGATGTGATTTCAAGAATACAAATTGAAGAGCTAATCAAAGAAGTGAAACCGACCTTGATTTTAATTGAACACGATCAACGGTTTGTCAATCATATTGCGAATAAAATGATACAGTTATAAAAAAAGACGTGTACTGCACCCCAAAAGTTAGACATGAAAAATCTAACTTTTGGGGTGTTTTTT
>NZ_CAURVN010000052.1:0-8163 GCF_963528195.1 uncultured Granulicatella sp.
CATTGGTTCTCTTTTTTTTATTCTTTTTTGTCACAAATGTATGATACCCTAACAATTTATATTACATATATATTACAATTTTCACTATCAAAAAATCCTGCTAGCATCATTTAAGCTAACAGGATTTCTCTCTTCATTTTATTTTAAATTTTAGTACCCTTGAGGATTATTTTTTTGCCAATTCCAAGAATCACGAACCATGTCGTTTAAGTCTTTTTCAGCAACCCAACCTAAAACTTCTTTTGCTCTTGTTGCATCTGCATAACAAGTCGCAATATCTCCAGGACGGCGTGGACAAATTTTATATGGAATATCAACATTATTCTCTTTAATAAATGCATGAACTAAGTCTAATACACTATAGCCAATTCCAGTTCCTAAGTTATACACTTTTGCCCCTGGGTTTCCGATATTATCTTTCACTGCAAGAACATGTCCTCTTGCTAAATCCACTACGTGAATATAGTCTCGAACCCCTGTTCCATCATGTGTATCATAGTCATCTCCAAACACGCTTAATTGTGGTAATTTACCAACTGCTACTTGTGTAATATATGGCATTAAGTTATTTGGGACTCCATTTGGATTTTCCCCAATTAAGCCACTTTCATGAGCGCCAATTGGATTGAAATAACGTAAGTTCGTTACAGACCATTCTTTATCAGAAAAAGCAACATCATTTAAAATTTGTTCTAGCATCACTTTTGTATATCCATAAGGATTTGTTGCACTTGTTGGCATTTCTTCTTTAAATGGTACTGTATTATTCATTCCATAAACCGTTGCACTTGAACTGAAAACAATATTTTTCACTCCGAAGTTTCTCATAACATCTAATAACACTAATGTACCTGTAATATTATTATGATAATATTCTAACGGTTTCACTACTGATTCTCCCACTGCTTTGAAACCTGCAAACTGAATGACACAATCAATTTTTTCTTTTGAGAATACTTCTGTTAAAAAGTCATGATCTAAAATAGATCCTTCATAAAATGGAAATTCTTTTCCTGTAATCGTTGTTAATCGTTTTAATACTTCAGGTGAACTATTAGAAAAATCATCTAAAATAACAACTTCATACCCCGCTTTATCTAATTCTACTACTGTATGAGAACCGATATAACCTGCTCCCCCTGCAACTAAAATAGCCATTGCTATTCCTCCTTATACTTTTATAATACGTCTTCTGTATGATCTGGTTGTAATGTTAAAATACGTGGACCATCTTTTGTAATCGCTAATGTATGTTCAAATTGGCAACTTAATCCACCATCTAATGTGTGAGCTGTCCAACCATTACTTTCCATTTCTGATTTCCATGTTCCAGTATTCACCATTGGTTCGATTGTAATAACCATTCCTTCTTTTAAGCGAAGACCTTTTCCAGGCTCACCATAGTGAGGAACAGATGGACTTTCATGAATCGTTGGTCCAATTCCATGTCCGATAAATTCACGAACAACTGAGAACCCTTCTTTTTCTACATAAGTTTGAATCGCATGACCAATATCCCCAATACGATTTCCCACTTGTGCTTGTTGGATTCCTAAATATAATGCTTTTTTTGTCACTTCATATAAACGTTCTAATTCTGGAGTAGATTCTCCAACAATATAACTCCAACAAGAATCTGATAAAGCTCCTTTTAAATCTACACAGAAATCAACTTTTACTAAATCTCCTGATTTCAATGGTTTACGACGAGGGAATCCATGACAGATTTCGTTATTAATACTTGTACAAGTGGCATATTTATATCCTTCATATCCGATTTGAGGAGCTGAGCCACCCGCTTCTTCAATTTTCTTTTGAACAAATTCATTAATCTCCCAAGTTGTTATTCCCGGTTTAATAAAGTCTCGTAATGCAACGTGAATAGAGGCTAATAAAGCACCCGACTCATTCATCGCTTCAATTTCACGATTTGATTTTAATGTAATCATACTTCAATTCCTTTCTTTTGTATTCTAGAACATTATAGCATAGCTTTTTATAAAATGTTTGAAATAAAATAAATTCCAACCATTTCTTTTCATTTTCTTAATCTTTTTAAAAAAACTTTTATAAAGCAAAACGAAGTTACTAAAATCGTAACTTCGTTTTACCTCTTTGGGAGAAAAGATATAAGGGAAAAGCTAAATAATGGCTAAAATAATGAAGTTCAAAATGAACAATCCTGTCGCTACCCATAAAATTGGGTGAACTTCTTTAGATTTGCCTGTTAATGTTTTAATGAAGCAGTAGAAGATGAAACCTGCTGCAATTCCATATGAAATGCTGTAGCAAAGCGCCATAAAGATTCCCGCAAAGAATGCTGGGACTGCTTCTTCTAAATGATCCCATTGAACATCTGCAAAAGATGATAACATCATAACCCCTACAATAATTAGCGCTGGAGCTGTTGCTGCTGCAGGTACGATTCCTACAAATGGTGCTAATAATGCTGAAGCTGCTAATAATACTGCTGTAGTTACAGCTGTTAACCCAGTACGACCACCTGCTCCGATACCTGCTGCACTTTCTACATAAGTTGTTGTATTACTTGTTCCGAAAACTGCCCCGATTGAAGTTCCAATCGCATCTGCAAATAAAGCTTTATCCATTTTAGAAGAGAAACCTGAACCTTCTTCTAACATTCTTTCGTCTTCTGCTGAGAAGATTCCTGTCTTACGACCTGTTCCAATAAATGTTCCTAATGTATCGAATGTATCCGATAAACTAAATGCGAAAATTGTCATTAATACTAATGGTAATTTCGCAGGGTTTGAGAACAATTTACCCATTCCATCAGGGCCAAATGCTGCAAATAATGTTACTTGTAAATCTGAGAATGCTGAAGCTAATGAATTTTGAGACCAATTCACTGTTGATAAATCAACCACACCCATTGGAATTGCTAATAAAGTTGTAGCAATAATTCCAATTAAGATTGCACCACGAACATTTTTAATGACTAAAATCACAGTAATGAACAATCCAATTAATGCCAATAATGCATCACTTTGAGTAAAGTTCACTAATGAAGGAACTACACCACCATTAGAGGTAACAGAGAAAATTCCACCTTTAAACGCTTCTGTAGTTGCTTGAAACGGTTGATTATTAATAGTTGTAATTGTTTTAGCATCTGTTAAGAAACTTAATAAGTTTGCATTTTTCAATCCGATATATGCTACGAATACCCCAATTCCTCCACCAATTGCATGTTGCATACTAACTGGAATTGCTTGGATAATCATTTTACGAATTTTTGTTACTGTAATGAAAATATTTAATAATCCACAAATAAATACCATTGCTAATGCTTCTTGCCAAGAAAAACCTAAACCAAATACTACTGTAAATGTAAAGAATGCATTTAATCCCATCCCTGGTGCTAATGCATAAGGTACATTTGCAAATAGACCCATTACTAATGTACTTACAACTGAAGCAATAATAGTAGATAGGAATACTGCCTGGAATGGCATACCTGTTTGACTTAAAATACTAGGGTTTACAAAGATGATATAAGACATTGCAAAAAATGTCGTAAGCCCTGCTAAAAGTTCCGTCCCAAAAGTTGTGTTATTTTCTTTTAATTTAAAGAAATTTTCCATGAAGTTTCTAGCTCCTTTTTGTTTTTTATTAAGAATGAGGTAAGTATACTTCATTATCGGTAGAAAATCAATATAAAATACGTATATTTTTATATACTTCTTAAATAAATGTACGTGTTTTTCAATAACGGTGTATTCCCAACCTAAATATTACCCTTTAAAAGTAAAATAAAACGAACAACTGACACCTTTAACGGTGAAAGTTGTTCGTTTGGAGAGAGATGACTATTTTTCTGCGTTCCACACTGGGAAATATTGTCCTGGTCCAATTTCATTCATTTTCTTCGCTACATCATCTGCTTGGAATAATGATACAATTTTTTTGTATGTTGGATTATCAGCATCTTTTGCATTTGCAGCAATGATATTGAAACGATCTTTTGGAATTGTATCTAAGTGATCAGCATCTGTGAAGATATAATCTTCTACTTTTAATCCTGCATCTTGAGCCATTGAACCATTAATTGAAGCTGCATCTACATCTTGTAATAAACGAGGTGCTTGTGCTGATTCTGCTTCAATAATTTCTAAATTACGTGGATTGCTTGTAATATCAGCTAGAGAGGCTTTTGTTCCTACTCCATCTTTTAATGTAATTAATCCTTCTGTTTCTAATGCTACTAAAGCACGACCTTGGATGGCTACTTCTTTTGGTACTAATACTTTTGCATTTTCAGGTAAATCTTTTAATGATTTATATTTTGTTGAGAAGTAATATAATGGCACGATAAATGTTGTTCCGATTTCTTTAATATCTGAACCTTTATCTTTGTTCCATTGTGCTAAATAAGCACGGTGTTGGAAGGCATTTAATTGTACAGACCCTTCTTCTAATGCTGTATTCGGTAATACATAGTCGTTCATTTCTACAACTTCTAAGTCAATGTTTTCTTTTTTCGCTTTTTCAGCAACGAAATCCCAGATTTCATGAGCTGCACTACCTACAACGGCAACTTTAACGTGTTCTGCTGGTTTAGTTTCTTTTGTTGTTTCTTGTTTACTTGTTTGATTTCCGCAAGCTGCTAATATCACTGCAGCAACTGCTGTTAAAAATAAATTTCTTAATTTCATTTATATTCCCCACTTTTGTTTTTCTAAATGTCACGTGATACAAGTGGTACTATACCGAATTATTACAGTCGGGTCAACGAAATTTGACCGATTTCAGCATTGTTTCTTTTTACTAGTTGTTAAAGTTAAAAACTATATTTCTACCATATCAACATTTACAGGCTATAAAAGTGAGAGATTTTACAAAAAAATAGACTTTCCATAATTACTTCTGATGTCCTAAGCAACTATAGATAAGTCTATTATCAAAAAACATCTTAAACGCAACTACTCCTTATGACCCATAAACAAAAACACTTTTAACATAGCTGAAGTGATAGAATCTGCAAAGTAGACTCTATCACAGGAAATTTTGAGACTACAGGCTCAAAATTTAGCCATGAAACCGAAGGTTTGCTGGCGTCCTAGCTATATTAAAAGTGTTTTTAAAAATTCTTTATTTAGTCTTGGTCCAAGCCCATTCCTCTCATAATTGCTTTTGCAATTTCAACGAACGGAACAATTGAGAATGCCGCTGCTAACACAATTAACCATTGTTCTAAATTCAACACTGTTACACTAAACACAGTCGTTAAACCAGGAACAACTAAAACAGATAATAACATTAACGCAGACACAACAATCGCAATATTGAACATTTTATTTTTAAACGCTCCAACCGTTGCTAATGATTTATAAACAGATTTCACGTTGAATGCGTGGAATAACTGAGTTAAACCTAAACTTGCAAATGCCATTGTTTCACCAGTTGGAACTCCCCAACCAGCTACATGAGTCGCATACCAATAGACGAATAAAGTAACTCCACCTTCAAAGAAACCTTGATAGTAAATACTTGGTAATACCCCATTTGACAAGAAATTAGAACTCTTTCCACGAGGTGGATGTTTCATAATATCTGCTTCTGCATCTTCCATTCCCAAAGTAATCGCTGGGAATACGTCTGTTACTAAGTTAATCCATAAAATATGAATTGGTTCAAGAATTGACCAACCAGCCATTGTGGCAATAAATAAAGTCATTACTTCCCCGAAGTTTGCAGATAATAAATATTGAACTGCTTTTTGAATATTCGAGAATACTTTACGTCCTTCTTCTATTGCAACAACGATTGTTTCAAAGTTATCATCTGCAAGAACCATATCACTAGCACCTTTAGACACTTCAGTACCAGTAATACCCATTCCTACACCGATATCTGCTTGTTTTAGAGATGGAGCATCATTGACACCATCACCTGTCATTGAAACAACTTTTCCATCTGCTTGCCATGCTTTTACAATACGAACTTTATGCTCTGGAGATACACGAGCATATACTGAGTAATCTTCAATCGTACGAGCTAATTCTTCATCAGAAATTTCATTTAATTCAGCACCTGTTAAGACACCATCTTCTTGATCAGGACGTAAAATTCCTAAACGTTTTGCAATTGCTTGAGCTGTATCACGGTGGTCACCTGTAATCATCACTGTACGAATGCCTGCTTCTTTTGCCACTTGAATCGCTAAAGCTGCTTCTTTTCTCTCAGGATCAATCATTCCGACTAATCCTGCAAATACAAAGTCGAACTCAACTGATTCTGAATCCATTGTTTCTGGAACTTGGTCAATGTATTTATAAGCAATTGCTAATACACGCAAAGCTTGAGTCGCCATTTCTTTATTTAAGCGAGCTAATGTATCACGGTCTTCTTGAGTCATTGGGCGAACTTGTCCGTGTTCTTCAATATGAGTTACTTTTTCAAGTAACATATCTGGAGCACCTTTTGCCGCTACTAAATAGTTTCCATCTTCTAATTGATGAATCGTTGACATTATTTTACGAGTTGAATCAAATGGCACTTCCGCTACACGTGGATGTTTTTCTAAATCAACACGTACATCATACCCTTTATCTAATCCAAATTGAACCATTGCTGTTTCAGTTGGATCCCCAATTAATTTTTCTTCAGAAAATTTAGTATCA
The DNA here is from genome assembly GCF_963528195.1 of uncultured Granulicatella sp. Classification (GTDB taxonomy): domain Bacteria; phylum Bacillota; class Bacilli; order Lactobacillales; family Aerococcaceae; genus Granulicatella. Next base: position 6,645 of record NZ_CAURVN010000052.1, read on the forward strand.
TTTGCTAAATTCATCATACGAAGTGCAGAAATTGATTCGTTCATGTCTTCATGTGCATCATGAATTTCATTATTAAATACCATTTTTTCAACAGTCATTTGGTTCAATGTTAACGTACCTGTTTTATCTGAACAGATAACTTCTACACCACCTAAAGTTTCAACGGCTGGCAATTTACGAACTAATGCATGACGGCTTGCCATTTTTTGAGTTCCTAATGCTAAAATAATCGTTGAAATAGCAGGTAAACCTTCTGGAATCGCCGCAACCGCAATAGCAATGGCTGTTAATAACATATGCGTCCATTCATATCCACGAATTAAACCAATTCCGAAAATGATAACGGCAATGACTAAAATCATAATCGTTAACCATTTACCTAAAGCATCTTGGTTTTCTTGTAATGGAGTTTTACTTTCTTCCGTGTTGGCTAACATATGGGCAATTTTACCAACTTCAGTATCCATACCTGTTGCAGTAACAACCCCTAATGCACGTCCATAAGTCACATTTGTACTCGCAAATGCCATATTTGAACGGTCACCAATACCAACATCTTCCCCTTCAGGAATGACTAAATCTTTTTCTACTGGAACTGATTCCCCTGTTAAGGCAGCTTCTTCGATTTTAATCGTATTGACTTCTAATAATCGCATATCGGCAGGAACGACATCTCCTGCTTCTAAAATCACGATATCTCCGACTACAATTTCTTCCCCTTTTACATGAAGATGTTCACCATCACGTAAAACTGTTGCAACTGGAGAAGCCATTTTTTGTAATGCCTCAATTGCTTCTTCTGCTTTTGATTCTTGGATGACCCCTACAATTGCATTTAAGATAACAACGGCTAAAATTACAATGGCATCCGTTGGATCTGGAGCTCCTTCATGGGCAAAAAATGAGATAACTGCTGCTGCAAGTAAGACAATAATCATGAAGTCTTTAAACTGATTAATAAATTTTTGCAGTACTGTTGTCTTTTCTCCTGCTTGTAAAGCATTCGGACCGTATTTTTCTAAACGTTCTTTTGCTTGATCAGAAGTTAACCCTTCTTTAGTAGATTGTACACTTGAAAGAACTTGTTCTTCCGTTTGTGTGTATGCGGCTTGTTTTGTCAAAGTCGACACTCCTTTATATTTTTTATCCCCATAAAAAAAGACTTATACTACTTCAAGGACTTGAAAATAGCATAAGTCTCACTAATTAAGATAATACCAGCGAAACAGGTTCACTTGTTGTTGATATTACCACAACTTTCGTTGCAAGTTACTCCCTTATGGAGATGTTGAATTTATAAGATACTATACCAAAGGTACTCTAAAAATGCAAATAATTTAAGCATTTTAGTATATAAAATCTTTATGATTTATACTCACGAATGACTTTCATAAAGGCTTCTCCATAAGTTTCTAGTTTTTTCTCCCCAACTCCACTAATTTGTAAGAATTCTCTATCCGTTGTTGGTAAATGACGACAAAATTCTTTCAGAGTTTTATCTGAGAAGACTAAGAATGGT
>NZ_CAURVN010000053.1:0-8009 GCF_963528195.1 uncultured Granulicatella sp.
AGGTAGTATCTTTTTGTCTTTTTTTCGTACTTTGTTTCAAATAAAATTCGAGACCTAGGCTCGAATTTTAGCCATGAGACTCGCAAAGCGAGGCTGCTGGCGTCCTTGCTATTCAAGAAAAGTTCTTTTATTCCGTAGCGTATTAACAACTTTTAATTTTTATGAGAAATACGAAGTTAATTCTAATTCTGACATATTTAATCTCTTTGCCCCACTTTCGATTGTGCGGATTCCATCTTTAATTATCAAAAAATCTGTCCTATTTATTTTTTTATTTACTGTAACAGAGGGGTCAATATAAATTTCAAATTTATTCTCTAAAACGCTCGATGTAAATACTGCTATTGCATCTTCAACATCTGATGATATAGACCTAGTACGCTCCCTAAAAATATTATCTCCAATATTTTCTTTTGTTTCTCTCCAAACTTTAGAAATATTATCTTTTAATTCATTTGTTAATTTATCTATGTTTTCCATGAATTTCCTCAATTACAACTTGGTATAGCATGTTAATACCACTTAATAATCTCAATTTATAATTTAGTAACTTTTTTAATAATCTTGGGTGCAAATTTTACGACCGCAAGAACACACATCCCTACTGTACCAACCGCACCTGTTATTTTTTTTACTGTCTTGGCACCTTTATCTACTTTTTCATGATCTTTTTTATTTAGATTATTCTTCTGAAATTTTTTCATTACTTATTACCCCCTCTAATAATTTTTCCCCAGTTATCTCTATTTGTAAAAAATCATAGTCTTTTGATGATTCTATGAATGAAGTCTTTTCAATTTCAATATATTCAACTGGATGGTTGAAAAACCAATCATTAAAGTCAACTCCTTTATGCGAATGTTCAATGCTTTTTAGATCTTCAAAATTAATTTGTTGAAGAAAATCTATACTTCTACTAAAGGTTTGCTCAACAGCTACTGTTTCACCCGAATAGGCAAATATAACTGCTAACATTTTTGTTGCTTCTACGTATAGAGAATAACATTCCTGTATATCTTCTATTTCATCATCTTTTTTATTAAGATAATTTCCATCCTTTAAAGTATTCAAAAAAATTTTCAAACCGGAATCGGGTATTGATTCAAACGCCTCAACTCTGCACATAAGTGCCTTCCCAATTTGTTCTTTCCCAACAAGCAAGTCTCTAGCTGCTACTCTAAGCATTTCTTTTTTTTCATTTTCATCAGTCATAGTCATAGCTAGCAGGACCTGTTCACGTCCTGCATCAATGAGTGCAATTCTATCATCTTGCTGTCCTCGCTCTATCATCTTAACTGTCTGGTACGTTTCAACAATAGATTGTGATATTTCGGCAAGTTGCTGTTGAGTAACGATATTATGGTAATTAATACAAATCTCCTGAAATGGATTCCCTCTATAAAACTCTTGTTGCTTAATAGGAAGATCTCCCACAAATCTATACTGCCCATTATCTGTCTTTCGCATTAGAGTTGGCCATTCAATACCTGTTTTCTTATTTTTATTAATAAACACTTCTCCAGCATCGAATGCATCTTTATATTTAGCGGGAATTTGAACAACATATTCGGCAGACTTTTCTATGTTACTTACTATATCCGCAATATTTACATACTGAGCCACTTTATCAACTAAACCTGTAAAATTAATATCCTTTTGTAAACCAGATACTTTTAAGTATTTTTTCTCTTTATTTATTATAGTTGTCTCTGTATCTATTAAATCTGTCTTTATATCTAGAGGATCATTAGTGCCATCTAGTTTATTTTTAACGATTAAAGTATCATCTTTTATTAAATCATCCATTTTTATTCTCCTTAATATACTTACCACTCTTAATTCTATTATCCTCTGGCTTCTTAGCATTTTCCGGTATTGCCCAATATGATCCTATTTTGGTTGCCCCAGGTATTCTTTTTTCTGCACATAGAACTTGAATTCTCCTAACAGAGATTCCCCACTTCTCAGACATTTGCTTTATAGATAAATATTCCATTTCTTCGATCTCCTTTCTGAATAGTCTGAAAATACTTCATAATCTACTAATAATACTCCATACAATCTTCTATCAGAGGTAATCTTAATATCAACAAATCGACAAACTCATATAAATATTCTATGTCATCCAGAAATTCTCTAGGAGTTCCTATATTTCGATAATTAAAAGCATGTATTGCATTTCTCTGATACTGAACCTTATCTACCCATTTATACTTTGGATCATTATTACTATCCCACAAGATACCAATACTAAATTGCTTTAGGGCTTCGAATGACATTTTATTTGGCTCAATGATTTGATTTTTTCTATCTAATTTTGGATTCTTTAAATAATCCTCATAGTAGACACAATAAAAGAATTTTAGCCAGCATTCCGTTAGTGCACCTAAGTTTGTTCTTGCCAAAATCAACTCACCCTCTGTAAGATTAATATCTTTATCTATCCATATGCTTAATGCCTCTGTAAGTTGAGTAGTCCAATTTAGCATTGCTTCATCCAATTTATTCGCAACGGAATCAGGTGCAATACCTCTAGATTTTTTCCATACTACTTCAGTATGATGGGTAATTTGTTTTAATTTTTCGTACTTATTCATAATCTCTCCATCGTAAATATTTGATTGCATTATATTCCAAATCACGAATAATATCAATCAAAAAAACAGTCCAAGCTAGTGTAAAGCTTAGGGCTGGAAGTTTGACACTTGTAAAAGAAAAAATTGCGATAATCGTTGGTATTATTGAATATATTATTCGTGTCGGTCAAAGAAGATGGGAAATTGAAGAAAGTTTCCGTATTATGAAAAGTGAATTTAAGTCTAGATCGGTTTATCTTAGCCATAAAGATCGCATTGAAGGTCACTTTATGACGTGTTTCTTGGCATTAACACTTTATCGAGTGTTAGAACACAAATTAGAACATCAATTTACTTGTCCTCAAATTCTTAAAACACTCAGAGAGTTTAATTTCAATCATCATTATGGGATAGGCTATGTTCCTACTTTTTCTAGAAATTACACTTCACTTAAATATACGAAAAAAAGGGAGAAAAATATTTTTTATTCAAGAAAAGTTATATTTTTTAACGTTCAAGCGGAGGAATAAAAGAATTTTCTTCGTAGTAAAAGCAAAAAAAGCCAGAAAATTTCTGGCTTTTTTTGTAGGCAAAATTCGAGACCTAGGCTCGAATTTTAGCCATGAGACTCGCAAAGCAAGGCTGCTGGCGTCCTTGCTATTCAAGAAAAGTTCTTTTATTCCGTAGCGCCTTATCGAATAGTTACATCATCTAATGCAACTAATGCTGTTTGGATACGATCCATTGCTTGTTTAATTTCTTCCTCTTGTAAAGTAGCTTCTTTATTTAAGAAACGAATCGAATAAGCTAATGATTGGTACCCTTCTTGTACATGCTCTCCTTTATAAACGTCAAATAAAGTAACTGATTGTACATATTGACCAGCCTGTTCTTTAATGACTGCTTCTAATGTTGCATGCGCCATTGTTACAGGAACTAATAACGCAATATCACGTGTCATTGATGGGAATTTTGGTACAGATTGAATCACACGTTCTTGTAATCCTTCTGCTAATAAAGGTTCCACTAATAATTCAAATACAAATGTATCAGATAAATCTAATTCCTTTTGAATCACTGGATGAATTTTTCCAATAAACCCAATTAATTCTTCGCCTAAATAAATATAAGCTGTTTGACCTGGATGTAATTGCCCAATCGCATCTGTTGCAACAAAACGAATACAATTACTACAGTTCAATTCTGCAAAGTAAGCTTCTAATACTCCTTTTAATGCGAAGAAATCAATAGGTTGAGCTGGTGATTGCCATGAAGCATGCCCCCATTCTCCAGTTACAGCAGCTCCAATCACTTCTCTTTCTTGGAAATCTTCAGAACCATTTTTACCAATCGAGAATACTTTCCCTACTTCAAATAAACGAACATTTTGTTGTGAACGAGCGACATTATATTGTAATGCTTCCAATAAACTTGGTAACATTGACTGTCTTAATTCACTTCTATCTTCACTCATTGGTAAGTCTAAACGAATACTTGGTCTTTCTTCTACTGTAAACCAATGAGATTTTTCAGGAGTTGTTAATGCATAAGAATAAGCTTGTGATAAACCAGCTCCTTGCATAAATTGACGAGTCCAACGAACAAAGCGTTGTTTCTCATTTAATCCACCTTGTGTACTTGCAGTTGTTGGTAATGTAGAAGGAATTCTATCATATCCATAAATACGTCCTACTTCTTCCACTAAATCCGCTTCAATCGAAATATCAAATCTCCAAGCAGGAACTGTCACATGGAATACTCCTTCTTCTTCTTTTGTAGGATAAGCTAATTGTTTAAATACTTGCAATACTTCTTCAGTTGTAAGTCTAGTTCCTAAAACATGGTTTAAACGTTCTAATGAAATCGAAACAACTGGTAACTCTAATGTTAGTGATTGAGCAGAAGCTACTCCTTCAACTACTTCACCATCTCCTAATTCAGCAATTAATGCTGCAGCTCTCTTACCAGCTTGTAAAATAGTTGCTTTATTAATTCCTTTTTCAAAACGGCTACTTGATTCACTTCTTAAATTATGTTTTTGAGAAGCTAAACGAATCGCTTTTGGATTAAATAATGCTGATTCTAATGCAACAGTTGTTGTTGTTTCAATAATTTCTGAATCTAATCCACCCATTACCCCAGCTAATGCAACTGGTTTTTCTCCATCTGTAATAACAATTTCATTACTTAATGTACGTTCAACACCATCTAATGTTACTAATATTTCACCATCTTTTGCACGACGAACATGAATTTGTTTAGAATTTAAACGATCATAGTCAAATGCATGTAGCGGTTGCCCATATTCCATTAAAATATAATTCGTTACGTCTACGATATTATTAATTGGACGAACGCCTGCTGCAATTAATCGATTTTGCATCCATTGTGGACTTGGTTTTACCGTAACATTTTTAATAATTTGTAAGTGATAAGCTGGGGCGTCTACTTCATCTTCAACCGATACTGTCATCCATGGATCTAATGAAGATGAATCCCCTTCTAAAAATTCATCTGGTGTTAATGTATTTTCTAAATTATAAATAGCACCAATTTCATGAACAGAACCTCTCATACTCAAAGCATCTGCACGGTTAGCTGTAATATCCAATTCCACAATCGCACTATCTAATGCTAAAGCTTTAACTGCATCCATTCCAACTTCAATAGCATCATCTTCAAATACGTAAATACCTTGTTCATATTCTTTTGGCACTAATGAAGAAGGAAGCCCTAATTCTTGAAGAGAACAAATCATCCCTTGAGACTCTACTCCTCTTAATTTTCCACGTTTAATTTTATGACCACCAGCAATACGTGCTCCATGAGTCGCTACAATAATTTTTTGCCCTTTAGCAATATTTGGTGCGCCACAGACGATTTGTAAAGATTCTTCCCCAGCAACATCCACTGAAACGACATGTAGATGATCTGAATCTGGATGATCTACTACTTCTAATGCACGACCTACAACTAATCCACTTAGTCCTTCTCCTGGAACGGATACACTATCTACTTCAATCCCAGTACGTGACATTTTTTCTCCTAATTCTTGAGGAGTAATTGAACTTAAATCTAAATATTCATTTAACCATTCATACGATAATTTCATACTCTCTTCTCCTTACTTCGTAAATTGATTTAAGAAACGAACATCATTCGTATAAAGTGAACGAATATCTTCGATTCCATATTTCAACATTGCAATACGGTCTTGTCCTAATCCAAAGGCAAATCCACCATAAACGCTTGAATCCACTCCAGCAGCTTCTAATACATTCGGGTGAACCATTCCAGAACCTAAAATTTCAATCCAACCTGTTCCTTTACAAATCGAACAACCTTGTCCGCCACATTTGAAACAGCTAATATCTACTTCTAAAGAAGGCTCCGTAAATGGGAAGTAACTTGGACGTAGGCGAACTTCACGATCTTGACCAAATAACTCTTTGGCAAATGCAGCTAATGTTCCTTTTAAGTCAGCCATTGTAATATGTTTATCAATTACTAATCCTTCGATTTGATAGAATTGATGTGAGTGAGTAGCATCATCATTATCACGTCTAAATACACGCCCTGGACTAATCATTTTTAATGGCCCTTTAGAAAAATCATGTTTTTCCATTGTTCTTGCTTGAACTGGTGAAGTTTGCGTACGTAATAAATACTCAGGTGTAATATAAAATGTATCTTGCATATCACGAGCAGGATGATCTTTTGGTAAGTTCATCATTTCGAAGTTATAGTGATCTGATTCTACTTCTGGACCTTCTACTACTTGGTATCCTAATCCAATAAAGAAATCTTCCACTTCATCACTAACGTGACTTAATACGTGTTTTGTCCCTACAGTCATTGGTCGACCTGGCATAGTAACATCAATTGTTTCTTTACGTAAAGATTCCACTAATGCTTTTGCTTCTAAGTCTGCTTTAATACTTGTAATTTTTTCTTCAATCACACTACGTAATTCGTTCGCTAAAGCTCCTACTTGTGGACGTTCTTCAGGAACGATATTTTTAATATTTTTTAAAACTTCCGTAATAGGTCCTTTTTTTCCTAATTGTTGCACACGAATTTGTTCAACTTCTTTTAAAGTTTGAACAGTTTCTAATGCAGCTAATACATCTTGACGAATCGCATCAAATTGTTGTTTCATTTCTGCTAAATTCATTTTGTTTCCTCCTATAAATCATTTTTATAAACAAAAAGTCCCTTACAATTCCTAAAAATTGTAAGGGACGAAATTTATCGCGGTACCACCCTCATTCCTGCATTGCAGGCACTCGGCGTTATTAACGGTAACGAACCGTTCCATTATTCATCTTATCGAATCCCAATGGCGACTTCGGAAGTGAAAAGTTGTAGATTTTCATGAAAGGCTTTCAGTCGCTGACCTTTCTCCCTAATAATGAAATTTTCTATAACCCTTTTCCATCAATGTCTTTAAATATATGTGTTATTTTATCAAAGCTCTTATGAATTGTCTAGCCTTAAATCATGTTCTAAATTAGAGAATCTAATATTTCCATCATTTTATAAGAAGATTTGAACTCCGATTGCTACAATAATCAGTACAATCATCGCAATCATCCAAATCGTTAAAAAGCGATTATATCTTTCTAAAAAAGGCTTTTTAGGAACTGGTGAATCATTCCATTCAATCTCTTCACTATTTTGAGACCTTTTTTGCTCTACTACATGTTCTCTCAAAGCTTTTCGTGTTAATAATGGTTCTTTCGACATATTTTCTCCTATTGATGCAATGCTGCATATTGAACAGCAATAATCGTTTTTGCATCCGTAATTTCTCCGTTATGGATTTTTTGAATCACTTCTTCCACTTGAATCCACTCAATGGATACAAATTCATCTTCATCTAATGGTGCAGCATTCTCTAAATGATGAATTCCCTTTGCTTCATACAAATGAATCTTTTCATTACAATATCCAGGAGTTGGTACTAAATCAACTACTTTTTTCCATTCATTTGCACTTAATTGTGCCTCTTCTTCTAACTCTCTTTTGGCTGCTTCTAATGGGCTTTCTCCATCATGGTCTAATTTACCTGCAGGAATTTCTAATGTATGAGCTTCAATGGCTTTACGATATTGACGAACTAATAAAATTTTCCCTTCATGAACAACAAGAACTGCTACTGCTCCATTATGTAAAACAATATCTCTCGTTGATTGTTTACCATTTGGAAGAGATACTAAATGGTGTTCAACTGTAAAAATACCACCTTGGTATTTCACTTCTTTTTGTACGGTTACTTCTGTAAAATCATTCATAAATAAGCCTCCTTAATACTATTATATCTTGTCTATTTAAATTAGCAATTAAAAAAGTCTTTTGAATATTCAAAAGACCTTTTTATGTACTGCACCCCAAAAGTTAGACATGAAAAATCTAACTTTTGGGGTGTTTTTT
>NZ_CAURVN010000054.1:0-7939 GCF_963528195.1 uncultured Granulicatella sp.
CCATCAAATCCATCATTGGTCTTGCATCTTTAATCCGTTCTTCCATATTATAACATCCTTTCTATTTTCATGAAGAAAAATCGAACTTGCCTTAATTCTCTCTTCACTATATAGATACGATAAAAAGTTTTAAAAATATTTTTCTTAAACGGATTTTTATAAAAAAATCTAACCTGTAGTATTCATACAAAGTGGAGTCTTCATCTTAAACGTACACTCATCCATTTACGGAAAAACGGAGAAAGACTTCCCATAGTAGCATGCATAATAGCAGCCGAAACATCGGCTACTATTATTAGGAAATTTCGAGACCAAGGCTCGAAATTTAGCAATGAAACCCAAAGGGTTTGCTTGCGTCCTTTGCTACTATATTTAGGAAGTCTTTCGTAGTTTCTACTAAAAATTCTGTCCTATTTCAATTCCGGAATATAGTCCTCATCCCCATAATTGAAAAACAATTCAGTAGGTCCCTTTTGTTCAAAAATGTCTAACATTTGATCCAAATGCCACAATGGTTCTCGCTTCTTCAAATCTTCTAAAGAAATCCAAAACATATCTCCCTCAGACGAAGAACGAAGTTCGCCAGTGTAATGACTCGTTTTATATAAAAAGACAATATAACGTGTTCCATCTGGTCGAATCCAATCTTTAATTCCACAAAACTCTAGCTGACTAATCGTTAGACCTGTTTCTTCTTTAATTTCTCTAATAGTCGAATCTACAATCGATTCCATTGGTTCAACATGACCTCCCGGGAAAATTAATCCTTGTGCATAACTCAAATTTTTCTCTTGCACTAAAACATTACCCTCTTGGTCATAAATCATACACATATTTGTCAATTCAGTATGAACAGTACGACTCATTTTCTAACTCCATTTCTCTTTAAAAGTATTGAAGAAATTCTCCATATCCTTCTTTTTCTAAATCTGCTTTTGGAATAAATCTTAATGCAGCAGAATTAATACAATAACGTAATCCACCTAACTCTTCAGGCCCATCTGGGAATACATGCCCTAAATGAGAATCCGCTTTTTGACTACGAACTTCTGTACGAACACGATTTAATTTATGGTCTTCTTTTTCTGTTAATGTTGTATTTTGAATCGGTCTTGAAAATGATGGCCATCCGCAACCTGCATCAAATTTATCTTTTGAACTAAATAATGGTTCACCACTCACTACATCTACATAAATACCTTCTTCAAAAAATTCATCATATTCTCCTGAAAAAGGACGTTCTGTTGCTTCATTTTGCGTCACTTCATATTGAATTTCCGTTAATCGTTGTTTTAATGCTTCTTTTGAAAATTCTGACATTTTTCTTCCTCCTAATCTTCAAATTTCCACTTCGATTGATGTGGATCTTGAATTCGTTTAAATAATTTTTCCAAATCTTTGTTGCTTAAATGAACTAATACAGGTCTACCATGAGGACAATTATACGGATTTTTACATTTTGCTAAGTCCACTAATAGTTGTTCCGCTTCAAGCGTTGTTAAACGATGATTCGCCTTAATCGAACCTTTACAGCTCATCATAATGGCAGTTGCTTTCCGTAACTGAGCAACCGTTACTTTTTGATTTGAGAGAATTAAATCAATAATCTCTTCGATAATTTCTCTTTCTTCTCCCTGTTTCATCCAACTAGGATGAGATTGAATTTGAAAAGTATGCGTACCAAATGGTTCGATTTCAATACCAAATTCACGAATCATGTCTAACGACTCTTGTAATTTGAGCGCTTCTTTTTTCGAAAATTCCATGACAATCGGAATCATTAAGGATTGACTCACTGGCGCTACTTCTCCAATAGAAACTTTAAAAATTTCATATTTAATCCGTTCTTGAGCAGCATGTTGATCAATCATGTATAAACCTTTTTCATTTTGTGCAAATAAATATGTCCCATGCATTTGCCCAAAATAATGTAATTCTGGAAAATCAGTTTCAAAATTTTCTTCATCCAATTCTTGAGACAATTTCCAATAATTCGCTTTTTCTTGGTGAAAATCTATTCTGCAAGTTTCACAATCCTCTTTGTAATGAGCCGTTATTTGAACTGGAATTTCATCTTTTAATTCTTCAGAAATCTCTCCCTCAAATGAACTCTCTTCAGTTTCTAAAGGTAGCTCTTCAGAACTTAACACTTCACTCGAATACGAAGTAGTCTCATCCTCTTGTATCCACTCGCTAGGAGTTTCAACTCGAATGGACGGCTGAACAGGTTTTAAGTCAAAATTTAACGTTTCTTGTTCCACTACCGGTCGAGCAGTTGTCGATTCCGTTGATTTACGTTTAAATGGTAAATCTTCTAATGATTCAGGAATTCGTTGTACCCCTTGAATCGACTCATGGATCGCTTTTTGAATAAGGGCTGAAAGTTCCACTTCTTTACTAATACGCACTTCCTGTTTTGTTGGATGTACATTGACATCGACTAATTGGAAATCCATTTCAATATCAATCACTGTAATTGGAAAACGTCCCACCATTAAAGTAGAACCATATCCTGCCACAATTGCTTTAGAAATCGCAATATTACGAATCGAACGCCCATTGATAAAAATTGAAATATAATTTCGATTGGATCTTGTTAATTCTGGTAAGGAAGTATAGCCACTGACTTTGAAATCATCATCTTCCCCGCTAAATGCTAACATTTTACGAGCGTTAGTAGGACCTAAATTACCTGCAATCGCTTGACGTAAGTCACCATTACCTGCAGTTCGAATTAATTCATTTCCTTCATTTCTTAAAATAATAGAAATTTCTGGATGACTTAGAGAAATTTTACTCACAACATCTGTAATATGGGCAATTTCCGTTTGAAGTGTACGAACAAATTTCAAACGAGCAGGAGTATTATAAAATAAATCTGAAACTTCAATGGTAGTCCCTTTTAACGGAGGTACTTGAGTTTCTTCTACAATCGTTCCTGACTCAACTTTTAACTGAGTTCCCACTTCTTCTCCTGTTGAAGTCGTTACAGTCACTTTTGAAACTGCTGTAATACTCGCTAAAGCTTCTCCTCTGAATCCTAATGTTTTAATGCGGAATAATTGCTCCGGTGAATAAATTTTACTCGTCGTATGACGGCGAATCGATAAGACGGCATCTTCACGACTCATCCCTGAACCATTATCAGTAATTCTAATCAATTTTAATCCTGCTTCTTCAATTTCAATGACAATTCTTGTACTGCCAGCATCAACTGCATTTTCCAATAATTCTTTGACAACAGATGACGGTCGTTCAATGACTTCCCCTGCTGCTATCTGATTGGTTAATAAAGCACTTAATTCTTTAATTTTCCCCATAGACTCACCCTTTCAGTCTTGTTTGCCATTGGTCGATAAATTGTAACGCTTGAAGTGGCGTTAAATTCATCACTCGAACGGATTTTATCTCCTCTAATACTTCTTGGTCGAGATTACTTGTAAATAAATCCAATTGTTCTGTTTCGACACGTGGAACTTTAACAGTAGCACTACTTTCTACAATTTCCACTTCAGCCTTTTCCACTGGATCGTCTTCTTGAAGATTCACATTCGCTTGCGAATTGTTTTCTAAAATCGTTAAAATATTTTCTGCATGACTTAATAATGATGAAGGTAATCCAGCTAATTTAGCGACATGAATTCCATAACTCTTATCTGCTGGCCCTTCCATAATTTTATGAAGGAAGACCACTTCGCCATCTTTTTCAATCGCACCAACATGAACATTTTTTAAATCTTCATACGTATCACTTAAAGCTGTTAATTCATGATAATGAGTTGAGAAAAGGACTTTCGCAGTTAAATGTTCATGAATATATCCAATAATGGCATGAGCAAGTGCCATCCCATCATACGTAGCTGTTCCTCTTCCGATTTCATCAAATAATAATAAACTTGTTGGATCAGCTTGTCGTAATGCTGTATTAGTTTCCATCATTTCTACCATGAAGGTACTTTGACCAGAAATTAAATCATCTGCTGCTCCAATTCGTGTAAAGATTTTTGTAAAAATTGGAATTTTTGCACTTGTCGCTGGAACAAAGCAACCAATTTGAGATAGAATCACACAAAGCGCCAACTGTCTCATATACGTTGATTTACCAGACATATTTGGTCCAGTAATTAATAAAATATGGTCTTCTGGCGTTATTTGAATCGAATTAGGAACATAGCTAGAACGTCCCATCACTTTTTCAACAACTGGATGACGACCATCAATAATTTCTAACGAGCGATCCATTAATGAAATCGTAGGTCTTGTTAATTGATACGCTTCACTGACGGTGCTAAACGACTGCAACACATCAATCGTTGCTACTGCTTTTGCTAATTCTTGTAATTGCTCCGTATAAGTTTTCACTTCTTCACGAACAGCCACAAATAATTCATATTCTAGTAAACTTGATTTCTCTTCAGCTTCTAAAATCAACGCTTCTTTTTCTTTTAATTCAGGTGTAATAAAACGTTCTGCATTACTTAATGTTTGTTTTCGTTCATAACGACTATCATCTAACTGAGAAAGATTTGCTTTTGTTACTTCGATATAATATCCAAACACTTTATTATAACTAATTTTTAACGATTTGATCCCAGTAGCTTCTCGCTCTGTTTGTTGTAATTGAGCAATCCATTCTTTCCCATGTGCCATTGTTTCTCGGTAAAGGTCTAGTTTTTCATGATAGCCTTTTTTAATAATATTCCCATCTGATAAAGATACTGGTGCATCTTCATCAATGGCTCTTTCAATGCGTTCATATAATTCTGGAATCGCATGTAATTGTTGTTTTAACTTTTGCCATTTCGGATGATTCAAACTATCTGCAATCGCTCTAAAAACAGGAACTTTCTCTAATGTTTGTTTTAATTGTAATAAATCTCTCGCATTAGCAGTTCCAAATGAAACTTTCCCAACAATTCGCTCTAAATCATATACACCTTTTAACGCTTCAATAAAATCTATCCGTTCAAAATAATGTTGTGTCAAACTTTCTACTAAATCATGTCGTTCTTCAATATCAGTTTGAAGCACTAATGGTTTTTCAATCCATTGCTTTAATAAACGAGCACCCATCGCTGTTTGAGTTTCATCTAGGAACCAATAAAGAGAACCTTGTTTTTGCTGCGTACGAATCGTACTCGTTAACTCTAAGTTTCTTTTCGCTTCATAGTTCATGAATAAGTAAAAATCTCGTTCATAATAACTCGCTTTTTGAAGGTGAGTAAAACTTTTCTTTTGAGTTTTCGCTAAATAAGATAATAAACCTTCCAGCACTTCATAAACATCTTCCTGTTCGATATCTTCTAGTAACGCATCAAAACTTCCTTTTTGAATGTCTTCAGTTGCTAAGGTAGATGGTAAAATATCAAAATACAGGCACATTTCTTCTAATGCTTCCGAAGAAAAATCTCCTACTTTCACTAATTCTCTCGTTTTTAAACTCGAACATTCACTGCGCACTTCTTCCATCGATTGGACACAAGTTCCTTTTAATTCCCCTGTCGCAACATCGACATAGCCTAAAGCATACGAATCTTGCGCCAATGGTTTTAATGCTACTAAATAGTTATTGGCATGTTGTTGAGAATATTCCGTATACGTCCCAGGCGTTAATACTTGGACAACATCTCTTTTGACCATTCCTTTAGTAAATTTAGGATCTTCTAATTGCTCACAAATCGCAACTTTCTTTCCATATTCAATTAATGTTCGAATATATTCTTTAGCAGAATGATGAGGAACTCCACACATTGGAATTGGATCTTCTGCATTTTTATTTCGACTTGTTAATGTAATTTCTAATAGACGAGCAGCTTCTAGCGCATCATCATAAAATAATTCATAAAAATCTCCCAAACGATAAAACAATAAACAATCCGGATATTGTTCCTTAATCGAAAAATATTGTTCCATCATGGGCGTTCTCTTCGTTTTTTGAGGCATTCGTAAAATTTTCTCCTTTACTATTCCATAAATGGTTGATCTGGTGAAATTTTAATGGGTAAAATTTTCTTCACTTTTCCGGTTGCATCATCGCATTCAATAAAACAAGCGGATAATTGAATCTCATCAGGATCAGACACTTCAAATCTTGTTGGTAATTGGTTTAAAAATTTACCAATAATGGCTTCTCTTTCCATTCCTAAAATTCCATTATACGGACCTGTCATCCCTACATCACACATCACAGCCGTTCCCTGAGGTAAAACACGGGCATCATTCGTTTGTACATGAGTATGCGTTCCAATGACTGCAGTTACTTTCCCATCTAAAAACCAACCCATTGCTTGCTTTTCACTTGTCACTTCCGCATGAAAATCCACAAAAATAATCGGCGTTCTCTTTCGAGCTGTTTCAACGAGTGACTGTATCACTTGGAATGGATCGTCTAATGTATTCATAAAGACACGACCTTGTAAGTTAATAACACAGACTTCCACTTGATTACACTTTACAAATACCATGCCTTGCCCTGGAACTCCTACTGGATAATTCGCTGGACGAACCATTTTTTTTGCATCATCAATAAATTCAAAAATATCACGATTATCAAAAGCATGGTTTCCTAATGTAACAACATCTGCACCTGCTTGTAATAATTGCTTATAAATTTTCTCCGTAATGCCCTTTCCATTCGCAGCATTTTCCCCATTAACAATCGTTACTTGAGGTTTATATTTTTTCTTTAATTTTGGTAAATAATCTTCAATTGCTTGACGTCCTGGAGCACCAACAACGTCTCCAACAAATAATAACTTCATGTGACTCCTCTTTCTATTTCATCTTCTATTAGTGTAACAACAAATGTTTTGAAATGGTAGTGTTTTGCTGAAAGAAATTCGAATAGAATGCAAAAAACTCCTAAAGCCTTATAAAGACTTTAGGAGCTTTCATTACTTTTTACATTTAAGCAAATACTACTTGAATTAAAATCATATAGATCATCGTTGGAACAAAGATGCTTAATAAAGTATTTTGTTTCCACCAATGTAAAACTACTACACAAGCAATACTAATGAGTTCTGCTGCCCCAAATGGTGCTTGTGTCCAAGCTACATCTTTGACACAGTAAATAACTAATGTCGTCATAATAGCTTTAGGCAATACTTGCGCAATAAATTGCAAGCGAGGGGGTAATACATCATGATGACGAAACATCACATAGGGGAATAATCTTAATCCGAATGTTACAATCGTTGCTACCATCATACTTAAAAAAATCATCATTGGTGTCATTTCGATACTCCCTCCTTCAATGGATGTTTCATATTTCTTTCAAAAATTACCATTAATAAAATGACTGTACAAGCTAAGCTTGGTAATAAGAAGTATTTTGGACCAACTGCAATTAACCAGAATAAAGCACTACTTCCACCGATTAAAAATGGATAATAACGATCACTTTGCATGATTTGATTCACAACAATTAACACGAATAATGCCGTCATTGAAAAATCAATTCCTTTTGCAGAAAATGGAATATAGTTTCCAGCGATAACACCAACCATCGTCCCGAATACCCAATACACATGATTTAAAAACGCAAGATACACATGAACAATATCAGAATAAGTTCCCTCTTCCTCTTGCTTCATCCCCACCATAACTGAAAATGTTTCATCGGATAACGCGAAGATTAAATAAAAAGCCTTCCACCCTAATCGCTTAAATAATTCAATAAAACTAATTCCATAAAACATCATACGTGCATTAATGAGTAATGTCATAATAGCAATCATTCCAAGTCCTAAACCGGCATTCATAAAGCTGACAATGGCAAATTGCATTGACCCTGCATACATAAAAATACTAGAAAAAATTGCCCACCAACCTGAGTAACCATCTTGAACCATTAAAATAGCAAATGCAATTCCTAAAAATAAATAGCCAAAGAAAATTGGTAATGATAATTTAAATGCTTGTTTCCACTCTTTCATTC
>NZ_CAURVN010000055.1:0-7654 GCF_963528195.1 uncultured Granulicatella sp.
CAGGCCCGTTGGTCAAGCGGTTAAGACACCGCCCTTTCACGGCGGTAACACGGGTTCGAGTCCCGTACGGGTCATAAATGGAGGTTTAGCTCAGCTGGGAGAGCACCTGCCTTACAAGCAGGGGGTCAGCGGTTCGATCCCGTTAACCTCCATTCCCAAAAATATGGTTCCGTGGTGTAGGGGTTAACATGCCTGCCTGTCACGCAGGAGATCGCGGGTTCGATTCCCGTCGGGACCGTTTTATAATATGCGGGTGTAGTTTAGTGGTAAAACTACAGCCTTCCAAGCTGTTGTCGCGAGTTCGATTCTCGTCACCCGCTTTAAATTTAATACAGGCCCGTTGGTCAAGCGGTTAAGACACCGCCCTTTCACGGCGGTAACACGGGTTCGAGTCCCGTACGGGTCATCCTTAGCACTCTTACGAGTGCTTTTTTTGTATTTTAAAATAGAGGAGATAGTTTAGATGAAAATTTTATTAACGGGTTTTGATCCATTTGGTGGAGAAAGTATTAATCCTTCTTGGGAAGTTGTTCGTCGTATTCCAGAAAAAATAAAAGATACCGAAATAAAAGGAATTCAAATTCCTACGGTATTTCAAAAATCATTTGAAGTGTTAAAAAAGGAAATCGAAATTTTCAATCCTGATGTTGTCATTTGTGTGGGACAAGCTGGGGGAAGACAAGGGATTACACCTGAACGTATTGCGATTAATGTAGACGATGCACGTATTGCAGATAATGAGAATAATCAACCAATCGATTTTCCAATTCAAAAGGATGGGGAAAGTGCGTATTTTTCAACGTTGCCGATTAAAGCAATGGTGGATAAAATGACAGCTTCAGGGTTGCCTGCTTCTGTTTCAAATACTGCCGGTACTTTTGTATGTAATCATATTATGTATCAAGTACTTTATTATGCTTCTAAAAGTCATCCATCATTAAAAGCTGGTTTTATTCATGTTCCTTTCTTACCAGAACAAGTAAAAGAGAAGAATCAATATCCTTCTATGAAATTAGAAGAAATGGTGGAAGCTTTAACACTTTGTGTTGAAACGGTTATTGAATATCAAGATAAAGAAGATTTAAAAACAATTGGTGGAGCGATTCATTAATTTCTAAAAAAAACAGGGTTGAACGGATATTTCGTCAACCCTGTTTGTGTTTAATGACTATAATAGAAACTATTTCCTGCAAAGTATGGTTCACTAGTAATGGTAATTCCTAAATCACGATAAATTTCTTCATCTGCTTTTTGTAAAATCACTGTACTATGCGCTTGTAAATTTCTTAAAAAGACTAATTGATTTTTAGCTGCTTCTGCTGATGGATTGGTAACAGCTGACATACTTAAAGCTATTAGTACTTCCTTACTATCGAGAGAGCGTTTTTGTTGGTGGAAGACCTCTTGACTCAATTTTGTTATGGATTCTAGAATAACGGGTGGCAATAGGTGTAAATCTTTTTGAATACCAGCTAATTCTTTAATCGCATTTAATAAGCAAGCGGCACCTGCAGTCATTGTGTCACTTTGTTTTCCAGTAATCATTTTACCATTTGGTAATTCAATAGCAACGACTTCTGTGTTTGAATCTTTAGCTTTATTCAAAGCTTTTTCTACAACAGGACGATCTTGAGGGGTTAGCCCCATTTCATCCATAATATATTTTCCTCGTTGAGCAGTTTCTAAAGTACCAATGCCACGTTTGTAATCGCATTGTAAGTGATAGTATCTGCGAATTATTTCTTGTTTTGAGGCTTCTTGTACGACTGCATCGTCTGTAATGGCAAAGCCAACACGGTTTACTCCCATATCTGTTGGTGAGTAATAAGGAATTTCTTGGTCTTTGTAAATTTTTCTTAAAATTCTTCTTAATAGAGGGAATGCTTCAATATCACGATTGTAGTTAACTGTCGTAATACCGTATTTTTCCAAATGATATGGATCAATCATATTAACATCTTCTAAATCAGCTGTTGCAGCTTCATAAGCAATGTTAACAGGATGGTTCAATGGTAAATTCCATACAGGGAATGTTTCGAATTTTGCATAGCCTGCTGAACGTCCTCTTTGTGTTTCATGATATAGCTGACTTAAACAAGTCGCTAGTTTTCCACTATTAGCCCCAGGAGCTGTTACAACAACTAATGGACGAGTAGTTTCAATATATGCATTAGCTCCGTATCCAGCAT
Organism: uncultured Granulicatella sp.; assembly: GCF_963528195.1. Taxonomy (GTDB): domain Bacteria; phylum Bacillota; class Bacilli; order Lactobacillales; family Aerococcaceae; genus Granulicatella. The sequence goes on from NZ_CAURVN010000055.1 coordinate 2,190, forward strand.
CACTGACTATTGTATCTACATCCATTGGATAGCCTTCTGTGTGGCCGTGAGTATAAACAGTCATCCCTCTACGTTCTAACATATTTTTGAATTGAGTTGCAGCAGGTTGACCAGTATATCTTGTAATTAAGATACTGTTAATTTTCAAATCCCAATGATGTAGATCATCAATCATTCTTAAGACATCTCTATCATAAGTAATGCCTAAATCTCCACGCACTTTATTTTGTTCGATATCACCTGCATATACGCAAATGATAATTTCTGCTTGGTTTCTAAGTCGATAGAGTAGTTTGACTTTTCCATCTGGATCGAATCCAGGTAATACTCTCATTGCATGGAAGTCTCCAATGAGTTTTCCACCAAATTCTAGATAGAGTTTGTCATAACTATTCACTCGCTCTAAAATATACTGACTTTGTTCTTCCAGGTATTTTTCGCTATCAAATCCTAATTGCATTTTTAACGCCCCCGTTTCACTATTTACAAGTCCATAGTATAGCACTCTCATCGTAAAAAATGAAGAAAAAAATTTCTTGTTCATGTTTTATTTTGTGATATACTGATTTTGTAATCGTAAAGGAGGATATAAGATGAAAAAAGTTAAAGGTTTAGTCGTATTAGGTACAGCTGCTACATTATTAGCTCTTGGATTAGAACAAAAAGTAGAAGCTCGTGTGCATTTCCATAGTTGTAAGGAAGCTTGGGCTGCAGGTTATGGAAATATATCTCGTGATGAAGATGGTTATTCTGCCAATTTAGATCGTGACAATGACGGAGTAGCGTGCGAAATTAGTCGTTCCAAAGGAGCATATCGCCCTCAAACTGCTGATGGCACACCATTAAATAAACAACAAGCATCTTCTTCATCTAGTTCTGCGTCAAATGGTTCGGATGAATCTGCTTCATCTAATTCTGCGTCAAATGCTTCTAATGAATCCACTTTATCAGGATGGCAATCAAATGGTGGAAATTGGTATTATTATCAAGATAATAGTGCAGTTACTGATTGGAAAAACATTAACGGAACTTGGTACTATTTTGATGGAAGTGGTGTAATGAGCACTAATTGGGAAAAAGTAAATGGTACATGGTATTATTTCAATACGGATGGTGCAATGCGTACTTCATGGCAAAAAGTGAGCGGTTCTTGGTATTATATGGACAATAGTGGAGCAATGCAAACAGACTGGAAAGAAATTAGTAATGCATGGTATTACTTCAATGCAGATGGCGTAATGCAAGAAAATCGTTGGGTTGGAGACTATTATTTAGGTTCATCTGGCGCAATGTTAGTGAATACGAAAACACCAGATGGTTATCGTGTTGATGCCTCTGGAAAATGGATTCAAGATAAATAATGAAATATGAATAGACATTCTGTCGGCATAAGAGTGAAAAATTTCCATAAACTTTCTCCGACAGAAAGTCTTTTTTTGGCTTCTAATTTTGCATTTTTATAAGTGAGGTGGTACACTACTGAAAAGAATGCAAGAGTCTGAAAGGAGCTTTTTATGGGAAATTTAATCACTTATGTTCAACAATATGGAGCTCAAACATTTGAAGATAAATCACTTACAGATGTTGATGTCTTAGTTCTAACAGAGATTGCTTATTTACCATTTGATGAAATTGTTCCTAAGTCATGTGATGTAACAGAGGCAATTTCTCTTGAACAATTAGGAAAAGAATTTGAGCAAATTAAAGAAAAACAACAGGAACTTAATCCATTTATGATTACTTCTGAGAGAATTGAATTACTAGAAGTTGTGTCTAAAAGTCAGCGTTATAAAGAGATTAAAGTATTTGGATTTTTGAATGATATTGATGATGAACGAACAAAACAATTTGCAGCAGTCTGTTATCAATGGGAAGAAGATAAGCGTTGGATTATTTTTAGAGGAACAGATGAAACATTAATAGGCTGGAAAGAAGACTTTATGATGACTTATTCAGACTTGATTCCTGCTCAAACGGATGCAATAGAGTATTTAAAGAAACAAGCAGAAACCTTTTCTGGAACACTGAATGTATCTGGACATTCTAAAGGGGGAAATCTTTCTTTATATGCGAGTGCAATGCAAGATGAAGCCGTTCAAAATAGAATAGAGCAAATTTATTGTTGGGATTCACCAGGCGTTCATCGTTCAATTTTAGGTACAGAAGGCTATCAAAGAGTCGTTTCAAAAGCTAAAAGATATATTCCTCAAGATTCTATTGTAGGTTTAATGTTAGAATCACAAGTTCCGTATCATATTATTGAAAGTCAGGGAAGTGGGATTTCTCAGCATAGTGCTTTAATGTGGAATATTGAAGAAGATCATTTTGTTGAACTAACCGAATTAACGAGAAATAGCCAATTAACGGATCAAACTTTTAAACAATGGACAGAAGTAGTTTCGGATGAAGATTTAAAACTCTTTTTTGATACATTTTTTGAATTATTTTTTGAAATGGGCGTAGAGACGGTTAATGATGTCTATTATAATTTTAGAATGTATATGCAACAGTTTTTCGAAAAAGCCTATCGAATGGATGCAGAAAAACGTGAAATCTTACTAAGAGTCGGACGCTTATTATTCCAAATTCGTTATGAAATTTGGAGAGATACTTTATCCATTTTAGTAGAACTCCCTACTTTAACATTACCAAGTGTAGAAGAATTAGTCGAAAGTTGGACAGGAGAACATAGAATTTCTGTGACTTATCAGTCTACAGAAGAAAATGAAGAAATTCGTCACTATTACCAAAATCGACAAAAACAAAAGAAATTAGAAATGAAACAAGCCAAGCATCCAGAGTAGATGCTTGGCTTATTTGTATGTTGTTATTGTTCAATTTTTAAACTTAAAGCTACACCCATTCCGCCACCAACGCATAGAGAGGCAATTCCTGTTTGTAATTGACGTTGTTTTAAAGCGTGAATTAAAGTCACAACTATACGAGCTCCTGAAGCCCCAATTGGATGTCCTAATGCAATTGCACCGCCGTGAACATTGACTTTTTCAGGATTAATTTTTAAATCTTTAATGACTGCTAAACTTTGAGCAGCAAAAGCTTCGTTTAATTCAAATAAATCTACTCGGTCTAATGGGATATGAGTTCTTTGAATTAGTTTTTCAATGGCAGGAACTGGTCCAATTCCCATAATAGAAGGGTCGACTCCTGCTTCAGCATATCCTGTTAAAGTAGCTAAGATTGGTAAGTTTAAAGTATTAGCAACTTCTCGTGTTGTTAAAATTAAAGCAGCAGCTCCATCGTTAATTCCTGAAGAATTTCCGGCTGTTACGATTCCATCTTTTTTAAAGGCAGGTCTTAATGAACTTAGAGATTCTACTGTTGTTTTTGGACGGATACTTTCATCCTTATCGATAGTAAGCATTTGTTTCGTTTTTTTATTCGTGATTTCAATTGGTGTTATTTCTTTATCAAAAGCACCATTTTGTTGTGCTTGGTAAGCTTTTTGTTGAGATTGAGCTGCAAATTCATCTAATTGTTGACGAGTAAATCCATATTTTTCAACAAGATTTTCAGCAGTAATTCCCATAGCTTCATTTGAAAAAGCATCTGTTAATCCATCATGGAATAAAGCATCAATCATGGTACAATTTCCATTTTTTGTAGCAAATCGATTTTGTAATAAATGTGGTGCTAAAGACATATTTTCCATTCCACCAGCTAATACGATTTTTGCATCCCCTAGACGAATGGCTTGAGCTGCTAATAAAATAGATTTTAATCCAGAACCACAAACTTCATTTACTGTTAAAGCTGTACTAGTATGTGGTAATCCTGAATTTAGCGCCACTTGACGGGCAGGATTTTGACCGAGTCCTGCTTGCAGTACTTGTCCAAATATGACTGTGTCGATTAAAGTTGGATCTACTTTCCCTTTTTCAATTGCAGACTTTGCAACGGCTGTTCCTAATTCAACAGCGCTGATAGAAGCAAATTGTCCACCAAATTTTCCAATGGCTGTTCTTGTAGCACTAATAATAACAATATCGTTTGAATTCATATCATTCTCCTTAAGGTTTCATTTACTTTACTATTGTAATCGAAAGTAGCGCAGAAACCTATTAAAATACTATATAAAAAAGTTAAAGATTTTTTTAAATTACGACTTTCAGTAGGTATAATCGTTGTAGCTTTGGTCATTTTTTGCTACTATGGTACGTGCAGACTATTAGGATAGATACTTATTAGATTAAGGGAGTAAGAAATGAATATCGGAATTGATAAAATTGGATTTTATACACCTCCATTTGCATTATCCATGGAGGATTTAGCAGCAGAACGTGGTGTAGAACCAGCAAAATATACTGTAGGAATTGGACAAAGTACAATGGCAGTAGCGCCTGTGACTCAAGATATTGTCACAATGGGAGCAAATGCAGCGATTGGAATTTTAGATGAAGCCGATAAAGAAGCGATTGATATGATTCTTGTAGGAACAGAAACAGGAATTGATCAATCAAAATCTGCAGCAGTCTATATTCAAAAATTATTAGGCTTATCGAATAGAGTTCGTAGTGTGGAATTAAAACATGCCTGCTATGGAGCAACTGCAGCATTACAATTAGCAAAAGGGCATATCGCTTTGAATCCAGAATCAAAAGTATTAGTCATTGCAAGTGATATTGCAAAATACGGCTTGAAAAGTGGAGGGGAACCAACACAAGGAGCTGGTGCAGTAGCGATGATTGTTTCAGCTGAACCTCGTTTACTTCGTTTAGAAGATGAAACTAGCTTATTTACAGATGATGTAATGGATTTTTGGCGTCCGAATTATGAAGCCTATCCAATGGTAGATGGAAAATTCTCAAATGAACAATACATCCGTTTCTTTGCAGAAGTGTGGAATGATTATGCAACACAAACTGGTGCTACTTTTGCAGATTTAGAAGCGATTTGCTTCCACTTACCTTATACGAAAATGGGATTAAAAGCATTTAAACCATTTTTAGAACCATTACCGGAAGAAGAACAAGAACGATTAATGACACGTTATCAAGAAAGTACAGTTTATAATCGTCATGTTGGGAATATTTATACAGGATCATTATTTTTAAGTTTTATTTCTTTAATTGAAACAAGTTCTGTATTAGTTGCAGGAGATCGTATTGGATTCTTTAGTTATGGGTCAGGAGCAGTTGGAGAATTCTTTGTTGGAGAATTAGTAGAAGGATTTGAAAAACAATTACGAGTAGAAGCTCATCAACAATTATTGGATACTCGTAAACAAGTAACCGTTGCAGAATATGAATTATTATTTAGTCAAATGGTGGATGAAAGTGGCGAACAAACTTTCCAAGTGGAAGATGCAAGTCCATTTATTCTTTCAGGAGTTCACCAACATCAAAGACAATATCAAAAACAATAAATTGTACATGAAAGGACTTGACTTCAATTGAAGTGACCCCAAAAAGTTAGACTTTTTTTGAGACGACTTAAGTCGTCTCTTT
>NZ_CAURVN010000056.1:0-7624 GCF_963528195.1 uncultured Granulicatella sp.
GTATAAGATTTTAATATTATTTCCTTTTCCTGCTCCATGAGCTTCTGGATACGATTGTAAGTTTGCATGGTCTGTAATGGCTACAGCAGGATGTCCCCATTTTGCTGCTTGTTTCACTAAATCACTCGCAGAATTCGTTGCATCCATGACCGACATATTTGTATGCAAATGCAATTCAATACGTTTTTGGTCCTCTGGCGCACGATCGATTCGTCCAATATGCTCCACTTTATTCATATCTCGAACGATCATATTTAATTCTTGAGAAAATTTATTAATCTCAATATTTCCATACGCTTTTACCCATGTTCCTTTTTTTAAGGCAGCTAAACGTTCTTCATCTTCAGCTGTTGAGGGGAATAAAGTTACCCCAATAGATGAAGTGTAATCTGTCATTTTAATATTCGCAAAAGACTTTCCACTTGCTTTTCTTGTACGAATTTCAATATCAAAAATTTGTGCCTCAACTAATACATTTCGCTCTTCTTCATAAATATCTGCAATCTCTCTTGTTTCTAAATTACTACGAATCGCTTTTCCATATAAAATAGATGAATCTGAATTAACTGAAGCAGGTTTAGGCGCTGCTGTTTCTTGAACTTCTTTTTGTTGAACAACTTTTTCTTGATACTCTTGTTCAATCGTTTCATGTTTGATCCTTAAATCTTCTTCTAATTGAGTACCCAATTCGTCATTGACAATAATATCCACACCCATTTTTGGAAAACCAAAATTCTCAAAGTATTGTTGAATTTTTTTGATGTAATTTTCATTGACATGAGATTTAGTAATTTCATTTGGACAATGAAATTGTATTTTTTTCTGATTCCAAGTAGGGCTTTGTCCTGATAGTAATTGAACTACAAGAGGTGATTCTTGTTGTAATTGGAAGAGAACTATTTCCCAATACGCTTGAATTTGTTCTTGGGTAATTTGAGACTCTTCTCTCGTTTTGACTACTAATCTTACCTGAGCAATTTTTTCATAAGTCTGTTTCAATTGTTCATAGAAACGTTTGAATTTCTCGTACTGTATCACATGATTCGTCTCAATATTAAAACACCATTCCGGAATACTTTTGGTAATATCAATTTTTGTTAATGAGGCTTGATCAAAATCTGGTTGTAAAAACTCATCCGTATCTAGCTGCAATTGATTCATTAACGTTAAAAATAATTGTTGTTGATGTTCCGACACTTGAGCACTCCTCTCTATAACTGAAAAAATAAGTGTGGTTTTCTATTCTGTTATTATAGAAAACCATCACTTACCTCCTGTTACTTGTTAAAATAATTTACTAATATCATTCCATGTTACTAAAATCATTAAAATGATTAAGAATACTGCACCTGCAATTGTAATATAAGATTCATACTCCTCTTTTAGAGGTTTCTTACGAATCCCTTCGATGATATTTAATACTAATTTACCTCCATCTAAAGCTGGAATTGGTAATAAATTCATCATTCCTAAGTTGGCACTAATTAATCCTAAGAAATTCAAAATAGAAATAAATCCACTTTGAGCCACTTGGGAAGTTAGTGAGAACATGGCTACTGGACCACCTAATTGATTAATCGAAAATCCTTTTGTAAAGAATGATGCAATTGTTAAGAATACAGAACTAATGACAAACCATGTTTGAGTAAATCCATAGAGTATTTTAGACAATACATCTGTTTTCTTCGCAGATTCAATTCCTAAAACACCAACTTTAGATCCGTTCGATAAATCATACGCTTTAGGCGTTACCACAATGGTTTGTTGATTTCCATTTCGTTCAATCACAAGTTTTGTTTCAAGGTCAGCACGTGGAGAAATTTGTTTACTAATATCTCCCCATTTTTTTACTGCTTGTCCTTCAATTTCAATAATTTTATCGCCAACTTGTAATCCGGCTACTTGAGCTGCAGATTCACTTGCAAAGTTTCCAACTACTGCTTCATTAGAAGGAACTCCTCCTGCTAAAAATGCCACGATAATAAATGTAATAATCGATAAAATAAAATTATTCATCGGTCCCGCAAAATTTGTTAACATACGGTCTTTTAAACTAGCAGAATTAAATTGACGTTCAATTGGAGCAACAGATACTTCAGTACCATCTTCTTCAATAATGGTTGCTGTTTTAGAAACCTTTAATTTTTCTAATTTTTCTGTTTGAGGTTTATATCCTTTTACTACCATCTTTTTTTCTAAATCACAAGATTCAATTTGGAAAGGAATACCTTGTTCTAATTCAGTTGATGGATCAAATGAAATTTGCTGAACAATTCCATCTTCTAATCGAAGTGTCACCATCATACCAGGTTTAATCTCTTGATCACTTTCCTCATGACCTGCCATACGAACATATCCACCAACGGGTAGTAATCGTAATGTATAAACCGTCTCACCTTTACGCACTTGGAATACCTTTGGTCCCATTCCAATGGCAAATTCTTTTACTAAAATACCTGCACGTTTTGCAAAATAAAAGTGTCCAAATTCATGAATAGTCACAATGACACCAAATACAAATATAAATGCAATAATTGTTTTAATCATATGTCCTCCTTAATGAGTACCAATAAATTTCAATACAATTTGAAACATAAACATTGCAAAAAATGTTGAATCAAATCGGTCTAATACTCCTCCATGACCTGGAAAAATTTTCCCAGAATCTTTTACATTAAATCTACGTTTATAAGCAGATTCTACTAAATCACCTAATTGTCCAAATACGGATAAGGCAATCATTAAAATAGTCATTTCAATAAAATGAAATCCTAGTGGGTTAAATAATTTTAAAGCAATAGTCCCTAAACCAATCGCTCCAATCACTCCACCAATAGAACCTTCAATTGTTTTATTCGGACTAATCGCTGGAGCTAATTTATGTTTGCCAAAAGCTCTTCCTGTAAAATAAGCAAACGTATCAGTTCCCCATATAATACAGAAAACAAAAACGACCATTCCAAAACCATATTCACGTACATATAAAATTCCGGAAAATCCTCCACCAACATATAAAGCTATAAGAGATAAGAAACTGACATCCTCAATAAATAATGTCTCACTTTTATATACCGTTAATGACATTAATAACATGACACAAAGGAAGAAAATATAAAAGAAATCAACTCCTACTGGCAATTCAATAATTGGCGCTCTTGCAAAAATAATCGATAGGGTAGCTATAAGAGTTAAGACTCCTTCAATAGAAAAAATAGATAATTTCTTCATTTGAAAAAATTCAAAAATAGCAACAAATGATAAAAATGCAATAACTGCTTTTAATAAATGTCCACCTATGATTAAAACAGGAATAAACAACATCAAGGTAACAATGGCAGTGATGATCCGTGTCTTCATGAAATTAATCCTCCATATCGTCTCTGACGTTTCTGGTACGTTAAAATCGCTTCTTCTAGATCTTCTTTACTAAAATCTGGCCAAAAAATATCTGTAAAATAATATTCACTATAGGCTAATTGCCATAAAAGAAAATTACTTAACCGTTGTTCGCCACTTGTACGAATCATTAAATCTGGCTCTGATAAATCTCCTAAAAAATTCGTTTGTAAATGGTTCGCAAATACTTCTTCATTAATAGATTCCGCATCATACTCACCATTAAAAACATCTACTGCAATTTCTTTTACTGCTTGGAGAATTTCTGCTCTAGAACCATAATTTAAAGCAAAACATAGCGTCATTCCTGTATTGTCTTTTGTATCCTCAACAGCTTTTTCAACGACTCTTCTTGTTGCTTCAGGCAATTGATCGATAAATCCAATTAAACGGATACGCATATTTCTCTCTTGCAATTCAGGCATAAATGAACTAAAAAAGTCACCCGGAAGTTTCATTAAAAAGCTCACTTCTTCGGTTGGTCTCTTCCAATTTTCTGTACTAAACGCATACATTGTCATAGCCTTTACTCCTAATTCATCTGCAGCAATGGCTATTCTTTTAACCGTACTCATTCCCTCTTTATGACCAGCAATTCGAGGTAAATTTCTACTTTTCGCCCAACGTCCATTACCATCCATAATGACAGCAATATGTTGAGGAATATTTGTCTTATCTAATTCAATAGTTTTCGTTTCTTTTTTCTTTTTCCAAAAAAGCATCATTTCAATTCCTTTACTTATGAAATACTCTTTCATTGTAACAGAAAAAGAGCACATTGGGTAGTTTATTCCCTCCTTTTAAACCATTCTTAGAGAATGAAGGATAAACTCTTAAAACTCACTTTCTAGCATGGTTTTCTTTTCAAAAAAATGCTATAATGCTAAAGGAAAAGAAGCAAATAGGAGGTAGAAAAATTAAAATGATTACAATGAAAGATATTGTCTTAGAAGGTCATCCTGCCTTGAGAAAGCGAGCGGAAAAAATTAGTTTTCCATTATCAGATGACTTACAGCATTTAGCAAAAGAAATGCTAGAATTTCTACATAATAGTCAAGATGAAGAAATTGCTGCAAAATATGAATTACGTGCTGGAGTTGGTTTAGCTGCTCCACAATTAGGAAAAGAAATTCAAATGATTGCTCTTTTAATTCCTGGTTATGAAGATGAACCTGCCCTACTTGATGAAGTATGGATTAATCCTCGTATTTTAAGAGAATCTGTTAAAAAAACTTGCTTAAAAGAAGGCGAAGGATGTTTATCCGTTAATCGAGAAGTTCCTGGAGTGGTATTAAGACCACAGCGAATTACAGTGAAATATTTCACACCAGAAGGTGAAGAAAAAGTTAAAACATTGACAGACTATGAAGCCATTGTGGTTCAACATGAAATTGACCACTTAAACGGAGTCATGTTCTATGATCATATTAACCAAACTCAACCACTTTATATTCCAGAAGGAGCTGTCGTAATTGGATAAGAAAATTGCAGTGATATTTGATTTAGATGATACCCTTTATTCTAAAAATGAAGTATTTTTTAAAACGTTTTGTCGATTTGCAACACCTAATATTGATGCCAAAATGCTCTACCATTTTTATCAAGTAAGAAGTAACGAAGCCTTTGAACAATTTACAGCAGGAAATATGACTTTAAAAGAATCTCATAATGACAGAGTTTTTAAAACTTTTAAAGATGTAGGAATTGACCTTTCTCCTGAACAAATCCAAGATTTTCATAAAGCTTATCAAGATACTTTAAATGCAATTACTCTTTCTGAGGAATGGATTGAGGTATTTCAACAATGCAATAAAGAATCATATCAAATCGCTATTTTGACGAATGGTCCAACCGACCATCAGAAAAATAAACTGTACCAATTAAACTTATCCAACTGGATTTCTGAAGATTTTTGGTTTATCTCTGAATCCATTCAAGCTAAAAAACCAAGTATCCAAGCTTTTCATCATGTCGAGTCAAAAATTTCTGCTGATGAATATTTTATGGTCGGAGACGATATCCATTCAGATATTAAAGGAGCTATTCAAGCAAATTGGCATCCGATTCAATTTACAAAATATCATCAAATGGATGCAGGAAATCTCTCTTGTGATGTAGCTAAAGAACCGAAGGATGTATTTCCTATCATCCAACAAAAACTACACAGATAATTGTACTTAAAGTGTACTTTTGTGTTAAAATAATTTTTGAAAATAAATTGAACAAATAAGGAGTTATAAAATGATTTTTAAAATTACTTACCAACCATCAAAAAATGAAGCACCACGTCGTGAAAATACTTTATCTCTATATGTAGAAGCTCAAGATAAAGTGGAAGCTCGTCGCCTAGTTGACGAAAATACTGAATATAATGTTGAATTCATTCAAGAATTAGATGAAAAACATTTAGCATATGAACAAAAAAATCCTGATTTCAAAGTTACGGTGTTTAACTAATGAAACCAACAATCAAAAATAATGAAACGGGCGTATTCGCTTTTGGTGGTTTAGGTGAAATCGGAAAGAATACCTATGGCGTCCAATTCCAGGATGAATTAATTATTTTAGATGCTGGAATTAAGTTCCCTGAAGATGATTTATTAGGAATTGACTATGTTATTCCTGACTATAGCTATATTATTCAAAACCAAAGTAAAGTAAAAGGTCTCTTCATCTCTCATGGACACGAAGACCATATTGGTGGTATTCCTTTCTTAATTAAACAAGTGAATATTCCAATTTATGCGACTAAATTGGCAATGTCACTTATTCGAAACAAACTTGAAGAACATGGCTTACTTCGAGATGCTATCTTACATGAAATAGATGAAGATTCGGTTATTAAATTTAGAAAAACTCAAGTAAGTTTTTACCGCACTACTCACTCTATTCCAGATGCATTCGGTATTGTCATTAAAACTCCTCCTGGAAATATTGTATTTACGGGAGACTATAAATTCGACTTCACACCAGTAGGTCAACCAGCTAATTTACACAAAATGGCTCAAATTGGTGAAGAAGGTGTCCTAGTTCTTTTAGGAGATAGTACGAACTCAGAAGTTCCAGGATTCACGAAATCAGAACAAGTCGTTGGACAATCGATTAAAGAAATTATCCAACGTGTAGAAGGTCGTATTATTTTCGCTACTTTTGCATCAAATGTTTCTCGTTTAAAACAAGTAACAGATGTTGCAGTAGCAACTGGACGTAAAATTGCTGTCTTTGGACGCAGTATGGAAGCTAGTTTTGCTACTTCTCGTGAATTAGGATATATTTCTGCACCAGATGATACATTTATCGATGGTCGTGATATTAACCAATATCCTGCTGAAGAAGTCATTATTTTATGTACAGGATCGCAAGGTGAACCGATGGCAGCCTTAAGCCGTATTGCCAATGGAAATCATCGTCAAATTTCTGTACAACCTGGAGATACGGTCATCTTCTCAAGCTCTCCTATTCCTGGAAATACAGCTGCAGTAAATCGTGTAATTAACTTACTATCTGAAGCTGGAGCTGAAGTCATTCATGGTAAATTAAATAATATTCATACTTCAGGACATGGTTCTCAAGAAGAACAAAAACTAATGTTACGATTAATGAAACCAAAGTATTTCATGCCCGTTCACGGTGAATACAGAATGCAAAAAATCCAAGCTAACTTAGCAAGTCAAGTTGGAATTCCTAAAGAAAATTCATTCATTTTAAGTAATGGAGATATTTTAGCAGTAACAAGTGACTCTGCTCGTCGTGCTGGACATTTCTATGCTGGAGATGTTTATGTAGACGGAAATGGTATTGGAGATATCGGAAATATCGTTTTACGTGACCGTAAAACTTTATCTCAAGACGGTTTAGTAATTGTCGTTGCAACTGTTGATTATGATGAACGTGAATTAGTAACAGGACCTGAAATTTTATCTCGCGGATTTATTTATATGCGTGAATCCGGTGAATTATTAAACCAAGCTCAACAAGTGTTAAAAGAAGAATTACAAGCCTTCATTAATGAAGCTGATGAGCCTTTAAATGAGAGATCATTACGTAATCTCATTATCGATACGTTAAATCCTTATTTATATAAACAAACCGCTCGTCGCCCAATGATTTTACCAGTCTTAATGGGTGTTAGCGCAGAAGATGTTGAAGAATAGAAAAAGACGACTCGCGTCGTTGAAGTGACCCCAAAAAGTTAGACTTTTTTTGAGACGACTTAAGTCGTCTCTTT
>NZ_CAURVN010000057.1:0-7575 GCF_963528195.1 uncultured Granulicatella sp.
AAAAGAGACGACTTAAGTCGTCTCAAAAAAAGTCTAACTTTTTGGGGTCACTTCAGGGGCTACTGGCGTCCTTTTCTACTATACAAAGAAGTCTAACTTTTATTCGCACTCTCATTAATATCCGTTAAAGAAGAATAGACTTCTTATAGCAGTATACGTAACAGCAGCCACACTTGTGGCTACTGTTACTAGGAAATTTTGAGACTGAGGCTCAAAATTTAGCAATGAGACTCGCTTTTGCGAGGCTGCTTGCGTCCTATACTGCAATAACAAGAAGTCTAATTCGCACTAATTTACAGGGGAATGATAGTATCCGTTTCTTCGGTAGGATCCTGTGTTGAAACAATCTCAATCATCAATCCATGCGGCAAACAAATACTCGTTTGCCCCACTCTTGAAATCCAACCCGTTTTAACGGCAATTTGGTCAGGACTATTATCTTCCTTATCTCTAATTCTAGTCCCATCTACTTCAATAATATTATATTGGTCATCACTAGGGAAATAAATAAATTCCTCTCGTGGAGTATCTTCTTTTAATTCAAAACGTTGCACTTCTTCACCATTAATCGTAACAACAGCATAAATCTTTGCTTCATCCGTTGGAGTCGCCATCTGTTGTACTGCAAAAATTGCATTTGGTAAAAATGATAAAATAAACAAGGCAATTACAATAATAATATCATAAGGCTTCACTAAATGTTGATACTTCTTAAATTTCTCTTTCATAAATCCTCCATTAAAATTATTAGCCCTTCTATTTTACAAAAAAATACAAATTTACACAACCAAAAAGACAAAACAAAAAAGACTTCTCAATAGAGAAGTCTAATTCAAATATTAACCTAAACGTTGTCGAGCATCCGCTGCACGTTGGAAAGCTTGTCCAATGTAGTTGATACATAACATCATTACTAAGATTAAAATTGTCGCAGGTAACCATACCCACATTTTATTTTCAATAATATCTTGCGTTTTCGCTGCAGAAATCAACGTTCCTAAAGAAGGAGTTGTATATGGTAAACCGAAACCTAGGTAAGTTAAACCAGTTTCAATACCGATGTTCCCTGCTAAACGTAAAATTAAGTTAACAATGATTAATGAACTAATGTTAGGTAAAATCTCACGGAACATAATTTGTAAATCACTAGAACCTAAAGTCTTAGACGCATTTACATAGTCTAAACTAGCTTCTTGTAACGTACGAGTTCTGAATAAACGAGCTGAACCAACCCAGAAGAACAATGTCATAATTATGATAAAGTGGAATAATGTATAGTTTGGAATAACTGTTACGAATACGATGATAATCATTAATGTTGGTAAAATCATGATAAAATCAACAATACGCATTAATGTAGTATCCACCCATTTACCATAGTATCCAGAAATCAAACCAACGATAATCCCGATAATACACGTTAAAATTGTAATCGTGAAACCAATTGTTACAGAGTTACGAGCCCCGATAACTAACATCGCGAAAACATCACGACCACCTTCATCAGAACCTAATAAAAATCCATTAACTCCTGGTGCTTTATAACGTTGTAAAATATTTACTTTCAAGGCAGTTGCTTCATTAATAAAGAACGGACCAATGTAAATAAATAAGAAAATTAAAGTTAAGATAATTAATGCTGCAAGAGCAATTTTATCTTTTAAAAATTCTCGCACAATAACCTGGAACCCAGTAGGTGGGGTAGATACGGTGCTTTCTTTTGTTACATCTTTTTTATCTTGCGCCATTTGCTACTCCTCCTTTTCTATTGTACGCGAACCCTAGGGTCAACGATACTCATAATAATATCAGATAATAATGTTCCTAATAGTGTTGCTGTACCAAATAGTAATAACAACGCTAAAATAACAGAATAGTCACGAGATGAAATTGAACTTACGAATAAGTTCCCCATTCCTGGATATGAGAAGATGTTTTCAATAAACACTGAACCACCGATTAAACCTGTGAATTCATATCCTAAGAATGCAGCGATTGGTAAAATTGAGTTACGGAAAATGTGACGGTTAAATACGACTTTTTCAGGAACCCCTTTTGCACGAGCTGTACGAACATAGTCTTGACTCTTCGCATCAATTACCCCAGTTCTTAAATATTGAACTGTACCAGTTGTTGATAAAATCGCCATTGTTAATGCTGGTAGTAATAAGTGGTGGAATCGATTAATTAAATAATTAACAGATCCTGGTGATACACCTGAATCAACCGAACCACGAGTTGGGAACCAACCTAATGTATAACCAAATAACCATAATAGAATTAAGGCAAATACGAATGTTGGAATTGAATAAGTAATGAAGTTGTAAACAACGATTAACTTATCTGCCCATGAGTTTTGATAACGTCCTGCAATCATCCCTAAAGGTAATGCAATCAAATACGTTAAAATTAATGTTAATAATGATAACCAAACTGTATTTCCAATACGTTCACCAATTAATTTAGTAACAGCATATTTATAAGTATAACTTTGACCAAAGTCTCCTTGGAATGCTTTTCCCATCCAACGAACATATTGAACATACCATGGGTCATAGAAACCAGCTTTCACACGTAAAGCTTCAATAGTATTTGGATCTGTTTCAGGTGTAATCAAACCTGTAAATGGATCCCCTGGCATCATCTTAGCAATTAAGAATGCTAATAAACTTAAAATTAAAATTTGTGGCAACATTAGTAGCACACGACGTAATATAGTTTTCCACATGTCTAGTTACCTCCCTTTACTGACGGATTTAACGCAACAAAATGCGAATCTGACAATTGTTGTAAATCGAATACACGACCATTTTCGTCATAGTACATTGTTTGATTTTCTTGATAGAATTTCTCAGCTTCAATACGACGTAGTTTGTTCGCTTCACGGTTTACTGGGTCAATAACTGGAATGGCTGATAATAAACGTTTTGTATAAATATGTTGAGGATCTGCATAAATATCATTTGCTTTTCCTGTTTCAACAAAACGTCCACGATACATAATGAATAATTCATCACACATGTGTTTTACAACCCCAAGGTCATGAGAAATGAATAAATAACTTAAGTTAAATTCATCTTGAATACGTTTCATATAGTTTAATACTTGCGCTTGTACAGATAAGTCCAAAGCAGATACTGGTTCATCGGCAATAATTAAACGTGGATTACTTGCTAATGCACGAGCTACCCCAATACGTTGACGTTGACCACCAGAGAATTGGTGAGGGTATTTTAATAATGCTTCTTCAGACAAACCAATAATTTCCATTAATTCGATAACTTTACGACGTTCTTCTTCTGGAGATAAACGATCGAAGTTACGTAATGGCTCAGCTACAATATCTAAAATACGTTTTTTAGGATTAAAACTTGATAATGAATCTTGGAAAATCATTTGTACATTACGGTTGTAATCAGAAGTACGACGACGTGCTTTATTTGTCACATCTTGACCTTCATATAATACTTTACCGCTTGTAACTGGTTCTAAACCGATAATTGCTTTACCAATTGTTGATTTACCAGAACCTGATTCACCTACAAGTCCATATGTTTTTCCTTCTTCAATTTCCAATGTAACGCCATCAACAGCATATACATGATCCGTTACTCGGTTAAAGAAGCCACTTCTAATTGGATAGTGAACTTTTAAGTCTTCAATTCTAACAAAACCCATTATGCTTCCTCCCCTTCAAAATGGAAATTTTTATAACATGTACAACGAACAAAATGGCCTTTGCCAACTTCGTGTAATGTTGGATTTTCTTCATGTTCTTCTGCAGAAATCCATGGAATACGAGGAGCAAAACGGCATCCTGTACGTGGTAAGCTTGGTAATGGAGGAACTGTACCTTCAATTACGTGTAACTCTTGTCCTTCTGAACCAGCTTGAGGAATTGATTGTAATAATGAACGAGTGTAAGGATGTTTAGGATTTGTAAATAATTCCTCAACAGGAGCAATTTCAACAAATTGTCCAGCATACATCACTGCAACACGGTCAGCAGTTTCCGCAACTACCCCAAGGTCGTGCGTAATTAAAATAATTCCTGATTGTGTTTCTGCTTGAATTTCATTTAATAAATCTAAGATTTGTGCTTGAATCGTTACGTCAAGCGCAGTTGTTGGTTCGTCAGCGATGATAATTGGTGGTTTACATGATAATGCAATCGCAATTACAACACGTTGACGCATCCCACCTGATAATTCATGTGGGTATTGTTTAAATGTACGTTGTGGATTTGGAATCCCTACTTGTGCAAGTAATTCTAATACACGTTCTGTACGTTGTTTTTCATCTAAATCTGTATGATATAATAATGCTTCGTCAATTTGAGCACCAATGGTCATTAATGGGTTTAATGAAGCCAATGGATCTTGGAAAATCATTCCAATGTCATTTCCACGAATTTTATTATATAAAGTTTCATTCAAATTCACTAAGTTCACATCATTATAAATAATGTCCCCAGTGATTTTTGTATTTAATTTATTATGTAGGCCCATAATAGTTGTTGCTAATGTAGATTTACCACATCCAGATTCCCCTACAATTGCTAAAATTTCATTTTTCTCTAATGATAATGAAACACCATCAACTGCATCATAAAAATCATCTTTAATACGGAATCCAACATGTAAATTGTTGATTTCTAATAATGGTTTATCGATAGCCAAATTCTCGTCCTCCTTTGTCTTATTCGAATGGTTAGTATTTTTAACATTCGTATATCTGTCATACAATATTTCAAATTAAATAATATCCTTAAAACATTATTGATATTATACGAATTTTTAACCAAAAATGCAAATTGTATGACAATTCCATTTTTAAAATTACGTATGTTTATTCTACCATGATTCTTTGAAAATTCCTATAATTTTCAACAGAATTTTTTAATAATTTCCTAATATTTTCCAAAAAAATGTTTTCAAAACCATCCAGTATTCATTACCTTTTTGCTTGGCTAGGAAGAATTAATTTTTTCTTATTTAATGTTATAGTTATTTCGTATATTTATATAAAAAGAAAAAGACTTTTAACAGTAGCTAGATCCTTTACTACTTGCTAAAAGTCAATTTCTTAAACCTATTTGACTGGAGTATCCGCAACTAATTCCATTTCATTAATCGCATTTTTTGGATTATTCGAAGCGATATCCGTACTATAATATTTTACTCTCTTATTTACAGCTGTTATTTGATCACCAATTAAAGTTGGGAAAACATATGCTTGATCATGAACATATTTTTGCCATTCTTTATAAAATTCAATATTTTTAGCATCATCAAATGCAGCCTCAGAATTAATTTTATTGAAGATATCAGTTTGTTCTTTACTTACGAAGCGTGTAAAGTTAAACTTCGCATCTTCACCATATAAACCTGTTGGATCTGGGTCAAAGCCTGTTGACCATCCAGCCGTATACATATCAATTTCTGGATCATTTGCTTCTACTTTATCATAGAAACTATTCACTTCCATTGTACGTCCAGATAATAATTGAACATCTAAACCAATGTCTTTCCACCATAATAAATATTGTTGAATTAAGGATTCATTTGCATCATCCCTCGTACGAGCAATAAAATTAATCGTTAATTTAGAACCATCCTTATTTTCTCTTAATCCATCACCATTGACATCTTTATAACCTGCATCATCTAACATTTTCTTAGCCTTTTCAGGGTTATAAGTAAATCCTTCTTGGTCTTTATTATATACATCTTTAAAGAATGGAATAATTAATGAATTTGTTCCTCTTTGTAATCCGTTATACAAACTCTTTCCTGCTTGATCAATATCTAATGCATAGGCAATTGCTTGACGTAAAACTGGATCCGACATTTTTGCATTTGGATTCATGACATTTTTTCCAATTGATTCATCCCATTTTCCTAATTGGAATGCAATATATTCGTAAGCTGACTCCTCACTACTTAATAATGTCACATTTGTTAAATCTTTATACGTATCAAATTGAGCTCTTGGCATCGAGGCAATATCATATTTTCCTGCTTTCATTTCAGAAACAATACTATCTGGAGAAACAAGTTCTGCTACTACCTTATCTAATTTTGGTCTTCCCTTATAATAGTACTCATTTGCTTTATAAGTCACTGACTCGCCAGGAACAATTGATTCAATGGTAAAAGCGCCTAACCCTACTACTTTTGTTCCGCGAACATAATCGCTTTGTTCCCAATCTTTTACAGGAATCGTTGAAAAAATATGCTTTGGCATTATATAAGGACTAATCGGTCCACCTGCTAACTTCATAGACGGAGTCATTTCTTTATAATGAATTTTTACTGAATAATCATCAATTTTTTCTAAACCTGAAATACTAGATGCTTGTCCATTATGAAATTCTTCCATTCCTTCGATATTTTTATAATTCGCATCATAACGAATACCTGTATAATCTTTATCCCCAATTCCTTCATAGGTAAAGATATAGTCATCAATGGTAACTGATTGTCCATCAGACCATTTATAATCTTTAGAATTCAATGTTACCTTCACTGTTTTTCCAGGAACATCAAATTCAAGCGATGCTAAACCAGAATTGACTAGCTTACGATTTTCGTCGTATTCAAACATCGTTCCATCAACATATCCTGTTAAAGCTGAATCTGTTGAATCTGAAGCTAATTCATCAATAAAAAGTCCATTAAAAGGAGATGCACTTACAATGGCATACTTTAATGTTCCACCTTTTATTGGTGTTCCTTCATGAGTAACTTCCTTTGCAAATGTTCTATCCTTTGCGTTTGAGTCATTCGCCCCATCTGTAGAGTTTTTCGGAGAACAAGCTCCTAAAACAGCAACTACTGCAAGTGAGGATAAGATTGCCATGCTTTGTTTTTTCATGATTTTCCACCCTTTTTGGTTTATTTTTACCACTACTATTTTAGCACACTCACCCATCGATTCAAGCGCTTACAAATAATTCTTCCCAAACTTTAATAAACTCCTCATTAATTCCTATGAAAATCTCATATAAAATTCAATTATAAAAGAACCATGAATTTTTCCGTTGTAGTTCAAATATGACACTCACGAAAGCGAGCCTACTAGCGTCGTCAAATACAACAAATACTATCTTACGCCCCCCATCCCAACAACACAAAAGAGCCATGATACTATCCGTTGTAGCTCAAGCAACCAAAGCCAAGCAATGGCTTTAGTTGCACGAAAATTCGAGACCTAGGCTCGAATTTTAGCCATGAGACTCGCGAAAGCGAGGCTGCTAGCGTCGTCACCTACAACAGATAGTATCTTACGCCCCCCATCCTAACAACACAAAAGAGCAATGATGCTGTATGCTGTAGCTTAAGCAATCAAAGTCAGAATTTGGCTTTGATTGAAGGAAACTTTGAGACCAAGGCTCAAAGTTTAGCCATGAGACTCGCGAAAGCGAGGCTGCTAGCGTCGTCACCTACAACAAATACTATTCTTACGCACCCCATTCCCATCATACAAAAAGAGCCATGAATTTTTCCCGTAGCAAGATTGAGGCTGGGCAAAAAGTCTCAAAAATAGAAGAAAGCACGTCCTGATTTTGACTAA
>NZ_CAURVN010000058.1:0-7571 GCF_963528195.1 uncultured Granulicatella sp.
GTGCAAGGCTTTGTTGTTTCAATTCGTCCAACATCTGATTTTGATGGGGAATTAAAAGAAATCGAACGTTTAATGGATCTTGAACCTGTTCTATCAAAAGAAATGATTAAATTAGGAGAATATATGTCTAATCATTTATTTGCCTTTTTAATTCACTGTTATCAAACAATGTTGCCAGCGATGTTAAAAACAACAACGAGAAAGTTATTTGTATTAGAAAATCCCCAAGAGCAAGAAGAAATTTTTCAAAGAATTTTTAATGGGCAATTAGAAATAGAAGTAACGGATGAAATGCCAAAGGAAATTTTGGCAGAGTTACTACGTTTAAAACAAAAAGGAATTGTGCAAACAAAAACTTTAGTAGAAGACCGCAAACAAATAAAAACAGAAGATTGGATTGTATTATCGTATTTACCTGAAGAATATTTGGAAATGATAAAGCAAGTTCCAAAAAATGCGGCAAAACAAGTAAGATTTCTAGAAGGCTTGTCTAGTTTAGAGAATACAGAAATTGCGAAAGCTGAATTTATGACTCGTTTTAATGTTGTGCAAGCAGATGTGAAAAAAGCTGTTGAAAAAGGTTGGATTCTGTTAGAAAAAAGAGCAGTAGATAGAGATCCTTATGCGGGGAGAAAAATTGTCCACTCTAAACCATTTGAACTAAATGAAGAGCAAAAAAAAGTCTTTCAACAAGTGTTAGAAGAAGAGACTGATGAAACCTCTCATGTTTATTTGTTACAAGGAGTGACAGGATCAGGAAAAACAGAAGTGTATCTTCAATGGATTGGAGAAGCCATTCAAAAAGGAAAAAGCGCTATGATGCTTGTTCCAGAAATTTCATTAACTCCTCAAATGGTTCAACGATTCAAAGAACGATTTGGGAATAGAGTAGCTGTTTTACATAGTGGGTTGAATCCTGGAGAAAAACATGATGAATGGCAAAAAATAAAAGAAGGTCGAGCAGACATTGTTGTTGGAGCAAGATCTTCAGTATTTGCTCCTTTAGAAAAAATTGGCATTATTATTTTAGATGAAGAACATGAGAGTACTTATAAGCAGGATGATACTCCACGTTATCATGCGAGAGATATTGCGATCTGGAGAGGAAAATATCATCATTGCCCTGTCGTACTTGGAAGTGCAACTCCAAGTTTAGAATCTCGAGCAAGAGCGGAAAAGGGAGTTTATCGTTTGTTACGTTTAACAAAACGTGCTAAACATCAACCATTACCTCAAGTCCATGTGCTTGATATGAAACAAGAATTTCTAGCACAAAAAGGAAGTTTCTCCAAACGTCTATTACAAACTTTAGAAGACCGATTAGAAAAAGGAGAGCAAAGTGTGTTGCTCTTAAATCGAAGAGGATATTCGTCCTTTATTATGTGTCGAGATTGTGGTTATGTATTGGAATGTCCAAATTGTGATATTTCTTTGACGCTTCATATGGATACAAAAGTGATGAAATGCCATTACTGTGGGCATGAAGAAGGTATTCCAAATCACTGTCCGAAATGTCATAGCCGACAAATTCGTTATTTTGGAACGGGGACTCAAAAGCTTCAAGAAGAATTAGAGCAACTGTTGCCAACTGCAAGAGTTATTCGAATGGATGTCGATACAACTCGTAAAAAGGGACAACATGAAGCGTTGTTAAAACAATTTGAAGAACAAAAAGCGGATATTTTAATTGGAACACAAATGATTGCTAAAGGGTTAGATTTTCCAAATGTCACTTTAGTAGGAGTCGTCAATGCAGATACAGCTTTAAATATTCCGGATTTTAGGGCTGCAGAAAAAACTTTCCAATTATTAACGCAAGTAGCAGGAAGAGCTGGTAGAGGAGATAAGGGTGGAGAAGTATTTATTCAAACATATAACCCAGATCATTATGCTATCCAATTAGCACAAAATCACTATTACGAGGCTTTCTTTGCTCAAGAAATGAAAATGAGACATCTCGCTCATTATCCGCCCTATTATTTTACAGTGATGATTACAGTTTCTAGTGAACAAGAATATGCTGCACAAAAACAGGCTTATGAAATTAGAAAGGTATTGGAAGGTAAACTATCTTCTCAATCTGTCTTATTAGGACCGAGTGCAAAATCAATTGCTAGAATGAATAATCGTTATTATTATCAATTAATTATTAAATATAAAAAAGATCCAGTATTAGATATTTTATTACATGAGGTCTTAGTCAATACTCAATCGACTCCGCAATCAAAAGTAGCGGTATCCATTGATGTAGAACCTCAATATTTTTTATAAGGATAGGAAGTGGAATTTTGAAAAAAATTATTTTTATGGGGACACCCGAATTTTCAACAAAAGTATTAGATGCTTTAGTTAGTTCAGAAGAATATGAAGTGATTGCGGTTGTGACTCAACCAGATAGACCAGTTGGTCGTAAAAAAGTGATTACGCCATCTCCCGTGAAAAAATATGCATTAGAGCAAAATATTGCTGTATATCAACCAGAAAAATTAACGGGTTCAGAAGAATTAGAACAATTAATGACATTAGAAGCTGATTTAATTGTAACAGCTGCTTATGGTCAGTTTTTACCGAAGAAATTTTTAGAATTTCCTAAACAAGGTGCTGTCAATGTTCATGCATCCTTATTACCAAAATATCGCGGGGGTGCACCGATTCATTACGCTATTATGAATGGGGATTCTCATACAGGTGTAACCATTATGCGAATGGTTAGCAAAATGGATGCGGGAAATATTTTATCACAACGCTCGATTCCAATTGAACAAATTGATGATGTAGCTTCTATGTTTGAAAAATTAAGTGTGGTAGGTGCGGAATTATTATTAGATACATTACCGAAAATGTTTGATGGGACAATTACTGAAATTGTACAAGATGAAGCGTTCGTAACGTATTCTCCAAATATTACACGAGAACAAGAACAAATCGATTGGACAAAAGAAGCAAAAATGGTGGATTGCTTTATCCGTGGATTACGTCCTTGGCCAACTTCATTTACTATATTAAATGGAGAAAGAGTGAAAATTTGGCAAGTGAAGGTAGTAGATCAAACAACTGCTGAACAACCAGGGACATTATTTAAAGAAAATCATCATTTGTATGTAGCATGTGGTAATCAAACCGTATTAGAAATTATTGAATTACAACCTGCAGGAAAAGCTAAAATGAGTTCAGATGCCTTTATGAATGGATTTGCTTCTGTTATTGAAGAGAAAGCTTGCTTTGAAGGGGTAAATCATGGATAAGGTCAGAAATGCAGTTGTAGACTTATTAGTTCAAGTGGAACAAGATCAATCTTATTCAACGATTAGTTTAAAAAAGGTAATTGAGCAACAAAAATGGACTGCAAAAGATAAAGGTCTGTTAACTGAATTGTTTTATGGAACGATTCAGCGAAAAATGACGATTGATTTTTATTTAGCCCCTTATATTCAAAAAGCAAAGAAAATTCAACCATGGGTGAAACAATTGCTAAGAATTTCTATTTACCAAATGGTGTTTTTAGATAAAATTCCAGATCATGCAGCGATTTTTGAAGCAGTACAAATTGCGAAAAAACGAGGACATCAAGGGATTGCAAAATTTGTCAATGGCGTACTGAGAAATTTCCAAAGAAATGATTTAAGAAGTTTTGAGGAAATAAAAGATGCAGATGAAAGAATGAGTGTACAGTATAGTATTCCAAAATGGATGTACCAATTATTTAAACAACAGTATGGAGTAGAACAAGCACAACAAATTTCTGAGTCTATTTTAACAGCGCCAAGTGTCAGTGTACGTATTCAGCCGAATCATTTCAGTCAAGAGCAAGTAAAACAACTTCTATTAGAAGAAGGAGTTCAAACTAGAGAAAGTACCTTGTCGAATAGATGTTTAATTGTGGAAGAGGGAAATGTATTCCTCTCAAAAGCTTTTGAAAAAGGGATTGTTACGATTCAAGACGAAGCCTCATCTTTAGTAGCACAAGTTGCTAATTTACAACCAACAAATAAAGTTCTTGATACATGTGCAGCACCCGGTGGAAAGACGACTCATATTGCAAGTTATTTAGAACCATCAAAAGGTGGACGTGTAGACGCTTTAGATTTATATGAACATAAACTAAAAAAAATACAAGAAAATGCCAAAAGGTTACAAGTGGATGATTGTATTTCAATGAGAGTATTAGATGCGCGTAATGTTCAAGAAGCTTATTCAGCTGAAAGTTTTGATGCAGTATTTGTGGATGCTCCTTGTTCAGGATTAGGTTTAGTTCGTCGTAAACCGGATATAAAATATACAAAAAGTTTAAAAGATTTAAAGAGTTTAGAAAAAATTCAACTTGAGATTTTATTATCTGCTTCAAAAATGGTAAAATCAAAGGGAAGCCTAGTATATTCTACGTGTACGATTAATAAGGCAGAAAATAGAGAGCTGGTCAATCAATTTTTAGAAGTAAACCCAGCATTTGAAATTGAACCGATTGGAAATTGGATTCATAAAGATACAGAAGATATTACAATATTACCAAATGACTTTAATAGTGATGGTTTTTATATTTGTAAATTAGTGAAAAAATCTTAAACATTAAGGAGGGATTGTATGAAATTTGCTATAAAAAGTGATGTTGGTCAACGAAGAAAAGTAAACGAAGATGCTGCTGGCTACTTTGAAAGCAAAAATAACATCCCGCTTATGATGGTTTGCGATGGAATTGGTGGACATAATGCAGGAGAAGTGGCGAGTTCAATGGCGCTAATGGCGATTGGACAAGCATGGGAAAAGACTCATTTTGATGATATGGAAGAAGCATATCAATGGCTCATTAAAAAAATTGAAGAAGCTAATGATGATATTCTTTCACGTTCTACTCAATATGCTGATTTATATGGAATGGGGACAACTTTAGTAGCCGCATGTGTCATTGGGAATCAATTAATGATTGCTAATGTTGGAGATAGTCGAGCTTATGTTTTAAGAAACTTCCAATTAAAGCAATTAACAGAAGATCAAAGTTTAGTCAACGCATTATTGAAATCTGGAGAAATCACTCCTGAAGAAGCAGAACATCATCCAAATAAAAATATCGTGACACAGTCATTAGGAGTAACTTCGGCTGTCGAAATTGATTTTGTCAGAATGACTGTGAAAGAAGAAGATATCTTATTACTATGTAGTGATGGACTTAGCGATATGTTGTCATTAGAAGAAATAAGAAATGTTCTAAATCATTATTCAGATTTGGAACAACAAGTGGAAAAAGCTGTTCAAGCAGCTAATGAGTCAGGTGGTCGTGATAATATTACAGTTGCGATTGCAAAAATTCACCTTAGAGAGGAGGAAGCCTAATGCTAGAAGCTGGTAGAACATTAAATGGACGTTATAAAATTCAATCTTTAATTGGAACTGGTGGAATGGCTGCGGTTTACCTTGCAAAGGATTTAATTTTAGATCGATTAGTTGCCATTAAAGTATTACGATTAGATTTTCGTCAAAATGATGATGCGATGAGAAGATTTAGAAGAGAAGCTTTGTCAGCGACTCAATTAACTCACCCAAACATTGTAGGTGTATATGATGTTGGACAATCACAAGAAATGAATTACATTGTGATGGAATATGTAGAAGGAACCGATTTGAAAGATTATGTGAGACAAAAAGGTGCACTACATCCTATTGAAGCTGTTCGTATTATGATGCAAATTGTATCAGCGATTGCAGCTGCACATCAAAATCGCATTATTCACCGTGATATTAAACCACAAAATATTTTAATTGATAAAGAAGGAAATGTTAAAATAACAGATTTTGGAATTGCAGTTGCTTTATCAGATACTTCATTAACTCAAACGAATACATTGCTAGGTTCAGTACACTACTTATCACCTGAACAAGCAAGAGGTGGAATGGCAACCATTCAAACAGATATTTATGCTTTAGGTATTGTGTTATATGAACTATTAACAGGGAAAGTACCTTTTGATGGGGAGTCCGCAGTTTCTATTGCGCTGAAACATTTCCAAGAACCATTACCAACGATTGTAAGTCCGATTGCAATGGTTCCACAGAGCTTGGAAAATATTGTATTAAAAGCTACTGCAAAAGATCCAATGCATCGCTATAGAAGTTGTTATGAAATGTTTCAAGATTTGAAAACTTGTTTAGACTCTACAAGACTATATGAAAAGAAATTTGTACCAGCAAGTTTTTCAGGAGAAACAAAAGTACTAACACCAATTAATACTCAAAAAGTTAAACCGATTCAAACAAGTAAAGAAATACCAGTTGTAGAAATGGATGAAGAGAAATCAGTTAAGAAGAAACGGAAATGGCCGTGGGTGTTTCTACTTTTATTGATATCAATTGTTGGAATTATGTTTTTTGTATTTTTACAATCTAGTCCAAAAGAAGTACAAGTACCAGATGTAACGAATTTAACAGAAGCAGTCGCTAAAACAAAATTAGCAGATGCAAAATTAAATGTTACAGATGTCATTCAGGTAAAATCGGATGAAATTGAAAGTGGCAAAGTGATTGAAACGAATCCAAAAGCTGGTAGTACAGTAAAAGAAAAATCAAAAATTACGATTAAAGTAAGTTCAGGAAAAGAAGCTATTACAATGAAAGATTATCGTAATAAAAATTATGAAGCTGCAAGAGATGAATTGAAAAAACTAGGATTTACAGTAGAAAAACAAGAAGAAAATTCTGATAGCGTAGAATCTGGAAAAGTGATTTCTCAAAGTATTGCGCCAAATCAAAAAGTAGAAGGAAAAAATCCTGTAATTACATTAGTAGTTAGTAAAGGAGAAAGCTCGATTAAAATGGCAAACCTAACAGGTTATACAAGAGCAGGAGCCATTGAATATGCAAATTCAAATAATTTAACATTAACCATTACTGAAGAAGAAAACGAGGCAACTGTAGATACAGTTATTAGACAATCAATACGAGAAGGGGCAGAAGTAAAAAAAGGGACTGCACTTACAATTGTATTATCAAAAGGTAAAAAGGAACATACAGTTACAAAACAAATTGTAATTCCATATCATAAAAATACTCAAAATAATGGGCAAAAAGCAGTTAATAAAATTACCATTTATATTGAAGATGCAAAAAATAAAATTTCCAATGTATATAACACATTAGAAATTAAGGAAGATACTACACTGAATTTGACATTTAGTTTAAGTAATTCACAACCGATAGGAAAATATAGAATAGTAAGTGATGGAAAAGAAGTTTCATCAGGAAATGTACAATAAGAAGGAAGAGGCTGTAGCAAAACTACAGTCTTTTCTATTGGATTAGAAAATATAAAAAAAGTTCTAAAAAAGACTTGCAAAGAATAAGAAGCTATGGTAAATTATAAGCACTGTTAACGAACGTTCGCTTTTTAAGCGTTTAAAATAAAATTTTAAAAAAGTTATTGACAGTGAAAAACGCCTATGATAATATATAGGAGTTGTCGCGTAAAGCGATGTTGACCTTTGAAAACTAAACAAAGAAGACAAACCAAATGTGTAGGGACTTCACAAAAGTGAAGAAACAACAATTTCTTTTCTCTAAGGAGAAAAAACAATAAGTCAGTA
>NZ_CAURVN010000059.1:0-7356 GCF_963528195.1 uncultured Granulicatella sp.
ATCGCCCACTTGAAAATTTCAAGTCGGCTCAAAGCGTTTATGCCTCGAATACCGTTACCCACAAGGAACTTGTGGAAGGCTCATTTAAAATGAGTGAAATTGCGATTGTTAAAACAGGAAATCTACAAGATGAAATTTGCTGCCACCTAAACATTCGCTACACACCTGTTAATGTGTATTAATTGGTGATTAAATAAAGTTGTATTCCTTGGCTAATTATATAATTTGTAGTAAGTTTTCCCTGCAAATTAGTGTAAATATAGTCCTTTGAAAATTTTTCGTCAAATAAAAAAAGCAATTCCTCACGAAGTTGCTTTCATCTATTATTTGTTATCGCTAGTGTCCGTAATTATTTATTCGATATTACAGGATTTTCGCCAAATTTATTCGATTCGGCACTACCTTGCACAACTCCGATGACGATTGAAATGATGATTGCAATCGCTTCACCAATAACAGGAATTAGCATAATTAACATATATAAAGTAAACCAACCAGATAAATTTATATCGTGTAATCTACGGACTATTAGGGATATTGAAGGTGGTAAGGTAACAACAAAAACTACTAAAAAAAGTATTACTCCAATACCTGTAAAAGCAAAAGCACCTAAAATAGCGAATATTAATGCATAAAATAAAGTAAATCCCCAATACTCTTTTCGTCTAGCACGCCCTTTAAAGTTTGCATAGTTTTTAGTAAATGCTTCAATAAAGTATGTAAATAACGATTTTTCAATCATAACTAATCCTCTTAATGTGAACATTTATTTTCAATATAATCTGTTGGATTATCAGCAGTTAAATCTTTTTTCCTATTAACCTGCTTGAGAAATGCATTTTTTGCTAGATGCCCTAACTCATGCGAAACTGAACCATAATAGAGAACAAGTAAAAATGGTAGCAACAAAATCTCAATAGGAAACGCTATAAATAATAATAACGAATCAAGGATTATTAAAAGCAATACTGTGACTAGATAAAAAACATAAAACTTTAAGAAATTATGTAAATTAGCCATTAGAAATAAGATGTTTTTCGGTATATTTAATAATTCTAACCATTTTCCAGTTAATGCATATCTAATGATTCCACATTGAAGAATTGGATTTGAGATCATGCCCCATATAAAGTAGATAAATAATGTTGCAATATAATCCTCAATGTAATCAGTAAGATAGCCTGTTAATCCGCTTTGTATAAATTCTAGTATATCTAAGAACAATCCTAGAATACCTTTTAGTCCTAATAAATAACAAAAAGCTGTTGGAACCATCCAATATATAATCGTAACTCCTGTTATTTGTAACCCTTTCAGAACTATTTTCTTTATTTGTAATGATTGCAACGGCTTATCTAGCATAATATCTTCAACCATCTGAACCTGCCATCCTTTAATAAATATTATGCCGAATGGATACTTTATAAATGGAAAAAATAGTAATAAAGGAATAATCCAAAGCTTCTTATAGAAACTTCTATCAGAAAAGAGATATACGTATCCTTCTTGATATTCTTTAAGCAAATTTTTAAACATTCTCGTGTTATACCTAAAATTTAAAGAGTATTGAGGACTTTGCAAGGCTGATTCTTGGTAATTACAATGGGTTTATATAAACAACTTCCACAAACACTTCCATATTGAAGGATATATAGTTTTTTACCATTAATCATAAATTCGTAAGTTGATGATGTGTATCCTTGATTATTTGATAAAGGAGATGAACATTTTTCACCTGCTTTACTCTCTTTAATAAAGATTTTATGGCGTTTTAATTCATTACTTAATAATTCAACTTGGTCGTAGTCATAATTTACTTCATTTTCTTGAATTAAAGTATTATGGTTTAATGCCTTAAAGAGCATAAGATCGGATGTTTCCATCTTTATAGATGAACCTACTGCTTTACCTTGAGATAGATTAACCAAACTGTTATATAAAGATGAATCAGTGGTTTGCTCCGTTCTAAATGGATTGCCAACTCTTTTCTTCACAAATGTACCTTGTGAAATATCTCGAAGTCCCTCTGTAACTTCTGCACAAGAAGTTAATGATAAGGTTAGCATTACTACCTTAAATATTTTTCTCATAACATTTCCTTATTGATATTTCTTGATGCAAGAAGCCAAGCTTTTCTTGTAACTACGCCCTTGTTCAGTAATTACATCTGATACTAAACATTGGTTGTTTTCACATTCCAGTTGATAGACTAAATTAATGATTTTCTTCTTATTTTTTAGCGTGACATTTACCTGCTCCTTAATAATTTTTATGATAGGTTTTACTTCAACTTGATTTCTCACCATTCCATAGATCCAAAATTCGGAAAGGCATGTTCCGCCGTATTCATATTCATTTTCGTTATGAATATCTGTTGCTTTCATTTGCAAATCTGCAAACTCTTTTGTTGAGTAGCGTTCTAAATCATTGGTTTGATAGACCTTTGCAACGGTATCTACTTTAGCTTGTTCTAAAGGTGACAAAGCGAAAACGTTTGTAGATACGAATACTGTAGATAAAGATAGAAGTAGCTTATTCATAATAAAAAACCTATAATGATTAATATAAGAAATTTAGGGAAATTTTCAGTAAGAACCCGCATTAAACCTAGCTATAATACATAATGTGGTTGTTTTGCTGTAGCAACTAGTAATCTCTATCAACTACCCTAGTAGTGGGTATTCAAGAAATTTTACAGGTAAAAAATGAGTGTCAATGAGAAGATTCGAAAGATCCGAGAAGCAAAGGATTGGTCGCAGGAACAGATGGCTGAAAAACTGAATATGTCACTAAATGGCTATGCTAAAATTGAGCGTGGTGAAAGTAAAATCTACTTAGATAAACTTGAGCAAATTGCCCAAGTCTTTGATATTGATGTAATTGAGCTAATGCAATCAGATGGTAAGAATATCTGTTTTCAAATTGAATCGCCACTAGGTTCGGTATATCAAGGTGTTGGGGAAACCCAGTTGTCGATTGAGATTGAACGGTTAAAGTTAGCTTTGTCTCATGCAAGTGAGAAAGACGAATTGTTGAATAAATTGCTTGAGCAGAAGGATAGTGAGATTAATTCATTAAGAAATCTTATAACATTGTTAAAACAGCAGACTAAAATTTAGATATTTAAAGAGCTAATATGAAAAAGACCATTCATTATAGAAATTTTGTTATCACTGAGAGTAAAAGTACTTTGCAGGAATTATTAGAAGAGTTACTTAAGTCTGAAGAATATTCAATTGTAGATAACCGTAAGGAGAAAATAAATTCTACATCGGACGAAATAAGATTTATAAATTCTTTTGTTGATGAAGGAAATATGTTGTTTTGTCAGTTAGTCTATATAGAGTCAGGAAAACAACAAACCATATTAGATATGGAAGAAGGAGCTAAGTCTTATTCATTATTACCTTTTAATCTAAATTCTGAAAGTAAAGAAAGCGATAAAAAGAGAAAAAAAGAATTTGTAAATTCTATTTTATATCTTTTAGTTTTCAACAATCATATTGTAATATTAAAGTCAAAAGCATTAACAGAACGAGATTTAGAAAATCATATATATTGGTTACTTACTGAAAGATCAGGACTTGTACCAACAAAATCAACCTTATCTCTTGCTATTCAGCCTCCTAAAATTGTTAGGACATTAACAGAAAAAGAACCTGTCAAAAAAATTTTAATAGGAACTCCATTAGCAGGTGCATACATATCTGAAGATAAAAAGACAGATGTTGATAAGCCAGAAGAAAGAATCTCATTAGATAATCTTAATAAATCTATAAGCAATACAAGGTCATTAAAATTTACTCCGGCTATGGGGTTAGATTTATTGAAGCAACTAATACCGTCATCAATTCTAAAAGACTATAAGTTAGAAGATAGTTTAGATGAATCAAACTTAAGAATAAATCTAGAAATTACTTACGATAGAAAAACATCTGTTGAAGGTCAGTCGTTCATTGATGAGATCGCACATTCTATTAGAAACGTCTATGATGATGACGTTAAGATTGTTCTAAAAAATGGTGGTATACTACGCGGCAACCAAGTAAAATTGTCGGGTGAAATCACAGTGAACATGAATGAAAAAGGTATCATTGATGAAACGGATTTGCGTAAACAGATGAAAGACTGGTTAATCCAAAAAATTCGAGAAGAAGAAATTGAATTAGATCCGCAAAAAGATAAGCTATGAAAAGTTTCAAATTAACAGTATTAGTGACACTACTTGCAGGAGGCTTTGGTTACTTAGCCTCTCGTTTTGTTGTTTGTTATTTTCAAACAGATGTATCAGGCGTTTCATTCTTATTAGTAGCTTTCTTGCTATTACCTATAACCCAACTTGGGAACATTGTCAAAGAACTAAGTAGCGATTCGATTTACAATAATTTAAACGAAAGAGAAAAAAGACGCCTGAAAAAACTGATTCAGATGAAACGTAAGCAGTTGTATATCTTAGTAGGTTTATTAGTTATATTGAGTGTTTTATGCACTCTAGGGTTTCAGTTAGTTACTCAATATAAAGCTGAATTTCTGTTCTCATTAATAGGAGTTACATTAGCTGATATAGTATTCTTTTTCCATGCTCTAGCAGTTATGGATGAAATCAATGATTTTAAAAACTTACTTAAAGATAAACAAGAGAAAAGAGAACTCAAAGAAAAAACTCTTAAAAGATTAAAGCCTCATTCTAATTAGATTGAATTAGAATTGTTTGATATTTCCCTAAAAGAGATTAATAAAGCCGGTATTATGTAGCAGTTGCACAAAGTCCGAAAATTGACTAGATTCATATAAAAGTGCTCTTGTTTTGATGAGGGCATCATTTTTTTTGTAGCGAATATTGCAGGATAGGGGGCATAGTAGGGCAATAAATCACCCTTTCTTCTTTTTATGAAAAGAGCTTGATTTATAAAATTTATGGTCTTTATCTAAGAATACAATATAGAAAAAGCCATTAGATAAAAAACCAGCGACCCTAGCATATTGATGAAGTTTTTGTATTGTTCCCCAATTAGCACTTTCTTCTAAGTCAGAAGGACACGAAAAATCAGTGCTTTCAGGTGGTGGAAATCTTCCATATAAAGAAATAATTTTGTTGTCTATTAATTCTTTATAAGGTGTAGTTTGTATATAATCTATTTTATCAAAAAAAGCTCTTAAATATTTCTCATCACGCTCATTTTCCCACTCTGAAATAGACTGCCCCACTTTATCTTTCTTACCTTGATAATATTTCCAACTTATTAAAACCTTACTAATATTAACTGGATTAGGTTCTAAGTATTTTTGTTTTCTTGGTGTTATTGACATTTTTATTTTAGTAAGTTCTCAATGATATCTTTGTTTTCAAAAAGAGGAATCGCATTATAGGCTCCTTTAAGATAACTTGATGCATAATCTGTATTTGTTAGATTCTTAAATTCAATTAAAGAATACATCCCACTTTCACCAAATTCATTTTTATTAACAAACCAAATTTGATCTTCATTAAAAATATCTTTGTCAATTAGATTAGTATCTTGAGCTGAAGCAATTAACTGACATTCCTTATTATCTTTATTGAAAATCTTCAATATATATTTCATCAGGAGAGTATGAAACTTCGAATCAATTTCATCACAAACTAGAACATGTTTCTTTTGAATAGAATCATATATTGGACCCAGGAGTGCAATAAGCTTTCTAGTTCCTTCTGATTCTAATCTAAAAGGTAATTCATATTTTTCTCCATTAATATTTTTTATCACATTAACTTTTTTTGCATTAATTTTTTTATCTTCTATTTCTGTTGTTGCCTGAACAAGATCGATAAATTTCTCTATAACTTCTGTGTGCTTTCCTTTTTTTTTCTGTTTAACTTTGGCTAATACTGTTTTTAACTCTTTTGGATCTATTTTTTCAAATAACGATAAAACATTATCTTCAAAGTCAATTTTATCTATTTGAAGACTTGGTAAGAATTGAGAAGCCCAATCATAAAATTTCAAGTCTTTCTCGAATAAGTTTAAACTAAAATTGAGAAGAGCATCATCTAATAAACCAGAGATGATATGTAATTTATTAAACCAATTTATTACATTTTTAGAGTGCACCCCACCAACTCCAGCAATAATTGATATAAACGGTATATTTTTAACATTATCAGAATTATTAATTTCTTTGGTTTCTTGATTAAAATAACTATATGACTCAGAAAAACGCTCAGAAACATTATTTATGATATTATCATTTCTTATGAATAAAGTTTCATTTTTTTTAAGATTATTTTCAGAATATATACAAAGCTCTTCAGAAACGATCTTACGATTTAGAAATGATATTGAATAAGTATATACTTCTTGACTAAATATAGATATTTCAAATGTAGATGGAGAATTATCAATTTTATTAAATAAAAATGGAACTATATCTTCTAGATAATTTTTACTTAATTCATCAGTTGACCTTAAAACAATTTTTTTAAGTAAGGCTAGTGAATCAATAAAATTAGATTTTCCTGATGCGTTAGCTCCAAATATTAAAGAGGATGTCAATAAATTTTCTTTATTAATTAAATCACTATTAAAATCCGACTTTAGCATATTAAGAGTCTGTTTAGATCTGAAAGATAAGTGATTAGATACAGAAAAATTTATTAACATAATGAATTGATTCCAAAATAAAATCTGAACTATATAGAGATGATTTGTTTAGAGGAGCTTAATCCCCAACTAGGGCTTGAGGATATCTCTTGACCAGTTTACAGCATATATGAGCTATGATGCAATAAAAAATTTGAGGCTGTACCAGATAACCAGACCAGGCTCTATTTAACTGATTGTTTTAGAATGGAAATTTGAGATTTTATTTCAAGCGCCATTCGCATTCCTTCAAATACAGCTCAAAATACGCTTTGGGAATGCCATTCAACTTGCATAAATGACGTTTTGCTTGGTTCCCAAAATTCTCAATTCCGTTTATATGGTTATGATTTTCAGTAAAATGCGTACTGTGATTGATGCGGAAATGACTAAATTCGCTGACATCAAACACATCATAACTACGGTAAGTGTCAATGTAAACAATGCTGTCAGGCTTAACTTTCTCACGAATAATTGGCAATAGTGTTGCTGATTGCATTTGGTATAACTACGATATTAACTTTACCATTTCTCTTGAGACGCCCAAATACTGCGACTTTGCCTGTTGCTCCACGACCACGCTTACTTTTACGAATACTACCGAAATAGCTTTCATCAGCTTCAATTTCTCCTTCAAACATTTCCAAATGCAGGTTTGTTTGATAGGTGAGTAAACGTAATCGGTGAAAGTAATAAGCAGCTGTATTTTTGTTTACATTCACCAACTCACTTGCTG
>NZ_CAURVN010000060.1:0-7248 GCF_963528195.1 uncultured Granulicatella sp.
TAGTTTTCAAAGGTCAACGTCGCTTTACGCGACAACTCCTATATATTATCATAGGTAGTTTATATTGTCAACATTTTTTTGAAGTTTATTTTAAATTTCTTTTTCGTAATCGCTTAAAAAGCGAACGTTCGTTAACAACGTATATAATTTACCATAGCTAGCTTCTGTTTGCAAGTCTTTTATATAAAAATTTCTTTAAGATAGTAGCTATTTTTCTTCTTTATTATCTATTGGTTCTAACCATTCTTTTTTGATGTTTTTTTCAAGATTTTTTTGTCTTTGATCTTCTTCCATCTTTGGCATCATAATGAATGAATCTCCAAAACTATCAAAATCATATTCTTCCTCTAATGATGGTAGCTCAATATCCTCTGGTAAAATAACTTTTTCTTTTTTTAAAAAATCATCTTTATTAAAACGTAAACCCATTTTTATCACTCCTTTTATTCCATTATAAATATCGTCATTTATTTTTCAATATTTTTTTATTTAAAGTATTAAAAAAATAAGCAAGAAGATTTTTGCTTCCTACTTATTCAAATTTTAATTTTCTATTTATTATAAAGAATCATTAATTTTTTCAATTTCTGTCAATAATTCATCATTTGAATTAATTCTAGCGAAAGCAGCTGCATCATTTAAGTATAATTTTACTTCTTCTTTATCTGCATTACTTTCTAATGAATTCATTGCTAATTGATAATACAATCTTGATAAGTAATAAGTAATATGAAATTGACTACATAATTCAATTCCTCTTTTTAGTAACTCATTACTCTTTTTATAGTTATTATTTTTATTAAAGAACATAGCGCTATGATATAAAACCATTAATACACGCCATACATCTTCCATTTTTTCTAATTGATGTTTTTCTACTTCTTGAATAGCTTTTGTAAAGAAGTATTCTGCTTTTTCTATATCTTCTTGTTTTTGATATACTAAACCTAATCCAGCATAAGCTAAATGGAGATATGTATCTTGTTTTTCATATTGTTCTGCTAAAATTTTATTAAAATAAAACAAATCATCTTCCATTTTTTTCCCTTGTAAAACTTGTGTGAATCCTCTTAAGTATAACAAGTGAATTTTTTGTTCATCATTCAATTGATCTTTTTGAATTGTTCCAATCAATTTTTCAGCCAATTCATAATCCATTGTTACAATACTTTCTTCAATTTTATCTAAAAGCTTATTTGTAGCAAGTTCTTTAGTATTGACACTTGCAAATAAGTCCCCCACATCTAATTGTAATCGTGCACACAATTGACTTAAGATTTTCATTGAAGGAATTTGACCATGATTTTCAAATCGGCTTAAAGTTGCTTGCGTACAAATTCCATGACTCAATTCAATTTGAGATAAGCCTTTTTCTTTACGGCGCCTTATAAACACTTGAATATCCATAATGATTCTCCTAACTATATGTTTTCAATATTATTGTACATTGTTTTTAGGAAATTTTCCAATATTTTTATTTATTTTTCCTTATATAAAATTTGTTCTATATTTTATATAAAATACACATATTTCTTATTGTCTTCTCCCTAAAGACACTGTGTTAACTTATTTTAACGCTTTTAATGAAAAGTTTCAATATCAAATATAGGATTTTATCAAGTTTCTTTCTATTATATTGTATTTTTTTTCTACTATTTAAGTTTAAATTTTTTTATTCATCCGATACTAATTAATTTTAAGAGATAAAAAAAGACTGGAAATCATTCCAGTCTCTAACTATTTTATTCTGCAATTTCTACAACTAAATAACGGTGTGGTTCTTTACCTTCTGAATGAGTAGAAATTCGTTTGTTCTTACTTAAATATGCATGAATTTGTTTTCTTTCATATGCAGGTAGTGGTTCTAAGTATACCGGTTGTTTTGTTTTTAATACACGACGTGCTGTTTTTTCAGCAATTTGTTGTAATGCTTCTGTACGACGTAAACGATAATCTCCTACATCTACTTGCACTGACATTCTTCCTTTTACAAAACGATGAACAGATACTTGAGCTAATACTTGAATTGCATTCAAAATTTTACCATATTTACCAATTAATAAACCTGGTTTATCTGTTTCAAATACAAAATTCATTTTTTCTTTTTGTACTTCAACATGAACTACACTTGGTGCTCCATAAATTTCAGCTATTTGTTCTAAATATGCTTTTGTAACATGAGCAGCTTCTTCAATATGATTATCTAATACTTCAACTGCTTCATAGTTATCTTCAATATCAAATTCTTCGTCTTCAAAAAATTCTTCCACTTCTTCAACAACTACTTCTTCTTGTTCAATTTTTTCTTTAACAGTAATTAATACTACAGCATCTTTTTGTCCGAAACCAAATAATCCTTTTTTTCCTTCATCAATTACTTCAATTTCGACATCATCTTGTGTTAATTGTAATTGTCGTAATCCTTTTTGGATTGCTTTTTCTACTGAAGCATCATTTACTCGAATCGTTTGTGTCATCTTCTATATCCTCCATATTGCAAATTTACATGTATTATCTCATGTTCTTTTGATCTGAACAAGTCTATTCTTTAACTTCTACCGTGTTTTTTCTTAGCTTTTTCTAAAGCTTTCTCACGACGACGTTTTTCCTGTGTAATAGCTTTTTGTTCTGCAATAAATGTAAATGGATTATTCATAATTAAAGTTTGAATAACCATAAAGATATTCCCTACAACCCAATATAATGATAACGCACTTGGGAATGTTAAAGCTGTAAATCCAATCATTGCTGGTAATACAAATAACATAATTTTTCCAGCTGCTCCACTGTCTTGCATTTTCATTGTTAACCAAGAAGTTGCATAAGTTGTAGCTACTACTAAAATTGGTAAAATGAAAAATGGATCTGGTTGGTCTAAATTAAACCATAAAAATGATCCTGTTTTTAAAGCTTCTGTACGACTAATTGCTTGATATAAAGCAATCATTACAGGTAATTGAATCGCTACTGGTAAACATCCAGCATATTGATTTACACCTTCTCTTTCATATAAAGCTGAAATTTCTTCTCGTAAAATTTCTTGAGTTTGATGATCACGAGCAGAATATTTTTCTCGAAGTTTATTAATTTCAGGTTGTAAAATAGCTGTTTGTCTTGTTGTTTTATATTGGAAATGCATAATTGGTACTAATACAATTCTTGTTATAATTGTAAAAACAATAATTCCTAAACCATAACTATTTCCAAATATATTGGATAAAGTAATAATAAATTGAGATAAATTATAAATAATTACTCGATCCCAAATTCCTGTACTTTCTGCTGTTACAGGCGTTGTGCTACATGCTGCTAAAAATAATGTTAAAACCGCTAATGTTAAAGCTAATTTATGCTTTTTCTTCACTTAATTCCCTACTTTCTCCATTATAATCATCTTTTATTAAAATCTTTCCTAATTTTAATACATGCATCATACATTTTTTTATTTCTTGATAATTCATAGATACTACAGGTTTACGTGCGATCACGATAAAATCAATCTCTGACTGTAATTGTGGCTTTAGTTCTGTTAATACACTTCGTATTAAT
Organism: uncultured Granulicatella sp.; assembly: GCF_963528195.1. Classification (GTDB taxonomy): domain Bacteria; phylum Bacillota; class Bacilli; order Lactobacillales; family Aerococcaceae; genus Granulicatella. The sequence continues at coordinate 3,550 of NZ_CAURVN010000060.1, forward strand.
CGTTTGATACGATTTCTAACAACTGCATTTCCTAATTTTTTACTCACAGAAATTCCAACTCTAAAATGAGATTGATTCGATTTATCGATTTGATAAACCACAAATTGACGATTCGCTACTGAATTTCCATGATGAAAAACTCGTTGAAACTCTTGCTCTTTTTTTACTCGATAAGACTTACGCATACACTCACCTTTATCTAAGTTTTTAAAACATTTATAAAAAAAAGATCACTGAGACGTTCAGTGATCTAAGCTGCTAAAACTTTTCTACCTTTACGGCGTCTGCTTGCTAATACTCTACGGCCATTTTTTGTACTCATACGTTTACGGAAACCGTGAACTTTTTGACGTTTACGTTTGTTTGGTTGATATGTTCTTTTCATAACTTCTTGCACCTCCTAGTTCTGTGTTATGTCTAACTATCCTAGACAGTCTACATCATTATAATGATATTCCTTAACAAAGTCAATACTTTGTTTCTTGCATCACTGTACTGGAGTATCATACCATATTTTATTCAAAATACCTAGTAGAAATATTCATTTTTCAATAGTTATCCACAATTATTTTTTAACATTTTCTCTACTTTTAAATTTTTCCCCATATTTTCCACAACTTTTTAACAAATTCAAAGTCTGTTTACAAAACTTTATCCACAACTTGTGGAAAATGTGGATAATACTCTAAAATCTTTATTTTTATTGAGTTTGTTTTATCAACAAATCTTGTTTATAAGTAATTTTTTAAAAAGAATTTTACAAATTATCCACAATATTGTGGAAAACTTATTACAAATTCACTAAAATTTGTTAAAAATAGATTTCCTGTGGAAAACTTTTCAAAAAAATGCTACACTTACTCATAGATTTTAATATTATTCATACACAAGGAGGTGTTTTTATGGATCCATTAGATGATTTTTGGAAAATTTTATTAGCTCATTTTGAAAAAACAAATTCAGATTTTACAATTAAACATTGGATTATGCCTGCTAAATTATTGAAAATTGATTCAAATTATCTTTATATTCAAGTTCCTTCTCAAACATATGCTAATTTCTGGGAAGATAATTTATTAACGGATGTCATGGAACGTGGCTATGATTATTTTAGAAAGTCATTTGAACCAAAGTTTATTATTTCTGATGAACAAGACTTTTCATCAAAACAAACATTCATGGAATCTACCCCACTAGTTCAAGCAACTGAAGAAATTAAGGAAGTAACTAAAAATATTTATTTAGAAGATGATTCTCTATTAAATCCTAAATATACATTTGATTCATTTATTATTGGTAAAGGAAATCAAATGGCACATGCTGCTGCTTTAGTCGTTTGCGAAAGACCCGGACAATTATATAATCCCCTCTTTTTCTATGGGGGTGTTGGTCTAGGGAAAACTCACTTAATGCAAGCGATTGGGAATCAATATAAATTACTAAATCCAAATGCACGTGTTAAATACGTAACGAGTGAAGCTTTTACAAATGAAATGATTACTTCATTGAGAACAAATACTCAACAAGAATTCAGAGATTATTATCGTAATGTTGATTTATTATTAGTAGATGATATTCAATTTTTTGCTGAAAAAGAAGCAACTCAAGAAGAGTTTTTCCATACATTTAATGCATTATTTAATAACCAAAAACAAATTGTTTTAACGAGTGATCGACAGCCAACTGAAATCAAAGCATTACAAGAACGCTTAGTTTCAAGATTCGTTTCTGGACTGCCAGTCGATATTACTCCACCCGATTTGGAAACAAGAATTGCAATTTTATCTAAAAAAGCAGAAGCTGTTGGAATTGATATTCCTACAGATACCTTAAGCTATATTGCTGGACAAATTCAATCCAATGTCCGTGAATTAGAAGGTGCTCTTGTAAGAGTTCAAGCTTATTCTGTGACTCATGGTGAAGATATTACAACAAATTTAGCTGCTGAAGCTCTGCAAAACTTTATCCCTGGAAGTAAAGAAAAAATTGTATCCGTTCAAGATATTCAAGAAGCGGTTGCACGTTATTACCATATTTCTCTAGAAGATTTAAAAGGTAAAAAACGAACAAAATCCATTGTAGAACCTCGTCAAATTGCCATGTATTTAGCAAGAGAATTAACGAATAGCTCTCTTCCAAAATTAGGAACAGAATTTGGCAAAGATCATTCTACTGTACTACATGCCTATGATAAAATTAATGAAGAATATAAACTTCAAGGTGACATTACCAAAGCTGTTAATGATTTAAAGAAAAAACTTGGTTTTTAAGATGTGTATAACTACTCTATTTATTAATTTGTTATACACAATAGTTATCCACAATAAAAAATGATGAATTTAAAAGCAACATAATAGTTTTCCACAAAATTAACAGGCCCTACTACTATTACTATATTTATTATAAATAAAATTAAATTTAAGACAGACACACATTAGGAGGCATAAAATGAAATTTTCAATTAATCGTCAAGCATTTTTAAAAAATTTAGCAGACGTTCAACGTGCTATTCCTTCGAAAACAACGATTCCAATTTTAACAGGAATTAAATTAGTTGTTTCTCAAGAAGGGATTACTTTAACAGGTAGTGATTCTGAAGTTTCTATTGAAATTTTTCTTCCAGTAGAACATGAAGAATTACAATTATCAATTGTAGAGACAGGTTCAATTGTATTACCTGCTCGATTCTTTGGTGAAATTGTTAAAAAATTACCTCAAAATACATTTACTTTAGAAACAAATGAACAATTACAAGCAACGATTACAGCAGGAAGTGCTGCATTTACATTAAATGGATTATCGGCTCATGATTATCCACAACTTCCAGAAGTTGAAAAAGATCATGTATTAACATTACCTGTTCCATTATTTAGACAAGTGATTTTACAAACTTCTATTGCTGTTTCTACTGCTGAATCTCGTCCTATTTTAACGGGAATTCATATGGTTATTGCCAATAATCAATTAAAAGCTGTCGCAACAGACTCTCACCGTTTGAGTCAAAGAATTATTCCTTTAGAAATGCCTGAAACAAGTAATGCGTTAACATTTGAAATTACTTTACCAGGTAAAACATTAATTGAATTATCACGTATTATTGATGGTTTAGAAACGATTGATTTTGCAATTACTGAAAATCAAGTTCTTTTCCAAACAGAAACTCTTTCTTTCTACTCTCGTTTATTAGAAGGACGTTATCCAGATACAGATCGATTAATCAATGATCAATTTAATACAGCGATTACGGTTGTTGCTAGTGATTTAGTAGCTGCTGTAGATCGTGCATCATTAATGTCTCATACAGATAAAAATAATATTGCGACATTATCAATTAATGAAAATCGCATTTTATTAACAGGTAATTCTCCAGAAATTGGAAAAGTTGAAGAAGAAATTACGGTAGAAAATTATGAAGGTGCTTCATTAGATGTTTCATTTAATCCTGATTATTTAAAAGATGCGCTTCGTTTATTTGGTTCTTCAGAAGCAACGATTCAATTTTTAGAAGCGAATCGTCCATTTACATTGACATTAAAAGATAATCATTCAGATATTCCATATAGTTTTATTCAATTAGTTACACCAGTTCGTACATTTAATGGTTAAAAAATAGTCCATGATGATTTTTGTCATCATGGATTTTTTTATGTGACTTTCAGTCCGTCACGCTCCGTAGGTGCGTGACAAATAAACCACCCG
>NZ_CAURVN010000061.1:0-7131 GCF_963528195.1 uncultured Granulicatella sp.
CGCTGCTTAATTCCTTCACTAAAATTGTTTCATCAACCCTATTTGACAAAGAGCCAACTAAAAAAACTGCAAGAGAAAGTCATTCTCTTACAGTTCACAAAAGATTTCTTATACAGATTCAATTTTAGTAATTTTTACCTTCATGTCTCCACCAGGGGTTTGGATAACAACTTCGTCATTTAATTTCTTACCAATGATTCCTTTTGCAATTGGAGAATCATTAGAAATTTTTCCTTCGATTGGATTTGCTTCTGCACTACCAACGATTGTATAAGACTCTTCTTCACCATCTGGCAATTCAATAAAAGTAATTTTACGTCCTAATGAAACGACATCTTTTTCGACATTATTATCGTCAATAATTTCAGCAAAACGAATCATTTTTTCAAGAGTTGTAATTCTACCTTCAACAAATGCTTGTTCATCTTTAGCTGATTCGTACTCTGAATTTTCAGATAAGTCACCATAACTACGAGCAATTTTAATACGCTCAACGATTTCTTTACGTTTAACTACTTTTAATTCTTCCAATTCAGCTTCTAGTTTAGCTTTTCCTTCAAGCGTCATCGGATATAATTTCTCAGTCATTTGGCTTCTCCCTCTTTTCCATTTTACTGCTTTGACAGTGGTAAAAACATACCATTTTATGAAGAAGAATGCAAGCATTATTTTTAATTTTCTGACTAATTTATGTTAAATCACTTAAAATAGAAGCTATTTTCGTTGTCATTAAGTCAATTGCTACCACATTTGAGCCGCCTTCAGGAATAATAATATCCGCAAATTTTTTCGTAGGCTCTATAAACTGATGATACATCGGTTTTACAACTGTAATGTATTGATGGATAATTGAGTCAAGTGTTCTACCACGTTCAACCATATCTCTTTTAATTCGACGAATAATTCGAATATCATCATCTGTATCCACATATACTTTAATATCCATTAAATCACGTAAGCGTTCATCTTCCAAAATTAAGATTCCTTCTATTAAAATAACATCTTTTGGTTCTTGATGAATCGTCTTGGAACTTCTTGTATGATTTTCATAATCATATACTGGCTCATCAATGGATTCAAAATTGATTAACTTATTCATATGTTCAATTAATAAATCAGTATCAAACGCAAATGGATGATCATAATTTGTTTTTAAACGTTCTTCAAAAGGCATATCACTTTGGTCTTTATAATAGAAGTCTTGATCAATTTTTACAATACTCAATTCTGGAAAGTGTTCCAAAATTCTTCTACTAACAGTAGTTTTACCACTACCAGAACCACCAGTCACTCCAATAACAATCGGCTTCTTTTTCATAAGTTACTCCTTATCAACGTATTTGGCTTTTAATGCTAAGTGTTCTTCATATGTTTTTGCAAAATAAACTTCTTTTGTTTGAATATCTGCTACGAAATATTCATAATCTGTTTGAGCTGGATCAATTGCCGCTAAAATCGCTTCTTCACTTGGACTATTAAACGGTCCAGGTCCCAATCCTCTATATTTATATAAGTTATACGGTGAATTTACTTCTAAATCTTTTAATGTTACGACTTCTTTATGCTCGCCTAAAGCATATAATACAGAAATATCTGTTTGTAACATCATATTCTTTTTAATCCGATTATAAAATACACTTGCAATCTTTTGACGATCTTCTACTTTATATCCTTCTTTTTCTAACAAGGATGCCATTGTTAAAATCTCATGAACATTATAATCTCCTTGAGAAATTTTTGCATAATATTTTGATAAGATACTGTCTGTTTTAGCAACCATTTCTTCAATAATCATTTGTAAGGTTTTATTTTCGTCTGCATCATAAGTTGCAGGATATAAATATCCTTCCAAGAAATAACGAACATTTTGAGCTTTTTGTGCATCCTTAAATAAACGTGGGAATTTTTGTACTAATTGGTCAATAAAACTTTGCTCTTGTACTTTATTCATAAAGTCTTCTTTAGAATATTTCGTAGATTTTTCTACTTCTTCTGCAATTCCTGTTAATGTTTCACCTTCACGCACGACTACTTTAGCTACATTAGCAGATTTATCTTTACCGCCATCTGCTAATTGTCCTAAAATTTGATCAATATCCATAGATGGAGATAATTGATAAAATCCTGCTTTAAATCCAGCTACATTTTTAAATTTAATGTAGAAATTAAAAATTTTTGCATTTCGAATCAATTTATTGTCTTCTAAAATTTTTGCAATTTGCTTAACAGAAGAACCAGCTGGAATTTCAACTTCAACTGCTTGAGTTTGTTTTGTATCCACTGGTTTTAATGAGTTAGATACATAATAGTAACCATATGCCCCTCCACCAATCACAATTACAGCAAATAGAATGGCAAATAATCGAACAATATTTCGAGTAATTTTTGATTCTTTCTTTCGGATAGCTCTAAGTTCTTCATTTTCATACATAAAATTTGTTTTAAAACGCTCTTTTTTTGACATAATCCGCCTCCTTTTAACTTCGTTGTCATTATACATGAATTCATATAACAATTGAAGACTAGGAGTTCTACAATTATGTTACAAATTCTATCAATGAGACTCATACAAGGGAAATTCAGACATGAGACCGAACTACTACTGTCCTCCGTTACTCAAGACAAGTCCATCATTCAAACGCTCCTTCATAAACACACGTCCAGCGAAATGAACTTGACGCAGTAGCACAAGTAAATAAAGCCAATACATACGGATTTATTTACTGGAAAAATCGAGACCAAGGCTCGATTTTTAGCCATGAGATTCGCTTGTGAAGCTGCTGCCGTCCTACGCTATCCAATTTCGCCTCCTAAAAGGAAAGAAGACACCAAATAGCATTCTATCTGGCGTCTTCTCAAATCATTATTCTTCTTCTTCATCTAAGAAAGTATTTAAAACTTCCTCAATCATATCCCATTCTTCATCAGTTTCAATAGGAAGTAAGTCGCCTTCAGTACCATCTTCAGCTTCAACATATGAAAATGCTTGAAGTTCAACTTCTTCTCCTTCTGGAATTCCTGCTGGGTATACTAAAACATATGATTTACCAAAATCTTCTGAATCGAAAGTAAATAAAACCTCGTGTAAGACTTCATTTCCTTCTTCATCAATAATTGTAATATGTTCATGTCCATCATGTTCATGTGTATGTTCTGTCATTACGTTTCCTCTTTTCTATTTAATATTTAAATCTAAATAATTTTGTAAAATGATGACGGCTGCTAACTTATCAATGACTTCTTTTCTCTTTTTACGAGAAACATTCGCCTCCTCAACAAGCATCCTTTCTGCTTGCATCGTTGTTAACCTTTCATCGTGAAAAACGATTGGAATTTCTAATCGCTTTTCTAAACTTCTACCATATTTTTGTGAAGCTTCTGCTCTTGGTCCAGCTGTATTATTCATGTTTTTCGGCATACCGATAACAATCTTCTCAACTTCGTATTCTTTAACCAATTCCACCACACGGTTAAAGCCAAATTCACTTGCAGCTTCATTAATCGCAATTGTTTCAACACCTTGAGCAGTCCAACCTAATGGGTCACTAATTGCAACTCCAACTGTTTTACTGCCGACATCTAATCCCATTACTCTCATTAACAATCTCTACCTGTCGAACGAATATAATGGCGGATTAATTCTTCGATAATTTCATCACGCTCGTGATGTCTTACTAGATTTCTAGCATCACGATGTCGAGGAATATAAGCTGGATCGCCAGATAATAAGTACCCAACAATTTGATTCACTGCACTATAACCTTTTTCGTTTAATGCATCATAAACAATTGTTAGTGTCTCTTGTACTGTTTTTTCATCTTTATCATGAAAGTTAAATAGAACTGTTTCATCCATTGAACTCATATTAACACCTCATTTCTTTGTAACTTCATTCTACTAGATTTTTCAAAAAACTACAATCAATTCGATAGAGATTAAACTTTCCTTAAAAAAATGAAGTAGAATGGATCACATCCTACTCCATTTCAATTTAATGATTATGCTTGAGTTAAGAACTCTTCTACTGCTTTTAACGCAGCTGGAATACCTGCTGGATTTTTACCACCTGCTTGAGCCATATCTGGACGGCCACCACCGCCACCTTGGATATGTGAAGCAATCGCTTTGATAATATCTCCTGCTTTAATTCCTTTTTCATTCGCATCTTTAGAAACTGCAGCTAATAAATTCGCTTTTTCACCTTCATTTGTAGCAACTACAAATACATCACTTGCTGCTTTTTGTCTCCAAGTATCTGCTAATTGACGTAATTCATTCATATCTTTGTTTGGTAAGTGAACAGTAATAAATGAGTAATTTCCTGCTGTAGAAACAGATTCGAATAAGTCTGCTACTTCAGATTTCATTAATTTAGCTTTTAAAGCTGAAATTTCATGTTGAGCTTCTTTTAATTCTTGTTGTAAGTGAGAAACTCGTTCTGGAGTACTATCTAATTGTACCGCTTTAACATCACTTGCAATTTGTTTTAATAACAATTCATGTTTTGCTAATAACTCAAATGCTTCTTGACTAGTTACAGCTTCAATACGGCGAACTCCTGCACCAATACCAGATTCAGAAATAATTTTGAATAGACCGATTTCTTGAGTATTTGAAACGTGAACTCCACCACATAATTCAATAGACCAGTTTGCAATGTTTACCATACGAACTTTATTACCATATTTTTCACCGAATAAAGCCATTGCACCTAATTTTTTCGCTTCTTCTAATGTAGTTTCAATAGTCACTACATCTAAAGCTGCCCAAATTTTTTCATTTACAATACTTTCCATTTCAGCTAATTCTTCAGCTGTTACTTGTCCAAAGTGGCTAAAGTCAAAACGTAAGTATCCTGGAGCTACTAATGAACCTGCTTGGTTTGCATGTGTTCCTAATACTTCTTTTAATGCTTGGTGTAATAAGTGAGTTGCAGTATGGTTTTTTATTAATTTAGCACGTTCTTGTTGATCTACTTCTAATACATAAGTTGAGTTTAATTGCATTGGAGCAACGACATCAATTGTATGTAAAGGTTGACCATTTGGAGCTTTCTTCACTTGAACGACTGTTGCAACTACTTGACCTGATTCATCTTTAATTACACCATGGTCAGATAATTGACCACCCATTTCTGCATAGAATGGAGTTTGATCAAAGACAACTTGTACTCTTGTATCTTCTGAAGCTGATTCTACTAATTCATCTTCAAATACAATAGCTTTTAATACTCCATTATCTGTAGTACGATCATATCCAACAAATGAGCTTTCTACAGTAATATCACGTAAAACAGCTGATTGAACATTCATAGAAGTTTCAGTATTACGAGCTGCACGAGCACGTTCTTTTTGTGCTTTCATTTCAGCTTGGAATCCTTCTTCATCCACTTCATAACCATTATCACTAGCATATTCTAATGTTAATTCATAAGGGAATCCATAAGTATCATATAGTTTAAAGGCATTTTCACCTGATAAAACTGTTTGATTTTTCTCTTTCATTTCAGCAAATACTGTTTCTAAAATTGCAAGTCCATCATGAATAGTTTCTTGGAAACGATTTTCTTCGTTTGCAATTACTTTTTGAATAAATTCAATATTTTCAGTCACTTCTGGATAGTAACTATGCATAATGCTTGCAACAGTTGGAACTAATTTTGTTAAGAATGAACCTTGAATTCCTAAACGTTGACCATGCATAACGGAACGACGAATTAAACGACGGATAATATATCCACGTCCTTCATTTGAAGGTAAAGCTCCGTCACCAATCGCAAAACTTACTGCACGAATATGGTCAGCAATAACTTTAAATGAAACATCTAAATCTTTTGAAGCATTATATTTTTTACCAGCACTTAATTGTTCTAATTGTTGAATAATTGGCATGAATAAATCTGTTTCAAAGTTCGTTGGAGTATCTTGAATAACAGAAACTACACGCTCTAATCCCATCCCCGTATCGACGTTTTTATGAGGTAATGGAGGATAAGTTCCATCTGGCATATGGTTAAATTGAGAGAATACTAAGTTCCAAATTTCTAAGTAACGTTCATTTTCTCCTCCTGGATAGTTTTCAGGATCATCTTCAGCTAATGTTTGATATTTTTCACCACGGTCATAGAAAATCTCAGTATCTGGTCCACATGGTCCAGCACCGATATCCCAGAAGTTATCTTCTACTGGAATAATATGGTCTTCTGGTAATCCCACTTTTTCCATCCATAATTGTTTTGTTTCAGGATCTTTTGGATAATACGTTACATATAAACGATTTGGGTCTAATGCTAACCATTTTTCACTAGTTAAAAATTCCCAAGCCCATGGAATTACTTCTTCTTTGAAGTAATCACCGATAGAGAAGTTCCCCATCATTTCAAATAATGTATGGTGTCTTGCAGTGTGACCTACATTTTCAATATCATTTGTACGAATACTCTTTTGAGCATTTGTAATTCTTGGAACTTCTGGAGTTTCTGTTCCATCAAAATATTTTTTTAATGTAGCTACCCCTGAGTTGATCCATAATAATGTTGGATCATTAACAGGAATTAAACTTGCACTTGGATGTACCTTATGTCCTTTCTCTTGGAAGAAATCAAGATACATTTGACGAATTTCGCTACTAGATAATTTTTTCATCTTTACCATCCTTTTCGTTTATTATAAAAAAATAAAAACTGCCCCATTGTTACAAGGGCGTCTACCACGCGGTACCACCTTGCTTACAATGAAACAGCATTTCATCCTCATTCATTCCGATAACGCGGGAAGCGTCTGTATTTCTACAAAAATCCAATCAGGAGCATAAATTTTGTGGTCGTTTTCACCGGCTAGACCTCTCTACGATTAAAATTCTTTTATCTGACTGGGCAATACTCATTTAGTATAAGAAAATCTCTCACATTTGTCAATTATTTCAGTAAAAACGTTATACTAAATCAGATGCTATAAATAGGATTCTAATGTTGGGACTGAAATGTTTAATTGTTTTGCCCCTACTTCCTTCGTCAGTATTCCATTTTTAATTAAATCTACTATAGTTTCAATTCTACCTTGCTGTAATCCTTGTTCTAATCCTTGTCTTAAAGCTTCTTCCTTTTGATATTCTACAGTCGCCAAATGCCCA
>NZ_CAURVN010000062.1:0-5999 GCF_963528195.1 uncultured Granulicatella sp.
AGACTTAATTTGGTGTTAAATTTGATTCACCAACAGAATTTGTCGATGAGCCTTTTTTTGGAGTTGATTTAAATTAGACATAATTAGGCTCTTTGTCAAATAGGGCTGATGAAACAATCTCAGTGAAGGCATTAAGTGACTGATGGTTACTTAATGCCATTTTTTGTTGGTTAATTAAGAAAAGTGAACTTAATATTATTGGTGTTACTGATAATATTATTTATAATGAAGTCAAGATGAGTGATACTAAGATGAGTTATGAAAGGATAAGATAATTAGTGTAGTTGATCAATTTTATAATGGGGAATCTTTGATAGATTTTTTTAAAACGCTTACCTTTTAGTTGTAATGTAGAATATTATTCGTTAGAATAAAGGTAAGCTGATACATTGAAATGAGAGACTAGTATCATATAAAAGGGATTTCTTGGTGTTTTTTTATTAGTTAGAATAAAATAATTGTGGAAACAGGAGTATTATATATGGAAAAGAAATCGTAAAGAAAATAATAATATAAAAATTACTAGAGTATGATGTAGAAAGGGTTAGATATCTAAATGGATTTTAATACATTAAAAGAACATATTAATTGTTACATAAATGAAGATCAAAGCAGTTATCAAATAAAAGATAATACTACAAAATTAAATAGAAAAGAAATCAAAGAATATTTTAAAGGGATTTCATATCCGTTCAAAAATGAAGTTGAGATTTCTACTTTTTTATCTTTTGTTAATTTACTTAAAGAATGGGGTATGAGCGAGGCTTTAATGTCAAAATATACAGATGATTTTCATTATGGATATATAATCCCACAAATAGGTAAGGAATTCGATTTAATTAGATTTGGAGAAAATTATAATATATCGATTGAATTAAAAAGTTCAACTACAATAGAAAAACAAAAGAAACAACTCGATAGGAATAGTTTTTATTTAAATTTTCTTGATATTTCAACGAAGTATTTTAGTTTTTCTCCAGAAATAAAAAGTTATTTAGAGTTTGATAGTGAGTTGGATACATTTAAAGAAGTTACACCTAGTGAATTCATAAAAGTTTTAGAGAATCAACAGGTAAAAATTCTTACCAAAACAGAGGTTGACAGTTTGTTTAATATAAAAAATTATTTAGTTTCTCCTTTTAACGATGTTAAGAAATTTCTTAATCAGAAATATTTTTTGAATGAAAATCAAGAAAACATTTTTAAATATATTTTAAATCCTGAAAGAAATGAAAGGGTATTTACGATTAAAGGAAATCCTGGTACTGGGAAAACGTTGTTAACTTATCATTCAGCAAAAGAATTAATAAAACATGGTTTTAAAGTTGTAATAATTCATGGGGCAAGATTAAATGATGGGCAAGTTGAGTTAAATAAAAATAATTTTATTATTAAAGCAATTAAGGAATTACAATCTATTTTAAATAATGCATCTTTCTATGATTATATTATTATTGATGAAGCACAAAGATTAAGAAATAATCAAGCTTCATTAATAGTCGATGCTATAAGGAATAATCTTAATACAAATTTTATTTTTTCTTATGATGGTAAACAAACATTAGATAAGTCAGAAAGTGATCAAACAATAGATAATATACTACAAAATTTACCCGAAGAATCAGCTAAAAATTTTAGTTTGAAAGATAAAGTTAGAACTAATCAAGAGTTGAATATTTTTATTAAAAATTTGTTTAAATTCCCTATTAATCAACCAATTGAAAAAACTAGTAATTTAAGTAGGAATATCCAGATTAAATATTTCAGTAATAAAGAGAGTGCAGATAATTATTTACGAGAAATGCAAAAATCAAAAGAGTGGGAGATTTTAAACTATTCAAAAAGTCTTTTCCGTAAAGAAAGTTTAGATTCTATACCTAGTTGTGGTAAAGTATCTCACGATGTAATTGGGCAAGAATTTAATAAGGTTATTATTCCTATGGATTTAAATTTTTGGTATCAAGAAGAAACGTTTGATGAAAAATCATTTATGATTTTATATGGAAGTAATACTTATTATCCAATAATAAAAATGTTATATCAAAATATTACAAGAACAAGAGAACAATTACAACTTGTAGTAATTGAAAATAAAGATTTATATTTGAAAATCACTAATCTATTAGAACAGTTTTAGTAACGTGAATTAATAGGTAAACGTTGTTATAAAAAATGAATAAGCTCTTTACTTATAGATTGTAAAATTTATCTAAAAAATAACAGTAAAAGGAGAAGCGTATATGGCACATTATGTAATAGTTGGTCATCCAGTACGTGAAAAAATGACAATAGAAGTAAAAGAATATCCGGGGAAAAAGTTTAATATAAGTATTGATAAAAGAAAAAATGAGGGGAAAAATGAGGATCTGTATGTTTTTGCATAGAATTTTTTGTACTCATTTTGCCATGCTAACAGCGCAATAACTAAAGAAATTAGAAATAAAGTTAAAGATAATGAATCTGTGTACTTTATATTCGTTGCAAAAATTGATAATAGTAGTGAAATTTTTGAAATAGATACAATTATTAAAGCGAAAGAAATTGTTGAATGGCCTGAAAAAGGTAACAGAAATAAAGAAAACTTATTTTTTATAGGAGATGATAATATCAAAAAGTATCATTTGCCTGCAATCATAAATGGAAATCTGCAAGAACATAATAGAAATAATTTGTATACGTGTATTGGGGGTGAAAATGAATCCTTTTTACCAATGATAAAGAATTTAGAAGATGAGTATATTCCCTATAGATTTAGTAAGGAGTTATCTGAAAAAATCGAACTAACGTTAACAAGAGGTAGTGAAGAATCTAAAGGATTTTATGTGGTAAAAGATACATCAAATCGTATTTGTATTAATGTTTTAAAGAAAGTGTATGAAGAAATAGAGAGATTACTAAATAGTACAGATAAAGATTGTATTCGCTTAAAGGGAACGATGTTGAAAGATAAAAGGGATACAAAGTAAACGAATAAGAAAGTAAAATTGGTTCTTTGTCAAATAGAGTTGACGAAAGAATTTTAGTGAAGGAATGAAGCAGCATCATGTTGCTTCATTCCTTTTTTAGTTGCTGGAGTAAATAGTTTGGATGCTTTTTTTATACAGTAAAATAGGATTGGTGAATTTTCTCCATCAACCCTATAAATTATAGAACCTAAATTATAGAACAATAATTTAAGATGAGTTAAAGTGATGAAGGCGTATTGGAGAACTCTAGTACACTTTTTTACTTAAGTACTTAAGAATATTTGAGATTTCAGTAGCAATAGCATATACTAATCTATATAAGGGAGGTATACTCAATGAACAAGTGGAAAGTAGGAGTACTATTATCCGTTTTTGGATTTCTAGGTGTTATGAATCCAGTTCAAGCTCAAGAAGGCAATGGAAACAAGATTCATTTTATTAACGTATCCCCAAAGAATCTTGGCAGTGATGCCATTCTACTAGAAAGTAATGGACACTATGCGATGATTGATACGGGAGAAGACTATGATTTTCCTGATGGAAGTGATGCTCGTTATCCTTATCGAGAAGGGGTTAATATAGATTATCGAAATGTGATGACAGAACGTGTCATGCGTCATTTGAAAAATGTGGGTGTAGAAACATTAGATTTTATTTTAATTACTCATGCTCATTCAGATCACATTGGGAATGCTGATGAGTTAATGGAGAATTTTAACGTCAATAAAGTTTATATGAAGCGTTATAGTGATAGTCGAATCACGGATAAGGAGAGACTGTGGGATAGTCAGTATAATTATGACAAAGTGTTAGCTGTGGCTAGTCAAAAGGGAATTCCAGTAATTCAAGATATTTCAAAAGAACAAGCGCATTTTTCTTTAGGGGATATGGACATTCAACTCTACAATTATGAAAATAAATATACGAATGGTCAATTAACACCAGTAGTAGATGATAATTCTAATTCAATTATTAGTGTGATTACGGTTAATGGTAAAAAAATCTTTTCAGCTGGAGATTTGAATAATCTAGATTATTTGAATGAAGATCGTTATGGTCCAATTATTGGAAAAGTCGATATGATGAAGTTTAATCATCATTTTGATGCTGAATTTTCGAATACGTATAATTTTCTACAAAATCTACATCCGTCTATTGTAGTTCAAACATCTAGTAATGATCCATGGAAAAATCATCAAGTTGCTACGGATGTTATTAATCAATTGAAGTCTTATGGCGCTCAATTAATTAAGGCAAGTAGTGCAGAATATGATGCGACCGTTTTTGATATTCGTACGGATGGTTTTACAAATATATCTACTCAATATCCGAAAATCCCAAACTTTACAGCGAAGTGGTATGTCGAAGATGATGTTTGGAAGTATCGATATGCAACAGGAGAACATGCAATTGGTTGGAGTGAAATTGCAGGTCGTTATTATTTCTTCAAAGGGAATGGCGCAATGCTAGAAAGCCAATGGAAGAAATGGCGTGGTCGTTGGTTCTACTTACAATATTCTGGAGAAATGGCAACAAAATGGAAGTTCATTAATGATTCGTGGTATTTCTTCAATATCTATGGTCAGATGGAAACCGGTTGGGCTAGTTCTGATGGACAATGGTATTATTTATCCAAAGATGGTGATATGCAAAAAGGTTGGAAATGGATTGATCAAGCTTGGTATTATTTTGCTGAATCAGGTGAGATGAAAACAGGTTGGATCAAAGATAAGGATAATTGGTACTATCTAAATAGTGATGGCAAGATGAAAACTGGAGAATTACAGTTAGATAAACAAGAGTACGTACTAGCTAATGATGGACATATGTTAACAGGCTGGAATGGAAACTACTATTATAAAACTTCAGGAGAGCGAGCAAAAGAAGCATGGACTGAAATCGATGGTAAGTGGTATTACTTCAAAGCCAATGGGGAATTAGTGAAGAATGGAAAAACTCCAGATGGCTACACGGTTGATTCAAAAGGTGTATGGTTAAAAGATATTCCTCAAGAAGTGAAGAAAGTTCAAAAAGAAACTGAAAAAGAGAGAACAACAGCCGTTGAGAATACATTGAAAAACAACTCTATTGAAAAAGATCATCGTAGAGAAAATGAAACTCATGATGCAAATCCATCATCCGTTTTGGAAAAACACTCGAATGAGGAAAATCATTCAACAAGTAATCCGAAACATTCAGTAGAGGAAGTGACTCCTACGACTTCTGGAACTCCAGAAACAGCTGCAGATAGTTCAAGGGTAGAAAAAGAAGTAGGTTCGAATGCGGATTCAGCTACAAATCTAAATCCAACTACAACTGCAACGGTCGGTGGAGAGAGATAGAGAAATAGTGAGATTTCCGAATAGGGGATAATTTATATGGTAGTAAATTAGTTAATAAGTTTTTAGATGTAAAAAGCCTAGTGAGATTTAGTAGTTGAATCTCGCTAGGCTTTTGCTTTGTACCTCAAAATTATTGGTATAATTTACACTGTTTTAGTAATAGACTAAAATCAATACAGCGTTTTTTTACTTGAAGTTGATGGTTTGAAAGAATACTATCATCAGAAGTCACTAATTGGTATAACTTTTCTGCTTTTTTCTTCAATACTTCTTGGTTTGAATTAATAAATCTTAATTGAGAGTTTAATAAATTTCTATAATTTTCATCAGGAATAGAATGGATATCTATTAAAATCAACTCGGTGTTTGGGATAGGAATCATGTTATTAAAGTTGATAGCCCCTTGATGCCCACTAGTAATTTTATGGAAATCAGCTCCGTTTTTCATTTTAATATGTTTTGGTTTTGGAGATGATAAAGGTGCAAAAAAGTTATTCCCATCTATAGTAAAGATAACTCCAACAAATGGACGTTTCGAATTTTTATTTTCAGGAACTTTTGAATCAAAACTTTTTATATAGTTTACATAATCATTTGTAACATTATATAATTTCATAAAACCTCAATCTAAAAAGAAAGGGAGATTTCTCTCCCTTTTGCTTTTTTATCACTCACTTAATGGTGGAGTATC
>NZ_CAURVN010000063.1:0-5571 GCF_963528195.1 uncultured Granulicatella sp.
CGACCCCGGCCGTCCACCGCACCGCCCTCCACGCCCCCCGCCTGAGAGAACCCAAGCGCTGCACCAGGCTCTCGACCAACTGCTAATTTAATTTTTTCAAGAGGTGAATAGTCTTTTGCCCATGAAAGTAATTCTTCCATTAAGGCACTTCCTAATCCTTGACCCCAATATTCTTTTAAAATACTAATGCCTAGTTCACCCACATGCTGAAATTTTTCTTTTGAATTTCCACCAATTGAAGCGACTGCAATAATTTCTTGCCCTAATTTTGCAAGTAGCATCATTTGATTATCACTTTCTAAAACAGATTGAATATATAATTCTTCTTGTTGGATAGTTAACTCTAATCCTTCTTCACCAAAACTTAAAAAATCTGTTTCTTTTCCAACTTTTTTTGTATATTCAATTAAAGCTTCTGCATCTTCTACAGACACTACTTCAATTTCTAATTCAACTTTCTCTTTCATTTGTCCACCAACTCTCAAATTGATTCAACCATTTTTCGTATTCTTCTCCTATAGCATCAAGTGTAATGGTTCGAGTAGTGAGAGAAGTTTGTTCGATAGAAATAATTAATCGATTCATAGGTAATTCTTCTTCGATAAAATTTGCCCATTCAACCATTACGACACCTTCACGATGAAAATACTCCTCTAAACCAATTTCACTCGCTCCTCCACTTTCTTCAATACGATACATATCCATATGAAATAAAGGTAAGCGACCTTTAGTATATTCACGAATTAAAGTATAGGTTGGACTTTTAATGACACGTGTAATGTCTAATCCTAAAGCAAATCCTTTTGTAAAAGTTGTTTTACCAGCTCCTAAATCTCCAGACAAAATGATTGTACTGTTAGAAAAGGCATCTTTTGCTAATAATTCTCCTATTTTCATTGTTTCTTCTTGTGATGTCGTTTGAATTGTAATCGTCATATTTTTCCTCATTTCAGTGAAAATTCCTCAAAAACATTATAACATAATTCAGTGATTGATTAGTATGAAAAACAAAAAATGACTTTACCTAGTAGTTTGCCCATAACCAGCAAAAACTGGCTACAGGCATTCATAACTACTTCAGAAAAGTCAATTAAATCTCATTTTTTGCTAAACGAACTAATTTTTGAACTTCAAAAGCACGAAGTTCACGATAATCTCCCGGTCTTAAATTTTCTAATGTTAAAAATCCGAATTCTTCACGTTTTAATTTTTGAACGGGTAATTCTACTGCTTCAAACATTTTCTTCACTTGGTGATTCCAACCTTCGTGAATCGTTAAAGAAACAATTCCTGTATTTTTTTCAGTATCAACGGATAAAATTCTGGCAACTGCCTTAGAAGTTTTCTTGCCATCAATCCAAATACCTCTTTCTAATTGTCTCATATGGCGTGGTGTTGGAACACCTTTTACTTTAGCAATATATTTCTTTTCAACATGATGTTTTGGATGCGTCATTAAATTCGCAAATTCCCCATCATTCGTTAATAAAATTAATCCTGTTGTATCATAGTCTAATCTTCCTACTGGATAGACACGTTGTGGGATATCTTTAAAATAATCACTAATAACGGTACGTCCTCTATCATCTGTTACACTGGATAATACAGATTTTGGTTTATAAAACATAAAGTAAACTGGTTCTTCTTTATAAATAGGAATCCCATCTACTTCAATTTTATCCGATTGAGACACTTTATATCCCAATTCTCTCACAACTGTGCCATTTACTTTAACACGACCTTCTTCAATAAAGGCTTCGCATTTTCTACGAGATGCAATTCCGGCATGTGCCATGACTTTTTGTAATCTTTCCACTAGATACTCCTTCTTCCCTTACGAAATGGTTTCTTCATCTTGATGCATTTGTTCTAATTCTTCAAACAAGTCTTCATTATTTCTAAATAATTGCTTACTTTCTTCTTGATTTAATTCTAGTAATGATTCAACATCTGGCAATTGATCCAATGTTTCTAATCCGAAATAATCCATAAAATAAGTAGTCGTACGATATAATTTTGGACGACCTGGACTATCCATTCGACCTGCTTCTTCAATTAAATCTCTTAACAATAATTTTTGAATCGCTCCACTACATTGAACTCCACGTATACTTTCAACTTCTAATCTTGTGATTGGTTGTTTATAAGCAATAATCGCCAATGTTTCAAGAGCTGCACTAGATAATTGAGAAGAAAATGGGGAAACAGCATATTTTTCAAGATAGGGTTTTAACGATGCTTTCGTTACAAATTTATATCGTTGCGCCGTTAAAATCAATTCTAAGCCACTTGTTTCATCTTTTAATTGTTCCATTAATTCTTCTAATAGTTGTCGAACTGCCGTTTTATCAATGCCAACGACATAACTAATTTCTTCTAGTGTTAAGCCATCATCTCCTGCTACAAATAATAAAGCTTGAGTTGCTGCTAAATAATTATCCACTAAATGCACCACCTTTATCGCAAGTTTCTAAAACAATATCTTCATAAGGCACATGTTGTACCAATCGAATTTTATGTTCTCTTACTAATTGTAACATCGCCAAAAATGTTGTTACAATGGCATGACGATGAAATGAAGGAAAACATTTATCAAATCGAATACTTTTTTGAGGATTTTCTTGAATTTTTGTTAAAATCGAATCCATCATTTCCTCTACCGTATGTGTTTCATGTTGAATATTTGCTTGTAGAGGCATTTTATCAAGATTTCTTCTTGCAATTTTCTTTAATGCATTCCATAAATCTTGGGTCGTTACTTGACCTTCTTGTAACGGAATAATTTCTTGAAGAGCAGATAAATCACTAGCTTCTTTTCCATAATGCATACCTCTTTGAAAAGAAAGTTCTTCTAATTTTTTGGCACCTTCTTGGAATTGCTTATATTAAATTAATATTTCAACTAAATAATACCTAGGATCTTCTTCTACCTCAACTTCATCAATTTCCACTTTTGGTTTCGGTAAAAGCATTCTTGCTTTAATTTCTAATAAAGTTGCTGCCATTAATAAATACTCGCTAGCTACTTCTAATTCCATTTCTTGCATGGAATGAATATAGGATAAATATTGATGCGTTAATTCCACCATTGGAATGTTATAAATATCAATTTTCATCTCTTTAATTAAATGTAATAACAAATCCATTGGGCCTTCAAATTCCCCAATTCGTAGCGTTAACGCATCCACTTTCTCTGCTCCTATTCTATTTAATAAATTTCAATGACTTTACGAACTAAACCTTTGAATGATTCTTTTACACGTTGAGTTGTTTCTACAACTTCCTCATGGTTTAAGTTTGCTTGTAATCCTGCTGCTAAGTTTGTGATACAAGAAATACCGATTACTTTAATTCCTGAATGGTTTGCAATAATGACTTCCGGAACCGTTGACATACCAACAGCATCTCCACCTAATACTTGTACCATACGAACTTCAGCAGGTGTTTCATAAGTTGGGCCAGATAAACCTGTATAAACTCCTTCTTGTAATTGCACTCCTACTTCTTTAGCTGCTTTACGAACAACTTCTTGTCCATAGACATGATAAGCATGAGACATATCAGGGAAACGAGGTCCAAAACTATCATCATTTGGTCCAATTAACGGATTAGTCCCTGTAATATTAATATGGTCTGTAATTAACATTAAGTCCCCTGGTTTGAAGTTTGGATTGCTTCCACCAGCAGAGTTTGTCACAATCATTGTTTCAACTTCTAATAATTTCATTAAACGAATTGGGAACGTAACTGTTTCCATTGGATATCCTTCATAAAAGTGAAAACGTCCATCCATAATTAAAACTTTTTTACCACATAATTCACCGTATACTAAACGACCAGCGTGACCTACTACTGTAGATACTGGGAAGTGTGGAATATCTTTGTAATTGAAGATAATTGGATTTTCTACTTCTGTTGCTAATTCTCCTAATCCTGAACCTAAAATTAGTCCAAAATCAATGTTTTGAACTCCATTGTTTTGTAAAAATCGTTTTGTTTGTTCTAAATGTAGTAATTGTTCATATAAAGCCATGCTACTCTGTCCTCTCTTTTTTTAGATGATTTAAAAAAGAAGTGGAAATCCAATAATGGAACTCATTGAATTTCCACAATTATATTATTGTAATTCACTTAAGAAGCTTTGTCCGTTTCCAGTTGAAGATACGCCAAAGTTTTCAGAAATTGTTTCAGCAATATCTGAGAAATGTCCTTGAGTTAAACGTGTTGGATGTTGAAGAGATTTGCTAATTGCTAAAACTGGAATATACTCACGAGTATGGTCAGTTCCTGGGAATGTTGGGTCATTACCATGGTCAGCTGTAATAATTAATAAGTCATCCTCATGCATATGCTCTAAAATTTCTGGAATACGTGCATCGAATTCTTCTAATGCATTCCCATATCCAACAGTATCTCTACGGTGTCCATAAGCAGCATCGAAGTCTACTAAGTTTAAGAAACTCATTCCAGTGAAATCTTTTTTTAAGATATCTACTAATTTATCGACACCATCCATATTATTTTTCGTACGAACAAATTCAGTAATTCCTTGACCGTTGAAAATGTCATTAATTTTACCAATCGCAATAACATCAAACCCTTTTTCTTTTAAGAAATCTAATGTTGTTTGACCAAATGGACTTAATGCATAGTCATGACGGTTTGAAGTACGTTGGAAGTTACCTGGTGTTCCAACATATGGACGAGCAATAATACGGCCAATCATATATGGATCATCTTTAGTAATTTCTCTTGTATATTCACAAATACGATATAATTCTTCTAAAGGAATAATTTCTTCATGAGCTGCAATTTGTAATACTGGGTCAGCACTTGTATAAACGATTAAATCGCCTGTTTCCATTTGATGTTTACCAAAATCATCAATAACAGCTGTTCCACTATATGGTTTATTACAAACAATATTTCTTCCAGAGAATTCTGTAATTTTATCTAATAAATCTTGAGGGAATCCATCAGGGAATACTCTAAATGGCGTTTTAATATTTAATCCCATTAATTCCCAGTGACCTGTCATTGTATCTTTTCCTACAGAAACTTCTTCTAATTTAGTGTAGCTTCCTTTTGGATTTTCAACTGGCGGTACAGTTTTTAATGGAGCAATATTTCCTAATCCATAAGCTTGCATATTTGGAACATTTAATCCAACTCGTTCTGAAATATGTCCTAATGTATGAGAACCTGCATCATTAAATGCAGCAGCATCCGGTGCTTCTCCAATCCCTACTGAGTCCATTACAATTACGTGAATTCTTTTAAATTTCATCTGACATTCTTCTTTCTAGTATAAATTTTATTTTTTAGCACGTGGGTGTGCCTGTTGATAAATTTCTTTCATTCGTTCATTGGTTAAGTGTGTATAAATTTGAGTCGTACTAATATCGCTATGTCCTAATAATTCTTGAACAATTCTCAAATCAGCCCCTGCTTCTAAAATATGCGTTGCAAATGAATGACGCAATGTATGGGGACTTACTTCTTTATGAACGCCTGCTTCTTGAACAATTTTCTTTAAATTTTTCCAAAATCCTTGTCTTGTAAATCCATTTC
>NZ_CAURVN010000064.1:0-5484 GCF_963528195.1 uncultured Granulicatella sp.
CGTTAGGTCTGCGACAACAGACTAACGCTTAAAATTTGACAATCAAAAATTTTTTCACTTACATTATAGCATAGGTAATATCTTTTTGCCTTTTTTTGGTACTTTGTTTCAAATAAAATTTGAGACCCAGGCTCAAATTTTAGCCATGAGACCGCAGGTCTGCTGGCGTCCTAATACTACAATTTCAAGAAGTCTTTTATCTTATTCCCCATCTACCGTGAAAATCGAAGCAAACTCATCCGTTTCTTCTGGTTCACCTTCTTGCGACTTAGGCTCTAAGAAATAACATTCCTCAATAATCACCTCGGTCACATAAACATCCTGCTGATCACGATTCTTATAATGTCTCGAATGAATACGACCTTCAATTCCTAAACGATCGCCCTTCTTCACAAAACGTTGAATGCGATCTGCCATTTTACCAAAAGCAATCACCTGAATAAAATCTGTTTGCTTATCCCCATCATTCTGTCTATAAATATTCTGCACTGCCAAAGTATTACGGCACACAGAATTTCCCTTCTCAGATTGATGAACAGCCACCTCTTTAATCAGACGACCAATTAATGAAACATGATTCATTTTTCATACCTCCATTCTATAATCAAAGAACAATTTGTCCTTCACTATATAAGTATGAAAAAAATCACAAAAAATATTTTTTTACGAAATATTTTTTCTTAAATTTTCTGCAAATTCAGATATTTTTCTTAAGCGATGATTAACTCCAGATTTTGAAATCGGACCAGATGGAATAATCTCCCCTAAGTCCTTCAAACTAATATCCGGATTTTCTTTTCTAACTTGTGCTAATTCAAATAATTTAGCAGGCATAGCTTCAAGCCCCACTGTCTCTTCAATCAATAAAATATCTTCCATTTGACGAGAAGCGGCATTAACTACTTTATTAATATTGGCATTTTCACAGTTCACTAAACGGTTCACCGAGTTTCTCATATCACGTACAATTCGAATATCCTCGAATTTCATCATCGCATTCGCTGCACCAATTAAGGCTAGAAAATCTGCAATTTTTTCTGCTTCTTTTAAATAGGTAATGAATCCATTTCTTCTCTCAATCATCCTTGCATTGAGCCCAAAAGCATTCATCATATCACAAATATCTTCATTATGTTCTTCATAGTTTGAATAAATTTCTAAATGATAGCGACTTGTTTCAGGATTATTAACAGATCCCCCTGCTAGAAATGCGCCTCTTAAATAAGAACGCATTTTTTCTTCATTATCACGAATCTCTAATGGAATATGTGTAATTAATTCAAAACCTTCCATAATACCTAAGTCACTTAAAATTTCCTTAGTCCCTTGTTTTAAACGTACAATATACACATTATTTTTCTTCAATTTCATTTTACGGCGAACAAGTAATTCACTTTCAATTTGATAATGTTGTTTTAATAATACGAAAATACGTCTCGCAATTGCTGCGTTTTCCGTTTGGATATTTAACACAAACTGACGATTAAATAAACTTAAAGAACCATTCATACGAATGAGTGCCGCCAATTCAGCTTTGGCATGTTCAATATGCACTTCTAATTGTGTTAATTCTTTTTTTGTTTCAGATGCAAATGACATAATACCCTCCTTTCTCTATACAATAGGAGTGGGAAAGAACATTTGCTCTTCCCCACTTCTTTTTCATTAATCATGTTTTACACTTCGTAATAAAGTAAATAATTCATCAATGACTTTTTGTCCGTCATGATAGACGCCATTTTCTCTTAATTTAAGAAAATCAGTAGAAATTACTCGACATCCTTGATCTCGTAATCCTTGGAAATCATATTTTACTTGATACAAATATTCTTCATGCTTTTGTTGATTCAAATACTCTTCTGGAACAGACTCAGTATTCACTAATACCGTATCAATAAAACATTCTCCTAAATGTTCATGCAAGACACGAACATGATCACTATCTGCAAAGTGTTCCGTTTCTCCTAATTGCGTCATAATATTACAAATATAAACAACTTCTGCTTTTGTTTCACAGACAGCTCGTCCAATATCTTCAATCATTAAGTTAGGTAAAATACTTGTATATAAGCTTCCTGGTCCAATAACAACCATATCAGAATTCATAATTTCTTCTACTACTTCCCTAGAAGCAACTGGTTTACGATTTTCATCATAAGTATGAACACTGACTTGCTTAATTTTTTTACGATGCTTCGCTAATTGAGACTCTCCATCTACAATTGTTCCATCTTCAAACTCAGCTCTTAACAATAATGGTTCTTCTGCAGCAGGATAAACATGTCCTTCAATACTCATCATTTTTGATAATAAACGAATCGCATCAAAAATATTGTTCCCATGCATTTCTGTTAGGGCTGCAATAATTAAATTGCCAATTGCATGCCCAGCAAAAAATTGATCATCAGACTTAAAACGATATTGGAAAATATCTTTTTGTAAGGAACTCATTGGCGATAACGCACATAAGCAGTTTCGAATATCTCCTGGAGGTACAACGTTAATATAGTCACGAATGACTCCAGAACTTCCTCCATCATCTGCTACTGTAACAATCGCTGTTACATCAGCATCTTGTTTTCGTAAATTTCTTAGTAAAACAGGTAAGCCTGTTCCCCCACCAATAACAGTAATTTTAGGACCTTTCTTTCGTTTCTTTTCTTGAGGTTCTACTTCAAAAATCACGAACGACCATTCCCTTCTTTACGTTTATCTTTATCTCTGTGTGAAATCGTTACATGATATGAATCAGACATTAATTCTCTTCCTGTACGTTCTGTTAATGCAACAGAACGATGTTGACCACCTGTACATCCAATTGCAATCGTTACACTTGATTTCCCTTCTTTTTTATAACCAGGAATTACAAAATCTAGTAATTCCATGAATTTATGATAGAAAGTTTTTGTTTCAGGTTGACTCATAACATAATCATAAACGGCAGAATCTTGTCCTGTTAATGGACGTAATTCATCAATATAATGCGGATTTGGTAAGAAACGAACATCCATTACGATATCTGCATCAATTGGAATACCATATTTAAAACCAAAAGATACAACTTGAATCGTAAAGATATCAGTATCTCCATTTGAGAAAGTATGCATAATTTCCTCACGTAATTTTCTTGGAGAAAGAGTTGTTGTGTCAATTACTTTTTGAGCACGAACTTTAATATCTTGTAATAATCGACGTTCCGCAACAATACCATCATATACACGTCCATCACCAGCTAAAGGGTGAGTACGACGAGTTTCTTTATAACGAGACACTAATGCATCATCACTTGCTTCTAAAAATAAAATCTTCGTAGTAATAAACGAAGTATTATCTAAACCACTAATCGATGTCATAATTTCATCGAAAAATGCTCTAGAACGTAAGTCGATGACTAATGCAATTTTTGTAATTTTTCCAGATTCTTTTACTAATTCCCAAAATTTTGGTAATAAACTTGGTGGCATATTATCAACGCAAAAATAGCCCATATCCTCAAAGCTTTGCATTGCGACCGTTTTACCGGCACCACTCATTCCTGTAATGACCACTAATTCTAATTGATCTACCATGTGTCATTCACCTCTCCTATTTCAGTTCTCTCTATCATAACATATCCGGGCGTTCCATGGGAAATTTTAAGTCATTTTCTTCCCTTTTAAGCCCTCGTATCCAGCTTATTTTGTTGTAATAAAATTTTTAATGTTGTTCCTTCTCCTACAACCGATTCTACTGATAATTCTAATCCTAAATTTTTCGCTATTTCATTTGATAAATATAAGCCTAATCCTGAAGAATGGTAATTCATTCTTCCATTAAATCCACTAAATCCTCTTTCAAAAATTCTTTGCTGGTCAGATTTCGCAATTCCAATTCCTGTATCTTGAACACATAAATAAGAACCCTCTAAATAAATAGAAATCTGCCCATCTTTATCCGTATATTTTATGGAATTTAATAAAATTTGTTCCAAAATAACACTAAACCATTTCGCATCTGTCACAATGACTTGATCAATAGCTTTATAAGATAATCGAAGATTTTTATAAATAAAGAACGTTGCAAATTTCTTCAAAATTTGACGAATAATGCTGTCTAAAGAATGTTCTCTCAATACTAAATCTTGATGAAATGTCTCCATTCTAACATAATGCAAAACAAAGTCTGTATAAGTTGTAATTTTTATTAACTCTTGTTCTAATGGACTCTTTTCAGGAAGAGTAGGTAAAGCCTGAATTAATAATTGACTCGAAGCAATACTTGTCTTAATTTGATGAATCCACATTGTATAGTAATCTAACTGCTCTTTATAAGCTTCTCTTTGTTGAAATTCAGCTTGCGCTAATTGAGTGGAATAATCCTCTAAAGTCTCTAATAAAAACTGTTCAGATGTTGTCCACGCTTTTTCACTTTGAAGTAATTCTTTCCAATTTGGATTTTCCTTTATTTTTTTATACTGTAGAAAATCCCTTACACACCATGAAGCTAAAAATAAGGCTGAAAAAATAAGTACTAGCAATATTAAATACAACATCCATTCCAGTGCATTAAAAGCAAACCCAAAGATTAGCCATAAGCATAGGATAAAAGCGATATAAACTAAAAAATTTTTATGACTGAATAGCCACTGTTGAATAAACTTTCTCTTCTCTTTACTCATTGGTATCCACCAATCCATAACCGATTCCTTTTTTAGTCGTAATAAAATTCACCAACCCGCATTCTTCTAATTTTTTACGAAGACGAGCAACATTCACGGTTAACGTATTATCATCAATAAAGAAATCACTATTCCATAATTCTTTCATCAATTCATCGCGACTTACAAAACTACCAACTCTTTCAAATAGAACACGTAAAATTTGAAATTCATTTTTTGTCAAATCAATCACTTGTTGTTTATAAGTAAATTGAGTCGTTTTCAAATGTAACGTCGCACCCTTATATTCAATCCAATCTTGAGTTCCAACAAATTCATACGCACGACGGAAAAGTCCTTGGATTTTAGCTACTAGTATCGGCATTTCAAAAGGTTTCGTAATATAGTCATCTGCCCCCATATTGATTGACATAACAATATCCATCGGTTGTTGGTGAGAAGATAAAAATAAAATTGGTACATTCGAAATTTTACGAATTTCCTGACACCAATAATAACCATTAAAAAAAGGAAGAGTTATATCTAATATCACTAACTGTGGATTCACTCTTACAAAATCATCCATTACTTTATTAAAATCTGTTACACATTCAACTTGATAATTCCATTTGCTTAATTCCTGAGCTACAGCGTCACGAATAATTGGTTCATCTTCCACAATCATCACCGTATGCATCCATTTCACCTCAATTTCTAATCATTCCTATACCCTTGATTGTATCACGGAATAAATAAGAAAAAAACACCTTCCTTTAGTAGCTTAGCTACAAAGAAAGGTTCTATAATTTATAGGGTTGATGGAGAAAATCCACCAACCCTATTTTAGT
>NZ_CAURVN010000065.1:0-4806 GCF_963528195.1 uncultured Granulicatella sp.
CATAATGTCCCATTGCTACATAGTCTGCTCCTAATTGAAGAGCATATTCTAAGAACGCTTGGAATTTTACTTCTTTATTACACATTACATCTGGATTAGGAGTTCTTCCTAATCGATATTCTTTTAAGAAATATTCAAATACACGATCCCAATATTCCTTTTCAAAATTAACAGAATAATATGGAATGCCAATTTGTTCAGCTACTGCTGCTACATCTTTATAATCTTCTGTTGCTGTACAAACACCATTTTCATCTGTATCATCCCAGTTTTTCATGAAGATACCAATTACATCGTATCCAGCTTGTTTTAATAAAAGAGCTGTCACTGAAGAATCAACTCCACCACTCATTCCGACAATTACTCGGATATTTTCCTTATTCATTCATTCACCATCATTTCTAATTTTTTCTGTTTTAACGATTTGAAGGTCGCTGTATCAATTTTATATCACTTTCTAAAAATTTTTTCAAAAAATTTTTCTCAAAATCTTCTTAAATACGATAACGATAGGAATTATAGCCCTATACACATTTGACAAATAAATTTATTTTCACTACAATTATTATTGGTAAAAGGGGGGCATAAGTGTATGATAATATCTTTACGAGCAGCACGGGTTAATCGTAATTTGACACTCTTAGAAGCCGCCAAATACCTAAAAATTAATAAAGATACTTTAACGAAGTATGAAAAAGATTCTACGAATCTTCCATACTCTTTAAGCAAGCGCATGCAGGAACTCTATGAGATCCCAGGCGAAAATCTTTATTTTGGCGATACTTTAAGCTTCGTGGCGCAGTTTAAGCCACTCCCTCACGAAGAAGATCTACAATAGTAGTGATCGGAATACCTTCCCGTGCTATGTATAGAAACGAGACAGAGTAAACTCTGTCTCGTTTTTTTTATACTTCTTCTAATACGCCACGTTCTACTAATCCTTCTAGAATAAATTCTAGTTTTTCAATCGCATATGCGTTTTTTTCATTTCCATATAATTGAACAGTTTGAAGTCCATCTTTTGTTGTGGTTGAAATTTTTAATTGTTTCATTGCTTTATCGACTGAAACTTTTAATTTTAATCCACGATGTCCAACTACTAAGTCATCTAAACTGCGAATTAATTGGAAATTACCTGCTTTTGTTTCGACAAATCCATTATCTCTTAATGTATATCCTTTTACTGTTGGAGATACACGATACACATGATTTGAATTTTTTAATGTTGCTGTTTGAGTAAATGCCATATGAACACTTCCTTTCATCACTTTCTTCTAGTTTAGCATACTATGGACGTTTAATCGAGGATATTGAGGAAATAAATGCATCAATATCTTCCATAGTTGTCTCTCCTCCAAATGATAAACGAACAGATTCAGTCACTCTACTCTTATTTTCTGGATACATGAGTGATAATACAGGACTAGGCTCTAAACTTCCTGCAGAACATGCTGATCCCGCTGAGACAGCTACTTGATGTAAATCACACATAATTAATGTTTGACTAGCAGGAATCCCTTTTAACCAAACATTACAAATATGCGGACTCTTTCTTGATACATCCCCATTAATTTCAAACGGAATTTGACGAGCTGTTAATTGTTGTTGTAGGTATTGAGATAATTCAAGGTATTTGCTCTTCTTCTCGCTTCTCGTTTGAATGGCTAATGCAAGAGCTTTTTGGAAACCAACAATATAAGGAACATTTTCAGTTCCTGCTCTCCATCCTTGTTCTTGTCCGCCACCTTTAATGAGTGCATGAATGGGAGCATCTTTCTTCTTATATAAAAATCCAATTCCTTTCGGCGCATGAATTTTATGACCTGAAGCAGATAAATAATCAATGTGAGCAGACGTTACATTAATTTCTTCTTGCGCAAATGCCTGAACTGCATCTGTATGGAAATAAGCAGGATGTTCGACTAATAACTCACCGATTTCTTGAATCGGTTGATAAGCTCCAGTTTCATTATTAACCGTCATAATCGACACTAAACGTGTCTTCACAGTTAAAGCTTCTTCCACTTGTTTCACAGAAATACAACCTGACTCATCAGGAGCTAACTGAACAATCGTGAATCCTAATTGTTCAGCATAGGCTGCAGATTTTTTAACCGAAGGATGCTCGATTCCTGAAATAATAATTTCTCCTTTTTCTTTTGCAAAATGCTGATAAATCGATTCAAACACTAAATTATTCGCTTCTGAACCAGAACCCGTAAAAATAATGGAATCATTCGTAGCAGCATGTAATTCTTGTAATATCTCTTTTTTAACAGCTTGAATCTTTTGTTTTTGAGTACGTCCAATTTGATAAACACTAGAAGGATTGCCAAAATATGCCATTTCTTCAAAAATTGCTTGTTTCACTTCCTCTACAACTGGTGTAGTGGCAGCATAATCTAAATAATGCAACGATATCGCCCTTTCTTTTGGATAAAATTTTACATCTATTATTTTCTACTCTTACTAGTATAGTATATTTTTCAAAATAAGGTAAATATTTTTGACTCACGTAAGTATTTAAACTATGCTACAATAGAAAGAACAGAAAGTGAGGAGAATTATGAAAAATCAACCATTAGCATACCGAATGAGACCCACTTGCTTAGAAGAAGTTGTCGGACAACAACATTTAGTAGCACCTGGAAAAATAATCGCTCGAATGATTGCCGCTAAACAACTCTCTTCCATGATTTTATATGGCCCTCCTGGAATTGGAAAAACAAGTATTGCCAGTGCCATCGCAGGAACAACGAAGTATGCCTTTCGTACATTAAATGCTGCGACAGATACAAAAAAAGAATTACAAATCGTTATTGAAGAAGCAAAGATGAGTGGAACTGTCATTTTATTACTCGATGAAATTCACCGCTTAGATAAACCAAAACAAGATTTTCTTCTTCCACACTTAGAAAATGGACGTGTTATTTTAATAGGAGCCACTACTGAAAATCCTTATATAGCCATTAACCCAGCGATTCGCAGTAGAACGCAAATTTTCGAACTGATCCCACTTACACCAGAAGAAATTCATCAAGCACTCAACCGTGCATTAACAGATGAAACAAAGGGATTAGGACAATATAATGTAGAAGTCGAAGACGGAGCAATGCACACCTTCACCCATTTTTCAAATGGCGACGTGAGAAGTTCACTAAACGCATTAGAATTAGCCGTGAAATCTACTCCAGCAAATGAAGATGGAAAAATTATTATTACAGAAGAAATCGCAGGAAACTGCCTACAAAGAAAAGTATTCGCACATGATAAAAACGGAGATCAACATTATGACGTCATCTCCGCATTCCAAAAATCAATTCGAGGAAGTGACGTAGATGCAGCACTCCACTATATGGCAAGACTCATTGAAGCAGGTGAACTCATTACATTAATTAGACGATTATTGGTCATAGCCTATGAAGATATCGGATTAGCAAACCCCGCAGGAGCCAGTCGTGCCGTATTAGCCGTACAAGCTGCCGAAAAACTCGGGTTACCAGAAGCAAGAATCCCACTTGCGAATGCCGTTATTGAATTAGCCCTCTCCCCTAAATCGAATACAGCCATTCTCTCCATTGATGCAGCACTCTCAGATGTCAGACAAGGAAAATCAGGAAAAATCCCTTCGAACTTACAAGATGCACACTATCAAGGAGCCCAAAAACTAGGACGAGGAACGAATTACCAATACCCACATAACTATCCAAATCACTGGGTAAAACAACAATACTTACCAGATACACTCAAACATGCACAATACTTCCACCCAGACCCAACTTCGAAATTCGAAGAAGCGTTGAAAGAACAGTATAAGAAGTTTCAATAAATGGAAATATCCCCCGACAAGAAATTCTTGCGGGGGAATGTTTTCATTAGTCACTATCATTCAAATCAGTAGTCATAGTGCGTTTCTTTTTTTAACTATCAAACCAAAATCTCTATAACTACATTTCTTAAATTTTTATCTACTAAACCCAGCGCCCATCTAATAATGTTACCAAAAAGCTGTTATCCGAAACATCTGCTCCAATATTTTTTTAATTCGTAGCAAATCGATCATCCCTCTTTAAATTCATTGAAATCACGTTCTTGAAATGCTTCTCTTAGTTGATGGACTGTTTCATATTCAGGTTTTAATGTAGGAACTTCTTGTAATAAATAATCTACAATTCCTTGAGAATGTGTTAACCAATCGAATAATCTGTAATACTTATAGTTGTATGATTGAAGTTCATCTCTATTCTTTAATATTAGTTTCCAGTAACGTTTTAATTTATTTTAAAGTCGTCTATCCTTATAGCGTACTTGATTCATTTTTCTTGTTCTTGTCTTGTTTAATTCTCTGTTTAAAGCTTGAATAATATGAAATGGATCAATAATAATTTTAGCCTTAGGGAATAAACATTTAATGACTTGTTTAGTTCTTCAATTTGCATTTTGACTTCTACAATTTTTTCTAAGTCTATTCTTTCATCTATGATGTTATCTACAAAGTGTCCATCATAATCTAATGCTGAAAATGAAATTACATTATACTTCCAATCCTTTCTCTGGAGATACTTTTCATGCTCTGTTATCTTCCAATAGGTTTTATAAACTTCTTCACTTACAGGTACAGCTTTTCCCCTAACATAGATGTAATATTCTTTTTTACCCATTGTGCTATCCTCCTTTTTATGTTCTCTGTTTTGGTTTTTTGAGAATAAAAAAGGAGGGCTTCTACACTTTGGCGTAAAAAGTCCTCTTTGCAATGAAGTGACCCCAAAAAGTTAGACTTTTTTTGAGACGACTTAAGTCGTCTCT
>NZ_CAURVN010000066.1:0-4331 GCF_963528195.1 uncultured Granulicatella sp.
CATTGGTTCTCTTTTTTTTATTCTTTTTTGTCACAAATGTATGATACCCTAACAAGTCCACACAGTATGCTAAAGAAAGTTGACCGTTATTATTAAGTTATTTTATACACTCTTTATGAATACTTTCATAAAATAATTGAAATTTTTTATGACAACGATTAAATGCACTTTTAATAGCAGCAACTGATCTATTCGCTTTTTCTGCAATCTCTTCAAAGGTATAGCCTTTTGTATACAAGCAAAAAACAGCTTTTTCAAATGCCGATAACGAATCCCAGTATTTAGACATTTCCTCTTTTAATAAAAACTCTTCCTCAATAGAAATTTGATACTTAAGATTAGAAACATCACATTTACATAAATTTTTTTCTGGAATAACACTTTCTCTATGTTCATATCGAATTAATTGAATAGCATAATTTTTTAAAGAGCGTTTATAATAAGCAATAAATGGTTTTCCTCTACTTAAATCAAATTTTTTTGCGGTATAAAATAGTAAAAAACTAGCTTCTTGTAAAAAATCTTCCAACTCTACACAATAATAAAAATGATGATAATAAATATTATACATCAATGGTTTTAATTTTTTTTCTAAAACCACAAACGCATCATCATCATCTCCTTTCTGAATTCTCATTACCAATGTTTCGATACTACACATATTTACCCCTCCTAATTTTAATTCAACTTCATTATAAGATTACCAAAATAACTATCAAGATTTTTTCTTATTTTCAATAGAATAATCCTTTGTGAAAATGAGATTCAATCTTAATAAAATAGAAAAAATCCGAATTATTCAATTTCATTAATTATTTTCATTTCTTTTTATTACATTTTTATTGATGGATAAAATAAATTTTAGAAAATAGATATAAATATATAATTTAGTATATTAAATCGAAAATCCATCTTAAAATATAGACATGAATCTTCTTAAATTTTTTTAAAACTTATAAAAAACTAAATTCTAAATTTGTGAACCCCTCATTTTTCACAAACTTTTTACAAAAATTTTTTGAAATTACAAATTTTTTAAAGAAAAATAAAATAATTAAATCTCTTAAAAAATAAAATTGAGAAAAATATTAGTAAATTTAAAAGAAAATCGGAAAAATACCTATTTTTTTCATAAATAAAATACTGACAATTACATAGTTTTTTTGTTCACAAAATATATCAGTTATTCATTCAAAAAAATAATGATTTTATTAGACAAAAAACTGTTTAAAGAAAGAATTCTTTAAACAGTTCACTATTACTATTTGATATATTTATTTTTAAACTATTCAATTACCTCATAAATGGCTTCTTTATTCCAACGAACTTTAGGAGTAATCTCTTGATCACGATATCCAAAACTTGCCATTACAGACACACCAAATTCATCCGTATTTAAGAATCCTTTTTCTTTTAAATATGCTTCTACTTTTTCTCTATTAAATCCTTCAATCGTTAAAGAATCAATTCCTAGAAGTGTTGCTGCAGACATCATATTTGCCATTTGAATATATGTTTGTTTACTAGCCCAGTCAAATAATGTTCTTTCATCATTTAAATCAGCATCTATTTCATGAAAACTCTTCACACGTGATGCGAATCTTGAAGTAGGATCATACTCACGATTTTTTACTTCCTTCATCAACTTTGCAACATAAGGGCTATCATAAGTAACTCCTTTACGAGCAAGATAAATAACAAAATGACTCGCAGCTTCTAAACTATTAATTCCACCCCATGTCATTTCTTTCAAATCTTCTTTCATTTGTTCATTTTTTAATAAAAGCATTTTCCAAGGTTCAAATCCAAGAGATGATGGAGCTAAACGTCCTACTTCCACTAATGCATCCCAATCTTCATCTGAAATACGACGATTCGGATCATATTTCTTTACTGCAAAACGTTTATGTTGTAATTCAATAACTTCATTTCTATTCATTTTAATTCTCCTTTAAATTCAATAATAAAACTCTACCACACGATATTAGTAGTTACAAGAAAATTTAACTTCTATTCCTTCATAAGCCATACATGTTGTAAAAAACTAATATCTTTATAAGGATACAAATCACATACAGCAAGTTCCATTTCAGTCATCTTTTCTATCCATTTATCTTGAATTTTTACTTCATTCATCTGTAAACTATAGAAAGTACGAATCGCTTGATACTTATCCAATTTCATTTTTGATATCTCTAATAATTTATCAATGGTATAAGTTATACCAGAATTAAATGAGACACTTCTAAATTCATTTCCTTTTAATAAATCCAATGCTTGATCTACATCATTAGAAAATACAACTGCTTGCATAATTTTACCAACCTGATTATGTTTGATAATAGATAACTTCCCATCTTGTTTTAATACTCGTTTAAATTCAGAAAGATATTTTTCTCGATTATTTTCTTCAATATACTCCAGTACATTGTGACACAAAACGATATCAAAAGATTCCGCTTCAAATTTTTCCACTTGCTCTAAGCTACCTAAAATTTTCTCATAAGTATGATTGGAATAAGCAAACAGCATTTCTTTCTCTGGTTCAATCGCAACAACTTCATTATTTTTTCCTAAAAACTGACTTACTAATCC
Source organism: uncultured Granulicatella sp. (assembly GCF_963528195.1). GTDB lineage: Bacteria > Bacillota > Bacilli > Lactobacillales > Aerococcaceae > Granulicatella. The sequence continues at coordinate 2,596 of NZ_CAURVN010000066.1, forward strand.
AAGTCCTGAACCAAAATCTAAAATTCTTTTATCTTTTAAATGAGCTAATTGGGCAAAAGTAATTTCATATTGAATCTTCCCCCAAGGTTGCTCTAACATTTGTTTGTATTGTTGAATATCCACAATAAATTACCATCCTTTTTTTGACTCATCTCTTTTATAAAATTTTGGAATCATACGCTCAAAATCATCAAACCAATCTAACACTAATTTTGCCCTTTCAAGCATCGTTATCAACTGATCATTTCCATAATTTACTGCCCAAGGAATAGACCCCACAACGTCACAAGCCATATAATAAGCCATTAATTTCCAAAAGTCATCAGGAATATTCTTTCCATTAAAATAGCCATTAATTAATCCAGTTGCAAACTCATCAGATAATTGTGCAGTCCAAATCATGCGATTAAATTCTTCCATCGGATCACCGATTTCTATAGAGCCAAAATCAATAATAACAAGTTCTTTTGTTTGAGAATCAACCATCATATTTCCCACATGAAAATCGCCATGACATAATGAAATGGGTCTATCATGTAATAAATACTGATGAGTTTGAATATAGTCAATAAAAGGTTCAATTTCAGGAAAATTTATATTCGCCTTTCTAAAAGAGTCAATCTTTCTCATTGATTTCTGTAAATAAAACTCATACCAATTAATTGATTCTTCTTCAATAGAAATTGAATGAATCCTCTGTAAAAATGCCCCTGCTTGAATGCCATATTGATACAATTCTTTATCGGTTAAGTAAGTTACATATTCTCTAAAATCAACACCATCAATCCATTCATATAAACTATAAATAGAATTAGATTCATATCTTACTTCGATTAATTTAGGAATTTTAACTACTTTTTCTAAAACTGAAATATATTTCAATTCTAACTCCTTCTTCTTAAAAAAAGATAGAGGAGAAATTTTTAAAAAGTAATTCTTATCAGCTTTAACTTTATACTTCATTTCTTCAGAATATCCTTTTGAAATTAACTGCTCTGAATAATTTTCAAGTAGATCTAAAATTAGCATTGCTTACCTCCCTTATATTTTTTCAATTCACAAACCTTGTAGAAAAAATTGCCCACTTTTTGCCCACCAAATTTTTATATATAAAAAAACTAGAAACGCTGATTTAACAACATTTCTAGCTTTAACGTAGTACCGGCGGCCGGGGTCGAACCGGCACGCCCTCGCGGGCACTGGATTTTGAGTCCAGCGCGTCTGCCAATTCCGCCACGCCGGCATATAAAGGCGGTAAACGGATTTGAACCGATGATAAAGGTTTTGCAGACCTCTGCCTTACCACTTGGCTATACCGCCATTTCTATAAAAAAAAACTGGGGTAGCTGGATTCGAACCAACGAATGACGGAGTCAAAGTCCGTTGCCTTACCGCTTGGCTATACCCCAAGAAAAAAGGGCGATCGAGGGGAATCGAACCCCCGAATGTCGGTGCCACAAACCGATGCGTTAACCACTTCGCCACGATCGCCATAATATGATAACAGGGGTAGCAGGAATCGAACCCACACTAACGGTTTTGGAGACCGCTGTTCTACCTTTAAACTATACCCCTAAATAGTTAAACTATTTAATGAATGGAGGGGGGCAGATTCGAACTGCCGAACCCTAAGGAGCGGATTTACAGTCCGCCGCGTTTAGCCACTTCGCTACCCCTCCAGATGGCTCGGGACAGAATCGAACTGCCGACACTTTGAGCTTCAATCAAATGCTCTA
>NZ_CAURVN010000067.1:0-4295 GCF_963528195.1 uncultured Granulicatella sp.
GGTTTATTTGTCACGCACCTACGGAGCGTGACGGACTGAAAGTCACATAATAAAAAGCCTGCTCACGAAAAATCGTAAGCAAGCTTATTCTCAACACAAATATTCTTTTTATTTCAATTCATTAATTTTTAAATAGTTCTTCTAAATTTCGAGTAGCTGATTCAATCTCATATCCTGCTTCATCAATTTTCTTCTTCACTTTTTCTGTATCCAGTTCTCGACTATGACGAACAGATAAAATTTTATCCGCCCACTCTTCAAGTGAGTCATTTAAAGATAAACGATTGTCGAAATTCTCTAAAATTCTAGCATCTGGTAAATGACTCGCTGTGACTACAGGTAATCCATTGGTTTGAGCTTCAATTAATACAATAGGTAAACCTTCAAAATTAGATGGGAAGAAGAAGACATCTAGTAAATTTAACATTTCACCAACATTTGTTTTCAATCCTGTAAAAATAACTTTATCTGCTACTCCATATTGTTCAGCCAAATTTTGTAAAAAAGTAGTATCTCCTCTTCCGATAAAAACTAAACGAGAATTCGGTTCTTTTTTGACGATTTCAGAAAACACCTTCACACAAAAGCTTTGATTTTTTTGCTTTTCATATAGGCGAGAAACTTGTCCAACAACTAAACAATCTTTTGGAATATGGTATTCCTTTCGAAGTTGAATCTTTTTTTCTTCATCATATAAAAACTTTTCTACCTCAATCGCATTATGTACCACCAAAGCTTTATTTCTTTCTTTACCATGATAAAAATGGTTCAACGCTTCAATTCCACATGCCCAAAAATCTGTTGCATATTTCCCAACAAAAAGTCGATTAATAGGGTGAATAAAACGATAAAATTTATCGGCTGTAGCACAATGTCCATGAACAATTCTTTTTTCAATTCCGTATTTCTTCGCTAATTTTAAAAATTCTAGATGAGTTAAACCATTTTGATTCGACCATAAAATATCATATCGATGTGCATTTTCTTTAAAGAAAATATCCCATTCTTTTAATGCTTGTTTGATATGGGGTCTTAACTTTGGAATTCTATGCACGATTAATGGATTACGACAGAGATTCTTAAAATGATCACTAAATTCAACATCTTCGGAACCCTGTAGTAGAAATTCCAGTTCAAATTCATTGGTATCTATATGATTATAAAAATCAAGAACAATCTTCTCTAAACCTCCAATATCTGGAACTAATCCACAGACCAAAATTCTTTTCATTGATTTTCTCCTTATTTTTTTAACTTGAATACTTTTTGAATCATCAGAATGATTTGTCGGCCACCTTCATGATTTCTAAATAAGAAAATATACACGCTCAAAACAGTAATATATAAAATAATTTTAATCACTACACTCAAACTCAATTCAAGGGATGTAAAAACAAAAAATTCTAGCAAGCTAATTACTGTAAAACTAAATCCAGCCACAATAAAATGTTGCATCATTGTCTTCATATATTCTTTTGAGGAAGCTTTTAATCCATACTTAAACGCACTATAAGGCTCATACCATGTACATGTCAATAAAGTTGAAACAATGGTTCCTAACAATATTCCTGCTACTCCTAAATCTAAAATTGCTAAAAAGTACAGTGAAAGAACGATATTTAATATAATCTCTACAATTACCTTTTTATTTTGCTCATAACTTAAGCCATATACTGAAATCATTACTAAAATCGGTCTTCTATAAAAGGTTAAGAAAAAATGAAGAACAATTAGAATTTCAATCATACAATTAAATGAAAAACTCTCTCCTAACCAGATCATGATAAACGGATGAATAAATAGTAAATATCCCATACTTGCAAAATAAATCAAACTAAAAGCAATAAACTGAAATTTTTTCAAAAAATGGATTTTATCTTCTACTGTTCTATCTTTTGAATGAACTAAATTTCCAACAGAAGAAACGACCGAATTAATAGCAGTGTTTAAAATCATAGAAACAAATCCTAAAACATAGGTATAATTTCCATAAATCCCAATCGTTGCTAAACTAATAAATTTCGCCATTAAAATACTATCCGTTTGAAATACTACCGTTTCTCCAATACTTCCAATGATATTTCCTTTAATATTCCGAATAAATTTTTCTCTTTCGTCTTCATTAATTGGAGATATTTCTTCGTTATACAAATAATCATATAATCGGTCTACCATCAGTGACATCACAATATTTCCAATAATATTCACGATAATATTAATCAATAAATATAAAATATAATTATGAGTTAAAACTATCACTGCAATTTGCAATAATACTTTTGCAGTATTTAACCCAAAATCAATTAACGTCATTACATAATTTCGCTGATCGACATATAGCAATGTTCGTTTGTATGAGAAGAAATAACTGGAACCAGCATTAAATACAAACAAAAAATAAATCCAATAGACTTCCTCATTAATTGTATAATCCTTAATCAAAGATGGAAGAAATAAGGATAATATCGCTCCTAGTATAAAAATAGATACTCCAATGATTCGATATAATTTTTTAAAAAGAATCATAAATGCATTTACTTTTCCATGTTCTTCTCTCACTAATGGAGCATATAAAGCATAACTAATAGCTCCAGCTACTCCTAATTCTGCTAAAGACAAAATTGATACTAAACTAGATAAATAGTTACTTAATCCTAAGTAAGTAATTCCAAGAATATTCACAAAAACTGTTCGATTAACAAATCCAAGAATTACCTGAAAAGGTTGAAGCGCAAGAGCTATACTCGTATTCAAAGTGGCAAATTCTGTTCTACTTTTTTTCATGCATTCCCTCTATTCATTTAATTCTCCATGGAAGAGTTTATGTAAATAACTATTAGGAATTAACTCTTCTTTATTAATTTTATAGGTTGTTTTCATAATTGGTGTGTTTTTTAACACTTCTCTCCATTCATTTTCATCAAAAGGATCATTCGCATGATTTCTTAAAAACCATACTCCCTCAGCAGAAGCTAAAATTGGTAACCCATCGACTAATGTACAAAATTCATCATTACACTTATATTCAGATAAAATAATAAAATCCATCATTAGATAATGAATAAAAATTGGGAATTTACGGACATAGTACAAATATAAATCCCGAATATGTTTAAAATATGGCTTCCCTTTTTTCCCTGCTAAAAAGAAACCTGACCATTTAAAATCACCAATAGCTCGTTCTATTTTATCCGTATGTAAAGGTGGATGATTCAAAGTAAAAAAGTCTCCTTCAAACATTTCTAAAGTTGCATAAGGAGAAACAAATAATGTTGCATCCATCCAAATTCCACCATATTGGTATAATACACTAAAACGAATAATATCTGAAAAATGTGCAGCTGATAATTCTTTGTTCTTGTATTTTTCAGTGATGTCTGCAGGAATATTAATGAAATCCGCAAGATTTTCATTAGTTAATAAATAACATTCACAACCATTTCTTTTGGCAAAGTCTTTGATCGTCTTCAGTGAAGCTTTTACCGTTTCAGGCATTTGTGCTTCTCCCTGTTGCCACATTGTCCAAATGATTTTTGGAAATTCTGTATCAACTTCTTCGTTTTCATTACTCGATTCACCTATTTGAGCTTCTTTACGTAATTTCAATACAAAGTCTAAAAGAATCTCTTTACGAAAATCATAGAACTTTGTCTCAGATTGTTGCGCAAGATAATAAGCTATTGTCTGCTTAACTCCATAATATTTTACGATTTGACAATATCGAATGATTTTTTCTCGTAATGTTTGTAGTTTCATAGGCTACAAGTTCCTTTCACACTTTTCTAAAGCTGTTTTTAGAAAATACCCATTACGAATTTTTTCTCCGATTTTTTTACTATTTTTTATCAGCTCTTGATAGTCATTTTCTGAAAGAGATTCTAAAGATTTTGCAATTTCAAATAATGAATCAACTATGATTCCACATTGATTTTGTCTTACAAAATCAGCCAGAGCAGATTGGCTCCATACAATCATTGGAAACCCTGAGGCTAAATAAAGAGAAGCTTTATGTGGGTTATTCATCTTTAAATATTCTCCGTACATTCCACTACAAGTATGCGGACTATCTCCATCCCATACTAAACCAAAGCCTCCTTGAAGATGATGAGGAAGTTCGTCAGGTGAAAAAGCACCTTTATAATGAACATTTTTAGGAAGATGCTCTTCTTCAAAGTTAATGCCATAAATGGAAAATTCTGGGCTTTCAGGTAATTGTCTTGCATATTTTGTTTTCCGTATATCAAAATTACCTGCAACGATAACTGTATTCTTCTCATAAGTTGTCTTCTCTACAT
>NZ_CAURVN010000068.1:0-4224 GCF_963528195.1 uncultured Granulicatella sp.
CTATGCCTGAAAATTTAAAGGATGCCTTTGCTATTTCTTTTAAAGAAATATCAGATAAACAATAATTTGACCTTAATTCTATAAGGAACGAAAAAATGAACAATATTCAAATCTTGCCAAATGTTATCGTTAAAAAGGCGGTGGCATAATGGTAGTAGAGCAAGTTCAACTCATTTGCCCAATACGAGGCGTATTAAAAGCAACTAAAAAATCCAAAAATAAACTAACATACACTGAAGAATATTATAGAATACAAGCAATACACTATTTATTATCACAAGGTTATCCAAAGCAAAATATCATTATTGAACAAATAGTTAAGAAGTTTGGTAACGATGGAAGAAATAGTGTTAGATGTGATCTTGCTGTATTAGATGTTGATAAAAGTACAATTTTAAATGATGTTGATTCAATTTTAGAGCATGCAATCATACTATGTGAAGTTAAAAAAGATAATTCAAAATCGGATTATGTGAAAGAAACTCAAGTTAAACCACTTTTAGATTTTGCTAAATTACAAAAGTGTTTAGGATTATACTGGGATAATCTAGAACAGCGAGTTTTTTGGCAAGATTTTTCAGATGGTAAACGAGATACTAGAGAAGGTCTAATAAATTTATTACCTAAATTTGGCAATTCTATAAATATAAAGCCTATTTCATTTTATGAAACAGAACCAAGCAATAATTTAATTGAAATATTTGATCATATTGAAAACATTCTCCATCAACAAGGATTTGATATTTCAGCAAGATATGAACTAATCTTAAAAATCTTGTTGGTAAAAATATTTGATGAGCATAGCAAGGAAGGACAGCCTACCGAAGCTATGGAAATTCAAGATTTCAGATCTTTAGGAATACCAGATGACATTTCTATCCCTAGATTTAAAAATCTGTTAAGTCGTGCTATTGATTTTTATGGTTCTCATTTGCCAAAATCTCTGGATTCAAATTTTAAAGTAAAAAATGATGCATTATTAGATATACTAAAAGTGTTATCTCCTATCAGAATTACATACTCAAAAAGAGATGTAATACAATCATTTTATATGAAATTTGCAAAATCACTTTATAAATGGGATCTTGCACAATTTTTTACGCCGACACCAATAACAGATTTTATTGTAGATGTAATGAACTTAAAGTTTGGTGAACACGTTTTTGATCCTGCTTGTGGTAGTGCGGACTTTTTGGTTGCAGCATTTCAAACTGCTAGAAAATTTAATCATGGACATGCCGATTATATTTGGGGTAATGATAATTCAGATAATGCAGTCCAAGTAGCTATATTAAATATGGTATTAAATGGTGATGGAAAAACTAATATAAAGAAAATAGATTCATTAGAAACAATAAATAGTGATGATAAGCAGTATAATTTAATATTATGCAATCCGCCATTTGGTAGTAAGATTTTAGAAAAAAGATCTAATGTTCTTAGAAACTTTGATTTAGGATTTCAGTGGAAATTAGTAAAAAATATATTTACCTTAGATAAAAATACATTATTACCACAACAAGAATCAGGGCTTCTTTTTGTAGAATTATGCGTTAGGAAAGCAAAAAAAGGAGGACGAATAGCAATAATTCTCCCTAATGGCTACTTAGGAAATCGTTCCGAAAAATTTTTAGTTTTTAGAGAATGGCTTTTACGTCATGTAAAAATAGCGGGTATTTGTGCCTTACCTAGATTTAGCTTTAAGAGTAGTGGTGCAGATGTTAGTGCCAGTATATTGTTTCTTGAAAAAAGAAGAGAACCATTAAAATCATCTTCAGATTCTGATGACTACAGCTTATTTATAGAAGCTATTGAAAATTTAGGTTGGGAGGCTGGAAATAAAATAGCAAAACCTATATATAAAAGAAATTCTATGGATGGTAGCTTTATATCTGATGAAAATGGAGAGCTTATATTAAATACTGATTTCCCTGTCGTTTTGGATAGAATTAGACATTCTGTATCAGCTTTAAATCATTTTAGTTGGCTTAGAACAACTGATAATGTTTCAGATTTGCTTAATTTAAATAATGAAAAAAATATTTATAATGGGAGTTATTGTATTTCAATAAAAGAAATATTAGATGACTTAGATTTAACATTAGACCCCAAACGATATTTAAATAAAGTAAAAAATATTATATATGATATAAAATCAAGGAAACATCTGCATTTAGGGGATATCGTTGATTTTATTCCTGAAAAAACATCTTCATCTGGAGAAAAAAGCAATCTAATTAAGACAAGTCGTTACAAATATGTTCAATTAGAAGATATTTCTTATGGGGAGTTTACTAGCCAAGAAATGTACGGTTGGGAATTACCTAGTAGAGCTAAACATTTTGCTGAACCAAATGATTTGTATTTTGGAGCAATTTGGGGAAGTGCAGCTAAATGGTGTTATATAGGTGAATATCAAACAGATATAATAGTCACTAATGGTTGTCACAGATGTCGTCTACAAAAAGGTAAAGAAATGTTTCTCGCTGATCTTCTCGCTTTTTTAAATACTGAAGCATGGGCTATTCAAATGAGATCATTAGCTAGAGGTTCAGATGGATTGGCAGAAATAAGTGCTAGCGATGCTAAAAATATAGTTATTCCGTTATTATCTGAGTCAGAAAGAAAGGCAATTAAACCTTTTGTAGATAGATTAAAAATGGGAACTGTATCTCTTAAATCTTTTTTAGAGGCTAATAAAGAAAATATTGAGACATATAATACTTTTGATGTAGAGAAAAGACCTAGTCATATAGTATTAGTATGAAATTAATTGAATGTTGTTATACATACCTTCATTTAAAGCAACCTTAAAATAGGTTGCTTTTTCTTCTTGTCAATCATGCAAACTTTGATCTAAAATGCCACCCACTTTTGAGCAAATCTTCTCGTTTGCTTTTTTTCATATTTAATTCGTTCAACCAATTTAGCAAGAGAAACATGACTTATTGGCTACAAAACAATAAGTTGAAAGTTGATTATGCACGTTGAACGAAAAAAATGAAAAACAACAAGAAAACATCACCACTTTTACTTTCTGCACTTCGCAATCTCTCTGCGTTCGCTATTTACGATTTATCTGATACCGAAATACTCATCCTTCTTAAAAATGCTCGTTGGGGAAATTCTCATTGTTTTCATACTGTTCAATGTCCTCGTTGCCAGATTGAGCATAAAGCCTATTTTATTTCTTCTCGTAAGCAATGGCAGTGCAAGCATTGCCAACATCGTTTTTCTGTAAAAAGTGGTACGATTTTTCAGCACACTAAACTTTCCCTAAAAAAGCTATTGTTATCGGTTTATTATTTCACTATCAATAGTAAAGGGATTTCTGCTCTTAACTTATCTCGTCATATTGGCGTGCAATATAAAACGTCATGGGCATTACTACATAAATTCCGTGAAGCAGTCGAAAAAACTCAAGATTACACACCACTCACGGGTATTATTCATATTGATGGTTGTTATGTGAATAACTACCTTCGCCCAAAAAATTTTAAACATAAGCGAATTGATAGACGTAAGAGATGTCACCAACGTAAAGATAAATCCTGCGTTATGGTTTTCCGTCAACAAGCTGCAAATCAGGAAATAATGAAAGGAGCCGACCGCACACTCGTTGCGTTAGTTAAAGAGGAAAATGCTGATGATATGTTTGCTTTAACACATCGCTTAGTCGCACAAAAATCTACAATTTGTGCTGATGAAAATCCTGCTTATGATGGCTTGGAATTTCACTATGACTTATGTCGCGTAAACCATTCGCAAGAATATTGCTCGATTGATGGCACCACCAATAACCTAGCAGAATCCTTCTTTGCAAGATTTAGAAGAATGATTATGGGTGTGTATCATAAGATGGGAAATAATTACATGATGCACTATGCGAATGAAACCGCATGGCGTGAGGATTTTCGTTACCAGTCAGATAAAGACAAATTCGACAACGTACTAAAACGCTGTTTGAAAGCGAGACCTTCACGAGATTTAACAGGTTACTGGCAGGGAAATAAGAAGCCTACGGCAAAATTCGGATTAGAAAGTTTGTGTTTGGAAGCCTCAAACGATAACCAATATTTAGCTGTCGCTTAGATACTTTAAAACTATATGAGAGAAAGACATAATCTGGTTTGTTCTCAACAATATGTAGTGAGACATAAAATTTTAGAGGCTGTACTAGATAACGACTAAATCTTTCATTTAGATTAGAATGCTCAAATGAGA
>NZ_CAURVN010000069.1:0-4218 GCF_963528195.1 uncultured Granulicatella sp.
ATAAAGGAATATCAGTACGACCACTTATCCCTGCTTGTCCACTATTAGCCGCAGGTACTTCTGTATTCTCTGATTGATAACCATGAACATAAATTTTAAAATTATTATTTCCATCTAATACTTTATAAGATTTACCTGTTGCTGTAGCGAATTCACCATTTTCTTTTCTTAACTCTGTAGAGGCTGCTGTATATCCTTCATTAGCTGAACGTAATTGTGAGCCTTTTTCTTCAATCTCTTTTCCATTACGTTCATCATGTGAACCAGTATTTTCAATTGAGTTTGAGTCAGATTTTTTCTCTGTGTTTTCAGCTTTCTTTCCGACAGTTGGTTGACCATTTGTAGTATCTACAGCTGGTGTTTCTTTTTTCTCAACTGGTTTATTTTTTAATTTTGATGATACAGTTGTCACCAATTTGCTATAAGCTGCTTTTAATTCAGCTTGAGTTGTTGCATTTACTACTGTAGATTTAGCTGCTGCTAATTCTGATTGTAATAATTGAAGAGACTCTTCTGTTTTATTAGCATATTTTCCATCTGCTAATTTTGTTTCAACTTCAGCAATATATCCTACTAATTCAGTTTTATCTAATGCTGGAGTTTCAACTTTTGCTTCAGCAGGTTTAACTACTTTCTCAGTAGAATCCTCTACCTTCTTCTCTTCTGTTGCTGGTGTTTCAGGTTTAGTTGAAGCAGCTTCATTCGCTAATACTGCTCCACTTCCTAAGAAAAACAATCCGCTTGCAATCATTACACTAGCGACACCTTGGCTAAACTTACGAATACCATATCGCTGGAATTGCTTCACTGGTTGTTGGTTATTGTTTTTTCCCATATTTACACTCCTTTATCATAATTTTTATTTCTTTTCCAATTATTTTGTAGATTATCTTCTTCTTTTTTATCTATGAAAAATACCTATTTTTACATAGAAAATTCCTATTCTAGATAATCAAGTTCATTCTATAGACAAATTTTATAAACTGCAAGTAAACTCTCTTATTTTTTGTGAAATTTCCCAACTTTTCACAAGCGAAAAAGTCTTACGAAGAATTTTTTACATTGAATAAAAAATTCTTTATAAGACTTTAAACATTTTATATATAATTAAACTTTTTGAATCCAACCTTCTGGAGATTCTACATCACCATATTGAATACCTACTAATTCATCATATAGACGACGAGTCACTGGGCCTACTTCTGTTTCTGAATAAAACACATGATAATCATCCCCATTTTGAATTCCTGCAATTGGAGAAATAACCGCTGCTGTTCCACAAGCTCCAGCTTCAGCAAATTCATCTAAACGATCTACATAAACATCTGCTTCTTTCACACTCATTCCTAAGCGATGTTCTGCTAACCATAATAATGAATATTTTGTAATACTTGGCAAAATAGATGGAGAGTATGGAGTGATAAATTGATTATTTTTTGTAATTCCAAAGAAATTCGCAGCTCCCACTTCTTCAATCTTAGTATGTGTCAATGGATCTAAATAAATACAGTCACTAAATTGACGTTTTTTAGCTTCTTTACCTGGTAATAAGCTAGCTGCATAATTTCCTCCAACTTTTGCAGCACCTGTTCCTACAGGAGCAGCACGGTCATATTCACTCACTACGAAGCTAGTTGGTGTTAAACCACCTTTAAAATAAGCTCCTACTGGCATTACAAAAATTGTGAAAATATATTCTGGAGCTGGGGTAACTCCAATTGTATCGCCTACCCCAATCATTAATGGACGAATATATAAACTTCCTCCTGTTCCATATGGTGGAATCCACTCTGCATTTGCACGAACTACTTCCTTAATTGCTTCAACAAAACGTTCTTGAGGAAACTCTGGCATTAATAAACGCGTACAAGAACGTGCAAAACGTGCTGCATTTTGGTCTGGACGGAATAAATTAATACTTCCATCTTGACAGCGATATGCTTTTAATCCTTCAAAAGCTTGTTGACCATAATGAAGTGCTGTTGATGCCTCACTAATATGAAGCACATTATCTTCTACTAAGGCTCCATTATCCCACTGACCATCTTTGTAATAACTAATATAACGATAGTCTGTTTTAATATAACTAAAGCCTAAATTGTTCCAATCTAAGTTTACTTTTTTTGTCATAACAACACTTCCTTAAAAAATTATTTTACCGGTTTATAATTACCCGATACTGCATCCATCTCTTCTAAAAGTTTTGTTGACTGTGTATATCTAAAAAATCCAAAGCTACTTGATCCACTTTGTTCTTGATGACGAATATGAATATCAACAGAATCTTTTGTTTGCGCTTGAATTAATATCGTATAATGATTATCCAGCAAGACTTGTTTCTTCGTTTCAATCTCTTTAATCGCTTCTTTTGCTAAAGCATTTAGTTCGGTAGTAGTTGTTCCTTCTTTAGTAGACGAAACCGTTGTTGTCGTTTCTTCAACTTTTGATGTCACTGCTGACTCTCCATTTTTAGAAACATTTACCATATCAGCTTGATTAAAAGTTTCTGTCCGACTTGTACAACCCATTAATCCAATTGCTAATAAACTGACTACTAATTTCCATGAAGATTTCATGGTATCCTTCCTTTCCACTTGCTTAGTTTCATAACTTTTCAAAAAAATGATAACGTGAAAACAATTGTTAAATTATTTTCAATTTTACAATTTTTCTGTATATTGTCAAGATAAATTAGCTAAAAAAGAGTAGGAAAAATCAAATGATTCTTTTGATTTTCCTCCTACTCCTAATAGAATTTCTAATTTCCAGTTGTTTGTGATTGTTCTGTTACATTTGGTGTATTATCAGAAAAATCTTTCAAAGCATTTTTCAATGTATCATCTGTAATTTTTACATCAGCTTCTTTCACTAATGAAGAAACTACAGAATGAATAGTAGCTGTATCTTTTAATTTTTCAGCTATTAATTCATCTTCTAATGTAGAACGTAGATCATTTAATGAACCTTTTTCTGGTTTTTCTACTAATTTAATAATATGATACCCATATTGAGTTAACACTGGTTCTTGTGTAATTTCTCCTACTTTTAGACCGTAAGCTGCATCAGCAAATTCTTTTACCATCTCAGAACGTTTAAACGGTCCAATTTTACCACCATTTTCAGCAGAACTTTTATCTGTTGAATTTTCTTTTGCTAAAGTATCGAAATCAGCACCATCTTTTAATTGTTTGATTAAATCTTCTGCTTTTTTCTTTGCTTCTGCTTTTTCTTCATCAGAAGCATTTTGTGCTACCCCAATTAAAATATGTTGAGCAGTAGCTTTTGGCTCCCATGAATCATAATATTTCTGAATCTCTTCATCGCTAAATTTATTAGCTTTTTTAACAGCTGCTGTAATTAATTTATTTAAATATACTGTTTCACGGTATGCATCTACTGAATTAAAACCACTACGAGCTAATACAGCTTTTAAAGCATCTTCTCCACCATATTGAGTTACTTGATTAGCAACTTCTTTTTTTACTTCTTCTTCTAGAGCTTTTTTATCTTTCACATCATTTTCTAAAACTTTTTGTAACACTAATCTTTGTAATGTTTGTTCTCCTGATGTTGTTTTTAACGCTTTATAAAACTCTTCCTGGGTAACATTACCTGCTTTTGAAGTCGCTACAGCTGATTGATTATTTGAACATGCTGCTAACGCTAAAGTTGATGCTACAGCTAACATCCCCATCATTGTTTTTTTCATTCTTTCCACTCCTGTCATACTACTAAATATTGCATTTCCCACAATATACCATATTTTCAGCATATTTCATAGCTTTTGAAAAAAAGACAATATTTTTTTCTTAAAATCTTCATATATTTCTATGCTTGTTATGTTTGCACAAAAAGAAAAAAGACTGGATTTTCATCCAATCTTGAAGTGACCCCAAAAAGTTAGACTTTTTTTGAGACGACTTTAGTCGTCTCTTTTTGATTGATAAAATGTATGAATAACCCCCTAGGGGGTTCGCGCCAAAAATTTTGGCGCGTTTTTTTGATATATCATTAAACGTTCAAATAGATTTTCTAGTTAAGCAATACTAGCAGAGTTTGAATGATACATCCTGTATTTTACAGGACTTAGTCCATCCAGTTTAATTTTTATACGTTTATTGTTGTAGTAATCAATATAATTGATAATAGCTTTCTCTAATTCATCAAGAGACTTAAATTCCTTTTCAAATCCATAAAACATTTCTGATTTCAAAATAC
>NZ_CAURVN010000070.1:0-4134 GCF_963528195.1 uncultured Granulicatella sp.
ATTGTTTAAGAACAATGGAACAGAAGGTAAAATGTAATTTTATTTTCATGCTCTAGGCATAATCGAGTTTTCTCATGACCCCTGTTCATCCAGTTTTCCTGACAGGAACGACAATTCCCCAATAATTCGAACGGATTAGTATTGTTCTCTAACGTAAGTATAATACCAAATTTTGTTTCTGTCATGAGTAAGACGGTGAAACCGTCTTGGAGTTTTCCTAAATAAAAAAATCCAGTTTTATCTGGATTTTTTTGTGTTTGCTATTAAGAAAAGTTCTTTATTCATGCGGTATGTCGATCGTTTCGTTTCTTTCCCACATTGGAATGCTGCACATTACAACTAGGAAAATGAAAGCTGACTGAATCCAAAATAGTGCTAAGTCGAAAATTCCGTGAACTGCAACAACGACTAAAAATGAAACATATAATCCAACGATTGGACGTTTTTGAGGTTGACGACTCATTTCGATTAAACTACGGACAGGCTTGATACTAGCAATGGCTAATAATAGAGTACCAATATATCCATAACTTAAAATTGTATCAATATAAATACTATGCGCATGTTCATGATAAATCGCACCAATTCGTTGATAACTATGCATATATGTTAATGGCCCTTCACCAAAAAATGGATTTTGTTTGAAAAGTGTAAATCCTGCATTCCAAATGGAAATACGTTCATCCATAGATGAATCTAATGTTCCCATTCGAACTCCAATATCATTTGAAAACAGGAAGAATAGTCCAATAATAAAGACGCCAACACTTAACCAAAATGCTCGAGAACTTTTAATTGTTGTAAATAAATAAATAATAGCTCCACAAATAATTGCAGGGAAAGCTGTTCTATTTTGAGTAAAGTTCAAACCGAATAAATTGATAAAGCAAGCGATAATACAGATGACTTTCCATTTCCAATTTTTTGTCGTTGTGAAAAGGTAAAAACCAATCATAATACAGAAACAACAAATGATTCCGTAATAATTTGGATTAAAGAATGTAACTTCAGCACGATTTTGATGCCAAACTTGCATATTCGGTGCTAAAAATGCGTAATTAAATTTATGAACAATTTCAAAATGTTCTAAAAAGGCAAATAGCGCTGCAAATATACTTCCCAGTAAAATTGTCTGTAATACAATGTGGAAAAAATCTTGATTAATCCGTTTCTGGTAATAAATGAAGAATATCGCAAACCATAAAAATAAAACGGAAGCTGCTACTCCAATTAAATTACCACTTAATGCTGAGATAATCGTGCTATAAGCAATAAATGTTAATAACACTGGATAATTCAGTAGTTGTCTTAAAATATGTTTCATTTTTCCAGTAAAGATTAGTAGAATAAAATAAAACAAGAACAATGATAAAAACAAGTAAAACGGCAAGAAAATACTGACAATCATTAAATAGAGTGCCAAATCTTGATTTGGGAATCGCTTGATTTTATCAAGGATATACATTAGTTTCATAATAATTCCTTTCTAAATTTGAGAATACTCTCAAATGAATGGTATGATATCTGACTTATTTTACCATTTTTCATTGAAATGTGGAAGATTTTTAAGGAGATTATAAGGTTTCTCATAAAAATCATTGCTTTGAGCAACATAGAAGACAAAAAACTGATGATAATGATATGATAATCGTAAGTTAAATCGTATGGATATTTTAAATAAAGATGAAAGAGGGAAAGAACATGAGAGAGTACGATATTATTGCAATTGGTGGAGGAAGTGGTGGTAGTGCAACGATGAATCGTGCAGCCATGCATGGAGCTAAAGCAGCTGTTATTGAGGGGAATATCATTGGGGGAACTTGTGTAAACGTTGGATGTGTTCCTAAAAAGGTCATGTGGTATGGTGCTCAAGTTTCAGAAACACTTAAAAACTACGCAGCAGATTATGGATATACAATTGGAGAAACTTCATTTGATTTTAAAACTTTAAGAAAAAATCGTGAAGCTTATATTGAACGTTCACGTCAAGCATTTTCAAACAACTTCAATCGAAATGGAGTAGACTATATCGAAGGATATGCTCGTTTTGTAGATAAAAATACAGTAGAAGTAAACGGTGAACACATTCGTGCTAAACATATTGTGATTGCGACTGGTTCATATGCTTTTATTCCCAATGTTCCAGGTAGTGAACTTGGAGGTACTTCCGATGATGTATTTGCATGGGAAGAATTACCAGAATCAGTATCGATTATTGGTGCTGGATATATTGCTGTTGAATTAGCAGGAGTTTTACATGCATTAGGAGTAAAAACAGATTTGTTTGTCCGTAAAGGTGGTCCGTTAAGAGGTTTTGATCAAGGGATTGTTGAAGTATTAGTAGAGGAAATGAAGAAAAATGGTCAGCCATTACATACGCATAAAGTTCCTCAAAAATTAGAAAAATTAAATAATGGGGATATTCAAATTCATTTTGAAGATGGCACCACTCATACAAGTCAAAAAGTTATTTGGGCAGTAGGGCGTAAAGCAAATGTTCACCAATTAAATTTAGAAGCAGCATGCGTTGAACTAACAGAACGTGGGTTTATTCAAGTAGATGAGTATCAAAATACAACAACACCTGGCATTTATGCGATAGGAGATGTTTCTGGTGAAAAAGAATTAACACCTGTAGCGATTAAAGCAGGTAGAACATTGGCAGAACGTTTATTCAATGGTAAAACAGATGCCAAAATGGATTATGAATTAATTCCAACAGTTGTATTCTCGCATCCAGCAATTGGTTCGATTGGTTTAACACAAGAACAAGCGGAAGCAAAATATGGTATTGAAAATATTAAAGTATATCAATCAACTTTTACAGGAATGTACTCAGCGATTACAGTTCACCGTCAAATGACAAAATTAAAATTAATTACATTAGGTGAAGAGGAAAAAGTAATTGGCTTGCACGGAATTGGTGGAGGTATTGATGAAATGATTCAAGGATTTGCAGTTGCTGTTAAAATGGGTGCTACTAAAGCAGATTTTGATGCAACAGTAGCGATTCACCCAACTGCTTCTGAAGAATTTGTTACAATGAGATAATGATAATTTGAAGGATAAGGATACGTTTGTTTCGGCAAAGGTATCCTTTTTTTGTCGAAATGATATTAGTTGAAGAATGAACCTACAGAGTGTATGATAAATTGTCATAAGATTTTAGGAGGAAAAGAAGTGAAAAAATACCAATATTTAATTTTTGATTTAGATAATACAATTTTTGATTTTTGGGGAGCAGAAGATTATGCTTTATCTCGTATTAGTCAAGAAGATGGATTAGAGTTTACTCCAGAAGTTTTAGAAGTTTACCGTACAATGAATAAAGGATTATGGGAACAATATGAACAAGGAGAGATTTCTCAAACTTATTTAAATGAAGAAAGATTTGTTCGTTGGTTTGCATATTATGGGATTCAAGTAGATGGAAGTGTTTGTGAGAAAAAATTCCGTCACTATTTAGCAGAAGCAAATACAATGATGCCAGATGCATTAGATATTATTCATGAATTGAAGAAAGACTTTTTCATGGTTGCAGCAACTAATGGGATTGAAGAAACTCAATTACTACGTTTGAAAACAGCTGGATTAGAAAACTTCTTTGAAAAGTTATTTATTTCTGAAGTAGTGGGATATCGTAAGCCAAGTAAAGAGTTTTTTGAAGCTGTAGTAGATCAAACAGAAGGAATGACGATTGAGAATGCCTTAATGATTGGAGATAGTTTTAAGGCAGATATTTATGGGGCAAGTCGTATTGGAATGGATACTTGTTGGTATATGGAAAACCCTGAACGACCAACTGAGCCGGAGGAATTGTTGTCTGTAGAGCCAACGTATCAGATTGGGCATTTGTCAGAACTGTATAAAATAATTTTATAATGGATTTATCTATAGTAGCATGAGGACGGCAGCAGCCCTGCGGTCTCATGCCTAAAAGTTGAGCCTAAGGTCTCAACTTTTCCTGTGATAAAATCTACAGTGCAGATTTTATCACTTTTGCTACTATGAAAATCCTTGGGGTCAGACATATATGAGGGGACGTTTAAGATGTGAATGGATTTATCTATAGTAGCATAAGGACGGCAGCAGCCCTGCGGTCTCATGCCTAAAAGTTGAGCCTAAGGTCTCAAC
>NZ_CAURVN010000071.1:0-4066 GCF_963528195.1 uncultured Granulicatella sp.
CTCCA
Source organism: uncultured Granulicatella sp. (assembly GCF_963528195.1). Classification (GTDB taxonomy): domain Bacteria; phylum Bacillota; class Bacilli; order Lactobacillales; family Aerococcaceae; genus Granulicatella. The sequence goes on from NZ_CAURVN010000071.1 coordinate 6, forward strand.
TTTTTTAGCATCGTCCGAAGTGATGTTGGAAGCATCCTTATTAGCTTTAGTAGATAATTTAGTATCTACAGTATTAGATAATTCAGTGATTTTAGGGTCAATAACGCCTGTGATGGCATCGTTAGATACATTTACCTTATACAAGGTTGTATTACCCTCTACACGGCTTTCTACCGTTGTGTTTGCACCGTTTTCTAATTGGATTGCTTCCTTGGATAAATTACGGATCACAGTTTTACCATTGTCTGTAATATTATCTAAGGAAGTATTGGCTTTACCATTAAGTTTTGTCTCGATGCCGCTATTAATATTAGATGTGGCTGTATTTACTGCGTTCGTGATAGCAGTATTGACTGTTCCACCAGTCACTAAACCTTTATCTCCAGCAGCCACTGAACCAGTGCCTAATTTTTCACTCCATTTTTTAGCATCGTCCGAAGTGATGTTGGAAGCATCCTTATTAGCTTTAGAAGTGAGAGTAGAAGGATCAATTTGAACATTAGCTAATGCAGCATGTAAGGTATCACCAGTAACAAGTCCAGTATTACCAGCTGCATTCTTTCCAGTACCTAACGTAGCTTGCCAAGCCGTTTTATTAATTGCTCCGTCTTTTGCTTCAGATACTTTCCACAATTGATTACCATTAATTGCTTCTTTAGAGTTTTCAGCAATTGTACCATCTGTTACATTCACTAACTTTCTAGTAGAAGTATTAGAGCCAATGGATACTACATTATCTTCAGTGGCTACACTATCCTTGCCAAGAATAACAGAGTTATTAGCTTTAGTAGTTACGTTAGATCCCAATACAAAGGTATTTGTACCTACTGTATGTGTAGTAGTGGAATTACCAATGGTATTGTTATTACCGAATGCGTAGGAGTTATCTCCATAAATCGTATTCGGGTCGCCAAAAGTCCCCGAATTATTACCGATTACAATATGGCCAACACCTACTGCAATAGATTTAGTACCAGTTACGGCAGAACCTTTACCAATAGAAATAGAATTTTCACCAGTGACAATAGAGCCAGTACCGATGGCAATGGAATTAGAGCCTGTTGATAAGGAATTAGTGCCAATAGCCATCGCATTTTCCCCTACGTTTGATAAATCATGTAGGGTCAAAGCATTTTTAAGAGCCGTCAAACGTTCCTGATTTTGTTGCAACTCTTGGGATTTAGCCGTCAATTGTTTCATTAATGTTTCATATTGCTCCATATACAACAAATCTGAAGCGTTGGGATTGATAGATTCCCAATTTGTTTTAGCTTGATCAGCAGAGGCTTTTAAAGCTGCAATTTGTTTTTCTTTTTCCGCAACCGCATTTTTATTAATTTGAAGAGCAGTTTCAAGGTCAGAAGTAAGTTTGTTTGTTGTAATTTTATTATTTTCTAAAACATCTGTGATGTTTTCTTTTTTCCAATTTTCATAGTTGTTACTCAATTCTTTATTAATTAAAGTATTTAAATCATATGAAGCAGCAATAGCATTGTATTCTTTTATTGCAATATTTTTTTTATCTAACCAAACTGTATTATGCGTATCTTCGTATTGTTTTTGATAATATGTTATTTCATAGGCCTTAACCTCATAATCTATTTTTTTATCCATTTCTAAAAACAATTTATTTTTGAGGTCAGTTGTTAATAAAGGGTTGTTATTAGCATTAAAATACTCTCTAAAAGATTGCTTATATTTAGCAGATTCTTCTATTACACTATCCCATTCATCCTTAGTTGATAAATCTGTATTGATATGTTTAAAAACTATATCTTTACTTGGTTTGTTAGTTAAGCCATTATATGAATCAAAAGCATCTTTATTAAATTGGTTCATTACTTGAATATTTGGATGTGACATATAAATCAATGTCCCTTTTACATTTAACAATCCAGAATTTATATCTGTACTATTAAAAATATATGGATTAATTACTGTCATGTTTAAACTAGTATCATTTAAATGAGCATTATTCCAAATAGGTTCATTATTTTTGTTAAAAAAGCCAATTGGATCAGATTTAGCTTGACGAGCTTGATTAGCACGTAAATCCCCAGAAGCCTTATAGTATGACTTAATATATTCTTTATAGAAACTATCTAAAGGTAAATCCAAGGTACTACCTTCTTCGGTCATACGCTTTAAATTAGTAGCAGCTTCTGTCAATCCTGAAGCAGAGGTAATATCAACATTACCAATGCGATTAACTGCACCTAAACGATTGTTTAAATCATCTAGTTTAGCTTGAGCATTACGCAAAAATTCAGCAGAATTAGCGACTTCCGTATCATAAGTGTTTTTCTTTTCTAAATAACTTTGATGTGCTTTTTCCTTGGCAAGTCGAACTTGCTTAACACGTTCACCAGCTTCAATCGTCTTAGCTTGTTCAGAACGGATTTTTTGGATTTCGTTGGACAAATTAGTTACATTATTCTGAGCAGTAGAGATTTCAGCTAATCTCTGTCTATTTTCATTTAATTTACCAGTAATGGTATCCTTTGTTTCGTTGCCACCAGTGGCAACAGCATTATTACCTACCGCAAGTGATCCAGTACCAGTCGCAATAGACCCGTTACCTCTAGCTCTTGAATTATTACCTAATTCAAGCCCAGAGTCCTCTTTAATATTGTTGATGGTGATATCATAGAAGTTATTAGTTACACCATCCTCTGTAGTTGTAGTAGTAGCAGGATCTGCTGCATAACCAATACCTGCACAAGCAAGTGCTACTAATGTGGAAAGTGCTAATTGTTTTTTCTTAAAATTTTTCATTATAAATCCTTTTTCAAAATTTTATTTCTCATAAACTTAGTAATACATTAATGACCATATACTTTACCTTTTGGATTTACAAACTTCTGTAATATTTCCGTCCTCATCTGTTTTAAAACCAAAAACGCACTCTGTTCCCATAAGTTTATATGCTTTTTGTAAATACTCTTTAAACTTTTTTTCATCTTTATTCACATTAAGATGTTTGAATTTTCTAAAAAGTCTACTTCATCGCCATTATCTTCATTATCTAATGTTATTTTAAAATTTTTCATTATAATCCTTTTTCAAATTTATTTAAAATTTTAAAAATTTGTTTTATTTCATTTGTTCCGAGTATTCTTTTTATACATTTACATATTTCTAATGACAGTTCTCTTTCTGGTTTGACAGCTTGAGAGGACGTATTTTTGGTATTACGAGTAAACTCGTTGCCTAACAATTCATCAATACTGACGTTTAGTAAATATGAAATTTTACATAATACATCATATTTTGGTTCACGATTGTTGCTTTCATAGCTAACATATGTAGGGCATGGAACTTCAAGCACTTTTGCAAACTCTTTGGCAGTCATATACCCCGCTAGTAATCTGTATTTTTTTAAATTACTACTAAATTGACTCATACGCCCCCTCGTCATAGGTAGTTTTCCTTGATAAACTCGGCTTCTTTGTAGAGACCTTTATAAATCAACCATTCTAAGGTGAAGTTATCCATTTTCTTTTCTTCAATCAGTTTGTTCAGGTAAATTTGGTCGCTTTTATCTGTGGATAAAACAAAAGCAGCTTCTACAGGCTGTAAGGCAAGATCAAATACACGATTTCCTTTTTCAAAAGAACTATAGTAGTATTCATGCCGTTCCTGGTTATCTAGCTTAGAAATGATGTCAATTTGACGTTCATTACAACCGAATTGATGGTAATAGTTACGTATTTGTTCATTAACTGCATTTTGGTTGCGTAGATAAATTCTATTAGGGCAGTTTTCCAGGATTGTAGATAGTAAATCTGGCTTAGAAATAATATCTGCTAAGTTCTGAGTGGCCACAATAATTGATGCATTCTTTTTACGTAAATCTTTGAAATATTCTCGGATTTTATCTCGGAATACAGGGTTATCAAAGAATAGCCAACATTCATCCAGGATAATCATAGTAGGGGAGGGGCTATCTTCTTTTAAAGCGTTGTCAATCTGATGGAATAGATAGTCAATGGTTGAAGGAACGATCGCTGGAGTACGCATTACTTCTTCCATTTCATACACCTGCCAACGTCCTGAACCTT
>NZ_CAURVN010000072.1:0-3811 GCF_963528195.1 uncultured Granulicatella sp.
AAGGTTCAGGACGTTGGCAGGTGTATGAAATGGAAGAAGTAATGCGTACTCCAGCCATCGTTCCTTCTACATACGTAACTATTACCATCAATTCGGTTGTAATGAACGTCAAATTGACATCATTTCTAAGCTAGATAACCAGGAACGGCATGAATACTACTATAGTTCTTTTGAAAAAGGAAATCGTGTATTTGATCTTGCCTTACAGCCTGTAGAAGCTGCTTTTGTTTTATCCACAGATAAAAGCGACCAAATTTACCTGAACAAACTGATTGAAGAAAAGAAAATGGATAACTTCACCTTAGAATGGTTGATTTATAAAGGTCTCTACAAGGAAGCCGAGTTTATCAAGGAACACTACCTATAAAAGGAGGTCCTATGAACTGTTGTGTAGTATGGAATGAAAAGAAAACCATCTTTGAAATCTTGACTGAAGAAAATGGGGTTACCCTTCAAGAAGTTGAAAATATGTATGAACCTTCTGAAGGATTAAGGGAATTAATTCTACTCTTAAAGGATGACCCTAATATAGAATATATTGAAATTGGCGATAACATCTTAGTTTTTAAAAGATAATTTTAACTAATTTTTGAAAGGTACTATATGAAAAAACAATTAGCACTTTCCACATTGGTAGCACTTGCTTGTGCAGGTCATATTGGTTATGCCGCAGATCCTGCTACTACAACTACTACAGAAAATGGTGTAACAAATAACTTCTATGATATTACTATCAACAACATTAAAGAAGATTCTGGCCTTGAGTTAGGTACTAATGCAAGAGCTAGAGGGAATGGTTCTATTGCGACTGGTACTGGATCATTGGCCGTAGGTAATAATGCAGTGGCTACTGGTGGTAATGAAACCAAAGATACTATCACAAGCAAATTGAATGAAAATAAACAGAAATTACATGAAATTGATGTAGCCCAAAATAACGTGACTAATTTGGCCGCTGAAATCCAAAAAATTAGGGCTGAACAAGCTAAAACAATTGAAGCTGGTGAACGTGTTAAGCAAGTTAGACTTGCTAAAGAAAAAGCTCGTCAAAGCTATTTGGAAAAGAAAAACGCTTACGATACAGAAGTAGCTAATTCCGCTGAATTTTTTAGAAACGCTCAAGCTAAACTAGATGATTTAAACAATCGTCTAGGTGCTATTAATCGTCTTGGGGGTGTAGATATTACCTCTGAAGGTGGATTAACCGCAGCTGCTACTAATCTAAAACGCATGACCGAAGAAGGAAGTACCTTGAATTTACCTTTAGATAGCTTCTATAAGGAGTATATTAAAGCTCATTATAAGGCAATGGGCGATTTGAGAAATAATCAATTAAGAAATACAAATTCACAATATTTTGAGTTTACCAATGTATACAATATGAACCTACCAGAAACTATTAACAAATATTATTTATCAGCTGGTATAGAGGATAGCTTTGAATATGACCGTTGGGGTAATTACCTTAATATTAATATATTTAATGGTGGTAATAAAAAATATAATTATATTCATTTTAATGCTTTTGATGGTGATAAGAATTTAACTAATAGACCAACAAAAGATATTTTGAATAAAAATATCAATACAGATTTAACTACAGAGGATGAATGGAATAGTATTAAAGAAGAAGCTCCTAAATACAAACAATCTATTAGAGAATATTTCAACAAAAATAATAACCCTTTATTCACCCCAGAATTAAAAAATCAATTTTATGAAGAAATGGATAAAAAAATCGACTATTTTATAAAAGGTTATGAAATCACATATTATCAAAAAAAATATGAAGATACTCATAACACTATGTGGTTAGATAAAAAAAATATAGCAATAAAAGAATATAATTCTATAGCTACTTCATATAATCTACAACACATTCTTTTAGAATTAAAAAATAAATATAAAGAATGGGAAAAAGAGAATGTCACAGATATTTTAGAAAAAAATAAAATTACCACGAATAAACTAACATCAGACCTTGAAACAGCTCTCCAAATTAATAAAAATGCAGTTGCTGAAAAAGAAAAACAAATTGTAGCTTTAAAATCCTCTGCCGATCAAGCCAAAACAAATTGGGAATCTATCAATCCCAACGCTTCAGATTTGTTGTATATGGAGCAATATGAAACATTAATGAAACAATTGACGGCTAAATCTCAAGAGTTGCAACAGAATCAAGAACGTTTGACCGCTCTTAAAAATGCATTAACCCTACATAATCTAAGTAATGTAGGTGAAAATGCTATGGCTATTGGTACAAATGCTTTATCAACAGGGTCTAATTCCATTGCCATTGGCACAGGTACTATTGTAACTGGTGAAAATTCTATTTCCATTGGTAAAGGTTCTGCCGTAACTGGCACAAAATCTATTGCAGTAGGTGTTGGCCATATTGTAATCGGTAATAATTCTGGGACTTTTGGCGATCCTAACACTATTTATAGTGACGGCTCTTATGCTTTTGGTAACAACAATACCATTGGCGATGCTACCACTACACATACAGTAGGAACAAATACATTTGTATTAGGCTCAAATGTAAAAACTAAGGCAAATAACTCCGTTGTCTTAGGCAAAGATAGTGTAGCCACTGAAGATAATGTAGTATCCATTGGCTCTAATACTTCTACTAGAAAGTTAGTGAATGTAACAGATGGTACAATTGCTGAAAACTCTAAAGAAGCAATTAATGGTAATCAATTGTGGAAAGTATCTGAAGCAAAAGCAATTAATAAAACAGCTTGGCAAGCTGCGTTAGGAAATGGTACAAATGCAGCTGGTAATACTGGACTTATTACTGGAGATACCTTACATGCAGCTCTTTCCACCGTTAAAATTGATCCTAATACATTAAATGCTAAAGCCAATACCACTTTAGATAACATTACAGATGATGGTAAAACTGTTATCCGTAACTTATCTAAAGAAGCTGTTAAGCTAGAAAACGGCTCTAATACTTCCGTAGAAAGCCGTGTAGACGGTAATTCCACTGTGTATAAGGTAAATGTATCTAACGATGCCATCACTGGTGCTATTGCCCCTAAATTAACGGAATTATCTACTACTGTAGATACCAAGCTAGCTGTCAAAGCTAATAAAGATGCTTCCAACATCTCTACTGAGGACGCTAAAAAATGGAGTGAAAAATTAGGCACTGGCACTGCAAAAGCTGGTGATAAAGGATTAATTACAGGTGATACCTTACATACAGCTCTTTCCACCGTTAAAATTGATCCTAATACATTAACAACTAAGGCTAATACTAATGCATCTAACTTAACAGATGAAAATGTTAAAGAATGGACATCTAAATTAGGTGTTGGTTCAGTAGCTGATGGAGATAAAGGTTTAGTGACTGGTGGCACTGTTAATACGGCTATTACTAACGCTGTCAACAATGCTACTTCTAGCATCAATAATGCGTTAGATTCTAAATTCAATGCTAAAGCTAATACCACTTTAGATAACATTACAGATGACGGTAAAACGGTAATCCGTAATTTATCTAAAGAAGCTATTAAGCTAGAAAACGGCTCTAATACTTCCGTAGAAAGCCGTGTAGACGGCAATTCCACTGTGTATAAGGTAAATGTATCTAACGATGCCATCACTGGTGCTATTGCCCCTAAATTAACGGAATTATCTACTACTGTAGATACCAAGCTAGCTGTCAAAGCTAATAAAGATGCTTCCAACATCTCTACTGAGGACGCTAAAAAATGGAGTGAAAAATTAGGCACTGGTTCAGTAGCCGATGGAGATAAAGGTTTAGTGACTGGTGGCACTGTTAATACGGCTATTACTAACG
>NZ_CAURVN010000073.1:0-3194 GCF_963528195.1 uncultured Granulicatella sp.
GTGCCAGCATCCACACTGGTATTGCTTAATAAAAACATTGAGAGTTTTACTTATAACCACTGGTAGAGGCAATATTCAGAATTCTTTAGATTTTTGGCCGCACTTTTAGTTGATAGGCACAAGCGATGACGCTTGCACCATCATAGGAGGAGTTTTTCAAGTATTTTTTATTGAGTTCAGGTACATGCTGGGAAGTATGTACTATCGTTATTAGAGTGCTATCAAGGGTATATTAGCTATTGAGTCATATAGAATCATAATATTCTTGCTTCGACATAGTCAATAAAATCTAGGATAAGATATTCACTCATACTTACCAATCCTGATTTTGATACTGATATTTTATAATTTTTAACTTTTGATTTTATGCACCAAGAAATAGTATCAACAACATATTGCTTATCCTTCAATACTTCTAGCTCTGAAATGTTTATTTCATCATTAGATTTAAAAGTTATTTCAGAAAAAATATTTTCTGTGATTTTTAAATTAGATACTTTAATAAGTATCAGCTTTGCCTCATGTTCTTTAAATGAAATCCATTCTTTGACATTATCAAAAGATATTGATATTGGTTCAAAGGCTAAATCTAAATCGAATAGTTCAAATAATGTATTAGAGAATTCTTTTATGTTACGCGTTGGATCTTGTATTCTTAGATAGATCGAACCTTTAATCTCTGATATAGAAAATTGTAGAGAATTAAGAATGTCTATATTTGCATTTTCTTGATGAAATATGGAGATATGATAAAAAATACCACTAACACTATTTTCAGATTTATAACTTATTTTAAATCCTTTTTTTACCCCATTATCAAAGGGCAAGGAATTTATTATATCTAAGATATTACGTATCTCTTTTCTTGTTAATAAGCGATACCATCGATATCTAACCATAATTAGATACTCCTATTCTATATAATTTAGCTAATTTTAAAGAGACTCTAATGCATTTTTAGCAGATTCTTCCAGTTTGTCCATAAAATCAATTTGCTCTAACATTTTTGGTGCTCTTGGGAATTTATATGAACTTAATGTTTGAGTGGCAGTATCATATTTAGGTTCACTAATGTGTTTCACAATATAAGAAAATAGATCGCAATTCTCTTTATCTTTAAATTCTATGTCTACAGTATATAAAAGGTTGGTTTTTATGCTTTTTAAGGTCGCAATAACTTTGACATAGTAGAAGCCTTTATCTGAAAGATGTCTTAATTCTGATGTTAAATGAACATCATTTCCTTTTAAATGAGCATCATTTATATTCGCAATTATTTTTTCTCTCTCATCTTCAGATTCTGTTTCTTCAAGTAGACTATTATTCTTAAAAATCCCTACCTGAGTAATCTCTTCTAGTTCATATTCTTGGATATTTTTAATAGTTTCAAGTATAAATTTTGTTCTTAAATTTGGATCATTAATATCATTAAGAGTTATTACATTTCGCTTTAAATTTTCTTCATCTAGCGAAATTATACTAGAAACTAAATCCTCTTTAATTTTATTAATAAACTTTGTTTGAGTAGATCTAATGTGAGCTGTATTATCTTCAATGTTAATAGTTATTTTTCCATGTCGAGTAGTCATTTGCTGGAAATCTGATTTACTATAATCAATTTCTGTATATGTTATATCTAGCTCTTGCTCTTTTGCTAGTGGTTTATATATTGCAGTGCAACCATTTTCATTTAAATATTTTTCTAAATCTTTCAATTTAAACTTAATATTGTCATAAGAAAGAGATGTTTTATTGCTATCTGTAATTTCTGTAGATGTTATTTTTTCTCTTCTTGGTATGATTCCTATGCTATCAGCTATTAATTTGTGATCTATAAAATCATGAGTCAGTCTAGAAAAATAAGTGGCTAACTCTTCTCTATCTGTATCTGAAGAACAGATAATGCCTTTTCTAATAAACAATTCTTGAATTGTTCTTCCTGTTATTTTATTTTGATTTAATGCATTATATACACTTCTGTCATTGGCATATGCTAGGCTTTGTTTCATGATAGTTCATTCCAACCCTGTAATATATTAATAAAATTAGGAATATTTTGATCTATTATGGTTATTTCTAGATCTTTAAGACTTTCTATAATACTATTTGAAAAATTCCATTCTTGTAAATATCTCTGTTTTGCTATCGTAAAATTATTAGATATGGAACTTGAAACATTCGCATTTGATGCTCTAATTTTCAAATTTTCATCAAATGGAATTTGAACACTAGTTAAATAATCAAATAAATATAAAAAGTCATTTTCACTTTCACCTATCCCATTATAATAAATTAGGAAACCTTCATTTTCACCTTTTTTATATTTTATAACCGTATAATTTGAACAAATCATTTCTATCGTGCAGGGTAAAGGGGGGCTCATTGAATTTGAAATAATATTCTTACTTAGTCTATGGTTAGGGTAATAGAATGAATATTCATCATAAAGCTCATTTTTTAATGATTTTAGATCAGTCACTAATGAATTTATTCTATTTATAGTTAGTGGATCTAGTAAATGTATGTATTGCCCGCGTTCTATTGGGATGTTTTCTAGTTTTACTTGATTTAGAATATAGTTATAATATCATGCTCATATTTATAATCTGAATTATATAAGAATAATAAACCTCTTACTTCCTTTGTTGCTTCCCCACAACACACAAACTTAGCCCATTCGGAAGAATCTTGAGCACAGCTAATAGTTTCAGCAAGAGATTTTAAACTACTTCTAATCTTAGGTGGAGTAATAGATTTCTGACTGTAGCTTTTGAAGTCAGTATTTAGATAAATTTTCTTACCTAAGTAAGGATCTATATAAGAAAAAGAAGCATCCATTGGGTGGGTCCCTTGATTATTATGATAGGTTTTTCCTACTTCTTTTTTCTCTCCATCTTTAGGAACGGGACATGAACATGAGAAATTAATATTTGTTGGTGGACAAACATCCCAAAATAATGCTTTAAAAATCCTCTGTCCAATTTCTTCAGCTATCTTTGATTTGTTTACAGTTTCTCCCATAAGAAATCCTTATTTAGTAATTAATTTTTATAATGAATAAAATTTTTAGGCATTATATCACTTCATCGCCACACCCAACCATTTCATCATCTCTCTCTCATCCCAACCTTTACGTTTGGCATAATCTTGAGCTTGGTCTTCATCAATGCGACCTAAAGTGAAATAGTTACTTG